>CAZBRS010000083.1:6413-18115 GCA_964494475.1 uncultured Myxococcales bacterium | reverse complement strand
AGGCGCTCGAGGCCCTGCCGGTCGTGCGGTGCACGCTGGCCCGTAGAGCTTTACCCCTTGATCCCGCAGCTCTTCTTGCCCGCGGGGTTCCCCGTGAACTCCTTGCACGCCGTCGCGTCGGGGTGAAGCTCGAAGCACCCGGCGTCCTCGTTGCATTCGCGCCGGCAGACCCACGGGTAGGGGTCCTCGGCGGAAGCCCTCAGCGCGCAGAACGAGCCCGCCGGGCAGGTGCCGCCTTCGCCCGTGCACGGCATGAAGCAGTCCGAGTAGTCGGCGTCCGCGTCGTACTCGAGGGTGCAGAGCAGGCCCTCGTCGCAGTCTTCGCGCGTGGTGCACGGCGCCCCCAGTTCACCGGGGAAGGCCGATTCGGCCGCCGGATCGGCGCCACAGCTTGCCACCACCAGCGCCACCAGCAGGCCCCTCAAGCTCTTCATTCGTCCTCCTCTCCTCGTTCCGGATCGCCACGAGTGTACCGAAGCCCGTCGAGACTTCAACTTGACCGCATCGCGGCCACCCGCTAGATTACCTGAAAAGATGTTCAGGTGTTCCATGGACGTCTCGGACCTGCTCGGCTTCTGGCGCGAGGACGAGTCCCTGCGCGAGAACCTGCGCCACACCTTCGACCTCCCGGCGCGCCCGGCCGCGTTCGCCCCCTTCCCGTCCTGGCTCGACCCGCGCCTGGCGGCCGCCCTCACGGCGCGCGGCGTCGCCCAGCTCTACACGCACCAGGCAGCGGCCGTCGACGCCTTCCGCGCGGGCGAGAACGTGCTGCTCGCCACACCCACGGCTTCGGGTAAGACGCTCGTCTACAACCTGCCGGTGCTGCAGCGCCTGGTCGAAGACCCGCACGCCCGCGCGCTCTATCTCTTCCCCACCAAGGCCCTGGCCGCCGACCAGTACGCCGAGCTCAAGGAGTTGTCCGAGGCCGCCGGGCTGCCCGCCAAGACCCACACCTTCGACGGCGACACTCCCCAGGACGCGCGCACGGCCATCCGCGAGCACGGCAACGTGGTCATCTCGAACCCCGACATGCTGCACGCGGGGGTGCTGCCCCACCACACCAAGTGGGCGCGCTTCTTCTCGAACCTGCAGGTCGTGGTCGTCGACGAGATCCACACCTACCGCGGCGTGTTCGGCAGCCACTTCACGAACGTCATCCGGCGCCTCAAGCGGGTGTGCGCCCACTACGGGGCCAACCCGCGCTGGATCCTCTGCTCGGCCACCATCGCGAACCCCGCCGAGCACGCCGAGCGCCTCATCGAGGAGCCCGTCACCCTCTTCGACCGCAGCGGCGCGCCCTCGGGCCAGCGGCACGTGGTCTTCTACAACCCGCCCGTGGTCAACGTGGCGCTGAACCTGCGCCGCTCGTACCTGCTCGAGACCGTGCGCCTCGTGTCCACGCCCATCGCCAACGGCCTGCCCAGCATCGTGTTCACGTCGAGCCGGCTGAACGTCGAGGTGCTGCTGCGCTACCTGCGCGCCGAGCTCGCGAAGCAGCACCTCGATCCCGAGCTCGTGCAGGGCTACCGCGGGGGCTACCTGCCCTCGAAGCGTCGCGCCATCGAGCAGGGGCTGCGCAC
This sequence comes from uncultured Myxococcales bacterium, assembly GCA_964494475.1. GTDB lineage: Bacteria > Myxococcota_A > UBA9042 > CAZBRS01 > CAZBRS01 > CAZBRS01. The sequence goes on along the minus strand of CAZBRS010000083.1, from coordinate 16,535 downwards.
CGGCAAGGTGCTCGGCGTCGTGGCCACCAACGCGCTCGAGCTCGGCATCGACATCGGCCACCTCGACGTGGCCTTCGTGGTGGGCTACCCCGGCTCGGTGGCCAGCTTCCTGCAGCAGTCGGGGCGCGCGGGGCGCTCGAAGCGCGACTCGCTCACCGTCTACATCGGGCGCTCGTCGCCCATCGACCAGTACCTGATGGAGCACCCCGAGCTCATCATCGACCGCGCCCCCGAGCGCGCCCGCACCAACCCCGACAACGTGTTCATCGCCGCCGAGCACGTGAAGTGCGCCGCCTTCGAGCTTCCGTTCCAGCGTGACGAGCCCCTCGGTCGCTTCGGGGCCAAGAACACCACGGGCGTGCTCGACTACCTGGCCCGGCACCGCGTGGTGAACCCGCGCGACGGCGTGTTCTACTGGTCCGACCGCGCCTTCCCGGCCAACCAGGTGGGGCTCCGCGCCATCCCCGGCGAGAACTTCACGGTCCTCGACCGCAAGCACGACAACAAGGTCATCGCCGAGGTCGACTACGAGGGCGCCTTCAGCCAACTGCACGAGAACGCCATCTACACGGTCGACGGCCAGCCGTTCCAGGTGAAGCAGCTCGACTTCGAGGGCCACCGCGCCTACGTCGAGCCCGTCGAGGTCGACTACTACACCGACGCCATGGAGTACAGCGAGGTCAAGGTGCTGGCCGAGGACGAGCGCCGCGAGGCCGGCCCCGTCACCCTCTCGAAGGGCGACGTCAAGGTCACGCGCAAGGTCATCGGCTTCAAGAAGATCAAGCTCTACACCAACGAGAACCTGGGCTACGGCGAGGTCGTGCTGCCCGAGCGCAACGTGCACACCATGGCCTGCTGGTTCACGGTGCCGCGGGCGCTGCAAGACGGCCTGAAGCTCGGGCCCGCCGAGGTGGTCGACGCGGTGCTCGGCGCCTCGCACGCCCTGCTGCACCTGGCCGCGGTGCTGCTCATGTGCGACGTGCGCGACCTCGGCCGGGCGGTGGGCGATCCGAGCGGCGAGACCTTCGTGCGGCTCTCGGGCAAGAACCCCGAGCTGCCCCCCGACTTCGAGCCCACGGTCTACCTGTACGACGTCTACCCGGGGGGCATCGGGCTGGGCGACGAGCTCTTCGAGCGCCACGCCGAGCTGGTCGCGCGCGCCCTCTCGCTCCTCGAGGCCTGCGCCTGCGAGCACGGCTGCCCCTCGTGCATCGGGCCGTTCCAGCTGTACTACGCGGGGTTGAAGGGCAACGCGGTGGCGTTGCTGCGGGCGCTGGGCAATTCGTGAATTGCCCCTACACACCGAGGGTCGTTTGGATCTCTTAGCGCTGTTGGAGACCCGCTCCCTGGCCCGCGACGACGCCGAGCCCGACCTGCCCCCGCTCGATCTCGCGCGCCTCGAAACCACCGAGCGCCGCCGCCGCGAGCGCGACCTCGAAAACCTGGCCCGCGCGGCCGGTGCCCGGCTCGTCCGGCTCGGGAACCAGCGCCTGCTGGTGCAGCGGCGGCGCCACGACCCGGCCCGCCTCGACGAGCTGTTCGCCGCGGGCGGCCGCGCCGTGCCCGATGTGCTGGCGCGCTACACCGGCGCCCGCGAGTTCCTGGCGGTCGCCAGCGACCGACTGCTCTTCCTCGACACCGAGACCACCGGCCTCTCGCACGGCGTGGGCACTTTCGCCTTCGTGATCGGCCTCGCGACGGTCACGCCCACCGCGGTCGTCAGCACGCGCCTCTTCATCCCCGAGCCCGCCGACGAGCCCCTGGCGTTCCGCGTGTTGCTCGGATTCCTGCGGCGCCACCCCTACCTGGTCACGTTCAACGGCAAGAGCTTCGACCTGCACATCCTGCGCTCGCGCCTGCTGCTTCACTACCCGGCGCGCCACGAAGAGCTCGATCCGCGCCTGCTGCCCCACCTCGACCTGCTGCACCTGGCGCGTCGCCTCTGGAGGCATCGCCTCGAGCGCGTCACCTTGCAGCACGTCGAGCGCGGCGTCCTCGGCCTCGAGCGCCACGACGACGTGGCGGGCTCGCTCATCCCGGCCATCTACTTCGACTTCCTGCACCGCGGCGTGCTCGACGGCGTGCTCGCCGTGCTCGAGCACAACCTCAAGGACGTGCTCTCGATGGTGGCGCTGCTCGAAGACGTGGGCGGTCGCCTGCTCGAAGGGCGCTACCGCGATCCGGGCGAGGCCCTGGGCGTGGCCCGCCTCCTGCTCGACAAGGGGCTCGAGGGGCCGGCGTGCGACCTGCTGGCCGCGCCCGCCCACATCCCCGACCGCGAGCCCACGCGCACGGCCTGGGCGGCCGCGGTCTACCGCGTGCTCAAGCGCCGGGCCCTGCCGAAGGAGCAGCGCCGGGCCTTCGCGGCGCGGGTGGCGGTGGAGTTTCCTTTCGATCCCGAGTTCGCCCGGTTGTCCCGCCGGCTGTCGTAGGAGCGGCGGGTGCAACGGACACTTGCGCCAAAGACGTTCTCCTGCGAGGCTGCGGACATGAAGAAGCGCGACCGCGACGCTCGACGACCTCGCGACGAGGCGACGGACGGCGACCCGCAACCCGACTGGAACCGGCGCGAGCTCTTGAGGATTCTCACCGCCTCGGCGTTGGCGGCACCGCTCGCGGGGTGCTTTCGTCCGATCAGCGTCGACGACGCCCGCGAAGCCTCGCAGCCCACGGGCCCCGCGACCTACGGCGACGCCAGGCTGCCGACGCACTTCAGCAGCTACGGCGACCTGGCCCGGCTGCCGTACTTCGAGGTCGATGGGTCGGGCGGGCTGCGCTGCGTGGTGGACGACGCCCACGGCGCCATCGACTTCCACACGCACTTCGGCATGAGCTACTTCCTGGCCGGACGCCTCGATCTCCAGCAGAGGACCCCGGGCACGTCCTACGTCTTCGACTGCGATGGGGTCGAGGCCCCCTGCCTGTTGAACTTCAACATCTATCAGAACAAGCTGGCCAGCCAGGAGATCCTGGACTCGCTGCGCTGGGAGCTGATCCGATCCGGGCTTCCGGGGGGCAGCCCCGCGGCGGCGACGCATACGATCCCCAACCTCCTGGCCGAGATGGACGCCATGGGGATCGAGCGCGCCGTGGTCCTGCCCGTGGCGCTGAGCCTCCCGTTCGACGGCAACCCCACCGAGGAGTGGCTCTCGGACGCCCGCGCCAGCAGGGCCCCGGAGCGCCTGATCATGTTCGCCTCGGTCCACCCCGGCGCCGACGACGCGGTGCAGACGCTGCGTGATTTCAAGACGCTGGGCGTGGCGGGCGTCAAGATCCACCCGCCGATGCAGCGCGTCTACCCGGACTCGGACGAGGCCATGGCCGTCTATCAGGAGTGCGATCGACTGGGCCTGCCCGTGCTGTTCCACGCAGGGCGCGCGGGCATCGAGCCGGAGGCCTCGCAGGCGTTCGCGGTCATGAAGCACTACCTGGCGCCGGTGAAGGAGTTCCCGAACGTGCGCTTCGTGCTCGGGCACGCGGGATGTCGCCTGGACGCCGACGAGGCGCTGGCGATCGCGAAGCACCACCAGAACGTCTGGCTCGAGATCTCGGGACAGGGGCTCGCGCACCTCGAGAAGATCGAGCAAGAGGTCGACGGCGATCGAATCCTGTACGGAACGGACTGGCCGTTCTACCCGCAAGCGCCCGCGTTGGCCAAGGTCCTGATGCTCACCGAGCACGACCGGAGCCTGCGACGCAGGATCCTGAGAGACAACGCCATCGCGTTCCTGGGCGACGCGTAGTTCGCTCCGTGACCGAGTTCGAGAGGTTGGTCGGCAGGCTGCTGCAGCGACGGACCGAGGCGGGTGCCCTGGGATCAGTACGTGGCGTCGCGAACCACGCGCTTCAGGCTGATGAGGTCCGCGTAGGCCACGTTGCGGAAGTTCACCGCGTCGTCGTCTTCCTCGAACTTCAGCTTCGCGAGGTCCTGCTCGACCGCCGCGACCACCTCGTTGATGGTGGCGATGGCCTGGGTGCCCATCTCGGGGGTGTTTCCGCCCGCGCTGTACAGGCGGTACTGGAACTGGCCGTACTTCTTGGCGACGTCGAGCTTGTAGCTGGCCATGTCAGACCTCCAGGACTTCTTTTTCCTTGCGCTCGACCTCGGCGTCGATGGCCTTCACGAACGCGTCGGTGAGCTCCTGAACCTTCTTGAGTCCGCGCTCCACGTCGTCTTCGGGCAGGTCGACCAGCTCCTTCAGGAGCTCGTTCGCGTCGCGGCGCTGGTTGCGCAGGGCCACCTTGGCGTCTTCGCCCTGCTTCTTCACGTGCTTCGAGAGCTCCTTGCGCCGCTCGCCCGACAGAGCGGGCACCGGCAGGCGGATGATCTCGCCGTCGTTCGAGGGCGTGATGCCCACGTCGGCGGCGATGATGGCCTTCTCGAGGGCGCTGAGCAGCGCCTTGTCGTAGGGCTTCACCACGATCAGGCGCGGATCGGGCACCGAGAGCGCCGCCACCTGGTTCAGGGGCGTGGGGCTCCCATAGTAGATGACCTTGATGCCGTCGAGGATGGCCACGTTGGCGCGGCCGGTGCGCATCTTGGTGAGGTCGCGCTTCAGCGAGTCGACGGTCTTCTTGTAGCCGAGCTCGAGGTCTTGAACGATCTCGTTGATCATGCTGGGTCTCCGTTCGTGACGACGGTTCCGACGTCTTCGCCCTGGATGATCCGGAGGATATTGCCCCGCGTACCCATGTCAAACACGTGCACCGGCACGCCGTTCTCCTGGCACAGGCTGAGCGCCGTGGTGTCCATCACGCGCAGGTGCTTCTCGATGGCCTCCTGGAACGTGATGCGCGGGTAGAACACCGCGTCGGGGTCCTTCATGGGGTCGGCCGAGTAGATGCCGCGGACCTTGGTGGCCTTGAGCAGCGCGTTGGCGCCGATCTCGCAGGCCCGGAGGGCCGCCGCCGTGTCGGTCGTGAAGAACGGGTTGCCCGTGCCGCCCGCGAAGATGACCAGGCGCCCCTTCTCGAGGTGGCGGATGGCCCGGCGTCGCAGGTAGGGCTCGGCCACCTGGCGGATGGTGATGGCCGACAGGACGCGGGTCTGGCAGCCGCGCTTCTCGAGGGCGTCTTGCAGGCTGCAGGCGTTGATGACCGTGGCGAGCATGCCCATGTAGTCGCCGGTGGCCCGATCGGTGCCCCGAGCGGCGCCCTCGGCGCCTCGGAAGATGTTGCCACCCCCGAGGACGACCGCGATCTCGGCGCCCGTGGCGTGAAGCTGGACCAACTCGTCGGCCGTTCGGCCCAGGGTGTCGGGATCGATGCCGAAGCCCTTGCCGCCGGCGAGGACCTCGCCCGAGAGCTTCAACAGGACGCGGGTGTACCGCATGCTCCTCCTTCGCGGCGCCGCCTCGTGAGGAGTCTGTCGGCTAGAAGGACTCTTCGCCGACCGAGTAGCGGGTGAAGCGCCGCACCTTGATGTTCTCGCGGATCTTGCCGACGACGGCGTCGAGGTAGTCGCGCACCGTCTTCTCCTGGTCCTTCACGTAGGCCTGGTCCATGAGGCAGATGTCGGTGTGCCACTTCTTGATCTTGCCCTCGATGATCTTGTCGAGGACCTGCTGGGGCTTGCCGGCCATCTTGGGGTCTTCGCCGAGCTGGGCCAGGAAGATCTCCTTCTGCTTGGCCACGGCCTCGGCGGGGATGTCGTCGGCCGACACGTAGGTCGGGGCGAGCGCGGCGATGTGCATGCACACGTTGCGCACGAACTCGAGGTACTCGTCGTTCTTGGCGGCGAAGTCGGTCTCGGTGTTGACCTCGCACATCACGGCGATCTTGTCGCCGGGGTGCACGTACGTGCCGATGCGGCCCTCGGCGGCGTTGCGCGTCGACTTCTTGGCGACGATGGCCTTGGCCTTCTTCATCAGGATCTCGGCGGCGGCCTTGACGTCGTCGTTGGCCTCGGCGAGCGCGTTCTTGCAGTCGAGCACGCCGGCGCCGGTGACTTCACGCAGCTTCTTGATCAATTCCATATCAGCCATGGGGTACCCCCTTCCGTTGCAGATTCTGGTGCCGTAGCTGTCGGGGCCTACTCGGCGGGCGTCTCGCCGCCTTCGCCCGGGGTCTGGGTGCCGCGGGCGCGACGGAAGATGACCTCCTTCTTGCCGTCGGACAACTCCTTCACTTCGACGCCGCGCTCGTCGGGCTTGGGCGGCTCGACGTAGGCGTTGCCGTCGGTCGGCGCCGCGAGGCGCTCCTTGTGGGCCGCGAGGCCCTCGGTCACGGCGTCGGCGATGAGCGAGGAGATCAGCTTGATCGAGCGGATGGAGTCGTCGTTGCCGGGGATGATGAAGTCGACGACGTCGGGATCGCAGTTGGTGTCGGTGAGCGCGATGACCGGGATGCCCAGGCGGTGCGCCTCTTCGACGGCGATGTGCTCGTTGGACGGATCGACCATGAACACGGCGCCGGGCAGCCGCTTCATCTCGCGCACGCCACCGACGAACTTGAGCAGGCGGTTGCGCAGCTTCTCGAGCTTGAGGACTTCTTTCTTCGGCAGCTTCTCGACGTTGCCGACCGAGAGCATGCTCTCGACGTCTTCGAGCTTCTGGATCGACGTGCGGACGGTCGCGAAGTTCGTGAGCATGCCGCCGAGCCAACGCGTGACGACGTAGGGCATCTTCACGCGCATCGCTTCGTCTTCGATGATGTTCTTCGCCTGGCGCTTGGTGCCGACGAAGAGCACGTCGTCGCCGCGCGAGAGGACCTGCCGGGTGAAGCGAACGGCGTCGTCGAGGAGCTGGTTCGTCTTCTGCAGGTTGATGATGTGGATCCCGTTCCGCTCGCCGTAGATGTACGGCTTCATCTTGGGGTTCCACCGGCTCGTCTGGTGACCGAAGTGGACCCCGGACTCGAGGAGGGCGCGCATCAGACCTTGAGGCATGGAAGGACTCCTTCTTCGTTGCGCCTCCACCCCCGTTCACCCGACTCGCGGCCGGGCACGAAGATTCGCTCCGGGACTCCCGGAGGGGGGGTGTGTGTCATTCTGCCGGAGGCCAATGGCTTTTCCGGCGGGCGCCTTCTAGCACGCGCCGCCCGGGTGTTCAAGGGAAATCGAAGAAGCGCAAAGGGTACCCCCGGCCGGAGTCGAACCGGCGGCCTACCACTTAGGAGGCGGTTGCTCTATCCAACTGAGCTACGGGGGCGTCAGTCGTGCTTCGCGTTTGTAGCCCGAAGGCCCGTCGAATGCAACCTGCTCGTTCTTGCGTCCGGGCCCCGGACGCCTAGAATGAAGGTGAATCCACGCTCGTGAACGGAATCGCATGCAGGCTGGGACGACCTCCTCCGCGGTCCGGCTGGCGCTGCTCTCGGCGCTCCTGCTCGTCGCGGGGTGGCCCGCTCGCCCGGTGGGGGCCTCGCCCTTCGACGAACCCGGCATCGGCGGCGCCACCTCGGGCGTGGTGCTCGAGGGGCTCACGGACGCGATGCACGTGTCGCTCGACGACGCGCCCGTCCAGCCCGACGCCGTGGGCTTCATCCCCATCGCCGCCGGGGCCGCCCACCGCTTGACCGTGAGGGCGCCGGAGCACGTGCCCTTCGAGCTGCGCGTGACGCTCGCGGCCCGCGAGAAGCGCGTCGTGAGCGTGCGCCTGGCCCGCGAGGCCGCGCCCGACGCGGGGGTGTCGTCGTCGGCGCGCGCGGGGCTCGGGGGCTCGGTGCTCGAGCGCCACTGGCCCTCGCTGACTGCGTTGGGGCTCTCGGTGGTGGCCGTGACGACCGGCGTGGCGTTTCACGTGCTCGCCGAGCAGGACTGGGCCAGCCTGCGCGAGGCCGCTCGCGACGACGACGGCGCGGTCGTGGCGTTCACCGAGCGCGAGGCCTCCGCGCGCGCAAGTCGCGCTCGTGACCGCGAGCTCGGCAGCTGGATAGGCTTCGGTATCGGCGGCGGCCTGCTGCTCACGTCGGCGGTGCTGCTCGTTCTCGAGCCCTTCGGTGACGGCGGTGAGCTGGCGGTGAGCCCCGCTCCGGGCGGTGTGCTCGTGACGGGGACGTGGTGACATGCGTAGTCGGGCGGGTCTCTCCCCGGTGCTCCTGGTGCTGACGGTGCTCACGGCGTGCGCCGAGCGGGTCGACGTCGACGCGCTGACGTATCGTTGCGCGTCCGACGACGACTGCCGCGCGGGGCGCTTCTGCCATCCGACCGAGCGGGTGTGCGTGGCGTCGCTGCCCGACACGATCTTGGTCGAGCCTGATGCTGCGGGCGACGCGCCCTCCGACGCGGCGTTCGAGACGGCCCCCGAGCCCGCGGGAGAGCCCGACGCCACCGACGTCGGGGCCCCCGAGGGCCTCGACGCCGAGGTCGAGGCCGCCTGCGTCGAGGGCGCGTCCTGCGACGACGGCGATCCCTGCACCCTCGACGACGCCTGCACGGCCGGCCTCTGCGTCGGCCGGATTCCGGCGAGCGATCCCACGTGCGACGGCCGCGACGACGACTGCGACGGCGAGCCCGACGACGATTACCTGCCCGAGCCCCTGGCGTGCGGCGTGGGGGCCTGCGCCGCCGTCGGGGCCACGCGCTGCGTGGCCGGGCACGTGCTGCTCGAGTGCGTACCCGCGGCCCCGGGCGACGAGGTCTGCAACCTCGTCGACGACGACTGCGACGGCCTGACCGACGCGGCCGACGTCGCCGATGTGGCCGCCTGCGATCTCGACGGCGACGGCCACTGCGCGGGGGTGGGTCCGGATCCGGGCTCGCTGGTCTGTCCGGCGGGCCTGGGCGACTGCGACGACGCGCACGCCGCGGCGCACCCTGGGGGCCTCGAGGTCTGCGACCCGGCCCTGGTCGACGAGAACTGCGACGGCCGGGTCAACGAAGACCCCCTCGAGGCTGACGTCGACGGCTGGCCGGGCGTCACCAAGCCCGAGTGGATCGTGATCGCCGGGGCCGTCGGTTGGCACGAACTGGTCAGCGAGGAGCAAGCCTGGCTCGGAACACCCCACGACGTCGACGTCTACCGCGCCGCGCTCTCGTTCCCCGCCGTGGCCGCCACCGTCGTCCAGGTGCGCGCCGGGCCCTTCGAGGCGGGCGCCCTGCGTCGCGTGTGCCTCTTCGCCTCGACGCCCGAGGGGAGCCCCGGGGTGATCTGCCAGGGCCTGGCCACCGAGGCGGTGGCCCCGGACGCCTCGGCGGGGTGCTGCCGCGAGACCACGGCCGGCGGCCTGCTCGACGTGGCCGCCACGCTGAACCTCGCGGGCGCCCAGCAGGCCGCGCTGGCGCTGCAGGTCGAGGCCGACGGCGGCGCCTGCGACACGTACCGCGTCGAGGTCGCCACCGCGCAGTAGGGACACGATGCATCGTGTCCCTGCCTGCGATTCCTCGTGTCCCTACCTGCGATCCTTCTTCCAGGCGAACAGCGTGGGGCGCAGGGGCCACCGCCCCGCGTTCTCGTCGAAGATGCGCAGGCCGGGGGCCCACTCCGGGTCGGCATCGACGCCGCACTCGACCCGGACCACGCCCAGCCACGGGACGCCGATGCGGTCGGCGGGCACGTCGACGCGCACCACGTCGCCGAACGCCCACCCGAGGTCGGGGGTGAGCGCGCCAGAGAGCACCCCGCGCGCGTCGGCGTAGGCGTCGGCCAGCGGGAATCCCATCTTCTGGCCCTCGGGGAAGAGGCGGCACCAGCCACGACCCGGCGTGGCCTCGGCGTCGGTCTGCGGGAGCGGGCGCAGGGCGGGGCAGGGCGCGGCCTCGAAGACCAGGGCGAAGCGCTCCACGTCGTCCAGCTCGTACGCGAGGTCGGTGTACAGGTCCCACTTGAACGAGCCGCTGCCCTGGCCCGAGACCGTGCCTCCGGCGGAGGGCCCCCAGCCGGCCGACCACTGCCCGTTCCAGGTGGGGCCGAGCGGCACGGCCACGTCGGGCGGCCGCTCGTCGTCGGGGGCGCGCTGGCAGGCGCCGGCCACGACCAGGTGCAGCCGACTGGCCGCCACCGTCGCGCCGGTCGCGTCGAGGAGCCGTCCGAGCACGGTGACCACCCCCGGCTCGGAGGGCGCGACCAGGTCGAGCGTGCCCACCGCGTTGGGACCGAACACGAGCGTCGGAGGCAGGGGCAACTCCCGCGTCCAGAGGGGTTCGCGCACGGGCTTCCCGAGCACCGTGCACGTGTCGAGGAAGGC
>CAZBRS010000083.1:0-6313 GCA_964494475.1 uncultured Myxococcales bacterium | reverse complement strand
GCCAGGGCTTCTCCCGCCGGCGCGCCCGTCCGGCACCCGGCCTCGGACACGACGATGGGCTGGCCGCTCTGGGCCGTGGCGCCGAAGAAGTTCCACGACGAGCCGGGTACGGCGAGGGTGGCGAGTTCGTCGAGCCACGCGGCGGTCTCGGTCGCCGGCAGGTCGGGCATCGAGTAGCCCTGTACGTCGGTGACCACGTGGGGTTGGCTGCCGTCGAGCAGTCGGCTGAAGCCCCCCGCGACGTTGTCCTCGACGAGCACGCCGGGCACCAGCGCCCGCGCCCGGTGGACCAGCCCGGCCACCCAGTCCTTCAGCCCCGCGTGCTGCCAGAACGGGGGGTGGAGCAGGCCGGCCTCTTCGTGGAAGAGCGTCCAGGCGACCACCGAGGGGTGCAGGCCGCCGGCCGGGAGCAGGGCCTCGAGCTCGGCCTCGAGGGCGGCGCGGCCGCCGGTCTCGAGCGGGTTCAGGGCGTGCTCGGCCAGACCCGGCAGGTCGGCCAGGACCAGGAGCCCGAGCCGGTCGGCCGCCGCCAGCACGCGGGAGGGCAGCGTCGTCCCCCGCACGCGCACCGCGTTGAAGCCCAGGTTGCGCAACCGCTGCAGGTCGACCTCGCACGTGCCGGGAGGGCACGCGCCCCGGTGCCACGCGTCGGAAGCGGTGTAGCCGATGGCCCTGAGAGGCCACGGCTCGTCGTTCACCATCACGCACCCGAAGGGCGCAGCCTCGGGCGAGGTCCCCGGGCACCAGTCCGTGCTCGCCACGCGCACGCCGAACGAGAAGCGCTGCTCGTCGACCACGCGCTGCCCGCTCAGCAGCCGCAAGGCGCCCTCGATCAGGTGGGGCGCGGCGGGGCTCCAGGCCCAGGGGGCGGGAACTCCGCCGTGTTCGAGGCGCACCTCCGAGGCGCCGTCCAGATCGCCGCCATGGGCCTCGCGGCGGCCGTCGGGCATCTCCAGCACCACCTCGTAGCGATCGGCGGCCTCGGCGTCGCCGTGCAGGGGGGCGCTGAGCCTGAAGCCGTAGTCCGTGCCCGTTCGGTAGGGGGCCACCCTGAGGCCTCCGCTCCAGCGCGCGCCGCGGCCTTCGACGTACACGCTGCGCCAGATGCCCGAGACGTTCCCCACGATCGGTTGCAGGCCTACCAGCGCTGCCGGGTCGTCGGGCGCGGGCTCCTCGCTGCGCACCACCAGCGTGGGGTCGACCTCGGCCCCGTCGGGGCGGTTCGGGCCGGCGCCGAGCGCGGCCGTGAGCTCGACCTCGAAGGGGGCGTAGCCCCCGTCGTGCTCGCCCACCTGCACGCCGTTCAGCCAGACCGTCGCGTGCCCGTCGACGCCCTGGAAGACGGCGAAGATCGGCCCGTCCGTCCACCCGTCGACCCGGAAGCGTGCCCGGTACCAGAGCACGCGCGCGGTCTCGGCGGGCCGGGCGTCGCTCCCCGTGAAGGCTCCGGCAGCTTCGGGCGGGTAGGGCACCTGGATGCGCGTCGCGAAGGGCGCGGCGTCTCCCGTTCCGGTGGCCCAACCGGCGGCGAGCCCGGCGTCCTGCGGATCGGGCGCGAAGTCCCACGCGCCGTCGAGCGAGAGGAAGCGGGCGCGGGCGGCCGTTGGCGCCGGGTGCCCCGCCGGGACCTCGAGCAGCGCGGCGACCTCGGGCTCGTCGGGCGAGGCGTCGACCACGTCGACGGGGTTGGCGTCGGACCCGCACCCCGAGAGCGCGAACGCCACCAGGATGGCGATCGCCGCGCGGTTCACGGGCTCGCCGGGCCGTCGAGGCCGGCCAGGAAGGCGGCCAGCGCCCGGAAGGCCTGGCCGCGGTGGCTGATGGCGTTCTTTTCGTCGAGGCCGTACTCGGCCAGGTGCCTGCCGTCGGGCAGAACGAACACGGGGTCGTAGCCGAAGCCCTGGTCGCCGCGGGGCTGCCGGGCGATGCGCCCCTCGACCGTGCCCTCGAACCGCAGCTCGCGGGCGCCGTCGACCAGCACCAGCACGGTCACGAAGCGCGCCGTGCGCCGCGGGTCGGGCACGTCGGCCAGCTTCTCGAGCAGCAGCGCGTTGTTGGCCGCGTGGTCGCCCCCCGTCCCCGCGAAGCGGGCCGAGTGCACCCCCGGCGCGCCGTCGAGCGCGTCGACGCAGAGCCCCGAGTCGTCGCCGACGGAAGGGAGGCCCGTGGCCCGCCAGGCCGCCAGGGCCTTGATGCGCGCGTTGCCCTCGAACGTGGGCGCGTCCTCGACGGGCACCGCGTCGACGCCCAGGTCGCTGAGGGACCGCGCGCGCCACCCGGAGGGTGCGAGGATGCGTTCGATCTCGCGCAGCTTGTCGCGGTTGTGCGTGGCGATGACCAGCTCGCGCGGCATGTTGCTTCGTTACTTCGTGTCGGGCCCGACGACCTCGGGGCTGGGCTCGGGATCGACGCCGCCGGCGATGACCAGCAGGCCCTCGGTGCGGAACAGCTTGCCGTCGGTGGTGTGCTCGAGCAGGCGCCCGACCAGGGTCGCCGTCGAGCCCGGCTCGAACTCGGTGAACCCCTTGTCGTTCTCGCGAACGATCATGAGCTGGAAGCGGGGCGCGACGGGGTCTTCGAGCATGACGTAGGGCCGCTCGGGGCAGTTCGGCGCGCCGGAGCACACCTGGCGCTCCTTGACGCGACCGGTCACCTCGACCTGCTGGTCGAGCAGGGCCTGCTTGTTCATGGACACGCCATAGACCGTCCAGGCGCCGTTCGACGCCTTGAGGGGCTGCGCCACGAGCTTCTGGAAGTCGGGGGCCTCGGGCAGGTTGGGCTTGAACCCCTTCTTGCGCGCCGTCTCGGCCGAGACCTTCGGGCCTTCTGGGGTCGCGCAGGCCGCGGCCAGGACGACTACGAGCGCCACCAAGAGCCAACCGAAGCGGCTTGCCATCCCGGGTCTCCTCTGGAAGGACATCGTCGAATCGCTCGAAGCGTACCATCGACGCAGGCATAGATCAACACCGCTGGACGGCCCCGCGTGGCCTCGGGTAGGCTGTTCCCCGAGTTCGAAGACCGCCGGCTCATCCCCGGCCGGGAGGCCCCATGCGTCCGGAGCCAACGGGCGGCGCCACCCTGGTGCGTTCGCCCCACGTTTCCGAGTTTGCCCACATGGGCTTCGTGTACGTCTACCACGACCTGTTCGGATACCTGCTCAAGATGAGCCGCGACGTGGTCGACCTCCTGAACGCGTTCGCCACCCCGCGGCGCGTCGACGAGGTGGCGGCGTCGCCCGGCCTGGCGGTCGAGCCGGAGCAGCTCGCCGAGCTGATCGCGGTGCTGGTCGGCCAGTCGTGCCTGGTCCCGGTCGGCGTCGACGAGGCGGCCTCGCTGCCCGAGCTCTACCCCGTGAAGGGGGCCTGGGTGCTCGGCCTCCGCGACGCCCGGGGCGGCCAGCAGGTGCTCACGGCGCGCCGGGGAGCGGTGACGCGCGAGACGCTGAAGGCCTGGGAGCGTCGCCTGTGGGAGCGCATCGACGGCAACCGCTCGGCGCGTACGCTGTGCGAGGAGCTCGCGGCCTCCACGCCGCGCGGCCAGGTGGCGCCGACGCGCGACGAGGTGCACGCGACCCTGGTCCGGTGGGTGCACCACGATCGGCAGTTCCTGCGGTTCAGCCACTACCCTCTGCAGATGTTCCGGCCCGTCGCCTTCCCGATGCCGCCCTACCTGCGCTCGGTCATGCCCTACGAGGCCTTCGACCCGGCCTCCCCGCCCGAGCGACCGCTGCTCGAGCACCGCGTGGTGGCGGCCACCGAGCACTACCGCGCCGACGCCCGCAGCGCCGCCACGCGCTTCGACGACGACGAGACCACGCTCTCGCACCTCTTCCGCGAGCCCCACGCCGGGCTCCGCGGGCGCACCTGGGGCGCCGCCCTCTTCGAGGCGCTGGTGCGCGAGGGCGCGCTCGGTCCGTCGGGGGCCCGCATCCTCGAGATCGGCGGGGGCACGGGGGCCCTGGCGCGCGGCTTCCTGGCGGCCCTGGCGGCGCGCTGGCCCGAACAGCTCGGCCGCTTCAGCTACACCATCCTCGACCTGTCGCCCGCGCTGCGGCGGGCCCAGCGGGGCGCCCTCGCCGCGGCTCCCCTGCCGGTGAGCTTCCTGACGGGCGACGCCGCCGCGGCCGACCTGGGCGAGGCCTCCTGGGATCTGGTCCTCGCGAACGAGATGATCGGCGATCTCGGCGTGGTGCGCCTGCAGCGCGACGAGGCCCCCCGCCTGCTGGCGGGCGACGACCTGCCGGATCTGCCGGCGGACCTGGCCGCGGTTCTTCGGCGCCACCCCGGCGTGCTGGCCGAGGAGAACCTCCCCGACGAGCTCTTCCTGAACGTCGGGGCGTTCCAGTTGGTCGAGCGGCTCGGGCGAGCCCTGGCGCCCGGCGGCTCTGCGTACCTGTCCGAGTTCGGCGACCTGCACCGCTTCCCCGTCCTGTCGGAGCACCTCGACCACCCCGAGTTCTCGATCCACTTCGACCACCTGCGGCGCGTCGCCGCCGACGCCGGCCTCGAGGCGCGCTTCGAGGAGGTCGTCGACCTGCTGGGCTTCGACGGGCGCCTCGACGTGTGGGTGACCACCCGCGGCCAGTTCACCGCGCTGCGCGACCTGGCACGTCGCCACGGCGGTGTGCTCGAGAAGCGCGCCTACACCCGGGCCGAGCTCGCCGACGCCCTGGGCGAGCGCCTGCCGCTCGAGCGCCTCGAGGGGTTGCGCTTCGAGCCCCTGGCCAAGCGCGTGATGGGGCTGGCGCCGACGGACTTCAAGGCCCTGCTCCTCCGCCGCCCCGGGGCCGCCACGGTCTGAGGGTCGCCTGGGCCCCTTGCCATTCTGTCAACTCCCCGGCGACCCCACCCCCGGGTTCGTCATTTTGTCGCCGGCGCGGTCTGGAGGGGGTGAGGCCGTTTTCGAACGCGGCCTCCCGAGCGCTCCTCGCGCCCGCGATTCCTCGGAACGGTTCTTGCTACATTCACGCACGGCGAACTCTCGGACGGGACGATGGAGTACCTGTTCAAGAAATACCTGTGGGTCTTGCACCTGGGACTGGTGGTGGCGCTCGGCGGCTACCTGGGGGCGTCGGTCTCCGACTACGCGGGGCAGCGCTACCTGAAGGTGCCCTTCTTCACGACCGAAGGGCTCGACGAGCGCATCCATGCGCTGCAAGCCTCCGAGGCCGGCGACGAGGGCAAGGCGGCCATCACCGTCGACGAGTTGAAGGGACGCTACGCCTTCAACGTCGACCGCTTCCTCGAAGACGACCTGCCGGCCGAAGAGGCGGCCGGCGAGGAGGAGGGTCCGCTCGACGCCGGCGACAGCGACCAGTTGGCCGAGGCCGACGTGGGCGGCGCCCAGGTGGTCGTGACCATGGTGGCGCGCGTGGCCGACGACTCGCTGGCGCTGGTCAAGGACGGCGGGGCCATGAAGATGATGCGCGTCGGCATGAAGGTCGCCGACAAGGCCACCATCCTGGCGATCAAGCCCAAGTACCTGGTGGTCAAGGTCGACGGCAAGGTGCAGGTCATGAAGATCGGCGCCGCCAGCGGCGAGGCCGACAAGGGCAAGGCCGGCCCCGTGGTGCCCGGACGGGTCTCGACGCGGCCCGACGAGCCGCCCGCCGACGCCCCCGACGCCGGGGCCCCCAGCACGTACGACAGTTGGGTCAAGCGCGTGTCGGCCAACGAGTACCAGATCGACCGCTCCATGCTCATGAACGAGTTGAACGACCTGACCAAGCTCGGCATGCAGGCGCGCGTGGTGCCCAACTACAAGGGCGGCAAGTACGAGGGCTTCAAGCTCATCGGTGTGCGGCCCAACAGCCTGTACCGCGCCATCGGCATCCGCAGCGGCGACGTGGTCAAGTCGGTGAACGGGGCGGAGTTGAACAGCCCGAACAAGGCCATCACGCTGTTCGAAGAGCTGAAGAACCAGGCGAAGATCACGGTCGACGTCGAGCGCGGCGGTCGATCGATGCAGCTTCTCTACCAGGTCAAGTGACTCGTGGAAGTGAGGGTTTCATGAGACGGTTGTCCCTGCCGGCGGTGGTCCTCCTGCTCGCGATGGCGACGACGGCGAGCGCGCAGCAATTGCCCGCTCCCGCGCGAACCACCGCGCCCAAGGCCCTGCAGGATCGTGATCTGCGCGCCAAGAACGCCGAACGCCTGAAGGCGCGCCATCCCGATCAAGCCACGCTCGAGGAGCAGGCGCGCCGCGTGCGCGAGGCGCGCGAGGCCGCCCAGGCGGGCACCCAGTCGCCCGGCGCGGTCGTCGAGCGCCCCGACGCGGGCGAACCGGCCCCGGCGGCGCCCGGCGGCGCGGCCGT
>CAZBRS010000082.1:0-18278 GCA_964494475.1 uncultured Myxococcales bacterium | reverse complement strand
CTTCAGGAACCACGGGTTCTTCTCGGCGTAGAGCGTCTCGGCCGCCCGGTCGGCGAGACCGCCATGCAGGCGTCGGCTGAGCGCCCGGACGCCCCGAACGACCTTGCGTTTCGGTGGCTCTTCCCTAGAATTCCGGTGCCCCTACGCGGAAGAACGCATGCTTCGTCCCTTCCTGGCTGCTCTGTTCGCGGCTTCCTTGCTCGCCGCCTGCGGCGGCTCCGGTGACGCCGCCGACGCCACCCCCGAGGTGCGTTACTGCCTGAACCGAGACCAGTGCGGCGCCGACGAGACGTGCCTGCAGGGCGTGTGCGGCCGCGAGTGCCTGTGGGACGAAGACTGCGGCGACGTGAACGCCTTCGTGTGCCGCGCGTACGAGTGCCAGCCCGCCAGCGTCGAGTTCGGCGACGCGCACGAGGCCGGCGGGCCCGACGCGCCGGACATCCTCTCGCCCGACGGCGTGGCGGCGTGCGCCAAGGACCTCGACTGCAAGCCCTTCGATCTCGTGTGCCTCGCGGGGCGCTGCGACAAGGAGTGCGACGTCGACGTCGACTGCGGCGACCCGGCCAAGACCTGCTATGCCCACCGCTGCTTCGCGAAGACGGCCGACGGCGCGCCCGAGGTGATCGAGCCCGACGCGGTCGAGCCCGAGCCGGACGCGTCCGACGCGATCGACAAGAAGCCCTACGGCTCGCTCTGCGACCTGGGCAGCGAGTGCGAGGGCGAGTGGTGCGTGCAGAACCTGATCCTGGACAAGAAGACCTGCACCCACCTCTGCGGCGGCGACGGCGACAGCGGCGCGTGCCCGGGCAAGGACGTGTGCGTGGGGCCCCTCCAGGACCAGGAGGGCGTGAACCGCTGGGTGTGCGTGGCCAACGACGCCGGCAGCTCCAACTGCAACGCCTGCATGTCGGGCCTCTCGCTCACGAACCCCCAGGGCAACTGTCTGTGCACCGCGAAGTGCCCCGACGTGTCGAAGTGCCCCCTCAACATGAGCTGCGCGCCCGTCAGCCTGGGCGGCGTGCCCACACCGGTGTGCGTGCCGGTGGGGCAGCCCTGCGACCCCACGCAGCCGAACACCAGCCCGTGCTACGGGGTGTGCCTGCCGCGCGACGCGAACGCCTACTTCTGCACCACGCCCTGCGACGGCGCCGGTGACTGCGCCCTCGGCACGGTCTGCCACGGCGAGACCGTCGAGGGCGTGCTGGTGCAGTGGTGCATCGCACAATGAGCCCTGGAATCCTCACCCCCCCATCCCCCCTCTCCGTCAAGCAGAGAGGGGGGCGAGGCAGCCATCGCGGGAGATTCCCCCTCTCCACGACGATGGAGAGGGGGCCAGGGGGTGAGGTCTTCTTTCTGGCGTTTGCCTTCGCCTTGTCTTGCTCCTCAGGCTCCGGCCAGGGGTCGGTGGTCTGCTCGGGCAACTGCGACTGCCAGCCGCCCTCGAGCGTGTGCATCGACGGGCGCTGCGCCGACGGGTGCGGCGCGTCGGGCTGCCCCGAGGGCGCCTACTGCGACACGGGCTCGGGCCTGTGCTTCCCCGAGGCCCCCAAGAGCTGCCAGCGCGACCTCGACTGCGGGCCGCCCGACCGCATCTGCGTGCAGGGCCTCTGCGCGCCGGGCTGCGCCCTCACGTGCTGCTTCGGGGGCACGCTCTGCAACGGCGAGACCGGCTACTGCGTCAACGACCCCCGGTACGGTTGCCGCAACGATCGCGAATGCGAGCCGCCCACGACCACCTGCGTCGAGGGGCGCTGCCTGACTCCCGAGTTCTGCATGGCCGACGTCGACTGCGACGGCCCCGTCAAGATCTGCGACGGGGGCCTCTGCCTCGACGGCTGCCTCACGCACGGCTGCCCCGACGGATCGATCTGCGACGGCGCTACGGGCCGCTGCCGCGCCGGGCGTGACGTCGACGTGGTGGAGCCCCCCGACGCCGAGCCCTCGGACACGTCGACGCCCGACGACCCCGCCGACCCTCCGGACCCGGGCGCGGTCGACGTGCCTCCGTCGTCGTGCTCGAACGACACCCACTGCAACGTGCCCCTCACCGTCTGCGAGCAGGGCCACTGTGTGCCGGGCTGCCTGACGGTGGCGTGCCCCGCGGGTCAGTCGTGCGACCAGGGGCTCGGGCGGTGCCACGACGCGCCCGTCACGTGCGCCGCCGACGCCGCGTGCACGCCCCCCGCCACCATCTGCCAGGCGGGCGCGTGCGTGCCCGGGTGCTCCACCTCCGGCTGCCCCTCGGGCGTCGACTGCAACGCGAGCACCGGCCACTGCCTGCACAAGAAGAACCTGGGCGATCTCTGCACGTCGGGCTCCGAGTGCACCACGGGCATGTGCATCGAGGTGGCGTTCACGACCGGGGCCTCGTACTTCGTGTGCGTCCTGCCCTGCTGCTCGGGCTCCGACTGCCCCGTGGGGTTCGGCTGCCTGCAGCAGCCCGGCGTCAAATTCTGCATCCCCGCCACCCTCTACCCCGGCGCCACGTTCCAGGTGGCCGACGGCGGGCCCTGCGTCAACGCCACCCAGTGCCAGAGCGGCTCGTGCTCGTTCGACGCCGACGGGGGGCGCTGCGTCGAGACGTGCTGCACGACCGACGACTGCGCGCTGGCGCCGATCCACACCTGCCAGGGCTATTCGGCCGACGCGTCGAGCCCCTTCCTGAAGCTCTGCGACCTCGACCCGACCCAGTACCACTACGCCTGCCTGGAGTACCCGAACTGCACCGTGCCTCCCGGCCAGCCCTGCCAGAGCAGCTACGAGTGCACCACGCTGATGTGCGACGACATGTACGGCACGTCGGGGCACCTCTGCGCCGACTTCTGTTGTTCGAACGTCGACTGCCCCGCGGGCACGTCGTGCCGCATGTACGCCGAGGAGTCGCCGGGCTTCACGCATCCCATGCTCACCCCGTTGTGCCTGAAGGACGGGGGCGTCCCCGTGGGCCAGGCGTGCACCTACGGCAGCGACTGCCTGGGCGGCGACTGCGTCGCGAGTACGTGCCGCCAGCTCTGCTGTTCGGAGGCCGACTGCCCGGGGGGCCAGACCTGTCGGCTGGACCTCAAGAACGACGTCACCTCGGGGCTGTCGTCGTACGTGACCGTTTGCCAGTAGCCTTCGGGACGCGCAGGGGAATCTCGGCGCGGACCAGCGTGCCGCCGCCCGGCGCGTCACCGATCAGGAACGAGCCTCCGAGGCTGGCCACGCGCTCGCGCATGCCCACGATGCCGTACGACGCGGCGGGGTTGACGCGGTCCATGGGCAGGCCCCGCCCGTCGTCGCGCACGGTCGCGATCAACCGACCGCGCACGGTGCGCAGCCCGAGCTCGACGCGGTGGGCCCCCGCGTGGCGGGCAATGTTCGTGAGCGCCTCCTGCACCAGACGGAACAGGGCGATGGCCACCCGGTCGTCGACGGCCGGCAGGTCGGCCGGGAGGCGGGCCACGACCGTGACCCCCACGCGAGCCTCGAAGTCGTCGACCAGCCAGCGGAGGGCCGGCGCGAGCCCCAGATCGTCGAGGATGGCCGGGCGGAGGCGCCGGGCCAGCTGACGCACGGTCGCGAGCATGCCGTCGACCACCGACGAGAGCGCGCCGAGCTTCTCGGGGACGCCGCCGCCCTGACCGGCCACCCGCGGCTCGAGCCAGCCGAGATCGAGCTTCATGGCGGTCAGGGACTGGCCCAACTCGTCGTGGATCTCGCGGGCCACGGCCTTGCGCTCCTCCTCGGTGATCGACTGCAGGTGCGAGGCCAGGCGCTGAAGGTCGTCGCGTGTACGAACCAACTCCTCTTCGGCCCGCTTTCGCGCCGTGATGTCCTCGAGGGTCGTGAACACGCGCTGCACGGCCTGCCCACCGTCCGGGCGCTCGGGCGTCGCGTTCACGAGCAGCCAGCGCCTCGCGCCGAGGGCCGCGTTGTCGATGCCCATCACGACGTCGCGCACCGGGAGGCCCGTCTTCAGGGCCACCATGGAGGGATGCAGGTTGCCCGGGAACGGTTTGCCGTCGGCGTTCACGGCCCGCCAGCGCGGGTCGGACGACGTGCGCCCCCGCACCTCGTCGAGCGTGAGGCCCAAAATGCGCAGGGCCGCAGGGTTGGCCGCCGAGATGCGACCGTCGGCCTCCTGGTACACCACGCCCTGCGCCATGGTCTCGAACAGGTCGCGGTACTGGCGCTCCTTCGCTCGAGCGGTCTCCTCGAGCGCCAGGCGTCGCAGCGTGGCGGTGCTCACCGCGGCGATGGCGGCGATGCCGGCCACCGAGGGCTCCGACAGGCGCTGGTGCACGTGCGAGGCCACGTTGACGACGCCGAGGAGCTCGCCGTCGGAGCGCAGCGCCACGATCGCGATGCCCTCGAGGCCCTCGGACCGGCGCACGTCGTCGAGCGCCACGTCGACGTCGCGGTAGGGCTTCGCGAAGACCACGTGGTCGGAGACCAGCCGCAGCTGTGGTGCGTCGGCGGGGAAGTACCCCACGCGCTCGATGAACGCGGCGGAGAGGCCCGCGTGGGCGGCCAGGCTCACCCCACCGCTGGAGGCATCGACCAGGTACACGCCCCCGCTGTCGATCTCGTCGACCTGCAGGCACGCGGCCAGGATGGCCCGCGCAGCGTCGTCGCGGTCGCGGAGGCCCGCGAGCGTGGAGGCCACGTCGCGTTGGAGCTCGAGCATGCGGTGCGCGACGTCACTCCCCGGCAAGGCTCCACTCCTCCTGCAGCCCCACCCGTCGGCCGCCGGGCAGCCGGAGCGCCCTCAGCCGCCAGCGCCACGGGCGCTCGGTGCGCGAGAGCCACCAGCGATCGAGCCGCCACGAGAAGGGCAGCGCGCCGATCAGGGGCTGGTCGAACAGCTCCTCGGAGACGACGGTCCAGGCACGGGTGCCTACCTTCAACGTGAGCTCGCCCGGCAGGCTGCCTTCGACGCTGCGGGGGGTCACGGCGTTCCAGAGCTGCTTGCGCAGGGGCCCGCCGAAGTCGAGGGGGCCCCCCAGCTCGGGATCGGGGGTGGGGCCGGCCCAGGCGATCTCGTCGTCGAAGACCCAGGCCCGCGAGAAGCCGGAGGGTTCGAGGACGGCGGTGTCGAGGCTCGAGGTCTCCCAGGCGGCCCGCCCCTCGACCGTGGTCTGTACGCCCGACACGCCGCAGAGCCCGCGCGCGACGCCGAGCACCGAGCTCGTGGGGGTCTCGCCGCCGCAGAGGGGGCTCTGGGAGCTGGCCGGGTCGGTGTCGCCGATGAAGCGCACGCGAAAGCCCAGGTGAGGCGCCGAGAGGTGCAGGTCGACCAGCGCCTTCGAGGGCTCGGTCACGATCTCGGAGGGGCCGAACCCGAGCGCCACGCTCTGCTCGGTGGGCTGCCACGTCTTCAACATCCAGCCGGGGTAGTGGATGGCGGCCCGCCGGACCGGGCCCTCGGCGGGGACCACGACCGCGGTCACCTCGACCAGCGAGCGACGACCCCGCTGCAGCAGCCACGTGGCGACGTGGGCGACCCCTCCGTCGGGGAGGGCCATCACGAAGAGGATTCGCTCGCCGCGCATTGCGCTCAGGCCGGGCCGGGCCCGTCGGCGTCGGGGGCCGGCGCGGGTTCGCGGGGGTGCTTGGGCTCGAGCTCGAGGTCGAGCCGGATCTTGATGCGGTAGTTCTCGACCAGGTGGGCCGCGAGGGCGTCGATGTCGAGGCGCTCGAGGAAGTCGCGGGTCTGGGCCGAGACGATGCGCAGCCCCTCGGTCTTGGCCGCGTCGATCACCTCTTTCACGTAGCCGGTGAGCTCCTTGGGCAGCACCTCGCGCACGATGGCGCGGATGCCCTCCTCGCTGCTGACGATGGAGCGCACGCTCCCCTGGATGGCCTTCTTCATGAAGTCGGGCACGATCGACGGCTTGCGCTCGTCCATGGACGCCTCCACCAATGTGAGCCTATTATCCCGAAGCCGCCCCCTGGCGCAACCGAGGATGCCATGGATCACGAACTGGCCGCGCGTTGGAGCCTGGACCCGAACGTCGACTTCCTGAACCACGGCTCGTTCGGAGCCTGCCCCCTCGAGGTGCAGGCCGAGCAGACCCGGCTGCGAGCGGAGTTGGAGCTGCAGCCCATGCGCTTCCTGGTCGACCGGCTCGCAGACCGGCTGGCCGAGGCCCGCGCGGTGCTCGGCGCCTTCGTGGGCGGCCACGCCGACGATCTGGCGTTCGTGACCAACGCGACCGAGGGCGTGAACACGGTGCTGGCCGGCGTGCCCCTCGCGCCCGGCGACGAGGTGCTGGTGCCCGACCACGCCTACAACGCGTGCCGCAACGCGGCCGTGGTGTGGGCCGAGCGCCGGGGTGCCAGCGTGCGCGTGGCGCGCGTGCCGTTCCCCGTCGCGTCGAGCGAGCAGATCGTGGCGGCCGTGCTCGACGCCGTGACGCCGCGCACGCGCTTGGCCCTGCTCGATCACGTGACCAGCCCCACGGCCCTGATCTTCCCGCTCGAGCGCCTGGTCTCCGAACTGGCCGCGCGGGGGGTCGACACGCTCGTCGACGGCGCCCACGCCCCGGGCATGCTGGCGCTCGACCTGGCGCGCCTGGGCGCCGCCTACTACACGGGCAACCTGCACAAGTGGGCGTGCGCTCCCAAGGGGGCGGCGTTCCTGTGGGTGCGGCGCGATCGCCAGCACCTCGTACGACCCCTCGTCATCAGCCACGGCGCCAACGATCCGCGCACCGACCGCAGCCGGTTCCGCCTCGAGTTCGACTGGACCGGCACGCGCGACGTGACCTCGTGGTTGGCCGTCCCCGCGGCGCTACGCTTCCTCGAGGGCTTGTTGCCGGGGGGCTTCGCTGCCCTGGCCGAGCGCAACCACGCCCTGGCGCTGCAATCCCGCGACGTGCTCTGCCGAGCGCTGCGGATCGACGCTCCGGCCCCCGACGCCCTGCTGGGCGCCATGGCCTCGGTGCCTCTGCCCGTGCGCCGGCCCACCGACGGGCCCGCCGACGTGTGGCAACTCCGCTGCGACCTGCTCCTGCGCCACCGCGTCGAGGTGCCCGTCTTCGCGTGGCCGTGCGCGCCCCACGGGGTGCTGCGCGTGTCGCTGCAGGCCTACAATCGCCTCGAGCAGGTCGAGCGGTTGGCCGACGCGCTGAGGGTGGAGTTGGGACGCGATCCGAAATCGTAGGTCAGGTCTCTTTTCCGGCCAGGGCTTCGAAGTAGAGCCACTTGACGTACCGCGCCAGCACGCCGGGATCTCCGTCTTCGTCGAGATCGTCGATGGCCAGGCTGTAGATGGTCCGTTCGCCGTCGCGCTCGAAGCCGTGCACGGCGCAGTCCGCCACGATGGGGCGCGGACCCTCCTGCGCCGGCAGGTCGGCGGCCAGCCGCACGTGGCTGGGAACGTGCGCCGGCGCCGTGACGGCGACCACGGTGAGGCGCGTCGAGCCGAGCCGCGAGATGGTGGCCGGGTAGGTCGCCCCGTCGATCTCGAGCAGGGCGTCGACCCGGGTCGGCACCGGCTGCTCGTTGGCCCGGACCTCGCCCGTGATCACGCCCTCGTGGGGTGTTGGCGTGCGCTCGTCGAAGGGGTTGAGCGTGCCGGCGTGATCGAGGCCGGCCGTGCGGGCGCGTGAGTCGGCCAGCCGGCTCACGATGCTGCGCGTGGCGCGCGAGCGCCCAGCGGGCGTCTTCGGGGTCGTCGGAGCCGATGCGGGGGTCGTCGCTTCCTGGGGTGGGGGCGCGACGGGTGCCGGCGCCGCCGGGCCGACCGCGACGACGTCGGCGGCTGCGCTGACCTCGGCCGCTTCGCGGCTGGCCTCGTGCTCGGCCAGCTTTCGCCAATGCTGCTCGGCCGAGCGCTGCACGAGGTCGAACGAGAAGACGCTGCGGAAGCGCCCCGCGGCCGACCGGGCGTGGCTCTCGGCCACGGACGTCTTCAGGCCGAGGACCCTGTGGAGGAACGAGGCCAGGTACGCTGCGTCACCGGTCGAGACGGCGCGCTCCCAGGCCAAACCGAGGCCGGTCGGCGCGGGCTGACAACGCACGATGCGGGCGAAAAGGTACACGGGTTGCTCCCAGCCGGAGTCTTGGGAGAACACCACGCTGACCAGCGCGCCCGGTTGGAAGCTGGCGAGATCGCGGGTGCGCAGGAAGGCGCCGCCCAGGCTGAGGTCGACGGGCTTGCAGGCGAAGCGCGCGCCGTTCTCGTAGGCCTGCGCCGGAAGATCGAAAGGACTTCGAGGAAACGCGCGGCGCTCCTGCGGGCTCGCCATGGTGCCGGCCCCCAACTACCGGCGACCCTCAATCTACGCCGCCGGGGCGCGCCGTCAAGTCACAGCGCCGGAGCGGAGGGCCGGTCCGCGCCCCGTTGCCTGTCAGCGGGTCTGCACCATCCGTCGCACCCCGGCCGAGACGTCGACCTGCAGTCGGCGGTCGCCGAGGGTGACCGTGGCGGCGCTGTCGCCGTGGGCCTGGGTGGCGTGCGCGCTCTGCCAGCGGGGGTAGGGGCCGAGGTCGACGGCCTGGCCGGCCACGGTCATGGGGCCCGTCCAGCCCACCTCGACGGTGCCGAGGGACGGGGAGTCGAAGGTGACCGCGTCGCCCACCTCGAGCCGGGCAAGCGTCAGGGCGTCGACGAACTCCTTGAACGAGCCGCTCTCGCTCTTGGAGCCGAGCTCGCACACGAACACGTTCTCGGGGGTCGTCACGTCCCATTCGTAGTCGACGCCGTCGACCCAGACGGCCGGGTTCTGGCTCCACAGGCCCACGTAAGCGTCGCCCTTGCGCCCGAAGACCCACTGGCCGTTCTCGGGGGTGGCCTCGACCACCTCGTCGAAGCCGCCGCGCGGGAAGTAGGCGTGGGGCGTGTCCTTCACCAGGAACGAGTTGGCGAGCGGCACCGACGTGGTGCGGTACTGGAGGATCGCCACGTTGCGGTGCAGGGTGGCGCGCGGGTTCCAGCCGCCGATCCAGTCGCCGGCGAACTCGAGGCCCTTGGCGTCGGCGCTGATGCCGCCGGGCAGCGTGGTGAACACGTAGGCCTGCTTGTCGAGGGTGGCGCGCCACAGGTGCGTCTGGGTGCCCCAGTAGCCCGGCCTGTGGTCCTGGGCGCCCGAGAGCTGGTAGTCGGGGGTGCGCCAGGTGGTGGTGCTCATGGACTCGAGGGCCATGCCGCGCGAGATGGGCTCGAGCTGCGTCGAGAAGGTCGTCAGCTTGCCGGGCGTGCCCTTCATCGAGAGCAGCACGTCCTTGATCTCGGCCGGAAGGTCGCCGAACAGGAAACCCTCCCACAGCTCGTTGCGATCGAGGAAGCCGACCATGCCCTCGATGACCGGCGGCGCCGCGATCCCGGCCATGCCGGCCCAGATCACGATGTCGTCGTCGGCCTCGTAGCCCACGCCGAAGCCCGGGCCCTCGGCCACGTCGAAGCCGTCGCGCTGGTGGTTCTCGAACGAGGCGGCGGTGGCCGCGGCCAGGTCCTCGAGCAGCCGCGCGGGGGCGTAGACCGTGTTGGTGGCCAGGAAGGCGGCCGAGAAGTTGTCCTTCGAGCCGTACTGGCCGAGGCCCAGCATCAGCCAGGCGGCCTCCTCCGTGCTGTCGTCGATCTCGGGGATCAGGTGCCCCTCGTAGGTGCGGCCGTGCACCGTGGACCACAGGCCCTTGTAGGTGTTCGACAGGAAGTCGAGGGCCACCAGGTCGAGCACGGCCGCGGCCTTGGTGCGGATCTCGGGCTCGTCGGCGAAGTCGGCGAGGTTCACGAGGGCCGGGATGTCCTCGTTGAAGTACACGTTGGAGTGCCACTCCGAGAAGCCCAGGGTGCCGCGGAGATCGAGCCAGCGGTGCACGCGCGGCCGGGCGTGGTCGGCGTGCTCGGCGCCGGTCTTTCCGTCGTTGGCGAACACGCGGTCGGGGAACAGCAAGCCCGCGAGAAGCTCGCCCGAGTGGAAGAGCGCCTGGTGGTTCTCGGTCCAGTAGCACATCTTGTCGGGTGGCTGGCCGGGGCGGTTCGGCTCGTCGAGCCAGTACTTGAAGTCGAGCAGCCCGTCTTCGATGCGCGTGCGCAGGGCCTCGGGCAGGGCGTGGGTGGTGCGGTCGAGCCACAGCATGCGCACGAGCGCCGCGACGTGGAAGTCGCTCGTGTCCTCGCGCAGGGCGATCTTGGCGAGCGACTTGTCGATGGTCGCCTCGTTGTAGGTGGTCTGCCCGGTGGCGACGCGACACACCTGGCCGTACAGCCCGCCGGTGGCCGCCTGCTCGGTGCACGCCTGCAGGTACTCGGCCTGGCGGGCCAGGTAGCCGGCGGTGGGGGTGAGGGGGAGTTCGGTGGCCTCGGGGACGACGTCGCGCTCGACCTCGCCGGCGGCGTCGACGGCGTCGGTCACGTCGGCGGGCGCGTCGGCGGGCGTGTCGGCGCTGTCGCCGGACGAGCCGCACGCGGCGAGGGTCAGGGCGAACAGGAGGGCGGACAGGCGGGGCATCGTCATGAGCGTCCTCGCGAACCAGGGTTCCGCGTATTTGTACCACGGGAGCGGAGGCGCGACGAGGGGGGAACGGCGCTCCTACCGGCAGACGCCGAGCGCTCCGAGGGGCAGGTGGAACAGGGCGCCGATGTCGTCGCACGCCAGCGGCGCGCAGGCATCGAGGTCGGTGGGATCGCAGAACGGGGCGCAGGCACCTTCGATGCAGACGAGCCCCGGCGCGCAGAACACGCTCCAGGGGTCGCACGGGTCACCTTCGATCTGCTCGCCCACCCGGGCGGAGCAGATCCGCGCCTGCCCCGAGATCGCCGCGCCGCCGAGAACCACGCACGTCTGGTCTTCGGAGCAACCGATCTGGGCGACCGGATCGCAGGCCTCGGGCTGCCCGACGCAGAGCCCCTGGCTCCACGGCGCTGTGGTGCGGGGGTGGCACGCGCCGAGCCCGTCGCACGCGAGCTCGTCCTGCCACCAGCAACCCGGCAGGCACAGGCCGTACGCGGCCACGCTCTCCCACGGCACGCAAGCTGCGGCCTCGGGAGGGCACCCCGCGAGCCCGTCGCCGCAGGCAGGGCCGGGCGCGCACGCCCCGCGCTCCGGCTCGCCGGGCAGGGGTACGCAGGTCCGTCCGTCGGCGCACGTCGCCCCGCCGGGCGTGCACGACGGGGCGCAGAGGCCCGTCGTGTCCAGCCCCAGCAGCGAAAGGCAGACTCCCCCGCCGCAGTCGGCGTCGGCCGAGCAGCCTTCGCCGCACGCGCCGTTGCCGACCTCGAAGGGGGCAGGGAAGAGCCGATCGTCCAGCGTGGGCACGCAGGCGGCGTTCCCGTCGCAGGCCTCGGCTCCGTCCTGCGGGTTGCAAGTGGCCAGGCACGCAAAGCCGAACAGATCGCAGTCGGCGGGGCACGAGAGGCACGTCTCGTCGTCGTCACAGGCGCCGTCGCCGCACGTCCACGGGCAGGCCTCGCAGTCGGCGGGGCACTCCCAGCACGTCTCGCCGAACGTGCAGACCTCGTCACCGCACGACTCCTGGCACTCGCCGCAGTCGGCGGGGCAGTCGAGGCACGACTCGAAGGGGCTGCACAGGTCGTCACCGCACGTGCCCTCGCAGTCGCCGCAGTCGGCTTCGCACGTGAAGCAGTCCTCGCCTGCCCCGAGCCCCGTCGAGGGGCTGTCGCACGAGCCGTCGCCGCAGAAGGGGCAGGCCCCGCAGTCGAGCTCGCACGTCGTGCAGTCTTCGTCGGGATCGCAGGCGGTGTCGCCACACCAGGGCGCGCAGGTGCCGCAGTCGTCGGGGCAGCCCGCGCAGTCCTCGCCGGGGTCGCAGGCGGTGTCGCCGCAGGCGGGCAGGCAGGCGCCCAGCACGCCGGGGGCCAGCAGGTAGAGCTCCCCCACGTCGAGGCAGGACCCCGTCCCGCAGGCGGGTACGGTCGGGTCGCAGAACGCGCGGCACGCGCCCAGCATGCACTCGAGCCCCGGCGCGCAGCCGGCCTGGTCGAGGCAGGGCTCACCTTCGGGTCCGCTGCCCGCCGGCCGGCAGCGCCAGGCCGTGCCGCCGAGGCCGGCCAGCGCGAAGGGCGCGCACGTCTCGGCACCGGCGCAGCCGCTCTGCGCCACGGCGTCGCAGGCGGCGCCGAAGCCGACGCAGAGGCCGGTATGCCACTCGGCGCCGGCTCGCGGCAGGCAGTCCTGCACGCCGCTCCAGCAGGCCACCGGGTCGCCGGCCCAGCACGGCTGCAGGCAGACCGAGCCCACGGTGAGCGCCGACACCTCGAGGCACGGGCAATCGGGGGTTTCGCCGCACGGGGTGGCCGCCAGGCACACGCCCGCCGCGGGGTCGGCGGCGCGGGGGAAGCACGCGGCCAGGTCGCCGCAAGCACCCACCTGGCTGGGCGCGCACGCCGGCACGCACACGCCCTCGGCCTGCAGGCCACCCACGGTCAGGCAAGCCCCCTCCGGGCAGTCGGCGTCCGAGGCGCAGGCCACGCCGCAGGCGCCGTTGCCGTGGAAGAACGGATCGTCGAACAGATCCCCGCCCGCGGTCACCGGCGCGCACACCGCGTTGCCCGCGCAGTCCGGGGGGGTCGAGGTGGGATCGCAGCCTTCGCCGCACGCGCCTTCGCCGAGCGGGCTGCAGTCGACGGGGCAGTCGGCGCAGGCCTCGGGCGCCTGGCACAGGCCGTCGCCGCACACGGGCTCGCCGCAGCCGGGCAGGGGCGTGCCTGCGCACAAGCCGACGTCGCATGCGTCGTCGGTCGTGCACGGATCGCCGTCGTCGCAGACGCCGCCCAGGGCCAGGTGGACGCACAGCCCGCCGGCCGCGCACACGTCGGCGGTGCAGGTGTTCTGGTCGTCGCAGTCGGTATCGGTCGTGCATTCGGCCGTGCTCTCGGAGGGTTCGGCGTCGCTGACCTCGGTCGCGTCGTCGATCGACTCGACGACGTCCGGGGGCGGGTCGGTCTCCTCCATGCCATCGGGTGCAGCTTCGCCCGCTTCGGACACGTCCGACGTGTCGGGCGGTTCGGCGACGTCGGGGGTCGCTTCGACGTCGGGCGTATCAGGGGCCACGTCCGGGGGGGCAACGTCCGGCGCGTCAGGTCCGGCGTCGGAGGCAGACCCTCCGCCGGGTCCGCACGCCACGGTAAGGACCAGCGCGAGCGCCAGGAACGGGAGCAGCGAGCCGAAGCGTGAGGTCGTCATGGTCTCCTCCCCGTCACCGGCACGTGAACGGGCCGCAGCAGGTCTTGTTCCAGTCGTAGGCGCACGGAACGCAGTCGCGGTCGCAGTTGCCCGAGACGCACTGGTCGTCGCCGCCACAGCCGCTGCCGTTCAGCTTCTTCAACACGCAGGCGTTCGAACTGCAGTAACGGTCGCTCGCGCACTGGCTCGAACTCGAGCACCCGCACGTTCCTGGGGTGTAGTCGGTGGCGCCTCGGCAGACGCCCGAGGTGCACTGACTGCCGCCGGTGCAGACAGCGCCCACGCTGCCCTTCGAGCGGCACTGGCGCATCCAGGGCACCGGCATCGGGACCCCTCCCACGCTCACCTCGTAGGTGCCGCAGAACTTTCCGCCCGTGCAGTCGCCGTCGGACTGGCAGGCGCATTGGAACGAGCACCCGGCGCCGACCAGGGCCGCCCAGTCCTTGTTCTTCAAGGCCGTGAGCAGCGAGGCCGTCACGTTCGAGCACTGCGGCTGGCACAGGTTCGAGTCGCAGTGCGCCAGGTCGACGCACGCGTCGCCGTCCTTGGCGTGCTGCGAGTGGTACGAGTAGCACTTCGGCTCGATCAGGCCGCAGCGCTCCGAGGCGCAGTCGGTGGGCAGGCGGGCCGCGCCGATCCAGCACGACTCCCATTCCCCGAGCTTGGGCACGCACGTCAGCGATCCGAGATCGCAGCGCTTGTCCGTGGCGCAGTCGAGCGAGGTCAGGCACTGGGGCTGCTGGCAGGCGCCGCTGCGGCACACGCGCAGGGTGGTGGAGCCGGGCGGGTTGCAGTCGACGTCCGTGACGCACTGGCACTTCTGGTTGACGCACAGCCCTTCGCCGCAGTGCAGGGGGGCGTAGCAGTCGTCGCCGAGGTCGGCGCCCCAGGGCGTCCAGCACCGGCCGGACGAGGTCCCTGCCTTCTTGCCCACCAGGCCGGTGACCGCGCAGGCCGTGACCGTGCAGGCCGCGCCCCGGCACTCGTCGGGTCCGCAGCACGTGTCTCCGTCGGTCTTCAGCGGGTGGCAGTCGCCGTCGGCGCCGCAGTACTGGGGCGCGCCGTTCGCCGGATGCGCCAGGCACCAGGGCGCGGTGCAGTCGCAGCGCTTTTCGCCCCGGTGCAGGGCGCACTTGCCCGTCTGGCACTCGGCGCCGAGCTCGCAGGCGTCGCCGATGGGCACCGTGTGGAGGGGGAGCACGCACACCTTCTGGCTTTGTCCGACCAGCCGCGAGCACGCCATGCCGAGGGGGCATTGGCGGTCGTCGGTGCACGTGCCGCCGTGGTCGGCGAGCGGCAGGCACACTCCAGCGCACACGTTGCCGTCCTGGCAGTGGTTCGGCCACTCGACGTGGCAGGCCTGCCACGCGGCCTTCGAGCGCGGTCGGTAGCAGACCGAGCCGGCGAAGCACGTGTGCTCGGCCGAGCACACGCCGTCGTTCGAGCAGAAGCCACCCTCGGCCGACTTGTTCGCGCACACCAGGCCGATGCACACCTTGCCGCCCGTGCAGCCGCTGTCGTGCACGCACGCCGGTTGGCCGTTGCACGTGAGGTCGGAGCCCGTGACGCCGGAGGACGTGAGGCACACGTGGGCGTTGCAGTTCAACGTGGAGCTGTGGGCGTCGCCACAGAGGGTTCCCGCAGCGAAGTCCAGCGTGAGCCGCGCGGTCGACGACCCGAAGGCGAGACCCCCGAGAGCGCCCAGATCCAGGGTGGCGTCGAAGACGATTCGTCCGTCGACGAGCGGCAACTCGGGCGGCGTGAACTGGCGGCCTGCGGCGCGCAGCTTGGCGGCGTTGAACGTGAGCCAGGCCACAGGACTCAAGGGCGGGACGCGGAACGTCAGCGACTTGCCCTCGATCTGTACGCCACCGAGGCCCGGGACGGGCAACGTGAAGACGAAGGGGGTGGCGACCGAGACGGTGGCCAGGAAGTCGTGGTCGGCAGGTGACGTGCAGGTCGCGTCCGTGGGGCAGTCGAAGCGGAACGCGGCCTCGGACAGCGACGAGAGGGCGCCGCCAACCCGTTGGAACCCCAGCTTACCGGTTCCGGAGAACGTGGCGGCCCCGGCGTCGAGGTCGGCGACCACGCCGTCGTCGAACGGCGCGTCGGCCGCGGGCAGGGCCCCTGGCCCCGTCAGCACGAAGCTGCCCACGCCGGGCAGGGTGAGCAGGGGTGTGGCGCCGGCCCGAAGCGTGCCAATGACTTGGCCGTGGGCGGCCAGCAGCGTCTGGGTGAACGAGAACGACCCGGTCGCGAGGGGCAGGGAGAGCGCCCCTCCTGCCTGGATGGCCAAGCCCGAGGGCAGGGATTCACCGCGGTCCAGCCACGCGAGGCCAGGACCCTGGGGCGTGGGCACGGGCACCGACGCGGCCCCGCCGGTGAAGACCCCGTGGCGCTTGCCCGCGGCGACCAGGTAGCGCGTGTTGTGGGCCACGGCCGGCTCGCTGGCGTCGGCGTCGAACTCGTAGCGCGCCACGAGCGTCGGGTCGTTGGCGAAGCCCATGGGCAGGAAGTACCGTTCGCCAGCAATGCGCGCCGGCGAGCGCGCCACCGACCATACGCGCACGTCGTCCAGGGCGTCGAGCCCCGCGCCGGCCTGGAAGGCCACGGCGGCGACGGGCGGCCCGAAGGCGCCGGCGGGCGTCGACCCGCTGTCTTCGACGGGTACGTTCAGCCCGTCGACCACGATCCACACCGGCACGCGCCCGTCGGCCTCTGCGGGCCCCCAGGCCGCCGCCACGTGGCTGCGGGCGCCGGCCGGGACCACGCCGCGCGTTCGCACCGTGCGCGTCTTCGTCCCGTTCGTGAATGTCACGGTCACGCGACCGGCGCCCTCCTCGGCCGCGCCGATGCTCACGCGGTAGCCGTAGGTCGGGGTCGCGCCCTTCTGGGAGATGCCCGAACCCGTCGCGCGGTGCTGCGCCAGCGTGCCCGTGCCGCTCCAGTCGGCGCGTCGCACCCAGCCCTCGATCGTGCCCTGCGCCGTCAGGTCGAACGCGGCGTCGGCGGTCACGCTGAGCGACCCGGTCCGGTCAGGGCCGGTGGTCATCTCGCGGGCGGCGGGGTCGGCGGCCAGCACCAGGTTGCCGGCCCCGGGCATCTGGATGGTGAGCGGCGGCAGGCGACCGGACAACGACAACCGGTCACGGTCCAGGCCGCCCCGGACCGGGAACGTCTGTCCGCCGAGGAAGGCGTCGGCGCGGAACGAGGCGCCAGCGGCGTAGGCCCGGTCTCCGACCTGAACGTCGTGGGTGGAGAACGACAGGGAGAGGTCGCGCAGTCCGAGCGGGATGGGCCAGTCCAGGTCGTCGTACGAGCACAACCCCGCGTCGCAGATGGCCTCGAGGCCCACGCAGACGTCTCCCGCGGCCACGGGCCCCCATGGGCTCGCGGCGAGGTGGACGCAGCTGGAAGAACCGAACGCCCGCGCGGTGGACACGAGCAGCTTCTTCGCTTCCAGCGCGGTGAGCTCGCCCAGCTTCGTCACGTCCAGGCCGAAGAGCAGCACGGGCGCCGGCAGCGAGCCCGCCCCGAAGAACGACGGCAGCGGTTCGCGGGCCAGGTCGAGCATCAGGTCGCCCCACGCCTCCACGTACCCGGAGCCCGGCGTGGTCGCCAGGCAGTGAAGGTGCGTGGCGCAGGCGGCGTCCTGGCAGTTGGCGGCGCCGTTGGCGTCCTCGTCGAGGCCCGCGTCGTCGTCGCAAGCCTCGTCTGTGATCGGCGGGACCGCCGGCCAGGTGCCCGTCACCGAACGGTACACGGCGCCGGAGAAGCGCACGGCGCGCAGGCCGAGATCCCCTTCGATCTCGCGGAAGCCCGTGACGACCAGGGGGTCCTCGAGCGCGAAGCCGGGCAGTCCGAGGGGCTCGATCCAGCGCCCCTCCAGGGCCAGCTCGGCCTCGGACTCTTCGGCGTCACCGGCGAGGGGCAGCCGGAAGCGGGCCTGCACCAGCGAGCCGGCCGGCTCACTCGGGGCCAACTCGGCGCGGCCCTCGAAGCCCATCGAGTAGTCGAAGATCGTGCCCTCCCACCAGAAGATCAGGTCGGTCAGCGTCAAGCGGTCGAGCGACGGGAACTCCATGGCGGGGATGATGAGGTCGACGTCGCCGTCGAGCGACGCCTCCATCGACACGCGCGTGGCGTCGCGCACCCGGATGCGCAGCTCTTCGGCCTGCTGCAAGGGTTCGAACCTGGGAAGGTCGACCGTCGTCAGGAGGGAGAGCCCCTCCTCGGCCGCTTCGCCGCAGAGCATGAGGTCCGGAGGGGGCTCTCCGGCCAGCGCGGCCAGGCAGACGGGCTCCTCGACCGGGCCGATCCCGGGCAGCACGAACGCCGCCGGCGAGCCCTTGTCCGTGACGGCCGTCACCGAACCCGAGAGCCACGCGGCGCTGTCCGGGCCGAACTCGCCGCCGCCCGTCACGTCGGCCCGCAGGTGCAGGCCGAGCAGGTCGAAGAACGTGGTGCCCGAGAGGCCCACCGTGACGGAGGGTTCGATCCCGTCGCAGGTCACGCTCACGTCGGGGTTCTGGATCATGAGCGGGTCGAGGGCCAAGATCGCGTCGACGAACAGATCGAGCACGCCGTTCACCTTGCCCGCGAAGGTCACGACGGGCTCGTTCGTGAGCGTCTTCTTGAACGTGAGGTCGCGGGACACCGAGCCCACCTGCACCGTGAGGGTGACGGCGAGCTGCACCGACCACACGTTTCCCGCGCCCTGCACGACGTTCAACCTTGGGTTTTTCGCGGGGATGACCCCGCACAGGCGATCGAGCCCCGCGAGGGCCTCGTCGATGAGCAGCTTCCACGTGCCCGCCACCTTCACCAGGCGGCCCTTCACGTTCGTCAGCACCACCGTGGGATCGAAGTCGAACGGGCTCCAGGAGGGCAGCGTGATCGTGAGGGTCGGCAGGCTCTTCGAGAAGCACAGGTCGAGCGAGGGCTCGCCCGTGACCTCGCCGGTGAGCCCCGCGAGCAGGGAGGCGAAAGCGCCGGGCGCCACCGTGGCGTCGAGGCAACCCGACACCTCGGCCAGCGCGCCGTCGGTGAAGGCCGCGACCGTCAACGTGCCCGTTACGGTCGCGGTTCCGAGCGGTCCCGCGTCGATCGTGGCGGGAGTGGGCTCGCCTACGCGTACGGTGGCGG
>CAZBRS010000081.1:0-18619 GCA_964494475.1 uncultured Myxococcales bacterium | reverse complement strand
GGCGAGGCCGTGCCCTCGGAGGGCGTTGTCCCCGAGCCCGCGACCTTCTAGCGAGGGAGGACGGCGCGTACGCGATAGCCGGCAGATGCTGACGCAGAGCGGGAAAGGACTTGCGCCATGAGGCGCTTAGGGGTATTCAGAGGGACAATGTCCGAGGGAGCCATGAGCACCTTGCGCTCGGCGATGGTCCTGCTGCTGCTGCTGGTCGCCGGCGCGGCCTGGGCTCAAGAAGACGGTGAGGCCAAGAAGGGACCGGGCTCCATCAAGTCGGCGCCGACGATCCAGGAGCTCGAAGAGATGGTAATCGAGGGGAAAATCCAGAAGCCCGAGGTGTTCTACATCCTCGGACGAGGCGAGACGCACTACAAGATGCCCATCCTCAAGGAGAGCTTCGTAGAGCGTATCGAGAAGTCCGTCGAGAAGAACCCCTTCTAGGTGATCGGGGGAGTTGATGCCGACGCCAGAGAAGAAGATCCTCCGCATCGGGGTCATTCACAACAACCGCATCATCGAAGAGCGGTTGTTCCGCAAGCCCGAGCGGGTCACCATCGGACAGAGCCCCGAGAACACGTTCGTCTACCCGCTGCCCAGCTTCCCCCGCGCGTACGAGCTCTTCTCGTACCGCGACGGCGTCTACACCTTCGTCTTCCCCAAGGGGCTGGTGGGCAAGGTCTCGTCGGCCGAGGACATCTTCGACCTCGAAGAGTTGGTCTCCGCCGGACGCGCCAAATCTGCGGGTGAGTTCTTCCGCTTCCCGTTGAACGAAGACACGCGCGGCAAGATCCTGCTCGGCGACCTCACGGTGTTGTTCCAGTTCGTGACCGCCCCCCCGCCCGTGCCCAAGCTGCAACTGCCGGCGGCCGCGCAGGTCAGCTGGGTCCGTTCGATCGACATGCAGTACGCGGTCTTCCTGCTGGTCTCGTTCCTGCTGATCGCAGGGCCGATGACCTACACGCAGATCTGGTACGAGACGCGTGGCAAATACCTGGTGTCGACGGGCAAGAAGAGCAGGCTCTTCCAGGAGCTCGAGGCCGAGGTCGAGTTCCGTGCCAAGAAGGAGAAGAAGGAGGAGGTCGCGGCCGCCACCCCCGACGAGGGACCGAAGGAGGACGCGCCGCCGGTCGAGGAGGCCCCGAAGGAGGCGCCCAAGGCCAAGGCCGCCGAAAAGGGTGAAGCGCGTCAGGCCGGCATGAAGAAGGGCGACGCCGGCGAGAGCAAAGAAGCCCGCTACAAGAAGAACGTCGAGAACGTGAAGAAGAACACGCTCATCAAGTTCCTGGTGGGCGGAGAAGGCGGCGGCGACGGCGGTCCGGCGGCCAGCGGGGTCGCGGCCGAGAAGATCGGCGACGCCTGGGACTTCAAGGGTGGCGCCCAGGTCGCCCAGGAAGGTGACGTCGGTCAGTTCATCGGCCAGCCCAAGGTCGGCGGACCCGGCGGCGAGGGCGGCTACGCCAAGGTGGGCGGCAAGTACACCAAGAAGGCCATCACCGTCGGCGAGGTCGAGGCCCCCGCGGCCCGGGCCGAGATGAAGATCAACCTCAAGATCGGCGGCGAGCTCGGCGACAAGCTGGGCACCGGCGACATCGACAAGGGATCGGTCTCGGCGGTCTTCAAGCGTCGCCAGGGAGCCATCCGCCATTGCTACGAGAAGCGCCTGAAGGTCAACCAGGAGTTGTCGGGCAAGATCCGCGTGATGTTCACCATCGGGCCGGCCGGGCGCGTCACGACCATCGTGATCAAGGACAACTCCTCCGGCGACGCCGAGCTCGGCCAATGCATCTCCGATCGCATCAAGGAGTGGCCGTTCCCGAAGCCGTCGGGCGGGTCGGTCACCTTCGTACACACCATCGTGCTGACCAAGGGTTAGCGCGCCCACGTCCAGATTCTAGCGTGGCGGCTTACAGTTCCGCCTGTTGAATGTTGACTTCGGACGCGTCGTGGATACTATGTGGTATCGACCGATCACGGCTTCGGGTGCCCGTATGTGGCTCGCCAAATGGTCTGTGTTCGCGGTGGCGGTGGCGCTGGCGGTGGTCCTGGGCGGCGTGAAGAACGTCAGAGCCGAGGAGCGCCTCACGCCCGAGCAAATGATCGCGAAGGCCGACGCGGTCGTCAAGAAAGCGCAAGACCTTCAAGATCGCGCGCTCGAAGCGCTTCGGGCGGCTCGCGCCAGCGGCGATCCGTCGGCCATCGCCGACGCCAACAACGTGCTGACGACGATCAAGGGTGTGCTCAAGAAGGCCGAGCGTGACAACACGGCGCTCAAGGAGGCCCTGGCGAACGGCAACCTCGAAGACGCCGCGGCCATCTTCGAAGGCATCGGGGTCGCCCTCGAGGCCCTGGGGGCAGCCGAGGGCGCGCTGGCGTCGGTCGGTGGGGCGGGCTTCGATGCCTCGGTGGGCGGCGACGAGACCCTCGACGTCGACGCCGACGGCAACCAGCCGGGCCTCGACAACGACGACGCGGGCGACGATTACCTGGACGAGTACGACGACGGCACGAAAGACCGCGCCGGCTACACGTCGGACAGTGGTGGCGTTACGGGGGGTAAGAATACGGACAGCGCGACTTCCTCCGGGGACGATCTGGTCGCGGGGAGCCCGACGGGCAGCGCGCTCGATTGATGCGTGTTCCCTCGATTTTCAACGAGACGCTGTAGGACCTTTTTAGCGTCCAAGGGGTGATTGGATGATCCGCATCGTGCGGCTGCCGGGTGTCCTGATGGTGCTCGGCCTCTTGGCCTGGGCTGGAGTCGCTTCCGCCGAACCGCTCTATCGGTTGCCGAGTCTACGCGAAGACCGCGGGATTCAGGTGGGCGCGTTCAAGATGTGGCCCGAGTTCTTCGTGGAGACGCGCTACGACACCAACCTCTTCCGGCGCGCCGACAAGGACACCGGCGACAAGGTGGGCGCCACGATCTTCCGTTTCATGCCCGCGTTCGAGGTCTCCAACCCCCTCGGGCGGCTCGTGCGGTTCCACTTCGCCGGCATGGGAGACCTTCGGGCGTACTACGCGTCGAAGAACTCCGAGATCGTGAAGGCCCAGGCCAAGTACGGCGGCAACGCCCGTGCCCGCGTGCACGTGCTCCCGGAGGGCGTGTTCCAGTTCTACGCGCAGGACCGCTTCAACCGCGAGCTGCAGACGCGCAACGAGGTCTCGAAGGAGACCTTCACGCGCATGTTCAACGAAGCGCTGGCCGGCGTCATCCTTCAACCAGCGAGCGCGCTCTCCTTCGACGCGAACTACGCGTTCGTCCGCGATGTCTTCGAGGAGTTGCCCATCGCCGACAAGACCGAGCACGTCATCGCGCTGACCGGCCGGTGGCAGTTCTTCCCCCGCACCGAGGCGTTCGTGAAGGGCGGAGTGGCGTTCACGTCGTACGACGAGGTCCGCGAGGTGGGTGGTCTGCAAATAGGCAACTTCCCGTCGTCGCCCGTGCGCGTCGAGGGCGGCCTCAACGGATACCTCACCCGCCGGATCTTCGTCACGCTCAGCGGCGGCTACGGTGGTTCGTTCCACGAGAAGGGAGCTTCCTACAGCGGCTTCATCGCCAAGGCCATGGTCGGCTACGAACTGCCGGGCTCCCTGGTCGTGCAGGGTGGGTACTCGCGCTCGTTCGAGGACTCGCTCTTCGCGAACTACTTCAGCTCCGACGCACTCGAGGCGTGGGCTCAACTCCGACTCTGGCAGATGGTCGACCTCGATCTCGGCGCCAAGTACCTGTTCGTCAACTACGGCAGCGCCATCGTTCGGCCCGGCGTGAACTACAGCGACCCTTCGCGCTCCGACAACGTGCTGGTGGCGAAGGGCGGCGTGAGCCTGAACTTCCTCCGCTACCTCGGCGTCAACGTCGGGGTGCAGTACACCAACGTGCTCACCGATTTCTCCACCGAGGTGGTCGCCTCGGGAGACAAAGACTACGGCGCGTTCTCGAAGCTCGAGGTCTTCGGAAACGTCGTCGTTCGCTACTAGGGCCTGCATGCTCCGCGGCCATCTCTTCGCCCTGATCGGGCTGCTCACGGCCTGTTCGACCCCCCTCACGACCAGCGGTCCGCCCACGGTCGATCTCGACCAGCAGATGTACTACGCCGCGACCCTGGGCCCCGGCGACATCTTCGAAGTGCGCGTTTACCAGGACAAGGACCTGTCGGGCAAGTACCGGGTTGCGCCCGACGGCAGCATCGACTTCCCGCTGGTGGGGCGTGTGAAGGTCGAGGGCATGACTCCCAGCGCAGTGGCCGACGCGCTGCGCTCCTCCCTGGCCGACGGCTACCTCAAGAACCCGTCGATCACCGTATTCGTCCTGCAATACAACAGCAAGAAGGTCTTCGTCCTCGGCCAGGTGAACAAGCCGGGCACCTACGCGTTCGAGGACGACATGAACGTGGTGCAGGCCATCACGATCGCGAGCGGGCTCGCCGTTCGGGCCGATGAAGACGGCACGATCGTCACACGCCTCGAGAACGGCACCGAGAAGCGCTACCAGGTGCCCGTCGATCGCATCTCGAAGGGGCTGGCCCCGAACTTCACGCTGAAGCCCGGCGACATCGTCTTCGTCCCCTCCTCGATCCTCTAGCGCTCGCTCTCGCGAACTTCCGTGGCGCCGTCGAAGGGCCTGAGCTGCATCCAGTCTCCGACGCCCGGGTGTTGCTCGACGTTCAGGCCGCTCTCGGCGACCATCTGCCGAGCGATCTCGTCGCGATACGGGTGCAGGTAGACCACGCGCTCGATGCCGGCGTTCAGGAGCATCTTGGTGCAGATGCCGCAGGGTTGGTTGGTGCAGTAGATCGTGGCGGAGCGGATGCTGACGCCATGGTAGGCGGCCTGTACGATGGCGTTCTGTTCGGCGTGGAGCCCCCTGCAGAGTTCGTGCCGCTCGCCCGACGGGATCCCCAACTGCTCGCGCAGGCAACCGACCTCGTCGGGATGCGCGACGCCCTTGGGTGGGCCGTTGTAGCCGGTCGCCAGGATGTTGCGATCCTTGACGATGACGGCGCCGACTTTACGACGCAGGCACGTGGAGCGGGTGGCCGCGAGCAGCGTGAAGGCCATGAAGTACTCGTCCCAATCCGGGCGCTTCAACGACGACCTCCAGGTGGATTTGTGCCGACCGGGTGCACGTACTATACTTGCACCGGTGTTCAACGTCTATCGAGTGACCGCCTTGTTGTTTCTGGTCGAGGTCGTGCCGCGCTCCGAGGAGGATGTTCGCATCTCCATCGCGCTCGAGGCTCCGGATCGGCTCGAAGCGTTGCGCCGGGGTCTGATCGAGATTGGCCTCGAAGGGCGGGAGGCCGGGGCGGCGTCCGTGGAGCCCCGGGAGGGGGGTGCGCTCCAGGTCACGGCCGTCGAC
Source organism: uncultured Myxococcales bacterium (assembly GCA_964494475.1). GTDB lineage: Bacteria > Myxococcota_A > UBA9042 > CAZBRS01 > CAZBRS01 > CAZBRS01. The sequence goes on along the minus strand of CAZBRS010000081.1, from coordinate 13,266 downwards.
GGCAGCTTCGCGTTCGTGGTTCGTCCGGCCGCGTCCCCGGTCGACTCCGGCGCTCTCGATGGGCCGGTCCCCGACTCGCCGGTTTCCGACGTGCCGGTTCCCGACGCGCCGGCGCCCCCCTCAGCCGGGACCTCGGTCGCCAGCGAGAGCGACGACGCGCTGCTCGACGAGAGCCGGCTCGAGCAGTACTTCGCCGACGAGAACGAACCCGGCGCCGACGAAGGCGAGCCCGCCGCCGCCGAGCCCGTAGTCCCCGTGGTGGCTGAGGCGTCCCGTCCGCGCGCGCCGCTGGCGTCGACGACCAGCGAGGCCGACGCGTCCGCGAGTGACGAGGCGCGCGCCGCACGCGTGCTGGCCGGGCTGGCGGATCTCGAGGAGAACGTCTACGACATCGCAGCGGCCATGGACCTCGCGGCTCGGGTGCTCCTGCGTCCGCTCGCCGCCGACGTGGCGTGCGTGCTGCTCATCGATCGGAGAGGCAAGGCGCTCGGTTTCGCGGGGCTGGCCGGAGACGCGCCGTCCCGGCTGGCCAAGTTCCGCTATCCGAAGGGGCTGGGGCTGCCGTGGCTGGCCTGCGACGAACGGCGCGCGCTGCTCGTGAACGGCATCGACCGCGACGAGGGGCTGCACCAGGAGGTGCTCGAGAAGACCGGCTTCCGCATCCGCTCGACGATCCTGGCCCCGATCCAATCCGAGGGGCGCACGTGGGGCGTGCTCCAGGCCGTTCGCAGCGCGGTCGACGCCCCTGACTTCGGCCCTGCGGACCTGGCGGTGATCGAGGCGGCTGCGCTCCGAATTGGTGCCTACCTCACGCTCTTCGGTACGTACCTCTGATGCCGTCCCGACCCGGTCGGCGCCGGACGTGGCAGGTCGTGACGGTCGCCACGGTCGCGGTGTTGCTGCTGGCGGTCTTCGTGGCGCCGGTCTTCGTCCGTTCCGGCGTGATTCGGGCCCTGCAGCGCGCGGCGGCGCGCTACGGGCTGACCCTGCAGGTGAACGCCGATGACCTCCACTTCGGGGTGTGGCGGCCCTCCCTCGAGATCGAGGCGCTCGGGGTCAAGGGCCGGGGCCTGGAGGGCCGACTCGCGTTCAGCGTGACCCTCGACTCCTGGACCGATCTGCTGCGCGGCGGACCGGGCCGCGACGACGTCGTCGTCGTGCGACTTGGCCCCGGGAGCCTGCGCTTCGGCCCCCCCGCAACTGTCGAGCGCGGCGACGCGGGGGAGGCGCAGGAAGCGGTCGAGCCCTCGGGAGGATTGCCTCGCGTGTCGTTGGGGCTCGAGGCGATCGACGTCGAGACGCCCCTGGGTCGCCTCAGCGCGGTTCGCGGCGCCCTGCAGCCTCCGGAGGACGGCTCCCGCGAGCTGCGGGGTTGGCTCGGCGCCGGCGGTGGGGCCGCGTCGTGGCGTGCCGACGTGGTCGTGACCGGGGCGGAGGTTCGGCTGGCGCCTTCGGCTGGGGGGGCGTGGGTGTTCGACGCGCCGGGCGTCGGCGCGGTCGAGGTCCAGACCACCGGGTTGGTGCTAGCGCCTCGGGCCCGCAGCGCGGTGTTGACGGCGGTTCGGGTGCGGGCCGAAGGAAGCCTCGCGAGCGCCCGGCAGATCGAGGCGACGCTCTCGTCGGGAGAGGTCGAGGTGGTCGTCTCCGACCTGGAGTTCGTCCGGGCCGGAGAGCGCCTGCCCCTCACCGTGGCTCGCCTCGAGGCCCGCTTGCCGCTGGAGCTCGGCGACTCCGGGTGGGTGATCCACCGGCTCGACGGGGCGCTCGACTGGGACGCCCTGGTGCCGTTCGTGCGGGCCCGCCTTGGCGAAGCGGGCGGTGGCGCGCCGGGAGCTGGTGCCACGGCGCGCGCCCTCCCCCTGGGCATCAGGTTGCCCCCGGCGCTCGAGATTGAGCGCGGGCGCATCGACCTCGCCGGCGCCGGCCTGGCGCTCGACGACGTCAAGCTGGCCCTCGGGCCTGCGCACGTGGAGTTCTCTGCCTCCCTGCTCGGCGACGAGCGCGCCGAGGGCTCGATCGACGGGCGCTGGAGCCGTCCGGACGGCGAGCCGCCCACGGTGAGCCTCGAGTACCGCGGATGCTTGCCGCCGGCGCCGTGGCGCGCCGTGCTGGCCTCGCAAGGTCTGACCATCTCTCCGGGCTGCCGCGACACGCTGGAGATCGCCGCGGTGCTCGGCGACGACGAGGTCGCGTTCTCCGGTCGCGTGGCGGTGTCGGCCTGGACCGTGCAGCAGGCCCAGCTCGCGACCGAGTCCATGGCCGACGTCGGCTTCGACGTCGAGTTCGAGGGCTCTGTGCGGCGTGACCTCGACGCCGCGAGCATTCGCCTCACCTCGTTCACCTCGGGTCCCCTCCGTCTGTCGGGAGCCCTGTCCGCCACGCGGCTCAACGCCGTTCCCGTCTTCGACCTGACCCTCGACGTCCCGAGCCAGGCGTGCGACAACCTCCTGCGCGCGCTCCCCGAGGCCATGCGGCCCGACCTCGCCGGGCTCTGGCTCGGGGGCACGTTTCGCCTGGCGCTGCGGTACACGGTCGATCTGGCGCGGGTCTTCACCATGTACGACGCCCGCCTGGCCGGACGCGAGGAGCCCTACACGAGCCCCCTCGTGCTCGACGGCGAGAACCTGTGCGAGGTCACGACGCCTCCCCGCGGTATCGACGTCGACGCGTTGAACCGGGCCGACTTCGTGCACAGCGTCGAACTGGACGATGGTCGGGTGATCAAGGTGGGGCCGGGCACGCCGAGCTTCTCGCCCCTCGGCGATCTTCCCGCCACCGTGGTTCAGGGAGCCCTCGCGACCGAGGATCTCTCGTTCTACAGCCACCGCGGGGTGAACCCCGGGCTCCTGAAGACGGCCCTGGAGATGGACCTGCACGCCGGCCGGTTCAAGTACGGCGGCTCGACCATCACCCAACAGCTCGTGAAGAACCTCTACCTGTCGCGCACGAAGACGATCGCGCGAAAGATCGAGGACATCCTGCTGGCGCTCTACGTCGAGACCGTGGTGGCCAAGGACCGCCTGCTCGAGCTGTACCTGAACGTCATCGAGTACGGCGACGGGATCTACGGCATTCGCGCCGCGAGCCTCGTCTACTTCGGCAAGGAGCCGCGCGAGCTGTTTCCCGAAGAGGCCGCGTTCCTCATGACGTGCAAGCCCGCGCCCCCCGACTGCCAGCGCCTGCTCGATCGGGGGGCCCTGACGCCCGTGTGGAGGGTCAAGGTCGACTACGTGCTCGACCGCCTCTACCGGCGCGTGAAGGTGATCGACGAGAAGGAGTATCGCGATGCGCTCGCCCGCGAGATTCGCTTCCTGGGCCACGGTGGCGGCGGCGCTCCGGCTCCTGCCGTTGGCGGCGATCTGCTCGACCTGCTCCCGTGAGGCCTCGATCGTCGCCGATGCGCGGCCGGACGCCGGGAGCCCGTCCGCCGAGGTCTCCCGTCCGACCGACCCGCCCCAGGGCCCCGAGGGGCGGCTCGTCGTCCCGCCGGTTCAGGCTCCCGATCCAACCCGGGTGCAGGACCGCTACACCAATCTGGTGGCCTCGGCGCTCTTCCTCCCGCTCACGGTTCCCGGAGAGACGGGCGCCGGGCTCGCTCGGTCCATCGAGGTGGTCGGGCGCACGCTGACGCTGCGCCTCGCCCCGGGCTTCCGCTGGGACGAGGCCCACCCCGTCACGGCCCAGGATCTCGCACGGGCCTGGCGGCGCAAGGTGCAAGGCTCCGGCGCGGCGGATCTGTACTTCATCGAGGACGCGCGCTGTACCGCCGAGAAGAGTTGCCCCGAGCGCACGCCGGCCATCCGCGTGGTCGACGACGCCACGCTCGAGGTCACCTGCTCCGCGCCCCCCGCGTGGCCCGAGGCGCTGCTCGCGTTCGCCAACTTTTCCCCCGTGCCGTCGTTCCTGTCCGACGCCGAGCTCGACGGGGAGTGGTGGCGTCAATGGACCTACGGGCCCTACCGGGTGCTCGAATGGGACGAGGCTGGGTTCCGTCTGGCGAAGCACCCGTCGTTCCCGCGCGAGGTGTCGACCCCTCGCTGGCAGGGAATGGTGTCGCGCGACGGAGAGTACTCGAAGGCGTTGTTCGCCCGGGGCCTCGCGCCCGACGCGCCCGCCGCCGACCGAGTCGACTGGGTCGCCGGCCCCGTGCCGGTTGGCGACGTGGCCGGGCTCGAGCGCGACCTGCCGGGAATGCTCTTCCGCGAGCCCCTGCTCTGCCTGTTCGGCTTCTTCGCGCGCGGGCTCTCGCCCGAGGCGCGCGAAGCCATCTACTGCTCCCTGGACCGCGACGACGTCACGCTGCACTTCCTCGGAGGCGGCCAACTGCCCGCCTACGGCGTGATCCCGCCGGGCTTCGGACGCGAGCGCGCCCCCGGGCCCGTGGCGGCGTGCCCGAAGGGGCCCGACCTGGCGCGCTCGGTCGCGGGGCATCGGCCCCTGCGCGTGCTCTGCAACCCCGAAGGGGGCAGCGATCGCGTCTGCACCACGCTGCTCGAGGGGGTTCGGCAGCGCACGGGACTGGCGTACTCGCAGACGACCGCCGAATGGCGCACCATGCTCGAGGCCTGGAAGAAGGGCGAGCACGACCTGCTGCGCTACAGCCTGTGCGGAACGGCCGAGGAGGCCTCGTTCCTCGAGGCCTTCGAGACGGGGCACCCGGGCAACCTGGTGGGGTACTCGTCAGCGCCCTTCGACGGCGCGCTGGCCGATCTGAGGGGTGGCTCCGAGGCCCGCGCCGATCGACTGGCGGGCCTCGCCGAGATCCTGCGCCGCGACCTGCCCTTCCTGCCCGTGTACCAGACCTCGCAGCTCATGCTCGTGCGTCCCGGGACCACGGGCCTCGTGGCCGACGAGTTGGCCATCCACCCGCTGCACCGCGTGGGCGTGTCGCGTTGAAAAGCTCGACGGGCATGCTTTCTATCGCGATCGCGGTTCTTTCGAGCACTCGACGGCTGAATGAGCTTGCGACCCGGCGCTGAATCGCGTATTCTGCCGCTAACGTGGCAATTATGGGGCGAAACACCATGGAGCCTGCCTTCATCGGACGGATGGTCTGGTACCATCGCAAGCGCGCGGGGCTCTCGCGGGACGCGCTGGCCGAGCTTTCGGGGGTCGGCAGGACGTCCATCTTCGCCCTCGAGCACGGAAAGGCCACCGTCCGCCTCGATACGCTGGTGGCGGTGCTCCGGACCCTCAACATCACCGTCCGCTGGGAGGGCCCCCTGGTGGCTGGCTTCCTGGAGGAGGAGCATGCGCGCGGCTAGGGTGTCGGTGGCCGGTCGCATGGCTGGACGGCTGCTCGAAGCAGAGCGGGGAACGCGGTACCGCTTCGCGTACGACGCTGGGTACGACGGGCCGCCGGTGTCGCTCACCCTGCCCGTCGGGAGCGGGGAGCGCGTCTTCGACAGGTTTCCTCCGTTCTTCGAAGGGTTGTTGCCCGAGGGGGGGCACCTGGACAGCCTGCTTCGTCTCCGCAAGCTGGATCGCGACGACCTCTTCGGTCAGCTCGTCGTGGTCGGCGCGGACCTCGTGGGCGCCGTGACGGTCGAGGAAGAAGCCCCATGAGCCGGTGCCCTCTCACCTACGATGTGCTCGCGGAGGGCGTCTACAGCCGGCGGGGCCTCCGCCGTCTTTCGCCGCGCCTGGCCGACCTGGCGCCTTTGCCCTACTCGGCCGCCGACCAGCGGAGGGAAGCGGCGCTTCGCGCCGACAAGATGTCCATCCAGGGCGTTCAGCCGAAATTGAGCGCCCGACTGGCGCCGGCGGGCGGGACGTTCGAGGTCGTCGATCGTGGCGGCACCTTCATTCTGAAGCCGCAGCATCCCATCTATCCCCATCTGCCCGAGAACGAGGATCTGACCATGCGCCTGGCCGGCGTGGCGGGGATCGACGTACCCCTGCACGGGATGGTCTGGAGCCGGGACGCGTCGCTCACGTACTTCATCCGGCGCTTCGACCGGCGCGCTCGGGGCGACCGGATCGCGGTGGAGGACTTCGCGCAGCTCACCGGTGGCACACGCGACACCAAGTACGACTCCTCGATGGAGAGGTTGGTGTCGGTCCTCGACTCCCACTGCACGTTCCCCGCCATCGCGAGGCGTGAGCTGTTCCGGCGCTCCTTGTTCTGCTTCCTGATCGGGAACGAGGACATGCACCTGAAGAACTGGTCCCTGCTCACCCTCGCCGGCCAGACCGGGCTCAGCCCCGCCTACGACCTCGTGAACTCCACGCTGGTGCTGGGCGCGTCCGCCGAGGAGGTGGCCCTCCCCCTGCGGGGCCGAAAGCGGAACCTGACCCGCAAGGACTGGCTCGACTACTGGGCTCGCGACCGGTTGGCGTTGACGAATCGCTCCATCCAGGGCGTGCTCGACGCGCTCTGCGCCGCCTTGCCCGCGTGGGACGAGTTGATCGGGAGCTCGTTCCTGCCGCCGAGCCTGATCGAAGGGTACCGGGCGATCCTGGAAGAGCGCGTGCGGCGCGTGGGGTTGAGCTGACGGGCGCCGGTCAGTACGCGTCGGGCTCCCGGAACTCGACCGAGCCGCTGGGCGTGAACCCGAGGATGGTGCGGGCCCGCGTGGTGTCGAGCAGGCACGAGAACTTCATGCGCTCGCGGTCGACCGAGTAGTAGTAGTCGGTGAGCCGCAGCTTGCGCAGGGCGAAGTTGACCACGGGCAACAACGCTTCGGGCAGCGACACGCAGGTGCGGCGGTTCAGCTCGGCGAAGGTCGAGATGGGCGCCGTGTCGTTGCCGGCGATGTTGAAGATATTGCTCTTCTGGGCCTTGAAGATGGCCAGCCGGATGGCCTCGATCACGTCTTTCATGTGGATGAGGTTCACGAGCGGGTCGAAGCCGGCCTGCTTGAAGATGACGTTGCCGTCGAAGTAGGCGTTGAGCTGCGCGTTGATGTTGCGCCCGATGATGTTCGTGAAGCGCAGGATGACGATGTTCGTGCCGGGGGTGTCCATCTTGGCGCGGCAGATCATCTCGGCGGCGACGCGGTCCTTGACCCACTGGTCGGCGTTCGGGTCGTGGTTCAGGTCGGCCATCTCGTCGAGGAAGACCGGGTTCGTCGAGTCGAGCTTGTAGACGACGTCGGAGCTCTTGAAGACGAACTTCTGGATGCCGGTCTCGATGCACTTGTCGAGCAGGTTCTTGGTGCCCTCGACGTTGTAGCGGTGAATGCGCTCACCACGCTTGGCCGGGTCGCTGATGAACGCGAGGTGCACGACCGTGTTGATGCCCGCGGCCTGGAACTCGCGGCTGCCAAACAGGTTCTTCAGTTGTCGGGTGCGCAGGATGTCGGCTTGCACGTAGCGGAAGCGCGCGCGGTCGAACGACTGGAAGAAGTGGGGAGGGGCGCTCTCGCCCGTGCCGAGCACCATGCCCACGCGGGGGTCGTTCATGAGATGCATGGCCAGGTGGCGGCCCACGGTGCTGGACACGCCCGTGATGAGCACGTTGCGCTGCTGGCCCGCGCCGTTCCGGGATCGCGTTCCCTTCGGTCGGGGGGGGCGCTTCTTCTCAGGCGACATCCCGGTCCTCCTTGCGGATCAGGTAGCGCGAGAGCCCGAGGCCGAAGATCGACGAGCGCTGTTCGAGCGAGACCTCGAGCATCTCCTGGATTCGCACCTGCACCTTGTCGGCCAGCATGCGCAGCGTCTGGGCGTCTTCGACGGCCTCGGGGGGGTACTCGTCGAAGAAGCGGAACGGCTCGTCGTAGCTGATGTGGTACTTCACGGGCAGGGGCACCAGACCGAGCGGGCCCAGCAGCGGGAACTGCGGCGTGACGGGGAAGTACGGGAAGCCGAGGAGCCGCCCGAGGGGCGCCAGGTTGGCGAGCATGGGGGCCTGCTCTTCGGCGCCCACGATGGCCACCGGGACGATGGGCACGCGGTGCTTCAGCGAGAGCTCGATGAAGCCCACGTTGAAGCGGCGGAGGCGGTAGCGCTCCCGGAAGGGCTTGCCCACACCGCGCGTGCCCTCGGGGAACACCCCCACCAGGTTGTCGTGGCGCAGCAGGTCTTCGAAGTTCTTGGGGTGCCCGATGATCTGGCCGGCGCGCGCGAAGAGGACGTTGATGTACGGAAGGTCGGAGGCGAAGTAGTCGACCACCGTGCGCACGACGCGCGGCGAGGGTAGCTTGACCAGCACGTCGACGGCCATCATGGCCGCGTCGATGGGGATGACGCCGCTGTGGTTCGGAACCAGGAGGGCGGGGCCGGAGTCCGGGATGTTCTCGGCGCCCCGGCTCTCGACGCGGAACCAGTAGCGGTGCATCAGGCGGGCCACCAGGAACGCGAGCACGGCGGTCTCGCGCTCCATCCCGAACGGGTCGAAGCCGTAGCCGGTGTCCTCGAACGGCAAGTTGCGCGCGCGCTCGAGCTCGTCGGGCGGCAGCAGCCTCTCGGCCAGGCGCCAAGCCGCCTTCCGCTGGGAACGGTTCATCGTGGCCTCCCCTTGGAATCTCCTGTATAACCGCTCTCATGCGTTTTGTCGAGGGAGCGGCGTCGAGTCGACCATGGAGCGCGTGACCGATCTTCGCAAGTGGAAGGGGCCCAAGTCCGACGTGATCGTCACGCTCGGCAACTTCGATGGCATGCACCTGGGGCACCAGGCCCTGGTCGAGCGGCTGCTCGAGTGGCGCGACGTGCTGCGGCTGCCGGCCGTCGTGGTCAGCTTCGACCCGCACCCGGCCGCGCTCCTGCGCCCCCATGAGCCCCGGCGCGAGTTGGTGCCGCTGCCCGATCGGCTGAACCTGCTGGAGCGGCTCGGGATCGACATCTCCATCGTGCTGCGCTTCGACAACCACCTGCGCGGCATGACGGCCGAGGAGTTCTTCCGGGAGATCCTGGTCGAGCGTCTGAAGATGCGCCACCTGGTGCTCGGCCCCGACAGCCGCTTCGGGCGCGATCGCGCGGGCGGCTTCTCGCTGTGCGCCGAGTTGGGGGCCAAGCTCAACGTGTCGTGCGACGAGGTCGACCCGCTCGAGGTCGGCGGCGACGTGGTCTCGAGCACGCGCATCCGCGACCTGGTGGCCGCCGGCGACGTCGAGCCCCTGCCCGAGCTGCTCGGGCGCTTCTATCGCCTGCGCGGCGAGGTGCGCAAGGGCGCAGGCCGGGGTCGCGAGCTCGGCTTCCCCACCGCCAACGTCGACCCCGGCCCCGCGTTGAAGCCCGCCGACGGCGTGTACGCCGGGCGCCTGTGGGCCGAGGGCGTGCTCCGGCCCGCCGCCATCAGCGTGGGCACCAACCCGACCTTCAACGGCCCCCCCATCGTCACGGTCGAGGCCTACGTGCTCGACTTCGAGGGCGATCTGTACGGTCAGACCGTCAGCGTCGAGTTCCAGCACCGGTTGCGCGGCACGGAGCGCTACCCCACGCCCGAGGCCCTGGTGGCGCAGATGCACGCCGACGTGGCGCGGGTGCGGGAACTGATCACGCTATCTTGACGTCGACCTTCTTGGGCAGCGCCTCCTGCTTTCGCGCGAGGCCGAGCGTGAGCACGCCGTTCTTGTAGCTGGCGTCGATCTTCTCGGGGTCCAGGCTGTCGGGCAGCGTGAACGTGCGGCAGAACGTACCGAAGCGCGACTCGACGCGGTGGTAGGTGGTGTCGTCCTGCCCGAGCAGGCTCTTCTTTTCGCCGCGAATCGAGAGCAGGCCGTTCTCGACATCGACTCGGATGTCGTCCTTCTCGAGGCCCGGCAGCTCGACGCGCAGCAGCACGTGCTCGGCCTGCTCGTAGATGTCGACCGGCGGTGCCCACTGGCACGCGTCGGCCGTCTCGCCGTCCTGGGCGTAGCGGCGGCTGAGCGGCGAGCCGTTGAACAGCCGGTTGACCTCGTGCTGCAGCTCCGACATTTCACGGAAGGGGTTCCAACGCTCGATGACCATGACGTCCTCCGTTCGAGGTGCTTCCTCCGAACGAAGGAATAGGATCGGTCGAACGTCGGTCAAGATCAGGCGCGCGACCAGCGCTCCGCCAGGTGGACGATGACCTCGACGGCCTTGGCCATGGACTGCAGGGGCACGAACTCGAGCTTCGAGTGGAAGTTGTGGCCGCCCGCGAACAGGTTCGGGGTGGGCAGCCCCTTCTCGGACAGGCGCGCGCCGTCGGTGCCGCCGCGGATGGAGCGGGGCAGGGGCTCGATCCCGGCCCTGCGCACGGCCTCGACGGCGAACTCGGTCACGCGCGGGTCGCGATCGAGGTAGACCTTCATGTTCTTGTACTGCTCGACCAGGTCGAGCGTGACGTGGGCCTTGGGGAAGCGCTGCTGCACGTGGTCGCAGATCTCGCTCAAGAACGTCTTGCGAGCCTCGATGTCGGCCTCGGAGAAGCCGCGGATCAGGATCTTGAGGCTGGCCTTGGCCACGTCGGCGTTGAGGACGTACGGGTGCAGGTAGGCCTGACGGCCCTCGGTGGTCTCGGGCGCCGGCTGGTCGGCCAGGGCCTCGACGATGGCCGCGATGGGGCGCACCGCGTTCACCATCTTGTCCTTGGCGTAGCCGGGGTGAACGTTGGCGCCCGTCACGGAGAAGGTGGCCAGCCAGGCGGTGAAGGTCTCGTTCTCGACCTCGCCGATCTCGCCCCCGTCGAGGGTGTAGGCGGCCTGCACGCCGAACTTCGCGAGGTCGAAGTGCGCGGTGCCCGCGCCGACCTCTTCGTCGGGGGTGAAGGCCACGCGGATCGTGGGCCGGGGCACGTCGGGGCTCGCCTGCAGGACCTCGAGGGCGGTCATGATCTCGGCGATGCCCGCCTTGTCGTCGGCGCCGAGCAGCGTGGTGCCGTCGCTCGTGATGAGGTCTTGCCCGAGGTAGCGCTTCAGGACGGGCGAATCGGCCAGGCGGAGCACCTGGGCCGGGTCGCCGGGCAGCGCCAGGTCGCGGCCGTCCCAGGCGCGCCAGATCTGGGGCTTCACGTCGGCGCCGCTGGTCTCGGGCGAGGTGTCGACGTGGGACAAAAAGCCGATGGAGGGCTTCTTCGCCGCCTGCTCGGGGGGCAGGTTCGAGGGCAGCGTGGCGAACACGTAGCCGTATTCGTCCATGCTCGCGTCGGTGAGGCCCAGGGCCTTCAACTCGTCGACCAGCAGGCCGAGCAGGTCCTTCTGCTTCTCGGTCGAGGGGTAGCACGCGGCGCCCTCGACGGATTGGGTGTCGATGCGCGCGTAGCGCAGGAAGCGTTCGAGCAGTCGTTCGACGGGGATCTGCATGGGCCGATCTCTCACAGGTGAACCGCCCGAGAGGAGCACAATCCGCGTGGCAGGTCAAGCTGCCTGTCGGGGTGGAGAGCGCCGGATCTTGCACCCGTTGAGCGTCCCTCTACACTATATCCGAACGGTGGAGGGCTCCCGTGCGTACGACTCGCTTGCTGCTCGTCCTCGTGACCGCGCTCGCCGCCTGCTCCGGCGGCACGAAGAGTTGCCCGGAGGGTCAACGGCTCTGGCAGGGCGAGTGCGTGCCCGTCTCGGACCAGGATCTCGTGGGCGAAGACTGGAAGCGCCCCGACACCTCCGACCCCGAGCCCGTGGGGCCCGAACCCGTCGACGAGGTCGTCGACGTGCGGTCCGACGCCGACGCGCCGCGCGATTCGGCACCCGACGTCGCCGACGTGCCGGATTCGGACTTCGTGGCCACGGGCCAGGTGGGCTCGCCCTGCACCAGCCCGAACGACTGCGACCCGGGGCTCTCGTGCCTGGGCGGTTGGCCGGGGGGCTACTGCACGAAGAAGGAGTGCGACGGCCCCGGCGACTGCCCCGAGGGGAGCGCGTGCTTCGCGCTGGCCGAGGGCTTCAAGACGTGCGTCGATCTGTGCACCGACAGCGGTCAGTGCCGCACGGCCGAGGGGTATCGCTGCAAGACCTTCGACGACGGCCTCGGCGAGCCCCTTCGCATGTGTTTCTCGACCACCGACGCGGCGGGAGGCACCGGCGCGCCCTGCGACAAGCACGAGGAGTGCGAGGGCGAGGCGCAGTGCCTGTTCAGCTTTCCCTACGGCTACTGCGCGCGGGCCTTCTGCTCGGCCGACCAGCCCTGCGCCGACGGCGACCGGTGCGTGCGCCTGAACGGCGTGCCCACGTGCCTGAAGGGGTGCGCCGCTTCGGCCGATTGCGCGTGGCTGGGCGTCGACTACGAGCTGGTGTGCAAGGTCGCGCGCGACGTCGACAACACGCAGGTCAAGGTGTGCCTGACCAACGTGTCGGGCGAGCCCCTGGGCTCGGCCTGCAAGACCGACTTCGAGTGCGACACGGGGCTCGCGTGCACCATCGTCTCGCGCGGGCGCTGCGTGCTCGGCGCCGAGACCTGCCTCTCCGACTCCGACTGCCCGCGCGCCAACGACTTCTGCGTGATGAGCGAGCCCTCGCTGGCCGGCCTCTGCACCAAGAGTTGCTCGTCGGGCCAGAAGTGCCCGGCCGGCACCACGCAGTGCGTGTCGCACGACGGCACGACCGGCACGTGCCTGCCCGCGTGCTTCAACGCGAACCTGTGCCCCGGCGGGGGCGCCATGAGCTGCGTGTACGGCGACCCGCTCTCGTCGACCACGGGCTCGGCCGTCAGCGTGTGCGACGTGGTCTACCTCGGCAATCCGGGCGCGCCGTGCGCCTCCGACGGCGAATGCGATTCGGGAGACTGCTTGCTGGGCTCGGCGGGCGGCGGGTACTGCAGCCAGCCGTGCCCCGTCCAGCTGTTGTCGGTCTGTCCGTTCCCCCTGGGCTGCGCCACCGTGGCCGGCCAGAAGCGTTGCCACCTGCGCTGTGACGCGACCGCCAACGCCTGCCCCGCGGGCTTCGCGTGCCAGCAACCGGCCGGCGATCCCTGGGTCTGCGTACCCCTGTAACGGCCTCTACTCCGGATCCGGCGTCTTTCCGGCGCGCGCTTGGACCCTGCGCGCGGCCGACGTGGCCAGCCAGGCGTCGCGGGCTTCGAGCAGCGCCTTCTCTTTCAGGTGGGCGTACTGGCGGCGGGTCTCCCGGAGGTCGGACAGGGCCGCCACCGCGAGCCAGCCGAGCCCCAGCAGGGTCGCCGTCCCGAGCAACAGGGTGCCGAGTGGGCGTGTCTCGGCGCGCGCGGCCCACAGGGTGAGGGCGACCAGGAGGGCCTCCAGCAGCAGGATGGCCGAGATCTTGATGCGCCGCCACAGGCGTTGGGGCGGGTAGGGGAAGGGTGGGGAGGGGTTCCGGTACGTGGCCACGAACAGGCCGTACTCCCGCATGGCGTAGCCGATGGCCACGGCGATGACGAGGGCGAGGAACACGGCCTCCGAGGTGCTCA
>CAZBRS010000080.1:0-19707 GCA_964494475.1 uncultured Myxococcales bacterium | reverse complement strand
CCTGCAACGGCCTCGACGAGGACTGCGACGGCGTGGCCGACAACGGCTTCCCGAATCAGGACGGCGACGGCCTCATGGACTGCGTCGACCCCGACGACGACAACGACACCGTGCCCGATACGACCGACAATTGCCCGCTGCTCGCGAACCCCGCACAGGCCGACTCGGACGGCGACGGGTCCGGCGACGCGTGCGACGACGACGACGACGACGACGGCGACCCCGACAGCACCGACTGCGCGCCCCTCGACGCGACCGCGCACCACGGCGCCCAGGAGCGCTGCTCGACCCCCGGCGACGACGACTGCGACGGGCTCGTCAACGAGGCCTTCGCCATGGGGTGCACGCCGTTCTACGCCGATCGCGACGCCGACACGTGGGGGCTGATGTCCGATCAGCAGTGCGCGTGCGCGGCCGCCTTCCCCTGGACGGCCACGCGATCCGGCGACTGCGACGACGTGCGCCTCGACGTGAACCCAGGCGTCTCCGAGGTGTGCGACGGCGTCGACAACAACTGCAACGGCCCGAAGGACGAGGGCTTCCTCGACAGTGACAGCGACGGCCAGAAGGACTGCGTCGACGCCGACGACGACAACGATGGCTCGCCCGACGCCGATGACTGCGCGCCCCTCGACGCCAGCCGCCACCCGGGCGCCTTCGACGGCAACTGCAACGGCGTCGACGAAGACTGCGACGCGGCCGCGGACGACGGCTATACGGTCACCCAGACCACCTGCGGCGTGGGCGCGTGCAAGGGCAACGGCCAGAAGGTCTGCCAGGGAGGCACCATCGTCGACACCTGCGCCCCGGGCACTCCCATGGCCGAGCTCTGCAACGGCCAGGACGACGACTGCGACGGCCAGACCGACGCGGCCGATGGCGACCTGCACGACAACGACGCGCCCCTCTGCATGCCGCCGACGGGCGTGTGCCAGGGCGCGACGCACCCGGCGCGGCTCTGCCAGGGCGCACACTGGGTCCCGTGCGACGCTGAGACCTTCCTCGCCTGGAACCCGTTGTACCAGGCGGTCGAGACCCTCTGCGACGCCTATGACAACGACTGCGACGGCATGGCCGACGAGGGGTTCCCCGACAGCGACGGCGATGGCCAGAAAGACTGCGTCGACGACGACCGCGACGGCGACGGACTGCCGAACACCTCCGACAACTGCCCGCTGGTCGCGAACCCCGGCCAGGAGAACACCGACGGCGACGTACCGGGCGACGCCTGCGACACCGACGACGACAACGACAGCGTGCTCGACTTCGAGGACAACTGCCCGTTGGTCGCGAACTCCGGCCAGGAGAACGCCGACGGCGACACCCTGGGCAACGCTTGCGACCCGGACGACGACAACGACGGCGTCCTCGACCTCACCGACAACTGCCCGTTGCTGGCGAACCCCGACCAGAAAAACACCGACGGCGACGCCCAGGGCAACGTCTGCGACCTCGACGACGACAACGACGGCTGGCCCGACGTCGACGACTGCAAGCCGCTCGACTCCCAGATCTTCCCCGGTCAACTGGAGACCTGCGCGACACCCCTCGACGACAACTGCAACGGGTCGGCGAACGACCTGGGCGCTGCCGGGTGCAAGGCGTGGTACCTGGACGCCGACGCCGACACGTACGGACTCGCCACCGATACGCGCTGCCTGTGCATCGCCGAGGGCCTGTACCGAGGCGGCGTCGCCGGCGATTGCGACGACCAGCGGGCCGACGTGAACCCCGGCGCCCCCGAGGTCTGCAACGGCATCGACGACGACTGCAACCTGTCTACCTACGAGGGCCCGCAGCTCTGCGACGATCAGAGCCTCTGCACCA
Organism: uncultured Myxococcales bacterium; assembly: GCA_964494475.1. Classification (GTDB taxonomy): domain Bacteria; phylum Myxococcota_A; class UBA9042; order CAZBRS01; family CAZBRS01; genus CAZBRS01. Next base: position 17,880 of record CAZBRS010000080.1, on the reverse strand, counting down.
CCGACATGTGCTACGGATTGATCGGCTGCCAGCACCAGCCCATCAGCTGCAACGACGTGAACGCCTGCACCGCCGACGGCTGTGAGCCCGCGACCGGCTGCACCTACACGCCCCAGCCCGGGTGGTCCTGCGACGACGGCAACGGCTGCACCATCGGCGATGCGTGCGACCCCGAGGGCGTCTGCAGCGGCGTCCCCCGCGACTGCGACGACGGCGTCGCGTGCACCTCCGACCTCTGCGACGCGGGGGCCTGCGAGCACCTGCCCGACGCCAACCGGTGCGACGACGCCGAGGTGTGCACCCTCGACTGGTGCGACGAGATCAACGACTGCCAGCACGACTGGGACATCGCGAACCCGGAGTGCGTCGTGGTCGTGGGCGACCTCGATTTCGACGGAGACCCCGACCACACCGACTGCGCGCCCACCGACCCCACCGTCTACCACGGCGCCATGGAGTACTGCGACTTCGTCGACTCCAACTGCGACGGCAACGACGACGCCCTCGATCCCGACCTGGTGCTCGAGCCCTGCGAGCTCTTCGCGGGCGTCTGCATGGGGGCGGTCCGCAACCCGGGGCTCTGCGTCGGGGGCCAGTGGTCGCCCTGCACGGGCGAGGAGTACTACTTCGCCTCCGGTGGAACGTACGAGGCCACCGAGGCCACGTGCGACGACCTGGACAACGACTGCAACGGCTGGGTCGACGACGGCTGCGACGACGACAGCGATCTGTACTGCGACACCGGCATGACCCTCGGAGGCACGTACCCCCAGACCTGCCCCTACGGCGGAGGCGACTGCGACGACAGCGACGGCGCCGTCAACCCCAAGGTGGCCGAGATCTGCGGCAACGGCGTCGACGACAACTGCAACGGCTTCCTCGACACCATCGATATCGAAATGGGGGAGCAGGCGCCGCAGAACTGCACCCTGTTCTACCCCGACGCCGACGACGATTCGTACGGGAACGAGGCCGAGGGGCGCTGCCTGTGCGAGCCCTCGAGCACCTTCGGCTACACGACCACCACCGCCGGCGACTGCTGCGACCAGGACGGGCTGGCGAACCCCGGGCAGATGGATTTCTTCTACGAGTCCATCTGGGACTGCCCGGACGCGGGCTTCGACTACGACTGCAGCGGAATCGAGGAGCCCTACTACGCCGACACCACCGGCGGCTGCGAGTGCCTCGACCCGCCCGACTGCAATTACTGCGACGTGATCCCGGGCTGGCTCGAGGGCTCCCCGGGCTGCGGGTACGAGGGGCCGTGGGTCGACGTGTGCAGCTCCGAGGGGGGCGTCTGCATCCCCCAGGCGACGGCGACACTGTCGCAGCTCTGTCGGTAGGCTTGATCCCGCGCGGCCTGACGTGGCATGATGCCCCCGCAACTGCGTCGGGGGGCCCGTTCGTGACCAGGAACTTCCGGTGGCTCGCCGCCGCGCTCGTGCTGCTCTCGGGCAGCGCGCTCGCGGCCGAGAAGCACCACTTCCAGTTCGGCTCCTACGGACGCATCCAGTTCTCGGGCGACCTCTACGGGGGTCGCGGCAAGCCCACCAACGTGGTCAGCCACGGCGTGCGGCTCGAGGAAGACAGCTACGCCGAGGTGAACTTCGCCTACGACCTGAACCACCAGGCCGGCGACGAGTTCAACGTTCAGACCGTCTTCACGCTGGCGCTCTTCGAGGACCTCTTCCACTACACGGGCAACACCACGTCGAAGATGGCCGTCCGCAACCTCTACGGGCGGGCCGAGAACGTCATCCCGGGGTTGCTGCACCTGTGGGTCGGCTCGCGCATGTACCGCGGCGACGACATCTACCTGGTCGACTACTGGCCCATGGACAACCTGAACACCCTGGGCGCCGGCGCCGAGCTCACCTTCGGGCGCGAGTGGCTGCTGGCCTGGCACCTGGGCTTCAACCGCCTCGACGACGACTACTTCACCCAGTCGGTGACCACCTCGGCGCTCGGCTACGGCACCACCGATCTCCTGTACCTCGACCGCCAGAAGCTCATCACCAGCCTGAAGGCCGATCGCCTGTTCTTCTCCTCGGGCGGTGGCGACCTGGGGTTGAAGCTCCGCGCCTACACCGAGATCCACTCGCTGCCCAAGGGCGGCGTGCTCCGCGACGACACCACCACGTACCAGAAGGAGACCTGGCCTGCCGATATGGGCTGGAAGGCCGGCGTCGAGAGCAGCCTGTGGGGCTTCGGCGAGCACAGCTTCTGGAACGTGTGGCTCACCTGGGCGCAGGGGCTCGCGGCCTACGGCGAGTTGGCGGTCCCCTGGGGCCTCTCGCCCGACCGGAAGACCACCGGCGCGCGCGAGATCGTGCTGGCCAGCATGCTCAACTACGAGATCGATTGGTTCGGCCTCATGCTCGGCGGCTACCTGCGCTGGTTCCGCGACGCCGACCCCAACGCGGTCGACCTCGACGACTACTTCGAGACCATCTGGGTGGCGCGACCGCACCTCTTCATCACCGATCACTTCCACCAACTCTTCGAGATCAGCTGGCAGCGCAAGGACCCCTACGGCCTCAGCTGGGTCAACGGCCGCCACGAGCAGCCCGAGGTCTGGAAGGCCGCCATCATGCCGGCGCTCACGTGGGACAAGGGCACGTACTCTCGGCCCCAGTTCCGCTTCGTGTTCGCCATGAGCCACCTGAACGACGCCGCCCGCAACCTGTACCCCACCGACGACGTGCGCCGCGACCGCCCCTGGCAGTGGTTCTTCGGCGTGCAGGTCGAGTGGTGGTACTTCAGTTCGTATCGGTAGGGAGGACGACCATGAGGAAAATCCTGACGATCCTCGCCCTCGGTCTCCTCGCCTGCGAGCCCGCCGCGCTCGAGGGCTACAGCGACGACGGCCAGGGCCAGCTGACCAGCCTGAAGAACGTGGTGCTCGACGACGACTTCGAGCTCACGAACAACGTCGACGACTGGCGCGACGAGGTCATCTACCAGATCATCGTCGACCGCTTCGCCGACGGCGACCAGTCGAACAACTTCCGCGTCAACAAGGACGCCATGGCCCAGTACCACGGCGGCGACTGGCAGGGCATCCTCGACAACCTGTGGTACCTGCAGGAGCTGGGCGTCACGGCCATCTGGATCTCGCCGGTGGTCACGAACGTCGAGGACGACGCCGGCTTCGCCGGGTACCACGGCTACTGGACGCAGAACTTCTTGAAGCCGAACCCGCACTTCGGCGACCTCGCCAAGCTGAAGCAGCTGGTCGACGCCTGCCACGAGGCCGGCATCAAGGTCATCCTCGACATCGTCACGAACCACATCGGCCAGCTCTTCTACTACGACATCAACGGCAACGGCTGGGCCGACGAGGCCGTGTACGGCTGCGGCAACTCGAACCTCTGCGACTCGAAGGTGCAGCACGTCATCGAGTACGACCCCGACTACGACCCGCGCGGCATCCAGGGCTACACCAGCCTGGGCGAATCCGGCCCCGCCGACATCGTGTGGATCCACGGCCCCGAGACGAACCACATGCCCATCCTGCCCATCGAATTCCAGAACCAGGGCTGGTACAACAAGCGCGGCCGCGTGTGGGCCTGGCGCGACTACGTGGGCGACAAGCCCTCGTTCCCGGACCTGCGCGAGCAGGAGGTGAGGGGCGACTTCCCGGGCGGCCTGAAGGACCTCGACACGTCGAACGCCGAGGTCACGGCCGCGCTCACCAAGGTCTTCCAGTACTGGATCCGCGTGGCCGACTTCGACGGCTATCGCATCGACACGCTGAAGCACGTCGAGCACTCGTTCTGGCAGAAGTTCTGCCCCGACGTGCGCGACTACGCGAAGAAGCACGGCAAGAAGAACTTCTTCCAGTTCGGCGAGGCCTTCGACGGCGACGACTGGCTCATCGGCTCCTACACGTACAAGACCCAGGATCGCCGAGACGAGAACGGCGACCTGCTGCCCTACGAGGCCAAGCCCTACCAGAAGATCAGCTGCGCCCCCGGCACGCCCGAGGTCCCCAACCCCGACCGGCCCGCCGACTGCGACCGCAGCCCCTGGATCGACTCGGTCTTCTACTTCAGCCAGAAGTTCAAGGTGTTCGACGCCGTGTTCAAGTACGCGTCGCCCACCGCGGCCATCGAGAGCCTGCTCGCCAGGCGCGCCGAGAACTACGGCGAGCTCCCCACGGTCAACGGCTCGGGCCTGCCGCCCCAGCGCGTGCTCGTGAACTTCTTGTCGAACCACGACATCCCGCGCTTCCTGTACGACAAACCGAGCGTCCCCGCGCTGCAGAGCGCCCTGGCCTACCTGTTCCTGCAAGACGGCATCCCCTGCCTCTACTACGGCGAGGAGCAGGAGTTCACGGGCGGCAACGACCCCCAGAACCGCGAAGACATGGCCTTCGACACGTCGGTCGGCACCTTCAAGGTGGCCAAGAAGCTGCTGGCGCTGCGCCAGAAGTACGACGCGCTCCGGCGCGGCGACTTCGCCGTCAAGTGGGTCTCGCAGACCCCCGGCGTGGCCGGTGACACCGACAGCGGCCTCGTGGCCTTCGAGCGCACGTGCGACACCTCGGAGTGGAGCAAGGCGTGCACGGGGCCGAACGTGCTGGTGGTCATCAACACCCACGACGGCAAGGCCAGCAAGACCGAGTCGGGCGCGGGCGACCGAATGCCGGTCTCGTTCGCGCCGGGCACGGTGCTGAAGGACCAGTGGAGCGGCGTCGACACGTTCACCGTGGGCGGCGACGGCACGCTGTCGGTCGAGGTGCCCCCGCGCGGATTCCGCGTCCTGGTGCCATGATGGCCCAGGTCACCATCGACAACGTCTTCAAGTCCTACGGCGAGGGCGACAAAAAGGTCGACATCCTGAAGGGCGTCAGCGTCACCCTGGTCGACGGCGAGTTCGTGGTGCTCGTGGGCCCCTCGGGCTGCGGCAAATCCACGCTGCTGCGCATGGTGGCCGGCCTCGAAGACATCTCGGCGGGCACCGTGTCGATCGGCGGCCGCGTGGTCAACGACGTGAAGCCGGCCGAGCGCGACATCGCCATGGTCTTCCAGAGCTACGCGCTCTACCCGCACCTGACCGTGCGCGAGAACATCGCCTTCGGGCTGCGCCTCCGGAAGACCCCCCGCGACGAGGAGGAGCGCCTGGTGCGCGAGGCCGCCGACATCCTCGGACTCGACGAGCTGCTGCACCGCTTCCCGAAGGAGCTGTCGGGCGGCCAGCGGCAGCGCGTGGCCATGGGACGCGCCATCGTGCGCAAGCCCAAGGTCTTCCTGTTCGACGAGCCGCTGTCGAACCTCGACGCCTCGCTGCGCGGGCGCATGCGCGTCGAGATCAAGAAGCTGCACCGCCGGCTGGGCGTGACCATGATCTACGTCACCCACGACCAGGTCGAGGCCATGACCCTGGCCGACCGCATCGTGGTGCTGAAGGACGGCATCGTGCAGCAGGTGGGCACCCCGCGCGAGCTGTACGACCGCCCCGCCAACCGCTTCGTGGGCGGCTTCATCGGCACCCCCGAGATGAACGTCTTCCCCGGCGCGCTGGCGCGCGAGGGCGGCGACCTCGCCTTCGCCGTCAAGGGCGGCGGGCGCGTGCCCCTCGGCCCCCACGTGCTCTCGACCACGGCCTCCGACGGGGCCGAGGCCTGGCTCGGGCTCCGGCCCGCCGACCTCACCGTGGCCGACGGACCGGCGCCGCTCACGGGCGTGCTCGAGGTGACCGAACCGCTCGGTTGGGAGACCCTGCTGCACCTCAGCGTGGCGGGTCAGCCGCTGGTCGTCCAGACCGAGACCGAGCGCGCGCGACGGCTGCAGCCCGGCGCCGAGGTGCCCGTGGCCGTCGATCCCGCGCGGGCGCACGTGTTCGACGCCAGGACCGGGGTGCGGTTGTGAGGTCGATGGCATTCCTGGTGGCGTTGATCGTCGCGACGTGCGCGGCGACGGCCGAGCCCATCACGCTCTGGCACAGCTACCGCGGCGCCGAGAAGGACGCCCTCGAGGGCCTGGTCAAGGCCTGGAACACGGCGCACCCGGCCGACGCCGTCGAACCCCTGGCCATCCCCAACGACGCCTTCCCCAACAAGCTGCGCACCGCCATTCCCCAGGGAAACGGTCCCGACCTGTTCCTGTTCGCGCACAACGAGGTGGGCAACCTGGCCTCGCTGGGGCTGCTCGCGCCCATCGACGCCGCGGTCGACGCCACCACGCGCGCGGGCCTGTTCGACAACGCGCTCGCGGCGCTCAGCTACGAGGGCAAGCTGTACGGCCTGCCCCTGGCCACCAAGAGCGCGGCCCTCTTCTACAACAAGAAGCTCGTGCCCACGCCCCCCGGCACCACCGACGAAATGGTGGCGCTGGCCCGGCGGCTCACCGACCCGGGCCAGAAGCGCTTCGGGCTGGCCTACGAGTCCGGCAACGCCTACTTCCACGCGGCCTGGCTCTTCGGCTTCGGGGGCGGCCTGTTCGACGACGCCGGGGCCATCGACCTCGGCGCCACCGCCGCGCGCGCCGCCGCCAACGCGGCCTCGTTCCGCTTCGTGCAAGAGCTCGTGCGCGTCGACAAGGTGGTGCCCGAGGAGGCCAACGGCGCGCTGGTCTCCGATCTGTTCAACCGCGGGCTCGCCGCCATGGTCATCAACGGGCCTTGGTTCCTCGGCGAGATCAGCCGCGAGGTCGACTTCGGCGTGGCCCCCCTGCCCACGGTCAGCGCCACGGGCAAGCCCGCCACGCCCTTCCTCACCGTCGAGGGCGCGCTCTTCCCCTCGAAGGGCCCGCGCTTCGACTCGGCCCTGCGCTTCGCGCTGAACCTCGTGGCCACCGAGGCGGCCGTGACGCGCGCGCTCGCGGGCCAGGTCGTGGCCACCCGCGCGGCGGTCACCGATCCGCGCGTCGCCGCCGACCCCGTGCTGGCCGGCTTCCTGGCCCAGGTGCCCCGCAGCGTGCCCATGGACAACCGCCCCGTCATGAGCCTGGTGTGGGAGCCCCTGCGCCTGGCCCTGGCCAAGCTGCTGCGCGGCGACGTGACCCCCGAGCAGGCCGTCGAGGCCGCGGTGGCCCGCCAGAAGGTTCTCTCGCGCCCCCGCCCGGAGCCGGCCGATCCGGCGTGGGGCTGGCTCATCCTGGGCGCGCACCTGCTCGGGTTCTCGCTCCTCTGGGCGCGCCGCGTCCGTCGGAAGCGGCTGCTGCCCCGCGTAATCGAGGCGCGCCACGCCTACGCCTACCTGGCGCCGGCCTTCGTGGGGCTCGCGCTGGTGCTCTTCCTGCCGTTCGTGGTGGGCAGCCTCATCGCGTTCTTCGACCACGAGGGCGGCACGTTCACCTACGTGGGCCTCGCCAACTTCAAGAGCATCCTGTTCTCGCGCGACTACCCGATCACGAGCCCCTTCAGCCTGTACTACACCCTGGTCGTCACCCTGCTCTGGACGCTCCTCAACGTCGTGCTGCACGTCTCGCTCGGCCTGGCCCTGGCCATGCTGCTGCGCGAGCCGTGGCTCCGGCTGAAGGGCTTCTACCGCGTGCTGCTCATCATCCCCTGGGCGGTGCCCAACTACATCACGGCCCTCATCTGGAAGGGCATGTTCCACAAGCAGTTCGGCGCCATCAACGGCCTGCTCGCGTTCTTCGGGGCCGAGCCCGTGTCGTGGTTCTCCCAGTTCTGGACGGCCTTCACCGCCAACCTGGTCACGAACACCTGGCTGGGCTTCCCCTTCATGATGGTGGTCACGCTCGGCGCCCTGCAGGCCATTCCGCGCGATCTCGAGGAGGCCGCCGAGATCGACGGCGCCAGCGCCTGGCAGCGCTTCACGCGCGTCATCCTGCCCCAGATCAAGCCCGCGCTGCTGCCGGCCGTCATCCTCGGCTCCATCTGGACGTTCAACATGTTCAACATCATCTACCTCGTGAGCCAGGGCGAACCCGACGGCAGCACCGAGATCCTCATCACCGAGGCCTACAAATGGGCCTTCGAGCGCCAGTACCAGTACGGGTACGCCGCGGCCTACGCCACGTTGATCTTCGCGATGCTGCTGATCTACGACGCCGTCACGCGGCGGCTGCTCTCGACGCGGAGGGGGGCACGATGAGGAAGCCCTCGCTCCTGCGCATCGCGCTGGCGCACGCGGCGCTGCTGCTCATGTCGATGGTCGTGCTCTACCCGGTGCTGTGGGTCGTGAAGATGGCGCTCACCCAGAGCCAGGCCTTCGACCTGTCGCTGAACCCCTTCCCGAGCAATCCCACGCTCGCCAACTTCCGCGAGATCGTCGGCGCCACCGACCTGAAGGGCACCTGGCTCTTCGGCCACTGGCTCTGGAACAGCCTGTTCATCTCGCTGACCACCACCGTGGTGGGCATCGCGCTCGCCACCACCGCCGCCTACGCGTTCTCGCGCTTCTCGTTCCCGGGCCGCGAGGGCGGCATGCGCGCGCTGCTCGTCACCCAGATGTTCCCGGGCGTGGTCATGGCCATCCCGCTCTACATCCTGATCGACAAGCTGGGGCTCGTGAACTCCATCTCGGGGCTGGTGCTGGTCTACTCGACCACGAGCATCCCCTTCTGCATCTACATGCTGAAGGGCTACTTCGACACCATCCCCAAGGATCTCGAGGAGGCCGCGGTCATCGACGGCGCGGGGCGCTGGACCATCTTCACGAAGCTCATCCTGCCGCTGGCGCGCCCGGCCATCGTGGTCACGGCGCTCTTCTCGTTCATGACGGCCTGGAACGAGTACATCCTGGCCGCCACCTTCCTGCAGTCCGAGAGCGCCTACACGCTGCCCGTGGTGCTGCAGCGCTACATCGGCTCGTTCAACACCCAGTGGGGCCTGTTCGCCGCCGGGTCCATCGTGGTGTCGCTGCCGGTGATGCTGCTCTTCTTCGCGCTGCAGCGGCACCTGGTGGGCGGGTTGACGGCGGGCGGGGTCAAGGGGTAGCGACGTCCGTCAGGGCACGCACGCGCCTTCATCCGAACACGTCGAGCACCGATCGATCGACCCGCACGTTCCGCACGGCACGCCGTCGACCGAACCGCAGGCGTGCTCGTCGGCCGCGCCCCAGCGGCAGGGGTTCGAGACCGGCTTCGGATCGCAGCCACCCGCGAAGCCCGTGGCGTCGAAGCGCAGGGGCGGCATGCGCACCTCGAGGGGCGAGCCGTCGACGCCGGTGGCCTCGATCGTGATGCGGTGCTCGCCGCCGCCCTTGGGCGAGCAGTACCCGAGCAGGAAGCGCGTGGAGGCGGCGGCGCGCTCGGCGACCACCAGGGCACGCACGGCGTCGGCCACGTGGGTCCAGGTGGCGAGCGCCTCGACGTCGCCCGCGCTCGACAGGGCCTCGAGCGTGCCCACGTCGGCGCCGTCGCCCAGCGCGATGGCCCAGGCGCCATCGAGGGCGCGCGCCGCGGCGGTGGCCTGGGCGCCGGGAGTGGTCGAGACGGTGTCACGCCCGTCGCTGAGGAGCACGAGCAGGCCCCGCTCATCGGGGTTCGCGCCCAGACCGCGTGCGGTCAGGACCTGGCCCGCCTGGACGACGCTGCCGTACAGGTCGGTGGCCGGATCGGAGGGCAGCCAGGGGTCGAGGGCACCCGGCTCGTCGAGCGCTTTCAGCGTGGTGGGGCACGACGTGAAGGGCACGATCTCGACCAGCGGCGCCGAGCGCGTGGCGAAGCCGTAGACCGCGACCTCGAGCCAGGGCCCGGTGTCGGCCGCGCCCGCGCCGCCCAGGTCGCGTGCCAGGCGCGCCACGGTGGTGCGCACCTCCTCGAGGCTCCCCGAGGCCGCGATGGAGCCCGACAGATCGACCAGCACGAGCAGCGACACGCGCAAGGACGGTCGCATGGCGCGCACCTCGAGCCCGCTCTCGCCGACCTCCACGGGCTCGCCGTCTTCGAGCACGGTGAGGCCCGAGGCCGTGACCCACGGCAGGACCGCTCCTGCGCACCCCTCGGCGTCGAGCTGCACGCGCACGCCGGAGGGCGCCAGCACGCTCACGGAACGGGGCGTGAGCGCGACGCAGGCCAGCGGACCCGCGATGTCGTCGCCCGCCACGTCCAACCACCACGCCGGAGCCAGACCGTCGGGCTCGGCCACGGCGCTGCCGCCGAGCGTGCAGCCTGCGCAGAGGAGCGCCAGCATCGGCACCAGCACGAGCAGCTCCGTTCTTCGCGACGTCGATGCGCTCATCACGGACGGCCCCGCCCACAATCGTTCGTGGCTGCAGATTGCCGTATTCGAGCGCCCGTGACAAGCGTCTTGGCGAGCGCCGACGAACCGTGCGATACTGGACCCCCGGCGGAGGAGGAGCGATGACCGACGAGCCCAGGCGTCCCGACGACGACGACGACGAGCGCAACGAGTTCGAAGACGCCGAAGCGACCAAGCTGGTCTCGGAGCCCCTCTCCGTGCTCGTCCCCGAGCCTGTGATGCACGGCCTGCCGACCGAGCCCGACATCCTCGGGGTGGCGGTCGCTCGGTCAGCGGGCAAGCCCACGCTGGTCATCATCCACGGCTCCGACACCGGCCAGCGCTTCGTGCTCGACGCGCGCGTCTACGTGATGGGGCGCGCCGAGGGCTGCGATCTCCGTCTCGAGGACGACACGGCCTCACGTCGGCACGCCGAGCTGATCGTGGGAGCCGACGGCGTCACCGTCCGCGACCTCGGCTCCCGCAACGGCACCTACGTCAACGACCACGCCGCCCTCCAGCCCCGCCTGGTGACCGACGGCGACGTGCTCCGCGTGGGGCGCACGCTGATGAAGTTCCTGTGCGGGGCCAACGTCGAGACCGCCTACTTCGAAGAGATCCACCGCGTGATGACCACCGACGGGCTCACGGGCGCGCTGAATCGGCGGGGCCTCGACGCCGAGCTCGAGCGCCGCTGGTACGAGTGGAAGCGTTACAAGCGCTCCTTCTCGCTCGTGATGTTCGACCTCGATCACTTCAAGCGCGTCAACGACACCCACGGCCACCGCGTGGGCGATCGCGTGCTGGCCTCCATAGGGCGCATCGCGCTCGACATGAAGCGGCTCAGCGACGCGTTCGGGCGCTACGGCGGAGAGGAGTTCGTGCTCGTCCTGCCCGAGACCTCCCTCGCCGCCTCTGCGCTCGTGGCCGAGCGGCTGCGCGAGCGCGTGGCCGCCTCGCCCCTCGTCGTCGACGGCACCCCGATCCCGGTGACGCTCTCGCTCGGCGTGGCGTCGGCGCGGCTCCCCACGCCCTCGCTCGAAGAGCTCATCCAGGAGGTCGACGACCGCCTGTACGAAGCCAAGCAGGGCGGTCGAAACCGGGTAGCGCCCGCCCTCCCGGTCACCACGTGACGATCCCGCTCCGCACCTTCGCCCTCTCGCTCGCCGGGCTCGTCCTGGCGTGCTCCGCCGACCCGCAACGCACCCGCGTCTGGATCGACTACGAGCGCGAACTGGTCCGCCTCGAGGCCGCGGCGCAGCACGGCGAGCGCCTGGCCCTGGCGCGGCGCGGCCTCGCCGATCCCCAGCTCACGACCGACGAGCGCTGTCGGCTGCGCGTCGAGGCCGCCCGCAGCCTGACCCGCCTCCAGCGCGCCCCCGAGGCCCAGGTCGAGCTCGACGCCGCGCGCTCCGAGGCGAGCGGGCCGGCCTGCGCCGAGCGAGCCGCGCTGGCCGGCCTGACGCTGTGGCCCTCGCCCGTCGACGCGCGGGCCTTCCTGGTCGCCCACCCCCACGCCTCGGCCTGGGCCGCGGTGCTCGGCGATCTGGTGCAGGGGCTCGACGACGCCGCGGCCCTGGCGCAGCTCGACGACCTGGTCCAGCGCACCGACGACCCGGCGGCGCGCTGCGTGCTGCGCCTCGAGATCGCGAGGCGACTGCAGGTGCGCGAGCCCGAGCGCGCGCTGGCGATCTTCGACGACGTGGCGTCGGCCGAGTGCGCGCGCAGCCCCAACGCCGCGATCGAGGCCGTGGCGCTCCTGGCGCTCTCGCAGCGCTGGAGCGACGTGCAGGCGCGCGGCGATCACGCGACCGACGAGGCCGTGGCCTGGACGGCCTGTCGGGCCCTGGCCGGCGCGCCCGACGCCACGACGCGAGGGGCCGCCTGCCTCGAGGGCTTCGCGGCGCGCTTCCCCGCGTCGCGCAAGGTCGACGACGCGTGGTACCTGCTGGCCGAACGGGCCGAAGCGGCCGGCGACCTGCCGACCGCCCGGGCCCTCTACCGGAGAATCGTCGATGAGCGACCCGACGCGGGACGCGCGGCTCGAGCTCGCCAGCGTCTCGAAGAGCTTCGGTGATCGGCGCGTCCTCGACGGCCTCGACCTCGTGGTGCGGGCCGGAGAGGTGGTGGCGATCACGGGCGCGAGCGGCGCCGGCAAGTCGGTGCTGCTGAAACTGGCGGCCACCCTGCTGCCCCCGACCTCGGGCCGCGTGGCGGTGCTGGGGCAGACGCCGCGCCAGGGCGATCGCGCGTCCATCGGCGCGCTCCGCAACCGACTGGGCATGCAATTCCAGAACCTCGGCCTCTTCGCCTTCACCGACGTGTACGGCAACCTCGCCTTCTCGCTGCGCAAGGTGGGCCTGTCCGAAGAGGCCATCCGCGAGCGCGTCGAGCCCGCCCTCGAGCTGCTCGGCCTGGCGCAGGCGCGCGATCGCTTCCCCGACCAGATCTCGGGCGGCATGAAGCGACGCCTGGCCATCGGCCGTGTGCTGGTCAAGCGTCCCGAGCTGGCGCTCTTCGACGACCCGGTCGCCGGTCTCGATCCCCTGACCTCCGAGCGCGTGCTCGGCATCATCTCGGCGTGGCGCCACGACACGGGCGCCGCCGTGCTCATCGCCTCGCCCGACCCGACCTCCGTGGCCGGACTGGTCGACCGGCACCTGGTGCTGGCCGGGGGCCGCCTGCACCGCGAGGCCGCATGAACGCGCTCCTCGGCCACATCGGGGGCATCACCTGGCTCTTCTTCCGCGCCGCCCGCTACGCCGTGCCCCTGCGCCTCGAAAAGCGCGAGTTCTACCGCATCCTCGAGCACTTCGGCGTCAAGTCGCTGCCGCTCGTGCTGCTCACCGCGCTGATCACGGGCGCGCTCATGGTGCTGCAGACGGGGGCCGTGGTCGACCTGATGGGGGCCACCAGCATGGTGGGCTGGGCCTCGGGCGTGGCGGTGCTGAAGGAGGTGGGCCCCGTGCTCATCGGCGTGATGTTCTCGGGCCAGGTCGGCTCGTTCAACGCCGCCGAGCTCGGCCTCATGAAGATCACCGAGCAGGTCGAGGCCCTGTCGGGGCTGGGGGTCGATCCCGTGCGCTTCCTGGTCTTCCCCCGCATGCTGGCCATGATGCTCATGCTCGCCGTGCTCACCGTCTACGGCGACCTGTTCGCGCTGCTCGGGGGCTCGCTCGTGTCGTACGGCATGTTCGGCCTCGACCCCTGGGTCTTCCTGCAGCAGTTCATGCTGGCACACCCGCTCGACGACCTGTTCGAGGGCGTGGCCAAGGCCATCGTCTTCGGCCTCAACATCTCGGTGGTCAGCTGCTACTTCGGGCTGCAGGTCGAGCGCGACCCCTGGGAGGTCGGCGTGGCCGTGAACCGCTCGGTGGTCACGTCGGCCATGGGCATCTTCGTCATCGACTACTTCTTCGCCCTGGCGCTGGTGTAGCCATGCGATGGATCGGCAACATGCTGCGCTCGACCGGCGAGATCCTGGCGCTCCTCGCCGAGGCGCTCCGCAGCCTGAAGGGCCTGGGCCGCCACCCCGAGCGCGTGGTGGCCGAGCTCGCCTCGATCGGCACGGGCTCGCTGCTCTTCCTGTTCGCCACGTCGGCGTTCATGGGCGTCATCATCGTGTTCCAGACGGCGTCGCAGATCAACAAGGCCATCCCCGACCTCACGCTCCTCGGCGCGGGCTTCATCCGCGTCATGACGGCCGAGATGATCCCCCTGCTCACGGGCCTCATGGTCAGCGCCCGCGTCGGCTCGGCCATCAGCTCCGAGGTGGCCTCGATGGTCGTCACCGAGCAGATGGACGCCCTGCGCCTCGCCAACACCGACCCCATCGAGTACATCGTGGCGCCCAAGCTGGTGGCGGGCCTCGTGGCCGTGCCTGTGCTCGGCATGGTGTCGCTGGCCACCGGCATCACGGCCGGCATGCTCATGGGCTGGGGCATGTTCGAGATTCACCCGTCCACCTTCCTGAACTTCCGCTACACCTACCCTCACCACTTCGTGTCGTGCTGCCTCAAGCTCGTGGCGTGCGGCGCGCTCATCCCCATCGTCAGCGTGATCGAAGGGTTCCGCACCGGACGGCAGGGCGCGTTCTCGGTGGGCCAATCGGCCACGCGCGGGGTGATCATGAGCTCGTTCTTCGTCTTCCTGGTCGACCTCGGCCTGTCGCTGCTCGAGCGCGCCGTGTGGGGTGCCTGAGATGATCGTGGCGAAGGGGCTCCGCAAGGCCTATGGCGACCAGGTGGTGCTCGACGGGGTCGATCTCTCGATCGCTGACGGAGAGCTCGTCTACCTCGTCGGCCAGTCGGGCGAGGGCAAGACCGTGCTCGGGCGCTGCCTGTTCGGGCTCGAGACGGTCGACTCGGGCAGCGCGCGCATCGACGGCTTCGAGATGGTCGGAGCGAACCCGCGCGACCTGCACCGCGTGCGCATGAGCTATGTGTACGTCTTTCAGCACCCCACCCTCTTCGACTCGTTCACGGTGGAGGAGAACATCGCGCTGCCGCTCCGCTACCACCGCACGGGCACCGACGCCGAGGTGGCCGGGCAGGTCGAGCGCTGGCTCGATCTCGCGGGGGTGCGCGCCTATCGCCACGCCTACCCCTCCGAGCTCCCGTTCGGGGCCCAGAAGAAGGTGTCGCTCGCGCGGGCGCTGTCGCTGAAGCCCAGGGGGCTCATCCTCGACGAGCCGACCACCGGCCTCGATCGCGCCACGGCCGACGCCCTGACCGACCTGGTGCTCGCGCTGCACGCCGAGTTGAGGCTCACCACCGTGCTCATCTCGCACGACCGACCGAACATCCTGCGTACGGCCTCGCGCGTCGTGCTCATCACGCGCGGGCGGCTCGTCGACGCGCGGCTGCAGCGCGGGGGCGGCGACGGAATTGCGATCCAGGGCGATCCGGATACAATCCTAGGCCGCTTCCTCGGCCTCTCCCCGGGGACGTGAGGAGCCCTGCCGCATGGACGAGCGCCGCGCCAAGCTGAAGATCGGCCTCTTCGTCGTGCTCGGGATCGTGCTGTTCTCGGGCTTCGTCGTGGTGCTCGGCAACCTGACCCTGTACGGCGGGCGACCGGTGGTCCTGTACGCGCGCGACTCGGCAGGGCTGAAGGTGCGGGCGCCCGTGCGGGTGCTCGGCATCCCCGTCGGCCTGGTCCGCGAGGTCGGGCTGCTCGAGCGCGACATCCCCCTCTCCGACGACGTGCCCTACCCCATTCGCGTCTCGCTGACCATCCGCGACGAGTACCACGCGCTGTTGCACGAGGGCGCGCGCTTCGCCATCGAGCCGTCGACCATTCTGGGCGAGAAGATCGTGGCCATCGACCCCGGTCGCCCCGACGCGCCCCTGCTCGACCTCTCGAAGCCCGCGTTCGCCGAGCCCCCCGGAGGCATCGACGCCGCCATGGGCAAGGCCTCGAAGCTCGCCGATCGCATCGAGGGCACGCTCGCCAGGACCGACGTGCTCGAGAAGGGCTCCGAGCTCTTGACCAAGCTCGGAGAGCACACCGACCGCCTGGCCCTGCGCGTCGAGGGCACGCTCGGCGAGCTCGACCGCACGCTCCAGGAGGCGCGCGCGACCCTGGCGGCCGCCGACGTACCCGGGCTGCGGGTTCGCCTCGACGCCACGCTCACGCGCCTCGACGGGCTGCTCGACGGCGTGAACCGGCAGATCCCCGGCCTGTCGTCCGAGGCCAGGGGGCTGCTGGCCGACGCCCGCGTCGCCACCTCTGACGTTCGCGAGCTCGCCGGACGCCTCGGAGGCAAGGCCGACGGCGCGCTGGGGCACCTCGAGCGCGTGCTGGCCTCGCTCGACACGGGCGACGGCCTCGCGGCCCAACTGCTGCGCGATCGCGAGATCTACTACGACCTCAAGGAGCTCGTACGCGATCTCAAGCTCCACCCCTGGAAAGTGCTGTGGAAGGACTGATGGCCAGAGAAAAGATCACCCTGAAGAGCGCCGAAGAGGCCGCGAAGATGCGCGCGGCCGGCGTCGTGCTGGCGCGAACCCTGCAACGCCTGCGCGAGGCCATCGCCGTGGGGGTCAGCACCTGGGACCTCGACGTCCTGGCGCGCGCCGAGATCGCGAAGGCCGGCGGCGTGCCCACCTTCCTGAACTACCGCGCCGACGCCCAGTCCCGTCCGTTCCCGGCCGCCATCTGCGCGTCGATCAACGAGGAGGTCGTGCACGGCATCCCCGACAAGGCGCGCAAGCTGCACGAGGGCGACGTGGTCAGCATCGACTGCGGCGTCACCCTCGACGGCTGGATCGCCGACTCGGCGTTCACGTCCATCGCGGGCCACGCGCGCCCCGAAGATCAGCGCCTGCTCGACGTGACCGAGGGCTCGCTCATGGCGTGCATCACCGAAGCCTGCCACGTGGGCAAGCGCCTTTTCGACGTGGCCTACGCGGTCGAGAGCTACGTGGTGTCGCGCGGCTTCCGCCCCGTCGAGAAGTACGGCGGCCACGGGCTGGGCCGGGCGCTGCACGAGCCGCCCTTCGTCCCCAACGAGGTCACCCCGGGCCTCGACCTGCGCCTCAAGGCCGGCATGACGTTGGCCATCGAGCCCATGGTCACGGCCGGCTCGGGGCGCGTGAAGGTGCTGCGCGACGGGTGGACCGTCGTCACGGCCGAGAAGAAGAAGGCCGCCCACTTCGAGCACACCGTGTACCTGACGGCCGACGGCCCCGTCGTCCTCACCGCCCCCGAGTGACCCGATGCCCGCCCCCCGCCTGCGCCAGCCCCCCTGGCTGCGCTTCACCGTGCCGACCGGACCGGCCTTCCGGGCCACCGCGGCCGAGCTGCGCCGAGCTGGCGTGGCCACGGTGTGCGACGAGGCCCGCTGCCCGAACGTGGCCGATTGCTGGGGGCGCCACACCGCCACCGTCATGCTGCTCGGCGACACCTGCACCCGCGGCTGCCGCTTCTGCTCGGTGAAGACCTCGCGATCTCCCGCCGCGCCGGACCCGGCCGAGCCCGCCCGCGTGACCGATTTGGCCGTGCGGCTCGGCTGGCGCTACGTGGTGCTCACGTCGGTCGACCGCGACGACCTGCCCGACGGCGGCGCCGCCCACTACGCCGAGACGGTCCGCCAACTCCGCAGGGCGCTGCCCGACGCCACCGTCGAGGTGCTCATCCCCGACTTCGGGGGTCGCCCCGAGCCCCTGGCCGCCGTGCTCGAGGCCGGCCCCCACGTGCTCGGGCACAACCTCGAGACCGTTCGGCGGCTCACACCCCTCGTGCGCGACCCACGCGCTTCGTACGACACGTCGCTCGGCGTGCTGGCGCGAGCGGCCCTGGCCTCGCCCCGCCCGGTCGTGAAGTCGGCGCTGCTCCTCGGCCTTGGCGAGACACGCGCCGAGGTGACCGCGGCGCTGGTCGACCTGCGCAGGGTGGGCTGCGACTCGCTGGCCGTGGGACAGTACCTGCAGCCCGGTCGGGCCCAGGTGCCCGTGGAGCGCTACGTGCCGCCTGCCGAGTTCGACGACCTCGCCGCCGAGGCCCGCGCGCTGGGCTTCACGCGGATCGCCGCGGGCCCGCGGGTTCGCTCGTCGTATCACGCCGCCGACGACGTCGGCAGCGCCCTCCTGGCTTCGGAATAGAGCTCAGCCTGATAGGCGCGGAAGCGCGCCTCGATCTCCGCGGCGTCGACCTGTCCGCGCTCGACCAGATCGAGCAACTGCAAATGAGCTTGCGCGCGCTCGCGCACGCCGCCGGCGCGCACGA
>CAZBRS010000079.1:7577-19787 GCA_964494475.1 uncultured Myxococcales bacterium | reverse complement strand
CTCGATCCCCTCGACCAGGCGCATCGACGCCGCAGGGTCGATGAAGTTGGCCGTGCCCACCTGCACGGCCGAGGCGCCCACGAGCAGGAACTCGAGGGCGTCGCGCGCGGTCATGATGCCGCCGATGCCCACCACGGGGATGGGCACGGAGCGCGCCACCTCGAACACGCGCGCCAGGGCCAGGGGCTTGATGGCGGGGCCCGACAGCCCGCCGAACACGTTGGCGAGCACCGGCCGACGCCGCTCGAGATCGACGGCCATGCCGCGGAAGGTGTTGATGGCGCTGACGGCGTCGGCGCCCTCCTCGTGGCACACGCGGGCCATGGCGGCCACGTCGCTGACGTCGGGGGTGAGCTTGACCCACAGGCTGCGCCGGAACGCGGCGCGGGCGCCGGCCACCACGCGCCGCAGGAGATCGGGGTCCTTGCCGAAGACCACGCCGCCGGCCGAGACGTTGGGGCAGCTGACGTTCAGCTCGATGGCGTCGATCCGGGCGACGGCCTGGAAGCGGCGCGCGAGCTCGACGTAGTCCTCGACGGCCGAGCCGTACACGTTGGCCACCACGGCGCACGAGATACGCTCGAGGAAGGGCAGCTTCTCGCGGACGAAGCGCTCGAAGCCCACGTTCTGCAGGCCGATGGCGTTCAGCATGCCGCACGAGGTCTCGAGGATGCGCGGCGGGAGGTTGCCGACGCGCTCCTGCAGCGAGATGCCCTTGGTGACCAGCCCGCCCAGGCGGTCGAAGTCGACGAAGCCCGCGAACTCCTCGCCGTAGCCGAAGGTGCCCGAGGCCGTGAGCACCGGGTTCCGGAGCACGAGGGGGCCGACCTTGACCGAAAGATCGACCTCACGCATCGCGGTACCTCCCCCTCAACGCCTCGCGCCCCAGCACGGGCCCTTCCTGGCACAGGCGCAGGTAGCCGCCCCGGCCGTCGGGCACCACGCACCCGAGGCAGGCCCCCATGCCGCAGGCCATGTGCGCCTCGAGGCTGGCCCACAGGTCGCCGACGCGGGGTCCCCAGCCGTTCGTCACCGCGCGCAGCATGGCGTCGGGCCCGCAGGCCAGGGTCCGGTAGCGCGCGGGATCGTCGCCCTCCAGCGCCTGGGCGAGGCCATCGAGCACCGTGCCGCGGAGCCCGGCCGAGCCGTCGTCGGTGGTGAACACCGTGCGCGCGGGCGCCTCGGGCGGCGCGAACACGTGCGCGCGGCCGCGCCCCCCGAAGACGAGCAGCGACGTGGTGCGGACCCCGGGCCACGCCTGCAGGTAGTAGCGCAGGGGCGCCACCCCGACGCCTCCGCCCACGAGCAGCACGGGCCGGTCGTCGGGCGGGGGGAAGGACGTGCCGAGCGGGCCCAGCACGTCGACCGGATCGCCCGGCAGCAGCCGCGCGAGCAGCCGGCTGCCCTTGCCGACCTCGGCCACGAGCACCTCGATCCGGTCGCCCGCGCGGCCGTAGAGGCTGAAGGGCCTCGGCAGCAGCGGATCGTGCCGGCCGGGCAACCCCAGCATCACGAAGTGGCCGGGCGCGCTCGGCGGGAAGTCGGGGGGCACCTGGAGCGTCACCAGGGCGTAGGCGCCCACGCGCGTGGTGCCGAGCACCCGGGAGGGAACGCGCGCGGGGTTCATGCGAGCCTCTTCAGCATGAGCAGCCCATCCTCTCCGTCGGGGTAGTAGCGCGTGCGCAACGAAACCAGGCCCCACCCCGAACGTTCGTAGAGCCAGCGCGCCGGCGCATTGCCCACGCGCACCTCGAGCACGGCCACTGACGCCCCGCCCCGCACGAGCGCCGCCTCGAAGGCCGCCAGCAGCCTGGCCCCCACCCCCCGCCGCCGGGCGTCGGGGCGCACCGCGATCTTCAGGAGGTGCCCCTCTTCGAAGAGCAGCCGCCCCAGGGCGTAGCCCACGGGCTCCCCCGCCGCGTCGCGCCCCACGAGCCCCACCACGAAGTCGGAGGCGAGCTCCTGCCGGAAGTTGTCGTCGGTCCAGGGCCGCCGGAACGAGCAGGCCTCGAGGCCGAGCACCCAGGGCAGGTCGGTGAGGCACAGCGGCTCGATGGTGAGGTCGTCGTTCTCGTTCACGAACGGAAGGTCTCGACTCCAAGCAACTCGTAGTCGAGGTTCTCGCGCACCAGCAGGACCGTGTCAAACGGAATCCGGTGCCAGGCGGACTCGTCGGCGGGGGCCATGTCGGTGACCAGGGCGAAGCGCGCCAGGGCGTGGGGCACGGGATCGTCCGAGATGTTCAGGTCGCGGTTGCGCGACTCGCAGGCCGGGCAGCGTGGGATGCCCACCTGGTGCAGGAACCAGAGCGGGCGGCCCGAGTTGAGCGCGAAGACCTGACGGCCGTTCGAGAGCAGCGCCAGGAAGACGGGCTCGGTCGCGCCGTCGCTGCCGGGCACCACCTCGGTCAGATCGCGGATCAGCGACCCCGCGGCCGTGAGCGCGTGGTAGACGTCGCGCACGGGCGGTTGGTCGACGTCGAGCTTGCCCCCCGAGTGCATGAACGCCAGGAACAGGTGGAAGAAGATCTCGTCGGCCGAGCCCGCCACCAGGTTCTTGCGGATGTACACCGGGATGGGCAGCGTCTTCTCGCGCGCCTGGGGCGCCGAGCGGAAGTTGGACCACATGGTGAACGACCAGTCGCGGAAGCGGAAGGGCGCGATGCGCTGGGGGCGGAAGTCGCGCGCGGCCTCGGTCTCGAAGTAGCCGAGCGCGATGGTGGGGCCGACCTCGACCAGCTCGTCGAGGAACGACGCCCCGCGATCGCGCGGCCCCTTGCGAAGCAGCGGCGCATCGCCCCGGGAGTAGTAGGACAGCCCGAGCACGCCGTTCTGCTCGAGGGCCAGCGGCCCGCACACCCCGCGCAGGCTCTCGACCGCGCAGCGCACGAGCTGAAAGTCGTTGATGGCAAAAGCAAAGATGCGCT
Organism: uncultured Myxococcales bacterium; assembly: GCA_964494475.1. Lineage (GTDB taxonomy): Bacteria > Myxococcota_A > UBA9042 > CAZBRS01 > CAZBRS01 > CAZBRS01. The sequence goes on along the minus strand of CAZBRS010000079.1, from coordinate 16,861 downwards.
TCATTCTGGCCTCCGTCGTGCGCCTTCAGGGTAGCGGAACACTCGCGCCGCGGCAACGCGCGAACCAAGATCGTGAAGCCCCGCGCGCCGTTCGACGACCCCTCCTCCTTCGGGGCGTCGCGCCCCTTGAACGGCCGGTCCGGGATCCCGTAGAATGAGCGCCCTTCCCGGAGGTCCCTGTGGCAGACGAACGCCGCGGCCGCGTGTCGAAGACGGTGTCGCCCACCGCCCCCGAGGTCGAGCGCTCGGCGCTCAGCCTCATGCTGCAATATCCGTCGGCCCGCGCCGTGTGCGCCGAGGCCCTCGACGAAGACGACTTCAGCGTCGACGCCCACCGCGTGATCTTCGGCGCGCTCAAGAAGATGGCCGACGCCAACGAGCCCGTCGACGTGATGCTGGCGGCCGATCGCCTGAAGAGCGAGGGCCTGCTCGACCGCGCCGGGGGCGTGACGGCGCTCGCCGAGATCCAGGGCTGGGAGGCCTCGGAGTTCGCGACCGAGGGCTACGTTCGCAAGCTGAAAGAGAAATCGCTGACCCGCAAGCTCATCGGCGTGGGCACCTGGATGAGCGAGGAGGGCTACAAGCCCGGCCTGGCGCCCTACGAGTACGCCGAGGAGGCCGAGCGCCTGCTCTTCGAGACCGTGCACAAGAGCTCGCGCAAGGGCGCCGAGCCCCTCGACACCATCCTGCAGAAGGTCGTCAACAAGGTCTCGGACCTGACCGAGAACCGACGCGAGTTCACGGGCGTGCCTTCGGGCTTCTACGACCTCGACGACATGCTCTTCGGCTTCCAGAAGTCCGACCTGCTCATCCTGGCGGCCCGCCCCGCCATGGGCAAGACCAGCCTGGCGCTCAACTTCCTGCTCGAGGCGGGCAACCGCGGGCACAAGGCGGCCTTCTTCAGCCTCGAGATGCCCAAGGAGCAGTTGGCCATGCGCCTGCTGGCCGTCGAGTCCGGGGTCGACCTGTTCAAGATCATGCGCGGCCGGCTGCAGGCCGACGAGCTCTCCGAGGTGGTGGCCCGGGCCGGCGCCATGCGCAACCTGCCCATCTACATCGACGACACGCCCGCGCTCACCGTCAACGGGCTCATGAGCCGCTCGCGGCGCCTGGCGTCGGAGTACGGCCTCGAGCTCATCATGGTCGACTACCTGCAGCTCATGCGCGGCTCGGCGCAGACCAACAGCCGCGAGCAGGAGATCTCCGAGATCTCCCGCTCCCTGAAGGCGCTGGCCAAGGAGCTCGAGATCCCCGTCATCGCCTTGTCGCAGCTGAACCGCAGCCTCGAGTCCCGCAAGGACCGCCGGCCCATGCTCTCCGACCTGCGCGAATCCGGCGCCATCGAGCAGGACGCCGACATCGTGCTCTTCATCTACCGCGACGAGATCTACGACGAGAACACCAAGGAGAAGGGCGTGGCCGAGATCATCGTGGCCAAGCACCGCAACGGCGCCACGGGCACGGCCAAGCTCGGCTTCGAGGGCGAGAAGACCCGCTTCTACAACCGCGTCGAGGACGACTCGTTCGCGTCGTGACGAGCCTGCCCCCCCGGCCCGAGCCACGTCGAGGGCGTCGAGCCCCCGTCGCGATCGGCACTTGACGCCCGCGGCCCCTTGGGCGGAACATGGTCCATCTTCCCGATCGGAGCGTGCGCGTGGCCTGCGACGACGGAGACCCCAAGTCCCCCTGCGCTCCGGGCGAGAGCAGCCCGCTCGAGGCCTTCCTGGCCGTCGGCGCGTCGGCCGAGGACGCCTGCCACGCCGTGCTCGAGGTGCTGGGCGAGGGGCTGGTCATCACCGACCCCGACGGCGTGGTCCGCCACGCCACGGCGCGCTTCGCGAGGCTGCTGGGCGTCGAGCCCCCGGCGCTGCTCGGCCGGCACCTGGTCGACCTGCTCGTCGACTCGCACGGCCGCGACGTCACCGAGGCCCTGGGGCATCGCACGGGGTCGGTGCTGCAGCTCGATCGCATCCCGTTCAAGAGGGCTGCGGGCGGGGAGCCCCTGGTGGCCGACGTCACGCTGACCGCGTTCCGGGGCTCCGACCGCCGCTTCGCCGGCTGGCTCGTGATGGCGCGCGATCGCACGGCCGACGTGAAGCGCGAGGCCGACCAGCGCCGGCGCGACGAGCTGGTCCGGCTGATCGCCGACGGCGTGCCCGCGGCCATCGCCTACATCGACAGCGGCCTGCGCTACGGGTTCGCGAACCAGGCCTTCCTCGACTGGGGCTACGGGCCTGGCCCCATCGTGGGCTCGACGGTGCGCGAGGTGGTGGGCGAGGCCGTGTGGGCCGAGATCCAGCCGACCCTCGAGGCCGTGCTGGCCGGCCAGACGGTGCGCTACGACGCACGCCGCGCCTACACCGACGGCCGCGCCCGCTACGTGCAGATCACCTACCGCCCGCACCTCGACGAGCAGGGCCGCGTCGAGGGCTTCTTCGCCCTGTTGAACGACGTGACCGAGCTCAAGCTGGCCGAGGAGGCCTCGCGCAAGAGCGAGGAGTTGCTGCGGCTGGTGGCCGACAACATGCCGGTGCTCATGTCGTACATCGATCACGACCTGATCTACCGGTTCGTCAGCGCGGGCTACCGGGAGCTGGGATTCCCCGTCGAGCGCATGGTCGGCCATCGCGTCGACGAGTTCATCACGCGGGCCCACTTCGAGCACGCGCTCCCGATCATCCGAAGGGCGCTGGCCGGAGAGCCGCAGAACTACCAGATGCGCTGGCCCTTCTATGCCGACCGCACCGTCGACGCCGACATCACCTACCTTCCGCACCGCGACGACGCGGGGCGGATCCTCGGCGCCTTCGTCATGGCCCGCGACATCACCGAACAGCTCCGGGCCGAAGAAGCCCTGCGCGCCAGCGAGCAACGTTACCGCACGCTGGCCGAGTCGTCGCCCGACATGATCTTCATCCTCGACCGCGAGCTGGTCGTCACCTACGTCAACCCGGCGGCCAGCAAGGCCTTCGCGAGCGTCGACCAGGTCGGCCGGCCCATGGCCGAGCTCTTCCCCGCCGCCGAGGCCGAGCGCCAGGCCCAATCGCTGCGGCGCGTGCTGGCAACGGGCGAGCCGTTCTCGCGCGAGGGGCCGAGCACCTTCGGCGGGCGGCGCTACTGGCTGCACACGCACCTGGTCCCGCTGCGCGACGGGGCGGGCGCGGTGAACGCCGTGCTCGGCATCGCGCGCGACCTGACCGAGCGCCGCCTGGTCGAAACGTCCCTCGCCGAGAGCGAGGCCCGCTTCCGCGCGCTCTTCGAGGCCGCGCCCTTCGGCATCGTGCTCACCGACTTCGCGACCGGCCGCATCGAGCGCGCCAACGCGGCCTTCGCGGGCATGCTCGGCTACGAGCCCTACGAGCTGAATGGGTTCTGTGTGCTCGAGCTGAACCACCCCGACGACCGCGCCGAGGCCGCCGCCACGCACGGGGCCGTACGTACGGGCCGCATCGACCAGTATTCGGTCGAGAAGCGCTACCTGGCGCGCGACGGTTCGGCCGTGTGGGCGCGCCTGAAGGCCTTCCTGCTGAAGGACGAGGCTGGCCGGGTGCTGCACGCCGTGGGCATGACCGAAGACATCACCGAGCAGATGCGCCTGCGCGACGAGATGCAGCGGGCCCAGAAGATGCAGGCCATCGGCACCCTGGCCGGGGGAATCGCCCACGACTTCAACAACCTGCTCACGGGCATCGGCGGCCACGCGGGCTTCGTGCGTACCCAGCTCGAGCAGCAAGCGCTGCCCACCGAGGACGCCGACGGCATCCTGAGGCTGCAGCGGCGCGGCGCCAACCTGACCGAGAAGCTGCTGGCCCTGGGGCGACGCCAGATGATCCGCCTGGTGCCCACCGACCTCAATCGCCTGGTGCACGACTTCGCGAACCTCGCGCGGCGCGTGATCGGCGAGCGCATCGAGCTCGTGACCGATTTGGCCCCCGATCTGCCGGCGGTGCTGGCCGACCCCATCCAGTTCGAGCAGGTGCTCCTGAACCTCACGGTGAACGCGCGCGACGCCATGCCCACGGGGGGCACGCTGACCCTGGTCACGCGCCGCGAGGAGGGCGACCACGGCGAGGCGCCCCTGGCGGTCGTGCAGGTCCTCGACACGGGCACCGGCATCGATCCGACCATCGCCGATCGCATCTTCGAGCCCTTCTTCACCACCAAGGAGTTCGGCAAGGGCACGGGCCTCGGCCTCGCGGTGGCCTACGGCATCGTCGAGCAGCACCGCGGCCTGCTGCGCGCGGCGCCGCGACCCCAGGGGGGCACCGAGTTCCGCATCGAGCTGCCCAGCACGACCACGGCGCCGACCCACGCCCCCGAGGGCCCGGCCCCGGCGCCGACGGAGGCGTTCGGGAACGAGACCATCCTGGTGGCCGAAGACGACGAGAACCTGCGCGATCTGGCCCGACGGCTCCTCGAACGCCGGGGCTACAGCGTGCTGCTGGCAGCCGACGGCGAGCAGGCGGTCAAGATCTTCGAGCGCGAGCGCGAGCGAATCCAGCTGCTGCTGTTCGACGTGGCCATGCCGCGCAAGGGCGGCCTCGAGGCGCTGTCCGAGATCCGCGTGCTCGACCCGCGCGTGCGCGCCATCCTGGTCAGCGGCTACTCCGACCGCCTGACCGCGCACACGTCCGAGGCGCTGGGCTCGCCCGCGTTCGTGCGCAAGCCCTTCTCGAACGAGCAATTGCTCGCCGAGGTGCGCCGCGTGCTCGACGCCCCCGACCTCCCGGGCGACGAGCCCCCGGCATGATCGACCGGCCCTTGCTCGAGGCCTACCCGGGGCTGGCGGCGAGGCTCGCCGTGGCCCCCCTCGCCCACCTGCCCACGCCCGTCGACCCGGCGCCGGAGCTGGCCCGCGAGTGGGGACTGGCCGGCCTGTGGCTGAAGCGCGACGACCGAAGCGGTCCCCTCTACGGGGGCAACAAGGTGCGCAAGCTCGAGCTGCTGCTGGCCGCCGCGCTCGAACGGGGCGCGCGCGAGGTGCTCACGTTCGGGGCCGCGGGCTCGAACCACGCCGTGGCCACGTCGCTGTACGCGCGCCAGCTCGGGCTGGGGCGGGTGGTCGTGCTCGTGCCGCAGCCCGACTCGCCCGTGGTGCGTCGCAACCTGTTGCTGCAGGTCGCCGCGGGTGCCACGATCGTGCCCTGCGCCCACCAGCGCGACGCGAGCTGGGTGGCCCTGGCCGAGAGCGCGCGGCGCTTCGCGCGCACGGGTCGACGGCCCTTCGTCATTCCGCCGGGGGGCTCGTCGCCGCGCGGCACGCTCGGCTTCGTGAACGCCGCCCTCGAGCTCGACCGGCAGATCGCCGAGGGCGCGCTGCCCGAGCCCGACGTGCTCTACGTGGCGGCCGGCACGCTGGGCACGGCCGTGGGGCTGGCCCTGGGCCTGGCGCTCGCCGGGCGGCGTACCCTGGTCAAGGCGGTGCGCGTGACGGCGCGCTCGTTCGCCTCGGACGAGCGCTGCCGCCAGCTGTTCCACGCGACCAACGCCCTGCTGACGGTGACCGACCCCTCGGTGCCCGTGCTGCACTTTCCCACGGATCACTTCGAGTTCTGCCACGACCAGTACGGCGAAGGCTACGGCGTGGCCACCCCCGCGGCCGACGAGGCGGTCGACCTGGCTCGCAGGCGCCTGGGCCTCTCCCTCGAAGGCACCTACACGGGCAAGGCCCTGGCCGCCCTGGTGGCCGACGCCCGGAGCGGGCGCCTGAACGGGAAGACCGCGCTCTTCTGGAACACCCACGACTCGCTGGACCACGGGGCCGAGCTCGCGGGCGTCGACCCGCGCGCGCTGCCCGAGGCGTTTCAGCGCTACTTCGCGTAGGGAATGCTGGTTACCGGAGCTGAGGCCAGAAGTGGGGACGGCCCGTGGCGTCCCGGGGCTGGTGCCCGGAGAGGTGGCAGCCGTGACAGCCGCGCCGCCAGCGCTCGAGCGGCACGCCGTCGTCGGCGTCGTGGCAGTAGCCGCACGCGCTGACGCCGGCGGCGGCGCCGTCGGGGTCGGCCTGCTCCTGCCCGGCGTCGATGGCGGCGACGTGCGCCTCGTGGAGCGCCCCTTCGGGGCCCCCGAGGGTGTGGCAGTCGAGGCAGGTGAGGAGCGCTCCGTGGGCCTCGGAGCGGGCGTTGTGGCAACCTCCGCAGCCCGGTCGAACCACCGCGAGCCGCAGGCCCTCGGCGCGGGCCCCCTCGCGCCAGAGGGTGGCGTGGGCCGTGGGCACCTCGGCCAGCAGCACGTCGGGGCGGAGCGAGCCCGTGGGCTCGTAGAAAACCGGCGCGCCCGATCCGAAGCCCACGCGCAGCGCCTCGTCGGTCAGCCAGGAGTGACACGAGCCGGCGCAGGAGGCGCCCCCCGAGAAGGCCGCGCCCGGCACCGGGTAGGTGAGCAGGTCGTGGCCCGCCCCCTGCAGGTCGACCGGGTGGCAGGCGCCGCAGCCTTCGGTCTCCGCGGCCGCGTGGTGGCCGCGACCGGGCCACGGGTCGACCAGGCGCACCCCGGGCACGGGGATGACCGGGTCGTCGCGAACGAGCCCCACGCCGGCCGTCTCCAACCACAGACCGGGCTCGAGGCCGGCGGCCACCACCGGGAGCGCCAGGTCGTCGAGGTCGTGGCAGGCGCCGCACTCGCGCACGAGCGGGGGCAGCGGCGCGAGCTCGAACGCGTCGTCGGCCTCCGACCGGGCGTCGTCGGACACCTCGAGCGCGTCATGGAGCGCGTCAGGCCCGCCGCCGTCGGCACCGCCCTGCCCTGCCCCGCACGAGACCACCAGCGCCCCGGCGACGAACGCCAGCCCCACGAACCGCCTGGAACGCGTCACGAGGCGCGTCATGGCAGCCACCCGGTGTCGCTGGCCTCGGCGCACATCGGCCGCCGGAACGAGCACTCGGGCAGGTGCCGGTAGCCGAGGTTGGGGCCCGGGTAGCCCAGGTAGTCGAGCCCCTCGCCGTTGTACGCGCCCCCGTAGAACGCCGAGCGGATGGCGCGGTACGCCAGGCGCAGGAGGGGCAGCTTGTCCTCGGCCCGAACCAGCACGTCGAGGCGCTGCTCGTAGCCGAGCTCGACGAAGGTGGCGCCGTGGGCCTGCTTGGCCGTCTGGTCCATCAGCGTGGCGATCATGGGCGCGTAGCCGCGGAAGGGGTAGGCGTCGTCCAGCAGCAGGTTCAGCGCGCAGGCCTCGAGGGCGCCCGGGGCGCCGTCGGGGTCGCCCGAGGGCCCCGGCACCACCGTGTCGAGCAGGGCCGCCAGCGTGCGCTCGAGGTCGGTGCCCGGCTGCACGCAGGCGCCCGGGACCGGCACGCGCGGGTACACGCGCCCGGTGCCGTCGGCGGCCAGCAGCGAGGGGACCGGGACGGCGCTGCCCACCAGCAACCCGAGCGCCCACCCCCCCGCCTCGCGGAGGAAGCGCCGACGATCCAGGTCGGATGAGGACGTCATGCGTCGCCTCCTCAACGGTTCGCCACGATCCACGCCGCGATGCGCTCGGCGTTGGCCGCGATGGTGTGGGCGGGGTTCACGCCCGTGCCCCCCGGGATGGACGAGCCGTCGGCGCAGAACAGGCCCGGGTGGCCCCTGAGCTCTCCGTTGGGCGTACAGGGGGCCCGGTCGGCGTCGTCGCCCATGCGGCAGGTGCCGAGCGGGTGCGCGTCGCCGTGCTCGAACGAGTCGCCGGCCGTACGCAGCAGGTGGGCGCCGTTGGCCTCGGCGATCTGGCGCCCGACGCCGCCCACGCGCTCGAGGTAGGCCCTCAGGCGCTCGGTCAGGGGCAGCGTGAAGCGCAAGAGGTCGTCGTTGCCGACCGTGACCTCGCCCTCGCCGTCGACCAGCCCGATGGCCAGCGTGGAGAGCACGCGGTCCGGGTAGCGCGCCTTCAGCCAGTGCTTGAACCCGAGCCCCAGCGGCACCGAGGGCTCCTGCCCATCGTCGCGCACGACGTCGAGGGCGGCGAAGAGCGCGGGTGGCCCCGCGCCCGCGTGGATGGTCACGCGGTGCTCGTCCCAGAACGCGTAGGTGATGACCCCGGCGTTGTTGCGCCCCATGTGGGAGTGGGCCGTGGGCAGCGTGTCGGGCAGCTCGAACATGAGCGCCACGTCGCCGTTGTTGTTGAGGTTCTTGCCAACCTGGGGGTGCAATTCGCCGAGCCCGGCCTTCGAGCGCAGCAGGATGGCGGGGGTCTCGAGGGCACCGGCGCCCAGGACCACGAGATCGGCCCGGAGCCTGCGCTCGACGTGGTGCAGGTCGTGGTAGTGCACCACGTACCCGTCGCCGTCGGCCTCGAGGTGGTGCACCTTGCAGCCGGTCTCGAAGACCGCCCCCCGGCCCTCGGCGTCGGGGATGTAGTTGAGGCCCAGGTGCTTCTTGCGCCCGAAGCGGCAGCCCGTCATGCAGAAGCCGCACTGCAGGCAATCGACGATGGGGTACATGGTGCGGTCGCAGGTGCGCCCCATGCGATCGAGCATGGTGGCGAACACGCCGCCGGCGCGGGGCACGTCGGCCCACGTGGCGCGCGTGATGCTCATCTTGCGCTCGACCTCGGCGAAGTGCGGGTCGAGGGCCGCCCGGGTGACCGACCCCGGCCACACGCGGTAGCCGGAGGCGTCGGTGTAGTCGAAGCAGGCCGACGGCGTGCGCAGCATGGCCGCGGCATAGGTGAGCGACCCTCCGCCCAGGCCGCGCCCGTAGCGGAAGAACACCTTGTAGTCGGTGGACTGGTACGTGACGAACAGGCGCCCCTGGGCGCGGAAGCTCCAGCTCTGCTCGAAGTCGGCCGCCGTGAAGCGGGGGCCCTGCTCGAGCACGCGCACCGAGCGGCCGGCCTCGGCCAGGCGCAACGCCGGAATGGCGCCACCGAAGCCGGAACCGACGATCGCCGCGTCGACGTGGTCCATGGGGGGTCTCCGCCGGCACCTGGATTTTGGGGCATGCTACCATGGAGCGGCGCGCCCGGGCAAGGACGCTCAACTAAGCATTGACGGCCCGTCGGCGCCCGCTATACTCCGCCGGTTTTCTTCACGCGGAGCGGAGGGTTTCATGCGGTCGACGCGGCGGACGGTCGTGCTCCTTGGGCTCGTGGCGGTGCTCCTCCTCGTTGGTGGCTGCGACGCCGAGAGCGGCGACGAGCGTGGAGGGCGCGACACGGCCACCGGCGACGACGTGCAGTTCACGAACGACACGGCGGGCGGCGACGTCGCGAACAAGGACGACCCCACCGACCCGCAGGACGACACCACGAACCCGCCGGTCGACACGACCAACCCTCCCGATGACACCACCAACCCGCCGGTCGACAC
>CAZBRS010000079.1:0-7477 GCA_964494475.1 uncultured Myxococcales bacterium | reverse complement strand
ACCAACCCTCCCGATGACACCACCAACCCGCCGGTCGACACGACCAACCCTCCCGGCGACACCACGCTGCCCCCCGGCGAGGGCGACTGCCCCGGCAGCCAGCAGTGCAGCGACCTGGGCGACGGGTACCTGCTCTGCATGAGCGGCTCGGCCATCCCCGCGTCGAACCCGACCAGTTGCCACACCTCCGACGCCGGCTGCGCGGGCAACTTCGTGTGCCTGTTCACCAACACCGAGAAGACCCAGTCGGCCTGCGTGCAGAACTGCGGCGAGTGCCCGAACGGCACCACGTGCAGCGACGTGACCGGCGACGGCTACCTGGGGTGCCTGGTCGCGGGCGACCTCCCCGCGGGGGCCCCGACCCAGTGCCACACGGGGGCCGGCTGCGCGGGCAACGCCACCTGTTTCTACACCTCGTCCGACTACAGCACCTCGGTGTGCGTGCAGAACTGCTCGGGCTGCACCACCGACGCTGCGTGCGGCGCCGGCAACGTGTGCGTGGGCGGCCTCTGCGAGAAGGCCCCCTGCACCTCCGACGCGGCGTGCACCAACGGCGACGTGTGCGTGAACGGCACCTGTGTGCCCGACATCGGCAACGGGCCCGGGCCGGGCCCGGGCAGCTCGTGCCCCGGCCTGCCGCCCGTCGCGTGCACGGGCACCACGGCCTACTGCAGCGAGCTCATCACCTTCGACCCCCGCCAGGGCACGGGCTACGACGACTACCCGCTGAACGGCGAGACCACGAGCAACCAGTACCGCAGCTTCCTGCGCCGCGACGTGGTCATGGCCCTGAAGCACGTGGCCGCCAAGGTGGCCTGCAAGACCGCCGACTGGTCCTTCGGCACCGGCGGGCCCATCGGCCTGGGCGACATGAGCGAGGCGAACGGCGCGATCCCCGGAACGTCGATCAACGAGCCGGGCCACCCCGAGGGCACCCACACGGGCGGCGTCGACGTCGACCTCGGCTACTTCCAGGTGAACACGGCCGACAACAAGCTGCGCCCCATCTGCGACCACTACGAGGGCGGCGCCGAGGCCTACCATTGCACGGCCACCCCGCACCTGCTCGATCCCTGGCGCACGGCCCTGTTCATGGGCTACCTCTTCGAGCTGAACCAGCTGCGCGTCATCGGCTGCGACGGCAAGGCCGGCCCCATGATCGTGGCGGCCCTCCAGACGCTGTGCGCCGACGGCTGGCTGAGCGCCGCCTCGTGCAGCCCCAGCAACCTGGCCCTGGCCTTCGAAGAGACCAACCAGGGCTCGGGCTGGTTCTACTTCCACCACCACCACTTCCACGTCAGCTTCAACGCGGCCACCTACGGCGCGCCGCTGCCCGCGGGCGTCACGCCCCCGAAGAACGACTGCCTGGTGCCGGGCTGCGTCGACGAGCCGCTGGTCGACTTCCTGGAGCGCGCCGGGGTGCCCGCGCGCGTTCGAGTGCCCGTCGTGCGCTGATGTCCCGCGCCTGCCTCGCCGCGCTGGTGCTCGTCGGCGGCGCGCTCGCCTGCGCCGAATCGAAGGCCCACGGCCCGGCCGTGCCGCCCTGGGGCCGCCTGGAGATCCGCGAGATCCTGCTGGAGCCCCCCCGGCACTGGGTGGGGGCGACGACCTGCGACGCGACGCCAACCCCCTGGCGCTTTCCGGGCTTCGCCCCGACGGCCATCGCTGCGCTGCTCCGCGAGGCGGGGCTGGGCGAAGCCGACGTGCAGCGCGTGGTCGACACCGTGCGCTGCCCGGCCCCGGGCGACTGCCAGGCCGCGCCGCCCGCCGACGTCGTCACGGGGCTCGCGCCCGGGGTCCACGCCGCGCTCTACGACAGGCTCGGGCGCTGGCCGGCCAACGAGTTCGCGGCCCCGCCCTTCGCCCTGCCCACCTCGCACCGCGACTGGTGGTTGAAGGCCGCGGAGCTCACGCCGGCGCTGCAGGAGCTGGTGGCCCGCCTCGTCTACGAGCGCGACGGCTTCCTCTTCTTCGGCGACATGCCCACGCTGTGCGCCGCCGCCCGCGACGACGACGAGCGCGTCGGCGTGGTCCGCACGTTCTGGCGCGTGCCCTCGCTCATGCCGATGCTGCGCCTGGATCGCGACACCGACGTGAACCGCATCGCGGAGTGGTGGGAGAACCGGCAGCGGCGCAAGTCGGTGCGCACGCTCCTCGGATCGCTGGTGCCCTCCGAGGGCGAGATCGTCGTCGACCTCGTTCACCTGCTGCCCCCGATTCCCCGCAAGCTGCTGTACACCTACCCCCCTCCCGGCTCCCCGCGCTGGGATTGCGCCTGGACCGCCGTCAACTTCTTCCTGGAGCACACCGACGATCGCTTCCTCGATCCCGACCGGGTGCGCGACTTCTTCCAGGAGCGCACGGACGAGGTGAAGGGGAGCGAGCTCCAGTTCGGAGACTACGTGCTCTTCGCCGAGCCCGATCTGCGCGTGCACCACTTCGCCGTGGCCCTGACGCCCGAGCTCATGTTCACGAAGAACGGCGTGCTCGGCTTTCAACCCTGGCGCATCGCGAGCTTGGACGAGCTGAAGCGCGCGTACGCGCGCGCTCCGGTCCTGCAGGTGCGCAGGCTCCGCTGATCGGTCCCGCACCCGCACACGGCTCTCGACGCCGCCCCGTTCGGGGCGTAGCATCGAGGTGAATCTGCGGGGGGCGACGATGCGGTGCGCGTTCTGGGCGCTGATCCTGGGGACCCTCGTGGCGTGCGGCGGCGACGGCAGGAAGACGACCACCGCCTGCACCGACGATCCCGACTGCGGCGGAGGCGTGTGCTTCGAGCAGGCCTGCCACGGCGCCTGCGCCCAGACGAACCAGTGCGACGACGACGAGCTGTGCGTGCGCAAGGACAAGGGCGGCGTCGCGGCCGACCTGTGCGTGGTGGCCGCCGAGCACGCCGGGTGCACCGGCCCCGCGGACTGCGACGACCTGCTCACGGGGCCCTGCGAGCAGGCCGCGTGCGACGTCGAGTCGGGCCTGTGCGCGGTCGACGCGCTGCCGGACGGCGCGCCCTGCGGCTCGGCCCAGGGGGTGTGCGAGGCGGGCGCCTGCGCGGAGCCGACCGCCCCCGTGGAGTGCCCGGACGTGAGCGGCCCCTGGACGGTCCGGGAGCACTGCAGCCAGGACATGATCGGCCTGGTCTCGACCATCACCCAGGACGGCTGTTCGATCTCGTCCGATTGGGGCGGGCCCGCGCCGTTCACGGGGGCCGTCTCGAGCGACGGCGCCCTCACGATGAGCGGGTCCACGGGCGAGACCGTCCAGACCTGCACGGGCTCGTTGGCCGACGACACCATCACCCTGGACTGCACCCCCGACGCCTGCCACGTGGTGACCACGAAGGGCGAGCCCGCGTCAACCTGCGCGGTCCTGGCCGACACCTTCCAGCCGTGCGGCGGAGACGACCTGGCCGGAATCTGGGACTTCACGCGCATCTGCGTGCCCTACTCGGCGCTCGAAAACGAGATCACGGCCGCCTGCGCGGCGAGCACGGTGACGGGGACCGTGGTCTGGCACGGAACGCTCGTCCTGGCCGCCGAGGGCACCTGCGCGTTCGACCTCACCCAGGAGATCAACGGCCTCTACACCGTCCCGCTCTCCTGCCTCGACGGCCAGGCCTGCGTCGGCCTGATGGACGCGAACAAATTCGCCACCACCTGCGAAGAGAGCGGCACGGACTGCATCTGCACGCTGCACCACGAGCAGGACGACCTCGGGGACGACCCGCCCACCCGGTGGACGGTCGAGGGGACCAACCTGGTCTTCGCGGACGACGGGGGCGCGCCGGGCACCGCGATGCCCTTCTGCGCTGCCCGAGACGGCCTGACCATCAAGGCGCCCTGGGACGACGGCGCCTTCGACCTGTACATGCAGCTGAAGAGGCGCTGACGAACGGACGGGGTCGGTCCCGCACGATCGGCCCCGCCGCCGTCACCCCAGCAGCGGAATGTCGGGCCCGTAGGCGCGGCGCGCCCGGGTCAGCAGCTTCTCGGCCGTGGCCCCCGAGCCCACCAGGGGGTTGGCCGCCAACGCCTTCACCAGGTCACCGCCTCCGAGCACGGCCTCGGCCGTCAGGCGCTGGTAGCGCTCGAGCTTGCGCAGCAGATCGAGGGTGTCGCGGGGCAGGCGCGGCGCGCGCGGGCGCTCGAGCCCCTCGGCCTCGAGGCGCGTGACGATCTCGACCACCGTGTCGCCTCCGAAGTCGGGGCTGGCCCCCTCGTTCGGCACGTTCAGCACGATCGACGAGGGCCGCGCCGCGCCCAGCGCCTCGAGCACGCGCACGGCCAGGTCGCCGAAGTCGGCGTTGCCGCGGTGGTGGCGGAGCACCGGCGCCTCCCGGCCCCCCTCCTCCTCGAAGTGGCGGTAGTAGAAGGGCAGCTTCGCGGTGATGGCGTCGGTGCGCGGGCCCACGCGGTGCGTGAGCGCCACGAAGCGGTCGGCGTGGGTGTAGTAGGGCAGGTAGGAGTTCGGCCACCAGCCGTCGTGGGGCTCGGCCAGCGCGACCGAGAACGCGAAGCGCAGCTCGTGCTCCTCGTCGACCCAGCGGGGGATGGGAAGCTCGCGCTGCAGGGGCAGCACCTCGCGCCCGCCCACGCGCACGTCGGTGTACCAGGTGGCGTGGTTGAGGCCCGAGCAGCGGAACGAGACGGGCTCGCCCTTGTGGCCCAGCGCCTCGGCCAGGGCGGCCAGGTCGCCCTCGGCCTGATCGCAGAGGCCCACGACGCGCGTGAAGCCCGAGTCGACCAGCGCCTGCGTGACCAGGTTCGTGGGGTTCGTGTAGTTGAGCAACGTGGCGCGGGGAGCCAGGCGCGTCAGGCGCGCGGCCACGTCGAGGGCCTGGGGGATCGAGCGCAGCGCGAAGAGGAAGCCCCCGGGCCCCACGGTCTCCTGGCCGGGCAGGCCGAGCTCGACCGGCAGCGTCTCGTCGAGCCGCCGACACGGGAACCCGCCCGGCCGCGTGCTGTTCAGCACCGCGTCGACGCCCGTGAGCGCGCGCTCGAGGTCGGGTTCGGCCACCACCCGGAAAGGCGCGCCCGCGACCTCGGCCAGCCGCGCCCCCAGGCGGGCCACGATCTCGAGGTGCTCGAGGTGCAGGTCGTGCAGGCGCACCTCGGTCAGGTGCAGGCGCCCGGCGTGGTGGATGAGCGCGGCCAGCAGCCCCGGCGCGTAGGCGCTGCCGCCCCCCAGGATGGTGAACGTCGAGATCATGCGCGGCTCCCCCGAAGACCCGTGGAGCGTAGCGGAACCGGGGGCTTCCGACAACCGTTGCGCGCGCGCTCGCTGCCGTGCCACAATGCGACACCGACCTGCCCCCGGGGGCCCATGTTGCGCGCCCTGCTCGCCTGGTTCAAGACCGGCCCCGACCGGCCCCCGCTCTCGACCGACCCCTCCGAGATCAGCCGCGTGTACCACAAGAAGCGCTGGAGCGTCTTCCTGGCCCTGACCCTCGGCTACGGCTTCTTCTACGTGGTGCGCCTGAACTTCTCGGTGGTGAAGAAGCCCCTGCTCGACGAAGGGGTGTTCAGCGCCACCCAGATGGGCCTGATCGGCTCGGCCCTGCTCGGCGTGTACGCCCTGGGGCGCTTCTCGAACGGCTTCCTGACCGACCGCGCCAACATCCGGCGCTTCATGGCCACGGCGCTGCTCTGCTCGGCGCTGGTCAACCTGCTGCTCGGAACCCTGTCGTGGTTCGTGGCGTTCGTGCTGCTCTGGGGCCTGAACGGCTGGTTCCAATCCATCGGCGCCGCCCCGTCGGGCGCGTCGCTGCGGCAGTGGTTCTGCAAGAGCGAATACGGCACGCGCTACGGCATCTGGAGCTCCAGCCACGGCCTCGGCACGGCCATCACCTTCGTGGCCACCTCGGCCCTGGTGGCCGCCTTCGGCTGGCGCTGGGGCTTCTGGGGGCCGGGCCTCCTGGCCCTGGCCGCCTCGCTGGTGCTGTTCCGTACGCTCGAGGACCGCCCGCAGACCTGCGGCCTGCCCCCGGTCGATCAGTGGAAGGGCGAGCCCGTCTCGACGGCCGCCGCGACGTTGCCGGTGGGCATGCAGCAGGCCATGGTGCTGAAGGACTGGGCCATCTGGCGCATCGGCCTGGCCAGCCTGGCCATGTACGTGGCGCGCTACGGCATCAACTCGTGGGGCGTCCTGTACCTGCAGGAGGCCAAGGGCTACACCCTGGTCCAGGCCGGCACGTGGCTCGGCATCTACACCGTGGCCACCCTGGTGGGCGCCGTGCTCTCGGGCTGGTTCTCCGACCGCTACTTCGCCGCCCGGCGCAACATGCCCTCGCTCATCTTCGGCGTGGTCGAGGTGGTGTCGCTGGTCGCGCTCTTCCTGATCCCGCCCGGCTCGATGTGGCTCGACGCCGCTGCGCTGGCCCTCTTCGGGCTGGCGCTCGGCGTGCTGCTCTCGTACCTGGGCGGGCTCTGGGCCGTCGACATCGCCCCGCCCCAGGCCGCCGGGGCCGCCATGGGCCTGATCGGGCTGCTCAGCTACATCGGCGCCAGCCTGCAGGACGCCATCTCGGGCGCCCTCATCGACGGGACCAAGACCGTGGTCGACGGCGTGACGCACTACTCGTTTCTGCCCGCGTTCGTCTTCTGGATCGCCACGTCGCTCGTCTCGATCGCGCTGGTGTTGTCGGTGTGGAACGCATCCTCGACGGAACCTCCAACGGCCGGGCGCCCATGAACGACCTCGACCTCGCCGCCCTCCGGCAACGCCTCGAAGACAAGGATCACGAGCTGGTCCGCCTGCTGGCCGAGCGGCGCGACCTGGTGCTGGCCGTCGGCGAGCTCAAGCAGGCCGCGGGCCTGGCCGTGCACCAGCCCGAACGGGAGGCCGCCCAGGCCGCCCTGCGCGCCGCCTGGGCCCACGAGCTCGGCCTCGACCCCACCTACGTGAACGAGCTGTTCGCCCGCGTGGTGGCCGAGGCGCGCCGCGAGCAGGCCGCGCGGCGGCGGTGACCGGACGCTTGTAGAGATCCCGCGAGAGCGTATCATGTAATCCAAACGAACAGACGACGACGGAGGAGGGGACCATGAACCGATTCCTCAGCGTGCTGGCGTTCGCCTGCCTGCTCGCCAACGCCTGCGGTGGCGGCGACGACGCAGGCTCGGACACCACGACGATCGCCGACGCCCCCACGACGGACCCCGGGTCAGCGGAAGCCGACACGGCGGGGGGCGAGCCGCTCGTGGGCAGTTGCCTCGCGTCGATCACCACGCAGTGCGTCGAGACCTCGCTCCCGGCGGGCGCACCGACGGGCGAGCTGGACATCGAGCGCACCTGGTGCACGGGCCCCAAGGTCTGGAGCGACGCGCCCTGTCCGACCGAGGGCCTGCTCGCCACGTGCACCGTTCCACCGATGGAAGGGGTCAGCCACGCGACGATCCGCTACCGGTATTACGGGCAGGCACTCCTGGCTGGCGCCGAGGTGACGTGCAACGGGTACCCGGGCACCTGGTCCACGCCGTGAGGG
>CAZBRS010000078.1:0-20227 GCA_964494475.1 uncultured Myxococcales bacterium | reverse complement strand
CAAGGTGCAGGTGCTGGCCGTGGGCACGGGCCAGGCCTTGAAGCTGGCCGAGCGGGGCGACGTCGACGCCGTGCTCGTGCACGACCCCGAGGCCGAGGAGAAGTTCGTGGCCGACGGGCGCGGCGTCGACCGGCGCGCCCTCATGCACAACGACTTCGTGCTGGTCGGGCCCCCCGACGATCCGGCGGGCGTGCGCGGCGGCCGCGACGCCGTGGTCGCGCTGCAGGCCGTGGCGGCAAAGGGGGCCCTCTTCGTGTCGCGCGGCGACCAGTCGGGCACCCACCGCGCCGAGCTTCGGCTCTGGAAGACGGCGGGGCTGACGCCGACGACGCCCTGGTACGTCGAGGCCGGGCAGGGCCAGGCCCAGACGCTCATCGTGGCCTCGGAGCGCAAGGGCTACTGCCTCACCGATCGGGCCACGTACCGTACCGTGCTCGCCAGGGTGGCGCTCGAGCTGCTGGTCGAGGGAGACCCGCGCCTCGTGAACCGGTACAGCGGAATGGCCGTGAACCCCGCGCGCCAGCCCTCCGTGAACCACGCCGCGGCCCGGGCCTTCCTCGACTGGCTGGTGTCGCCGGAGGCCCAGGCGCGCATCGGCGCGTTCCAGAAGGACGGCCAGGCCCTGTTCGTGCCCGACGCCCTGCCCGCCACGGGAGCCCCCAAGCCGTGATCACCGACGCCCTCCGCGAGGCCCTGCGCTTGCTCGCGACCCTCGACCCCGAGGTGCTGGGCGCCGCGCGCGTCTCGATCACGGTATCGGCGGTCGCCACGCTGCTGGCGCTGGCCCTGGGCCTGCCTCTGGGCGTCATGCTGGGCCTGGCGCGCTTCCCCGGTCGCCGAGTGGTCGTCACGACGATCAACGCGCTGATGGCCTTGCCCACCGTGGTCGTGGGGCTCGTGGTCTACGCGCTGCTCAGCCGCAGCGGGCCCCTCGGCGACGTCGGGCTGCTCTACACGCGCGCGGCCATGGTGGTCGGTCAGGCCGTGCTGGCCTTCCCCATCGTCGCGGGTCTGGCCATCGGCGCCATGGAGCACAGCGATCCGCGCCTGCGGCCCACGGCGTGGTCCCTGGGCGCCGGCCGCCTGGCCACGGCGTGGCTGCTGGTGCGCGAGGGTCGCTACGCGCTGGCGGCCGCGGGCGCGGCGGCGTTCGGGCGCGTGTTCTCCGAGGTGGGCGTGTCGATGATGCTGGGCGGCAACCTGAAGGGCGAGACGCGCAACCTGGCCACCGGCATCGCCCTCGAGACGGGCAAGGGCGAGTTCGCCCTGGGCCTCGCGCTCGGCGTGGTGCTGCTCGGGGTGGCGCTGGCCGTGAACGGGGCCGTGGCGGTGCTGCGCGCGGCCGAGCGGAGGCCCCGATGACCACCCCCGTGCTCCGCCTCGAGGGCGTGTGCGTCACGCGCGAAGGGCGCGCGGTGCGCGTGCCCGACCTGGAGGTCCTGCGGGGCGAGGCCGTGGCCGTCGCGGGTCCGAACGGCTCGGGCAAGACCACGCTGCTGCTGGCCGCGGCGGGCCTCGTCGATCTCACCGCGGGCCGCGTCGACGCCTTCGGCGAGCTCTTCCACCAGGGCGCGGCGCCCGGCGCGCGCCACCTGCGGCGCCGAGTGGTCTACGCGGCCCAGGCGCCCCTGCTCCTGGCCGGCAGCGTGCAGGGCAACCTGGCCTGGGGCCTGCGCTTCCGAGGCCTGCCGCGGGCCGAGCGCCGTGCGCGCATCGAGCGCTGGCTGCCACGCCTGGGCATCGCGCACCTGGCCGCGCGCAGCGCCCCTCACCTCTCGGGGGGCGAGCAGCGCCTGGTCGCCCTGGCGCGGGCCTTCGTGCTCGAGCCCGAGCTCCTGCTGCTCGACGAGCCCTTCACCCACCTCGACGCCGCCGCCGTGCCCCTGGTCGAGGCCCTGGTGGCCGAGCTCGTGGCCGGGGGAACGACGTTGCTGCTCGCGACCCACGACGCAGCCCAGGCCCGGCGCCTGGTCTCGCGGGTGGTCGAGGCCGGCGACCCTGCTTGACCCTTCCCGGGCGGTGGGGATACTGACCCGTTATGAAGCTCTCGATCGCGCGCGAGTCGTACGGTTTCGCCTATCGGCTGTCGCCCGAAGCCGACGACCCGCAGGAGTTCGGCCAGCAACACAACGCGAAACGCAGGCTCACGCGGGTTCGAGACCTCTTCGAGGTGCACCTGCCGCCCGTGTTCGGGACGATGCACGCCGACGCTCACGCGGCCGCGCTCTGGCTGATGTTGCGGCCCATGATCGGATCGCGGCTCGAGGTGCCGTTCGACGTGTCCGAGGCGTTCGCGGCGGGCATGCTGCGACACCATGGCGTGCAGTTCCCCCGCGTCGACGCCGCCCTCACTCCGCGCAAGGCGCCCGAACGGCCGCGCCCGGCGCTGCTCTTCTCGGGGGGGGTCGATTCGCTGGCGGCCGCCATGGTCATGCCGCGCGGCACGGCCTTGCTCTTCCTCGATCGCGTGCCGCATTTTCCGCCCGGTCAGGACGTCCTGAACCAGGAAGCCCTGATCGACCCCAGGCAGCAGCGCTGGCTCTGCAACAGCCTTGGGCGGAGCGGCTGGGCGGTTCACGGCGTGAGCACCGAGCACGAGCACCTCTACGAGCCCTACCCGCTGCACCACTCGGCGGGTTTCCACCTGCCGGCGCTCTACCTGGCCGACGCGTTGGGCCTGGGGAACGTGGCCAACGGCGACGTGCTCTGCCCGCGCTTCTTCGGTGGCTATCACGAAGGCGTGACCGAGTGGCGTTTCGAGCGCGGAGCGGCCGACGTCCTCCGGTCCGGCGCCGACCAGCCGTTCGAGCTCCGGTTGGCCGGGCTCGCCCTCGGCTATCCGGTGCTGGGGCTCACCGAGATCGGCACGGCGGCCATCGTGGCCGCCAGTCCGTTCAAGGGGCGGGCCACGTCTTGCTACTTCCCTTCGAACGGCAACTATTGCCTGCGCTGCGACAAGTGCTTCAAGAAGCTGCTGCTCGAGTACGTGCTCGCGGGCCGCGAGGTGCCCGCCGCGCTGTTCGAGCACTTCCTGGCGTTTCCGTACCTCGCGTCCATCTTCGCGCGACCCGTCTTCGACTGGCACCATGTCTGGTACTACCTGTTCCAACGCCTGGATTGTCGGCACCCGCTCGCCGTCGAGCTCCATCGCCAGGCGGTCGCCGGCCCCGATCTGTCGGTCTTCGAGAAGTGGTACCCACCCATGGCCGACGCGATCCCTTCGGCCTGGCGCGACGAGGTGGTCGAGCGCATCCAGCGCACGGCGGCGCCCATGAGCGCCGACGAGCAGGCTCGCTTCGAGGGCCTGACGGTGCCGCCGCTCGCCGCTCCCGCCGACCTCCTGCGCCCGCGGGTCACGGTGTCTCTTCGAGCCGCGCCGGCGCCCGCGGCTCTCGTGGCCGCGCCGGCGGCAGCGGCCCCCACGCTGCCGCGGCCCGAGGCGCGTCTGGCCGAGATCGTGGTGCTCGCGAGCGTGCAGCACCTCCTGACGGCGCTCGATCGTGCCGCGCCCGGTTCGTTTTCGGCTCCTTGGCGTGCCGAGGCGCAGGCCATCGAGGAGGCCGTACGCGTCATCGTCAGCGCCGGAGGGCGGTTGGTGCTCGATTGCGTGCCCCGGGGGCCGCTCGATGCGCTGCGCCCCGGCCACCTGGTCTTGCCGCGCGCGCTGCCGGCCGACGGGCAGTCGGCGTGGCGGCGGGTGGCGCGGCTCGTCGCCACCTGGCTCGACCCGCGGGCCTGGCGCGTCGACTCCGACCGCATCGATCCGGCCGAGGTCATCGAGCGCGCGAAAGGGTCCGAGGTGCAGCTCCGCGTCGAGGTGGCGTTGCTGCGCGTCGCGAGGGCGCTTCGTGAACGGTTCGGCTACCGGGCCTCGTGGCCGGTCGCGACCCCGGCCGCCAGCGTGCTCGTGTCGCTGCGGGGTGTCCAGGGGCCCCTCGATCTCTCGCTCGAGGCGCAGGTCGAGGGCGTGCGAGGCGTCGCGGCCAGTCGGGCCACGGCGATCCTTCACGCGGCCGATACGCCGGTCGACACGCCGGCGAAGCTGGCGGCCGTGCGGTTGTTCGCGGCGGGCCTTTCCGCCGTCGAGTCCGGAGGCTGAATGCACCGCATCCGTCGCCTCCTCGACCACCACCCCGACGTCGACTGGCACCGGGTGTTCTCGATGAGTCACCTGGCGCTGAACACCACCACGCGCTGCCAGCAGCGCTGCGTCTACTGCTTCGAGGGCGATCGGCGGGGCCGCCACGACCTCGACCGCGAGACCGTGCGCGCGCTGATCCGCGACACGGCCGCGCCCTGCGGCTGTGTGATCTTCATGGGCGCCGAGCCCACGCTGAACCCCGACCTGCTCGACCACATCGCCTACGCGAAGAGCCTGGGGCTCTGGGTCGGCGTGTCGACCAATGCGCTGCGCTTCAAGAGCCGACGCTTCCTCGACGCCGCCGTGGAGGCCGGGATCGACAGCGTCGAGTTCTCGTTCTCGTACCCGGACGAGGACGTGTACGAGGGCATCACGCGCGTGCCCGCGAGGGGCTTCCAGGGGTTGCTCCAGGCCCTCTCGAACATCAACGACCTGAACCGCGAGGCGCGATCGGTCGAGCCTCGAGGCAAGCTGTTCCCCTCGGGGCCCACGGTCGTGGTCTCGCAGTTCAATTACCGGCGGCTCGACGAGGTCATCTCGCTGGCGGCCTCCCGCATGCCCGACACTCCGTTCCTCGTGCAGCTGAAGGCGGTCTCGCCCATCTCGCACGAGCCCGACGTGCTCGCACGCTACGAGCGCGACTTCTTCGTGCCGCTTGGCCTGGTGCGCGAAGCGGTCTCGGACCTGCTGTCGGGCTGGAGGCACCCTTTCCCCTTGGTGCTGCGGGGTTTTCCGCTGTGCGCCATGCCCGGCTTCGAGGATCTGTCGGCCAACCTCTACTACCACCAGGGCGGGCCCGAGAGCGATCCGGTGCTCGAGAACATCCACGACCAGACCCGCGTCAAGCCCATGAACACCTGGGATCCCGCCACCCCCTCCACCGCGACGCGCGACGAGTGCACCCGCTGCCGCCTCGCGCCCATCTGCATCGATCGCTTCCTGGTCGAGCTCTGCCGGCATGAGCCGCTGAACGCGCCCGTTCCCTCTGCCCGCGATCCCCGCGAGGTGCTCGAGCTGGTCGGCTTCACCGAAGGCAACTGCCAGCGGCTGCTCGAGCCGACCCGTCCGTAGCCCCCTTCGGGGGCCCGGTCATCCCGTGACCATGCGCAGCATCTTCAACGCCCGGCGCGTGCGGGTTCCGTAGGGCGGGTAGAACACCTTGGTGCTGGCCGGCAGGTGCTGGCGGTAGACGGCCCGCGCCGTCGACAGCGCCTCGAAGCCGAACCAGCCGTGGTACTTGCCCTGGCCGCTCTGGCCGGTGCCGCCGAAGGGCAGGTGCGGGTTGGCCGGGTGGATCATGGCGATGTTGATCGACGTGCCGCCGGCCGAGGTCGAGGCCAGCAGCTTCTCGATCACGGCCTCGTCGCGCGCGAAGAGGTAGAGGGCCAGGGGCTTGGGGCGCGCGCGGATGATGGCGATGGCCTCGTCGAGCGTGCGGAAGGTCACGAGCGGCAGCACGGGGCCGAAGATCTCGTCGTGCATGATCGTCGCGTCGTTGGCCACGTCGGCCAGCACCGTGGGCGCCAGGCGCCGCGCCTCGGGGTCGGAGAGGCCGCCCGTCACCAGGCGCGCGCCCTCGGCGAGGGTGGCGTCGACGGCCGTCTGCAGGCGCGCGAGCGAGCGGGCGTCGATCACCGAGGCCAGCGAGGGGGAGCGCAGGCGGGCTTCGGCGCTCGCGCCATAGAAGCGCTCGATCGCGACCTTCAGCTCGTGCGCCAGGTGATCGGCCACGCGCTCGTGCACGAGCACGTAGTCGGGCGCCACGCAGGTCTGGCCCGCGTTCACGAATTTGGCCCAGGCCAGGCGCTCGGCCGTGGAGACCACGTCGGCGCTCGCGTCGACCACGACCGGCGACTTGCCCCCCAGCTCGAGCGTGACCGAGGCGAGGTGCTTCGCTGCTGCCGCCATGACCTTGCGGCCCACGGCGGGGCTGCCCGTGAAGAACACGTGGTCGAAGGGCAGCTCGAGCAACTCGTCGGCCAGCTCGTGCCCGCCGAGCACGACGGCCACTTCGGAGCGCGGGAAGACGCGCTCGACCAGACCCTGGAGGAGGCGCGCCGTGTGGGGCACCTTGTCGGACGGGCGCAGGATCACGGTGTTGCCCGCGGCCACCGCCGCCACCAGGGGCACCAGGGCCAGCTGGAAGGGGTAGTTCCAGGGCGACAGGATGAGCACCTGCCCCTTGGGCTCGTACCGGATGCTGCTCGTGCCCCCCGCCAGCGTGAGCGGCGTGGGCACGCGCTGGGGCCTCATCCACAGAGAAAGGTGGGCCAGCGCATGCGAGATCTCCTCGAGCACCACCCCGATCTCGGTGAGCTCGGTCTCGTCGGGGTGCTTGCCGAAGTCGAGGCGGACGGCCTCGGCGATGGCGGCCCGTTCGGCGCGGATGGCGTCGAAGAGGCGCTGGAGCTTCTCTTTGCGCTGGCGGTCGGTGCTCGCGGCCACCTCGTGGCGGGCCGTGCGCTGCAGCTCGAACAGGGCCTTGGTGTCTCCGGAGGGGGCGTGATCGACGGAAAGGGGCAGGGCCATCGTCTCACCTGTCGTTTCGCGGCTCGCGTTGGTCGATCAAGGAAAGCTCTCCGGCCGGCGAATCAAGGCCTTACGCGCGATTTTTCGAGCGGACGCGCCCCCATTGACGCTTCGCGGGCGGTCCCGTAGAGTCCGATCAAATCGTGCGGGGGCGAGACGCTCATGGCCACGCGCTTCTCCGGTTACACCGGACGCCTGCTCGACGTCGATCTGACCTCTGGCGCCTCTGCCATCTCCGAGATCGACGACGCCGTCCTCGAGCGCTTCGTCGGCGGCAAGACGCTGGCGGCCCGGCTGCTGTGGGATCTGCTGGCGCCCGGTGTCGATCCGTTGTCGCCCGAGAACGTGATCGTGCTCACCCCCGGGCCGTTCACGGGCAGCGGCGTGCCGGCCGGCAGTCGCTTCAACCTCTCGACCAAGAACGTGCTCACCGGCGGCATCGTGTCGTCGAACTGCGGCGGCGACTTCGGGCTGTACCTGAAGCGCGCCGGCTTCGACGCGGTGGTCCTGCGCGGACGCGCCCCCCGCCCCACGTGGCTGGCCATCGACGAGTCCGGCGCGCGCCTGCAGGACGCCCGGCACCTGTGGGGGCTGGCCATCGACGAGGTGCAGGCCACGCTGCCCGCCAAGGTCGGGCACCTGGTCATCGGCCCCGGCGGCGAGAACCTGGTGCGCTACGCGTGCATCCTGTCGGGCGAGCGCGCGCTGGGCCGGGGCGGCGTGGGCGCCGTCATGGGCTCGAAGAACCTGAAGGTGGTCACCGCCGTCGGCTCGCGGCGCTCGGTGCCCCGGGAGCCCGAGGTCTTCCGCAAGGTGGTCCGCAAGTGGGTGACCACGCTGCAGCAGCACTCCATCACCGGCAAGCAGCTGCCTCGCTACGGCACGGTGGGGCTGGTCTCGGCCACCAACGCCACCAACACCCTGCCCACGCACAACTTCCAGCGCGGCCACTACGATTTGGCCCACCAGGTCAGCGGCGAAGAGTTGACCGAGAAGCACCTGATCGTGAACGACGGCTGCTCGTCGTGCCCCATCCGCTGCGGCCGCGTGGTCGAGAAGGGGGGGCACGAGATCAAGGGCCCCGAGTTCGAGACCGTGGGCATGTTCGGGCCCAACATCGAGAACTCCAGCCTGCGCAGCATCATCGACTGGAACCACCACTGCGACCGCGTGGGCCTCGACACCATCTCGCTCGGCTCTACCCTGGCCACGGCCATGGAGCTGAAGGAGCGCGGGCTCTTCCCCGATCTGCCGGTCTCGTTCGGGCACTTCGACGGCCTCGAGGAGCTGATCGACGACGTGGCGTGGCGGCGCACCGACGTGGGCGATGCGCTGGCCGAGGGCGCCATGCGCCTCGCGAAGAGCTGCGGAGAGCCGGGGCTGGCCATGCACGCGAAGGGCATGGAGTTCGCCGCCTACGAGCCGCGCGGCGCCGTGGGCCACGGGCTCGGCTACGCGGTGTCGAACCGCGGAGGCTGCCACCTGAACGGCGGCTACCTCGTGTTCTTCGAGGCGCTGGGCCCGCTCAACATGGACCCCCTCACCCCCGTCGGCAAGCCCATGTGGGTGGTCTTCCAGCAGAACCTGTTCGAGGCGCTCTCGGCCTGCGGGGGCTGCATCTTCCCCTCCTACGCGGTGATCCCCGACCTGCCGGGCTTCCTCTCGAGCCCCACCTCCATGAGCGCACGCATCGGCAACAAGATCCTGCAGGGCGCCCGCTTCGCGCTCGGCGGGCAGGGCAAGATGTCGCCGAAGCTCCTGGGGTTCCACCTGCCGCTGGTGCCTCACTCCAAGGCGCTCGAGGCGCTCACGGGCATCCCCATGAGCCTGGGGCTCTTCACCGCCATCGGCGAGCGCGGCTATACCCTCGAGCGCCTGTTCAACCTGCGCGAGGGGTTGACGGCCGCCGACGACGCCCTGCCGCCGCGCATGACCGACGAGCCCCAGCGCGCCGATCGGCCCGACTCCAAGGTGCCCCTGGCCGAGATGCTGCCGGTCTACTACAAGGTGCGCGACTGGGACGCCCGCGGGGTGCCGACGCGCGCCCTCCTGAAGAAGCTCGACCTCGACTTCGCCGAGGACGTGGTGTCGACCCTCGAGGTCGACCCGCTCGCGTTCCAGGCGCGGCGCACCGGGGTCTTCGCCGACGAGCACATCACGCTGCGGGCCGTGCTGGCCGAGTCGCAGCGCCAGCACGCCGAGGTGGCCGAGGGCCGGGCCGAGCTGGCCGAGGCCTTCCATCGCAAGCAGCGCGTCCTGCGGGCGGCCTGGGTGCGCACCCGTCGCTTCGTCGTCGACCCGGAGCGCTGCCGCAAGTGCGGCCTCTGCGCCGCCGCGTGCCCCGTCAAGGTGATCGCCTGGAAGCAGGGCAGCGTCGCCGTCATCGACGAGGCCGCCTGCATCCGCTGCGGCAAGTGCCAGGCGGTCTGCCCGCCCCACTACGCCGCCGTGCTCACTCCCGAGGCCCCGCGAGCCGAGCACCGGGCCCACCTCGAGTACCGGGTGCAGGACGACAAGTGCAAGATGTGCGGCCTGTGCGCCAAGGAGTGTCCGGTGCAGTGCATCGCGTGGCAGAAGAAGACCATCGCGCGCATCGACCCCGAGGCCTGCGTGGCGTGCGGGCGCTGCTTCGCGGTCTGTCCCGACAAGTTCGCGGCCATCGAGCGCATCGATCGCTCGCTGGCCGTACAGTGAGGGAGGCGGCCATGGTGAAGGTCGAGTTCGCGTCGCACCTCGCGAAGGCGCTCGAGACCCGCGAGACCCAGGTCGAGGCGGCCACCGTACGCCAGTTGTTGAAGGCGCTCTCGAAGGCCTACGGCGAGCCGTTCGACCTGCGCATCGGAGTGTGCAAGGTCATCGTGAACGGCACCAGCGTGGCGTTCCTGAAGGGCAAGGGCACGCGGCTCCAGGACGGCGACCGGGTCACGGTGTTGCCGCCCGTGGGGGGAGGTTGACCATGTACGTCATCAACGACACCTGTGATCGCTGCGGCTTCTGCCTCATCGAGTGCGCCCTCGAGGCCATCGAGAAGGGGCGGACGAAGCACACCATCCTGCAGGACAAGTGCACGCGCTGCGGCGCCTGCTACGAGGTCTGTCCCATCCAGGCCATCGTACTCACCGAGGATCCTGCGACGTGAGCTGGCTGTTCGACGGTCAAATCTGGCTGGCGCTGCTGACGCTCACGGCCCTCGAGATCGTGCTCGGGGTCGACAACATCGTCTTCATCTCGATCCAGGCGGGCAAGCTGCCCGTTCACGAGCGCGAGAAGGCCCGGCTGGTCGGCCTGGGGCTCGCGATGTTCATCCGCATCGCCCTGCTGTTCTCGCTGACGTGGCTCATGGGGCTCACGGCGACCCTGTTCTCGGTGTTCGGCAACGAGATCTCGGGGCGTGACCTGATCCTGCTCCTCGGCGGAGTCTTCCTGCTGTGGAAGAGCACCATGGAGATCCACGAGAAGCTCGAAGGCGACGAGCACGTGTCGTCGACGCGTACCGGCGCCACCTTCACCGCGGTCATCGTCCAGATCCTGCTCCTCGACGTCGTGTTCTCCCTCGACTCGATCATCACCGCCATCGGCATGGCCAACCAGTTGGCCGTGATGGTGGCGGCGGTCGTCGTCGCGGTCGGGTTCATGATGCTCTTCTCGGGCACGATCAGCGCCTTCGTCGAGAAGCACCCGACCATCAAGATGCTGGCGCTCAGCTTCCTGTTGCTCATCGGCGTGGCGCTCATCGGCGACGGCCTCGACATGCACATCCCCAAGGGCTACATCTACTTCGCGATGGCCTTCTCGGTGCTGGTCGAGGTGCTGAACCTGCGCATGGGCCGGGGCAAGCCGGTGCCGCCGGTCAAGCTGCGCGGGTCCCACGAGGGTGAGAGCGCGCCCGCGTCATAGCTGCTGAATCACCTCCAACGCCTCGACCTTCAATCCCACCGAGGCGCCGTGATTGTAGCCCACGGCGGCGTCGCCCCTCTGGAACAGGAACAGGTCGTAGCGCAGGCTGAGCGAGAGCGGCCCCAGCAGCGTGACGTCGAGCGACGTGCTGCCGAGCCCGCGGAAGAAGGGCGTGGCGCCGAAGCCGGCCCAGGTGGCGTCGAAGCGCGAGGTGAGCTGCACCTTGTGGGCGCCCTCGCGGCGTAGCTCCCAGGGCGTGAGCGCGTAGCCGAAGCCGACGCCGTGGGCGAAGACGCCCGCGGAATCCAGCACTTCGCGGCTGGCCGCGTAGCCCACGTAGACGGCGAGGGCCGCGGTCAGTTGCCAGTTGAGGCCGCCGCTGCCCGTCCACTGCAGGTGGCGGTAGGCCGCGGCCGCGTCGACGTCCATCTCGCCCTCGAGGCGGGAGCGCACGTAGGGGCTCGGCACCGCCCACGACGGCGCGTCGCTGAAGAGGCGCGGGAACCACAGGCCCTCGTAGGTGTCCTCCAGCACGGCGAGATCCTCGACCTCCGAGAGGTGGCCCCAGCCCGCGCCCGACTTGCCGTAGCGCACCGAGGCCAGGTTGCGCAGGGCGTGCTGGACGGTGGTCATGGTGGCCTGGGCCTCGACGTTGCCCGAGACCTGCAACAGGTCGCTGCGCGCCAGCTGCGACTCGTCGTAGGCGGCCTGGTTCCAGGTGGCGACGTGCTGGGCGTAGAGGCCCGCGGTGGCGGCGAGCGTCCAGAGCGGGCGGTAGGCGGGGTCGGGGAACGACTCGGGCCGGATGCGGCCGTCGCCCACCTCGCGGTCGCGCCCCGCCTCGAGGAAGCCGATCACCACGTCGCGGACCGGGCCGAACGCCACGCGCGCCGTAGCCGCCTGGGCGAACGAGGCCGGCACCAGGCCGTCGCCCCCCTCGAGCAGGTAGTCGGGCAGCACCACGCGGTAGGGGCGGGCCTCGTCCAGCTTGCGGCCGTTCACGTAATAGCGCCCGTCGCGGCGCTCGACGCCGGCCAGGCGCGCCCCCAGGCGATCGGTCGTCGAGGGCACCAGTCGATCGAGCAGCGCGGCCAGGGCCTTGCCATCGACGCGCACGCGCACCGCCTCGTCGGCGAAGGGCAGGGCGCCGTGGAAGAGGCCGCGCGTCAAGCCCGCCCCGTCGTAGCGCTTCAGGAAGCCGGCGCGCAGGGCCCGGCGGTGCAGCACGGCCACCTCGGCGCGTGTCTCGTGACGCAGCACCTCGAGCAGCCACGCCAGGAAGCGTTCGGGCTCCCAGAACGACGGGTCGGGCACGGTGGACGTGAGCGGCACCTGCCAGCGCTCGCAGAAGCGCACGGGCAGGCCCCCTCGCGCCGGCGCGTCGGGCACGACCTTCAACGGCGCGACCTCGAGCACCTCGAGGCCGTCGAGCAGCGCCAGCCGCACGAGCAGCGCCCCGCTGCCCGCGCCCTCGAGGTTGACCAGGCGCGTGCGCCCGCGCTCGTCGCGCGAGGTGAGGGTGGTGCGTCCCCCGCCGTCGACCAGCGCCAAGCCGATCTCGGGCACGGCCTCGAGGATCTCGTGAACGCGCGCCAACCGGTCGGCGGCGTCGCCCACCCTCGCCACCAGCACGAAGCGGTCGACCCCCTGGGCCTTCAGGCGGGCGGTGGCCCGGCGGACGAGCGAGGCATCGACCGGGCCGAAGGTGATCCCGGCGAGGGCCTCGGGACGCACGCGCCCCGCGACCTCCTCGAGCACGACGGGCAACAGCGCCACGCGACCCGCCGGGCCCGTCCAGACGACGGGCTCGGCCGAGAGGTGCGGGCACAGGGCGTGGTCGGCGCACGCGAGGTTCAGCGCCCGCGCTTTCCAGGGCACCTGCGCGAGGATGCGGTCGAGCGCGGCCCGCTCGGCCTCGCCGCCGGGCACGAAGTCCTGCTGACCGGGAAGGACCAGATCGGGCGAGAAGGCGGCCAGCAGCCGCCGCAGCTCCGCGTGCCCTTCGGCGGGGTCGGCCAGCAGGGCGTTCAGATAGGGGTCGGGGCCGAGCGTGGGTCCGTGGTCGATGACCACGCGGCTGGGGCTCGGAGGCAGGGCCGCCAGCGCGCGCGCCTTGTCGAGCCACGCCGGGCGATCGGCGCGGCCGTCGGGCATGCAGGGGGGCGGGTCGAGCGCACCGGCCGAGCCGCGGAACCAGACGAGCGTGAGCGGTTCGGAGTGGAGCAGAGACGAGTGCCCGAGCGCGGCCAGGAGAACGACGGCCAGCAGCGCGGACGCGAAGGGGAGGCTAGAGCTTCTGGAGATCGAGCCCAATCTTCTTGGCGTAGCACTCGATGCCGAGCCGCGTGATGGTGCGGATGGCCGAGGTCGACACGTACATGCGCACGAAGCGGTCGAGCGACGGCACGAAGATGCGTCGCGACTGGACGTTCGGAAACTGGAGGCGCTTCGTCTTGTTGTGCGCGTGCGAGACCATGTTCTTAACGGAGGGCTTCTTCCCGGTCATGATGCACTGAGCCATGATGCTTCTCCCGAAGAGGACGTCGTTGTATACGGGGAGGCGCGCGGGATGTCAACCGGGAACCGGCCGAACGCGCGATTTTCCTCTGGTCCTGCAACCCCGAAGGGGGCGTCGGGGGCCCAGCCGACGGGCTCGTTGACCCGGGGCCGGGTAGTGTGGTAGCGGATCGCACGTCATCTTCGGAGGCCCCATGCGCCGGCTGATCGTCGCCATCGACCAGGGTACGACCGGATCCACCGTCCTCGTGCTCGACCCCACCCTCGAGGTGGTGGGGCGCGCCTACCGCGAGTTTGCCCAGATCTACCCGAAGCCCGGGTGGGTCGAGCACGATCCCGAGGCCATCTGGGCCACGATCGCCGAGACCGTGCCGCGGGCCCTGCAGGCCGCCGGGGCCACCGGCGCCGACGTGGCGGGCATCGGCATCACCAACCAGCGCGAGACGTCGATCCTGTGGGAGCGCGCGACCGGGCGGCCCCTCCACAACGCCATCGTGTGGCAGTGCCGCCGCACGGCCGACTTCTGCCGCGAGCTGAAGGGGCGCGGCCTCGAGCCGTTGTTCCGCGAGCGCACGGGCCTGGTGCTCGACCCGTACTTCTCGGGCACCAAGCTGCGCTGGCTGCTCGATCACGTGCCGGGCGCGCGGGCTCGCGCCGAGGCCGGCGATCTGGCCTTCGGCACCATCGACACCTTCCTCGTGAGCCGCCTCACGGGGGGCGTTTCGCACGTGACCGACGTGTCGAACGCCTCGCGCACGCTGCTGTTCAACCTGCACACGCTGGCGTGGGATCCCGAACTGGCCGCCCACCTGGGCGTGCCCCTGGCCGTTCTGCCGCGCGTCACCGGCAGCTCCGAGGTGGTGGGGGTCACGAAGGGGCTCGGCTTCCTGCCCGACGGCGTGCCGGTCGCCGGCCTCGCGGGCGATCAGCAGTCGGCGCTCTTCGGCCAGGCGTGCTTCGGCGAGGGCGAGGCCAAGTGCACCTACGGGACCGGCGCGTTCCTGCTGCTGAACACCGGGGCGCGGCCCGTGGCCTCGCAGAACGGGTTGCTCACCACCGTGGCCTGGAAGCTCGGGGATCGCGTGTCGTACGCCCTGGAGGGCTCGGCCTTCATCGCGGGCGCGGCGGTGCAGTGGCTGCGCGACGAGCTGAAGATCATCCCCACGTCGCCCGACGTGGAGGCCCTGGCCCGTCAGGTGCCCGACGCGGGGGGCGTGGTGGTGGTGCCGGCCTTCACGGGGCTGGGGGCGCCCCACTGGAACGCCGACGCGCGCGGCGCGGTGCTCGGCCTCACGCGCGGGGCGGGCCGCGCTCACCTGGCGCGCGCCACGCTCGAGGGCGTGGCCTGCCAGATCGCCGATCTCTGCCACGCCATGGAAGACGACCTGGGCGCGCCCCTGAAGGGGCTGAAGGTCGATGGGGGCGCGGCGGCCAACGACCTGCTCCTGCAGATGGAGGCCGACCTCATCGATCGGCCCGTCATCCGCCCGCAGCTCGTCGAGACCACCGGCCTCGGCGCGGCGCTGCTGGCCGGGCTGGCCGTGGGCGTCTGGAAGGGCGAGGACGAGATCCGCCAGACGTGGCGCGAGGATCGCGTGTTCCGCAGCGAGATCGACCCCGCGCAGCGCAAGGCCGTGCTCGATCGCTGGCACCGGGCCGTAGAGGTCGTGAAGACCTTCTGACGACCGCCCCTAATCGTCGATGGGAAGGCACGCGACCGTGGTCTCGCAGTCCTGCGACAGCGTGACGCACTGCACGGCCTGATCGATCGCGGTCGGGTCCTGGGCGTGCGCCATCGAGCACCAACTGGTGCAGCCCTCGACGCCCGGCCACTTCTCGGGCTCGGGTTCGGGCAGGCACGCGTCGACGGTCTCGCACAGGCTCGTGCACGGCACGTACAGCGGCAGCAGGCAGCCCATGACCGTGTCGGGCGCCGAGCAGTCGGGCTGGGCCTCGACGCAGGCCACGCCGTTCACGAGGTCGGCGCCCGGCAACTGCACCACCACGCCCGTGAGCAACCAGCCGCAGATCTCCAGATCGTTGGGGATCTCGAAGCCGGGCTGGCCGGCGCACTTGGCGAGGAGGGCCGTGCAGAAGGCCTCGGTCCCGGGGACCCTCTCGGAGGGAGGGGGGAAGCAGCTCGACTGTCCGGCGCAAGCCTCGGGCTCGGGGGTCTCGCCCTCGTCGGTGCCAAGGGACGCGCAGGCCATGGCGGCCAGCGCGGGCCCCGCGGCGTAGGCGTCGCAGGCGGCCAGGCAGGCCTCGGTGTCGTCGAACAGGCCCGGCAGGTTCTGGCAGGTGTCGAGGCTCGCGCAGAGCTCGGGGCAGGTGCCGTCGTCGGAGCCGTGGTCGACGCACGCGTACATGGCGAGCGCCTCGCAGACCGCGACGGCCTCGTGGATGCACTCGAGGACAGGCGCCTGTTCGGTGCCCGCGGTGACGAACGCGAAGGCCGAGCACAGCACCACGCACTCGATGGGCTCGGCACCCAGGATCTCGTTCGGGTAGAAGCCGCAGCCGGTGGCGGCGGCGCACGTCGTGGCGCACTCCTCGGTGTCGGCGATGGGCGCCGCCTGGCAGGGGTCGTAGGCGGCGCAGCCCTTGGCGAGGGTGAAGCAGGCGTAGTTCTTGGCCCGGTCGGGATCGGCGGCGATGGCCCCCGTGCAGTCGGCGAGGCAGCCCTCGTACGTGGTGTCGTAGCTCGTGCACTCGACCACCTGGTGGCAGGCGTCGGAGCAGAGGGACGTCACGTAGGCCGCGGAGTACGGGCCGATCGTCTCGGGCGCGACGTCGTCGGTCTCCGGCTCCTCGTCGCCCGGACCCGTGTCGTCGAGCGCGTCGGCGGTCTCGTCGTCGAGCGCGTCGGCGGCCTCGTCGGCGGCCACGTCGTCGACCTGTCCGGCGTCGCCCTGCGCGTCGGGGTTCGCCGTGTCCGGGGGCGTGGCGTCGTCGGTCGCGTCCTCTGCCGGTTCGTCGGGGAGCCCCACGTCGGCGCCGTCGGCCTCGGGCACGTCGGCCGGCCAGAGGTCGAGGCCTCCCCCGTCGTCGCCACCACCGCTCGAGCCGCACGCCGCCAGGATCCCGACCACGACCAGGGAGAGCAGGAGAGACCGCATGGGATTTTCTCCGATCGTTCGAGGCCGCATTTTAGCGTGCGTTCGTCGCGATTGGAAAGCCTGCGTGCGCGGTGGCACGCCGAGCGCGTCGCGAGTAAGGTAGGGAGAGGTTCTGCAGGGGAGGGGATCGTGCACTACGAGGAGCCGCTGTTCCGTCCGCCCAGCGAGGCCGACAGCCTGCTGCTGCCGACGACTGTCGGGTGTTCGAACAACCGTTGCACCTTCTGCGCCATGTACATGACCAAGAAGTTCCGGGTCATGGACCTGGCCGACACGTTCGCCGACATCGAGGAGTCCCGGGGGGCGCGCCACTACCGGCGCGTCTTCCTGCTCGACGGCGACGCCCTGGCCGCTCCCCTGGAGCACCTCGAGGCGGTGCTCGCGCGCGTCCGCGAGCGCCTGCCGTGGATCGAGCGCGTCAGCACCTACGGCGACGCGCGGTCCATCCTGGCCAAGGGCGCCGACGGGCTGCGCCGCCTCGGCGAGCTCGGCCTGGGCCTCGTGTACCATGGCATCGAGAGCGGCAACCCCACCGTGCTCGAGCGCATCCGCAAGCCCGTGAGCTTCGACGAGATGGCCGAGGTGGGGCGCATCATGAAGGCCAGCGGCGTGGGCTATTCGGTCATGGCCCTCCTGGGGCTCGGCGGCACCGAGCTCACGGCCGAGCACGCCCGTGATACGGCGACGGCCCTCTCGAAGCTCGACCCCGACTACATCGGCCTCCTGACCCTCATGCTCGTGCCGGGCACGCCCATGTTCCGCCAGGAGGAGCGGGGCGAGCTGGTGCTGCCCGACCGCTTCGGCATGCTGGCCGAGCTGCGCACCATCCTGGCCGGCGTGCAGGTGACCAAGGCGCGCTTCTCGGCCAACCACGCCTCGAACTACCTGCCGCTCCGGGGCGACCTGCCCGCCGACCGCCCGCGCCTGCTGGCGCTGGTCGACGACATCCTGTCGAAGCGCGACGATCGGCGCCTGAAGCCGGAGTTTCTGAGGGGGCTGTGATCCCCGAGGGGCTCGGGGGTGACACGCCACGCCTTTTCGGGCAAGCTGTGACGCGATCTTCGACGCGGGGGACGACATGCGAACGGTGCGATTCGCTGCGGTGCTGGCGCTGGTGCTGGGGTTCGCGGCCTGCAGTGGCGGCGGCGATGACGCGACGTCTGACGCGCGGGACGCGCAGGGCGACGCGGTCGTCGACGCGCGGGACGCCCAGGGCGACGCGGTCGTCGACGTGCACGAGGCCAGCGACCTGGTCGAGACGATCGACGCCGGCTGCACCGAGGGCGCCAAGCGCTGTCGCGACGACGGCGTGACGCTGGCCACCTGCACGGCGGGGGCCTGGCAGGAGACGAGCTGCCTGGCCACGGAGGGGAGGCTGTGCGATCCCGCCGTCAACGCGTGCGTCGAGCGCTGGCGCTACGGCAGCCCGGTGTTCGGCGCCTGTGAGGGCGAGACGCGCGGCACGCCCGAGACGCTGGCCGAGAAGGCCGCCACCTACGACGCCATCGCCACGCGCCTGCACCTGCACCCCGACCTCAAGTGGGTCATGAACGTCACGTTGAAGCCCGACGCGACCGAGGCCACGGCCACCTACGCCGACGTGCAGCAGTGGCACAGCGGCGAGAACGACGGCCTGTGGAGCGGCCTGTACATCGCGTCGCAGGCCTTCCGCTACGCCGTCACGCGCGAGCCCGCGGTGCTCGCCACCGTCAAGCTGCTGCTCGCGGGCGAGGTCGATCGCATGCGCATTACCGGCGTGCCCGGCATCTTCACGCGCCAGCTCATCCCGCCCGGCGTGCCGGGGCTCGCCTGCCCGGCCGACGACGCGGCCTACGTGGCCGACGTCGAGAAGGACGACAACCGTTGGGTCAAGATCGGCGACGAGGGCTGCGTCTGGTACATCCCGGCCGAGCCGGGCTCGACGTGGACGAAGAGCGACCACTGCGGCCTCGACGCCTACAAGGGCTGGTGCTTCCTCGACAACGTGAGCCAGGACGAATACGCCGGCCACATGATGGCCCTGGCGGCGCTCTACCGGCTGGTCGACGACCCCGACGTGCAGGCCACCGTGAAGCAGATGATCGAGGACGTGGCCGTGCACATGATGGAGCACGACCTCACCCTGGTCGACTGGGACGGCCGGGTGACCGAGCACGGCAAGTTCTACCTGACCTCGTTCGCCGACACGCCCGGCTTCCTGGCCGCCGAGGTGATCGGCTTCCTGCGCATGGGCATCGAGGTGTCGGGGCGCCAGGACCTGATCGACTTCCTCGAGGGCTGCATCCTGCAGCAGTCGCAGATGGGCAAGTGCTTGAAGTGGCCGACCGAGCAGGGCAAGTCGTACGCCGACTCCCTCGACCTGCAGCTGCACTACATGGGCGTCGGCCCCGGATGCAAGGCCAACTACAACAACTTCGCCATGGTCATGACCTACTTCTTCGACCTCTTCTGGTTCGAGCGCGATCCCGCCGTGCTCGAGAAGGCGTGGGACGCCTTCGACCGCCAGCTCGTCCGCTACGACAGCCCGCGCGCGCTCATCCATCAGCAGAACGCCTGGTTCAACGTGATCTGGGCGGCCATGAAGAAGCTGGGGCCCGGCAGCGACGGGCCGGCCTACGACGCCATCGACGCCGCCGTGTGCTCGCTGAAGCAGTTCCCGGCCTCCAAGCACCAGCAGGCCCACGACTCGGCCGCGCTCTATCCGCACTTCTGCGACGGGCGCTTCGACAAGGTCGACGACGACGTGCACGACGACTCGAAGACCGAGTTCCCGGTGCCGGTGGCCGACCGCTGCGTGCGCACGTTCCTGTGGTGGGCCGACCCGTTCGATCGCGACACGTGCGGCGCCGATCCCCGGAGCCTCGACCAGCCGGGCGACTACCTGCTGGCCTACTGGATGGGGCGTTACTTCGGGTTCATCCCGGCCGATCTGTAGGGGCCGCTCCGGATGAACGGTACTCCACAGGGCTGATCCCGTTGTCGGGTGCGCCAACCGATTCCGTTGGCGAAACGCCGGAAACGGGCCGGTCGCCGACGATGGCACGGGCGTTGCATTGTAGGGCATGCAGGGCGGGCAGGACGCGAACTCTGGAGCACAGGGGGTCCACATGGTCCGGCAGACGATGACGACGCTCGCGATGGTGACGGTGTTCTCGGTGGTCGTGCCCGCCCTCGCGGGTGAGCCCGGCGCGTTGGTGCTGCGCGAGACCGTGTCGCTCGACGCCGAGCGGCGCGCGGCCGCGGCCGCGCTCTTCACGGTCGAGTTCGAGAAGTACGGCGTGGCCGTGCTGGCCGTCGAGGGCCGCGACGTCAAGGTCGCGACGGCGGGGGTCCCCGGGGCCCGGCGAGTGTTCGCGCTCGACGTGATCGCGCTCGGCAACAAGCTGGTGCTGAAGCTCGGCGAGTACGATCTGGCCGGCGGCGACCTGGTCTTCGGCCAGTCGATCACCGCCACGGGCATGGAAGAGCTCGACACCGTGGTGCCCCGCATCGTGAAGGCGGTGCTGCTGCGCAAGCAACTCGACGAGACGCAGACCGTCGAGAACCTCACCGACCAGGAGGGCCGCGCCTGGCGCAAGAAGTTCGGCGAGTTCCTGTGGGGCTTCGGCATCAACTTCGGCGGCACCGCGAACCCGGGCTCCGACCTGGCCTACGGGATGAGTTTCAAGGTCATGTACGAGATGGAGAACCTGCGCGTCGACTTCTTCCTGGGCGGCGCCGGCAACTTCACGGGCGGCGACTCGGTGGGCATCTTCGTGACCGACCTTTCGCTCAACTACCTGTTCCTCACCTCGAACTACTCGCCCTACGTGGGCGGCGGCATCGGCTTCGGCACCATCGGGGTCGACGCCAACGGCTTCGACGGCGTCAAGTCGGGCGCGGTCGGTACGGTCAGCGCCGGGCTCGAGATGTTCCGCCTCTACGGCATGCGCCTGCTGGTGGGCGCGCGCATGGTCGTTCCCTTCTTCAAGGTCAGCTCCGATTACTGGGGCTACGGCGGGTCCGACTCGTCCGAGTCGCGCTGGGT
>CAZBRS010000077.1:14762-20423 GCA_964494475.1 uncultured Myxococcales bacterium | reverse complement strand
AGGCTCGATCGGCGGCCTGGTCGCCAGCGCGGCGGGAGGCTGGGTGGCGTTCGCTCTGCTGGCGTGGGCGAACCCCTCGTGGTATTCACCCGCGCCGGTCGTCCCGCTCTGGAAGGCCGT
Source organism: uncultured Myxococcales bacterium (assembly GCA_964494475.1). Lineage (GTDB taxonomy): Bacteria > Myxococcota_A > UBA9042 > CAZBRS01 > CAZBRS01 > CAZBRS01. The sequence continues at coordinate 20,303 of CAZBRS010000077.1, read as the reverse complement.
GGCGTTCGCGGCCGTGTGCGGCGTGGTCGAGCAGGTGGGCGACCTGGTCGAGTCGCTCTTGAAGCGCAGCGCCGGCATCAAGGACTCGGGCGCGATCCTGCCCGGTCACGGCGGCGTGCTCGACCGTTTCGATGGCTTCGTCTTCGCGGCGCCGGTCCTCTATGCCCTGGTGGTGCTGGGAGCATGAGGGCGCGTCGCCCCCGGTCGGACGCTTTTCGTTGCGCGGACGGAAGCGGCCTCTGTATGATGGAACCGTATCCGCGATAGGCCCGGAGGTGGGCATGAACAAAGAAGACCTCGAGTATTTCAAGAAGCTCCTCGGGGGCAAGCGCGACGAGCTCCTCGACCAGGCCAAGCGGGCCCTCGAGCAAGAGCTCGTGATGGCCAAGGAAGAGCTGCCCGACGAGATGGATTTGGCCACGTCGGAGTACGATCGCTTCCTCACCATTCGCTTCCGTGGGCGCGAGCGCACCCTGCTGAACAAGATCGAGCAGGCGCTCAAGCTGATCGACGAGGGCACCTACGGAACCTGCGTCGAGTGCGGCGAGGAGATCCCGAAGGCGCGCCTCGAGCTGCGGCCCGTGGCCACCATGTGCATCCGCTGCAAGGAAGAGCAGGAGCGCAAGGAGAAGCAGTACATCTGACGGGCGAATCGGCGCGGGCACGGGAAACGGCTTGACAGCGTGCCCGACGTCGACTAAAAGAACGCCCTGCCGCGACCTGTGGGCGATTAACTCAGCGGTAGAGTGCCATCTTCACACGGTGGAAGTCGCTGGTTCGATCCCAGCATCGCCCACGAAACGAAAGCCAGGGCCCGGACCCTGGCTTTCGTGTTTTTGCGCCCCTCTCATTCCTCCAGCGCCTCCGCCCCTGACGCACCGCGTCACGCATTCGCGTTGACACGCACCTCGGGATCGCTAGTATCCCTGAGCCCTTTTCATTCCAGGGCCCGGCGAGGAGGTACCATGCGCGCGACGTTCGGTCTGGTGGTGTTGGCGGGGCTCGTGCTGGGCGCCTGTTCGGGCAGTTCGGTCGGTACCGGCGGCGACGTGTCCGACGCGTTCGACTGGAGCGGCCCCGACCTGGCCGATGCCCTGCTGCCCGACATCGGGGTCGACACCAAGCCGTCCGACGACGAGCCCGACCTCATCCAGTGGCAGGACCCGGCGCACGAGGTGGCCGAGGTCGAGGACGCCGAGGAGGCCGAGGAGGTCGAGGCCCCCAAGGGGCTGTTCGGCACGCCCTGCGACGGGCCCGAGGACTGCGCGAGCGGCTTCTGCATCGAGGGCTACGACGGCTGGCTCTGCACCGAGTTCTGCGTCGACGAGTGCCAGAGCGGCTACTCGTGCAAGGGCATCCAGCTCACGGGGTCCGATCCGGTCTTCCTGTGCCTGCCGCTGCTCGACCGGCTGTGCGAGCCGTGCTCGTCCGACGTACAGTGCTCCGGGGGCCGCTGCGTCGAGCTCGAGGGCGGGCGGTACTGCCTGTCCGAGTGCGCCGCCGGCTGCCCCGATTCGTACGAGTGCACCGAGTACGAGTTGGCCGGGGGCCCCGCGTCGCTCTGCCGCCCCGACAACGGCTCGTGCGTGTGCACCGAGGCCTCGCTCGGCCTCGAGAAGTCGTGCAAGGTCACGACCGGCTCGGCCACGTGCTACGGCGTGCGCTTCTGCGAGGCCGGCGGCTGGGGCGACTGCGGCCTGCCCGTCGAGATCTGCAACGGCGCCGACGACGACTGCGACGGCGTGCTCGACGAGGGCTTCCGGAGCGTCGAGGGCGTGTACGACACCGACCAGGCCTGCGGCTCGTGCGAGAAGAACTGCACCATCGACACCTACGCCAACGGCGCGGCCCATTGCCGCGACGTCGAGGGCGTGCCGACCTGCGTGCTCGAGTGCGAGCTCTACTACGTGAACGTCGACGCCAACCCCGTGAACGGGTGCGAGTGCGTGCTGATTCAGGCCGTCGACGTGCCCGGCGACGAGTGGCCCGACGCGAACTGCGACGGCATCGACGGCGAGGTGGCGAACGCCGTGTTCGTGGCCAAGAACGGCGACGACGCGGCGCCCGGCTTCATCAGCGAGCCCCTGCGCAGCGTGCAGGCGGGCCTCGAGCTCGCGGCGGGCCTGGGCCTCCGCGACGTGTACGTGGCCACGGGCGTGTACGAGGAGACCCTTCGTCTGGCCTCGGGGGTGCACGTGTACGGCGGCTACTCGGCCGACTTCCGCGTGCGCGATCCTCTGGTGTACGAGACCGTGATCTTCGGCGACGAGCCTTCGCCGGCCGACCCCGCGGCCGTCATCGCCGACGGGGTCACCGACGCCACGACCTTCGACGGCTTCACGGTCTACGGCGGCTACGCCGACGACCCCGGCGAGTCGAGCGTGGCCGTGCTCGTGCGCGACTGCGACGAGCGGCTGGTGGTGCGCGGCTGCCGGGTGGTCGCCGGGCACGGCGGCCCGGGGCTGCGCGGGGTCGACGGCGTCGATGGCACGTCCGGCGCGGCCGGCGTGGCGGGCCTGGCCGCCTACGACATCGGCGTCAACCCCTGCACGGCCGCCCACCACAACGCGGGCGGCGCGGGCGGCGTCTCGTCGTGCGGCGAGCTCGACGTGGCGGGGGGGGCGGGCGGCAACTCCATCTGCCCCGACTACGACGAGACGGGCGCGGGCCAGCCGAAGGAGGCGCCCCTCGACCAGGCGCCCGAGGTCGAGGAGCACGGCAGCGCGGGGGCGGGGCTCGCGCCGGCGCTCGGGGGCGAGCCCGGGTACGACGGCCTGCTCTGGTCCGGCTACAGCAGCTGCAACGTGTGCAACGCGCCCAAGACGCCCGACGGCAGCGACTGGCTGCCCCAGGACGGCTCGCCCGGGCAGGACGGCGCCGACGGCACGCAGGGCGGGGGCGGCCAGGGCTGCCCCAGTGCCCTGGGCGCGTTCGAGGGCAGCACGTGGATCGCGGGCGCCGGCTCCGACGGCGGAGCGGGTGGTCCGGGCAACGGCGGCGGCGGTGGCGGCGCGGGCGGCGGGGTCGAGACGTGGGGCTGCACGGGCGCTCCGCAGGTGCTGTACACCGACGTGGGCGGCAGCGGCGGCGGCGGCGGCAGCGGCGGCTGCGGCGCCGTGGGCGGCACCGGGGGCACCGGCGGCGGCGGCTCGTTCGGGGTGCTGGTGGTCTTCGGCGCGGCGCCCGCTTCGTTGCCGGTGCTCGCGGGCAACGTCATCGAGACCGGCGTGGGCGGCGACGGCGGCGCGGGCGGCTACGGCGGCGTGGGCGGCCTCGGGGGCGACGGTCGCAACGGCGGCGACGACGGCGACGACACCTACACCGCGTGGTGCGCCGGTGGCGGCGGTCGCGGCGGCCAGGGCGGCGACGGTGGGCACGGTGGTGGCGGCGGTGGCGGCTGCGGTGGCGCCAGCTACGGCATCTACGTGCACGGGGCCACCGGATCGGCGGCCTACACCCTCGACAACGACGTGGCGCTCGAAGGGGCCGGGGGTCAGGGAGGTTCGGGCGGCAGCGCGCTCGGCCCCGACGGAACGGCCGGCGTCGCGGGTCCGCACGCCAGCACGAACTTCTGATCACGTCGCGAGGAGGTCCGCCGCGATCGGCGCGATCATCGTGTCGAAGCGGATGGGCTCGCCCTCGAAGTCGTCGTTGATGTAGTTCAGGGCCTCGGCGCGGTGCGTCGAGCGCGTGTAGTCCAGCAGCGGCTCGACGACCCCGAACTCCTCCTCGGCCAGGAAGCCCCGCGCCGTGAAGGGCTTGAGGCGCAACGCCGAGACCACCCCCAGCGCCGAGAGCACGGCCCGGAACTGCCCGATGAGCTCGGCCTGGGTGGGATAGGCGCTGAGCAGGTGCTCCTTCGCGGCCATCTCCTCGGCGGTCAGGCGCAGGCGGCGTCGGTCGCCCCCGTACCACGGCTTGAAGCGCATCGGGTTCAGGATGACGTACTCGTACGCGGGCACCTGGACCAGGGGCAGCGGGCGACCGGTCTCTCGGCGCAGCTTGCGGAGCGCGCGCGCCACCATGACGTGGCAGAGGTCGTGCTCGGGGTGCCCGCCCTGCCAGGCGAGCACGAACACGCGATCGGGGTCGGCCTGCCGCACCGCCTGCTCGACGCGCTCCGCTTCGCGGCGGAAGTGCGCCAGGGCCTCGTCTCGGAGCGCGCCGCCCTTTGCCACGTGCGTGAAGCGCCGGTAGTTCTCGATCTCGGAGCACTCGAGGTCGACCTTGCGTGTGGGCGAGATGCCCAGGCGCGCCAGGGCGTCGGCCGACTCGGCCTGGCGCAGCACGCCGTAGGCCGTCGGATCCATCTTCGCCAGGGGGGCCAGGCCGTCGCCGTTGGTCCACCAGACGAAGGCGCCGCGGCCGTCGTCGCCGCACACGCGGTGGATGAGCCCCGCGCACACGGACTCGTCGTCCTGGTGCGCGAACACGAACAGGGGCCTGCCGTGGCGGCCCAGCAACCAGTCGGAGGAGACCGCGGCGGGGGAGGCGTCGAGGGGCGGAGCGGGGTGCGTCATGCAAGACCTCGTCACGAGAAGAGGGGGCGGCCTTCGATGGCCTCGAGGCGATCGCGGAACCAGGGCGGCACCGGCACCGTGCGGCCGGCCGCGAAGTCGAAGCAGACCTGGGTCGTGCGCGCCTGCGCCAGGGGCTTGTCGGTGTCGCGCTCGGCCACCACGTACTCGAACTCGAAGCTGCGGGTGCCGACCTTCGACGCGCGAATGAACACGCGCAGCCACTGGCCGAGCCCGGCCGTGGCCAGGAAGCGGCAGGAGGCCTCGCCGAGCAGGAAGGGGAACTGTCGGCCCGGGTCGACCTCGCCCCCCGTGCCCACCTCGTTCATGTAGCGCACGCGCGCGCTCTCGAGGTACGTGAAGAACACGGCGTTGTTCACGTGGCCGAGGGCGTCGAGATCGCGCCAGCGCACCTCGAGATCGGCGTGAACGTGAAAGTCGGAGAGCACGTCGTCGGGGGGCGTGGGCATGGGGGCTCCGGTCACCAGGTGCAGGGGGTCGCGCCGTCGGGTGCGCGCCAGGCCCACGCGGCCCCTACGTTTCCGCAGATGCAGAGCGTGTAGGTGTGCGTGAGCGCGATGGAGCCGGCCAGGTCGATCGCGCACGCGGCTGGCTGCACGGAGTTGGCGGTGAGGCGCAGGGTCGCGCTGGCGTTCACCCAGTAGGCCGCGTGCGTATGGCCGGCCGGGGCGAAGGCGGCCGAGCTCTGCCCGTCGAGCAGGTCGGCGTCGAGGGTCGAGGCCGCGCCGTCGTTGTCCGACGTCCAGGCCGTGCCCTTGATCTTCGAGGGCGCGATGGCCGCCGTCGCCGAGATCTGCGCGTCGGTGAGCGTGAGGTTGGCGAGGTCGCCCGCCGCGATGGTGCGGTCGAGGATCTTGACCGAGGTCACGGCGTCGTTCGCCAGATCGGCCGTAGCGATGGTGGCGTCGACGATCTTGGCCCCCGTGACCGAGTTGGCGGCGAGATCGGTGGTGGCGACGCCGCCATCGAGGAGGATGGCCGAGGTGACCGAGTTGGCGGCCAG
>CAZBRS010000077.1:6662-14662 GCA_964494475.1 uncultured Myxococcales bacterium | reverse complement strand
CCGTTGAGGATGGCGTTGGTGGTGACGGCGCCGACGTCCAGGTCGGCGGCCGCGATGCTGCTGTTGGCGATGGCCGCCGAGGTGACCGACGCGTCGGCCAGATCGGCCGGGGCGATGGTGCCGTTCAAGATGGCGGCGGTGGTGACTGCGTTGGCGGCCAGATCGACGGCGGCGATGGAGGCGTTCGTGATCTGGGCCGAGCCGATGATGGCGTCGGCCAGGTCGATGGCCGCGATGGTGCCGTTGGCGATGGCGGCCGACGTGACGGAGGCGTCGGCCAGATCGGCCGGGGCGATGGTGCCGTTCAGGATGGCCGCGGTGGTGACGGCTCCCGCGGCCAGGTCGGCGGCGGCGATGGTGGCGTTCACGATCTGGGACGACGTGACCACGTCGTTGCCCAGCGCGAGGTTCGCGTAGGTCCCGGTCACCTGCCCGCCGAAGACGGTGGCCTTCGTCAGATCGTCGGAAGCGACGAAGTCCCAGGCCGGCGCCGCGGTCTTCAGTTCGGCCTCGGTGTCGTAGGCCACGCCCTTTGCCCAGCCCTCGATGGTGCCCTGGACCACGTCGAAGCGCTGGCCGGTCAGCGCGAGGCCCGTGCCCGACGTGTACTGCGTGTCGTTGTCGGGGGCGCACTTCCAGATCTCGGTGCTCCCGTCGGAGCCGAGCGCGCGCTTCGCGATCTCGCCCCGGTTGCAGGCCGAGGGCGAGAGATCGACGAGCGCGACCGTACCGTCGGCGATCATGCTCCCCGAGATCGCGTTGGCCTGGCCCTCGTTGACGAAGGCCTGATCGGATTCTTCCTTGAGGTAGTACAGGTCGGCGTGGTCGTGGAAGACGTCGGCCTTGGTGGCCAGCGCGCCGTTCAAATCGGAGGTGGTCGCGTAGGCGGCGTGCGCGTGGGTGAGCGGCGCGTAGCGCGGATCGAGCAGGGTGGTGAGCTCGCCGGCGCTGTCGTAGCACGTGGCCCGCGCCCACCCCTCGACCGTGCCCTGGTCGACGTTCAGCTTGCCGCCCGCGAGCACGAGGGCGGTGCCGGCGCCGTAGGCCACGTCGTCGGCGCATTCGAGGCTGCCGGTCGCGTCGACGGCCGTTGCCTTCTGGCCGAAGGGGCAGGCCTGGCCGGCCAGCGCGAAGTCGGCGCCGGTGTAGACCCCCTCGCGGTCGTCGGCGCAGGCCCAGCGCGCGGTCGCGTCGTTCCACGCGAGCACCTGGTCGGCGGCGCACCCTTCGTCGGCCAGCTTCTCGAAGCGGACGGACCCGTTCGCGAGCATGGCGGTCGTGATGGCGGCCGCCTGCCCCTCGTCGACGTAGGCGGCGGCGTGGTCGTGGACCAGCGGGGCCTTGCCGGACAGCGCCGTGGCGACGTGGGTCGCCAGCGGGTAGCGCTCGTCGTGCGTGTGGCCCACCACCGCCTTGCTGTCGAGGGCCTGCAGGATCGGGAAGAGGGCCGTCGTCACGTGGTCGGCCAGGCGCGCGTCGCTCTCGGCCCGGGGGTAGTAGCGGTCGTCGTGCAGGTGGGTGGCGTCGGACTTTCCCGCCAGCGCGGCCTCGACCCCGGAGGCCAGGGGGTAGCGGTCGTCGTGCAGGTGGGTGGCGTCGGATTTGCCCGCCAGCGCGGCCTCGACCTCGGAGGCCAGGGGATAGCGATCGTCGTGAAGGTGGTCGGTGAAGGCGTAGCGCCCGTCGAGGGCCGCCTCCAGTTCGTCGTTGGTGTCGAAGCACGTGTCCGTCGCCCAGGCGGCCACCACGGCCTCGTCGAGGCGGAGCGAGCCGTCGACGAGCTGCAGGCCGAGCCCCGCGCCGACCACCGTGTCGAGGTCGTCGGCGCAGCGCCAGCCGCCCGTGGTCTCGGACCACTTGGCGACCTGGCCGTCGCCGCAGGAGCTGTCGCCGAGGTCGACCAGCGTGAGGCTGCCGTCGCGCACCATGGCGCCGCTGACGGACGAGGGCTGCTCCTCGTCGACGTAGGCCGCGTCGTGCGCGTGCCCCGCGTCGGCCTTGGCCTGCAGGGCCGTGGCGAGCTCGTCGTCGAGCACGACCGCGCCGGGGAGCTGGCTCGGCGCGACCTGGCCCAGCAGCACGTCGAAGCCGTGCACGTGACCGGCCGACGCGAAGTCGGAGCTGGAGAGGCCGGCGAGCCGCTCGGCCTCGGAGGCCCTGAGCGCGAACGGCACGCTGGCCACGCGCAGGCGCGGGCGCAACTCGTCGTCGGCGCCGACCCGCACGCCCACGTAGAGCGCGGCCGCCTCGAAGACGGCGCCGGGCAGCGGGTTGGCCTCGTCGGAGCCCAGGAGCACGTGGAAGCGACCCTCCGAGACGAAGACCGTGCTGAGCTCGGACCACAGCACGTGGGTCGTGGCGAACGAGTCGGGGTCGTCGTAGAGGGCCAGCGTGAGCGCGATCTCGCCGGTGTGGGCGCCCGCGTCGCCGGCCAGGTGGCCGCTGAAGTTCAGCACCTGGGGCGGCGAGGCGCCGAGCGGGGTCGAGAGCGCCAGCAGCGTCGCGAAGGCCAGGAGCCCGCAGGTCCTCAGGCCAACGGGGCGGGCGGTCGGGAGGGTGCGCGTGGTCTTCATGGCTCGAACCCCATCGTCAGGTTCCAGGTGGCGCTCGACATCGGTTGTCCGTCGATCCAGGGCGTCGAGACCCCTCGAAGTTCGTAGAGCATCGACAGGAGACCTGCTCCGCCGAACGCGGTCAGCGCGCCGTCGGCCAGGGAGGGAGCCAGGAGGCACGTGCCCTCGACGCAGCCGCTGCCGCACGTCTCGTCGGACGAGGCGTACTCGCACACCCCGTCGGAGGGGGAGCAGGCGCCGCCCGTCGACCAGGCCCGACGGGTGGCGGGATCGAGGCAGACGGGCGGAGGCGGTTCGTCGCACCAGAGGGGCACGCCGAAGCAGACGCCGGCCTCGCAGGCGTCGTCGCCGGTGCACGCGTTGCCGTCGTCGCAGGCCGCGGCGTCGGCGAAGGCGTAGCGGCAGGCGCCCGCCACGCAAGCGCCCGAGGCCTGGAGGCACGTTGCCGGGGGCTCGTCGCAGACCACGCCGAGGCAGGGGTCGCCGACGCACACGCCGTTGGCGCAGCCGGCCGGGCAGGCGTGCGCGCTCCCCGAGTAGACGCAGTGGCCGTTGACGCACGCCCCGGGCGAGGCGTAGGCGAACATCGCGGCGCCCCCTTCGATGCACACCGATGGCCGCTGCTCGGAGCAGACCACCGGCTCACCGCGGCATCGGCCGCTCGCGCAGCGATCGTCGGCCGTGCAGGGGCTCTGGTCGTCGCACGGCGCCTGGTTGGCCGCGTGCACGCATCCGAGACCTTCTTCGCACGCGTCGTCGGTGCAGGGGTCGCCGTCGTCGCAGGGCAGGGGCGCGCCGACGCACAGGGGGCCCTGGCAGGCGTCGTCGCGTGTGCAGGCCGAGCCATCGTCGCACAGGCCCGACCGACCCGGGTTGAGGCACCCGAGCACCGGATCGCACAGGTCGGCCGTGCAGACGTTGCCGTCGTCGCAGGAGAGCGGAGCCCCCTGGCAGGCGCCGTCGACGCAGCGATCGCCCTGCGTGCACACGCTGCCGTCGTCGCAGACGCCGGCGGAGAGGGGCCCGTGGGAGCACCCGGTCGCGGGGGAGCAGCCGTCGGACGTGCACGCGTTGCCGTCGTCGCACGAGATGGGCGTGCCCTGGCAGGCGCCGCCGAGGCAGGCATCGTCGCGCGTGCACAGGCTGTCATCGGTGCACGGGCCCGGCACGGGCGCGAACGTACAGCCGCCGGCCGGATCGCACCCGTCGGACGTGCAGGGGCTCGCGTCCTCGCAGACCCGCGGGCTGCCCGCGCAGGCGCCGTCGAGGCAGGCGTCGTCGACCGTGCAGGCGTTGTCGTCGGAGCACGGTCCCGGGGCCGGGGCGTGGAGGCACGCTCCGTCGGGGCCGCAAGTGTCGAGCGTGCAGGGGTTCCGGTCGTCGCAGGGCAGGGGGGTGCCGAGGCAGACGCCGGCCACGCAGGCGTCGTCCGTGGTGCACGGGTCGGCGTCGGTGCAGGGGCCCTCGTCGACCTCGACCTCGAGGCACGCGCAGGCGAGGCAGCGGGCCTGGCGGCAGGCCAGGACGGGCGCGGCGCAGTCGGCGTCGGCGGCGCAGGCGCAGGCCTCGACCTCGGTCTCCGGGGGCACGTCGGGCGGAGGGGTCGTGTCGTCGACGACCTCGGCCTCGTCGGGGGGAGGCTCGGGATTCGATTCGGCCTCGGCGGGCACGTCGGTCGGGGCCTCGGGCTCGGGTTCGGGCGGGGCGTCGGCGCGGGCGTCGAGCCCGGTCGTCTCGGCGGCGTCGCTGGTCTCGGCGGGAACGACTTCGGCTTCGAGGGCGTCACGCGGCCCCACCGAACCGCCGCCGCAGGCCGCCAGGGCGACGACGACCCCGAGCAGGGTGACAACGGCCAATCGCATGGCGAACTCCGATACGGCGCCGCGGGAGCCCCCCTGGCGACGCCGCTTCGTGGTGCCACGCCATCATCCCGGCGGAGCCCGCGATTGTCAACGCGCGCGTGCGGCTTGATCTGGCCCGACGATCGGGCCTATGATCCCGGCCGCTGGCCCAACCTTCGGGGTGTCTCCGTGAGCGTACGCCGAACGTTCGCCGTCGTGGCCTTGCTCGGGTCCCTCTGCGCCGTGCTCGCCTGCGCCGATGACGCGGCCTCCGTCATCCTCGCGCCCGACGCCGGCGAGGTGGCCGACGCGCTCGCCGTCGACGCGGCCGACGGCCGCGAGAAGGACGCCAACATGCCACCCGAGTCGTCGGACGAGGGGCCGGAGGTCGCGGTCGAACCGGGGCAGGACGGGGTCTCCGACGAGGCCGCCGACGACGCGACGGCTCCCGACGCGGAGCCGATCGGGGAGCCCGGGCCCGACGTCGCGGCCGACCTCGTGACGCCCGACCTCTCGAGCGTCGAACAGGCCGAGATCGTCGATTGTCCTGCCCCGCCGGATCTCTCGTACACGTGTCACGTCGAGGAGCCGGCGTCCTGCCCCGGAGGCCTGTGCCTGGGCGGGCTCTGTCTCGGGCCGGTGCGCGACCCCGAGCGCTGGGCGTCGTGCGGCGACGGCGCCTGCCACGCCTGCGAGTCGGCCGCGCACTGCCCCGCCGACTGTGGGGCGCCCCCTGTGTTCACGGGCGAGAAGGTCTACGCCAACGACACCACCTTGTCGGTGTGGCTGCACGGCTGGAGCAACAAGGGCGACGACGACCTGACGACCCAGGTCTACGGCCAGGCCAGCGGCTGCGGCGGCACGCTCGAGGAGGTGCGCGCGTTCGGGGTCGTGCGCCCGTGCTACGACGATCCCGGCGGGGCGGCGGCCCCCAACCAGCTCGTGAAGATCGAGTATTGGGGCGCCCTCGCGCCCGACTGGATGCCGGCCGCCCACGTGGCCGAGATCGAGGCGCTGCCCTACGACGAGGGCACGACGGCCCTCTTGCGGTACGCGCTCGTGGCCGCCCGGGCCATCCGGCACCGCCTCGACGTGACGGGCGCCACCCACGTGAACCTGGCGTGTCACTCGTTCGGCTGCCTGGTGGCCCGAACCATGCTCGAGCGCGACCTGGCGGGCCTGGCGTCCGAGCAGCGCGTCGTTCGCTGGGTCACGAGCGCCGGCGTGCTCGCGGGGGCGAGGCTGTCGCGGCTGTACGACAACCCCGACGTGCAGAACGTGGGCGCGCTCATCGGCCTGAACCTGCAGGACTGGGTGGTCATGAACCCCGACTTCGTCACCGACAACGTGGCGATCTGGGATCACGCCTCCCACCAGGGCAACAACCCCCTGTACCGCGACATGCTCATCCACCACGTGGCGGGCACCGACCCGCGCGTGAAGGCGGCCCTGAACATCCAACTGCTCGATCTCAACAACCCGGGCGACGAGCCCAACGACGGCATCATGTACTCGTTCGACACGTTCTTTCACCAGCAGGCCCCCGGCGCGGCCCTGCACCTCCCGAACGGCCAGGTGCTGCCCTCGACCCACTCGTTCGTCCACGAGTACCACGAGTACGTCCCGGAGCATCCGGCGTTCGCCGTGCTGGCCGCCGCCGGGCTCTTCCACTCGCGCAAGGTGCTCATCACGTTGCGCAGCCTCGAGTTGAAGGACGATCGCGAGCAGGACGGACCGTTCGACTTCTCCGAGAACGGCAGCGCGCCGGCCGAGATCGCGTTCGAGGTCGACGTGCGCTACGACCCCTACGTCTCCTCCGCCTTCGGACGGCCCTCGCTCGTGGCCGAGCAGCGCCTGGCCGACCGCTCCCCCGATCTGTTCCAACAGGCCGAGGGCACGTCGAGCCAGCCGCAGAGGCGCGTGTTCGAGGGGCCGATCTTCGACGAGATGACCGAGCTCTGGCTCGATCTGTGGCTGCTCGAGGTCGACTGGTACCCCCGCTTCGGCGTGCTCGAGTGGGCGGCCGACACCCACGAGGCGCTGGCGGCGATCCACCAGTCCATCCCCCTGGTCGACGGCGTGGTGCCCTTCGAGACCGAGTACGCGAAGGGCGAGCTGAAGATCGAGATCAAGACGCTGTATTGAACGCCAGTCCGCGCCAACGACCCTGAACAGGAAGCTCGGGGATCGTTCCCAGGCCGGCGGGGCCCGCGTGGCCCGTGGAAGCGGTTGGCGTGGAGTCGCGACTCCTGTAGGCTAGCCCCCGACCGCAGCGAAGGGAGTCTACGTGCCGTCCCTCGACCTCCTGGGCTGGAGCCCGATCCACGAAGAGAACGCGCGCACCCTCGGCAAGCCCGGCCTGGTGCCCGGCCGCATCGCGTCGCTGTCGCGCACGTGGGTCGACCTCTTCCTCGACGGCCTCGACGACGTGGTGGTCGGGCGCATCCCGGCGCGCCTCATCCACGCGCGGCGGCGCGAGGACCAGCCGGCCGTGGGCGACTGGGTGCTGGTGCGAACGCCGGCGCGACCGGGCGATCCGCCCGTGCTGTTCATGGTGCTGCCCCGGACGAGCGCGTTCCTGCGGCGCGCGGCGGGGCCCGTGGCCGAGGCCCAGGTGGTGGCCTCGAACATCGACACCGTGTTCGTGGTGGTCGGCCTCGACGAAGACTTCAACGAGCGCCGCATCGAGCGCTACCTGGCGCAGATCTCCGGCAGCGGCGCGGGCGCGGTGCTCGTGCTCAACAAGGCCGATCTCGCGCCCGACTTCGACGAGGTGGTCGGGTTCACGCGCGCGCGCTTCCCCGAGGTGCCGGTGCACGTGACGTCGGCGCTCGAGGAGTCCGGGCTCGGCGCCCTGTCCGCCCACCTGGGGCCGGGTCGCACCGTGGCCGTGGTCGGCTCGTCGGGGGTGGGCAAGTCGACGCTGGTCAACCTGCTGGCGGGCGACGAGGTCATGGACGTGCACGAGGTGCGCGAGAACCACTGGCGTGGCATGCACACCACCTCGAAGCGCCAGCTGGTGCTGTTGCCCTCGGGCGGCCTGCTGCTCGACACGCCCGGCATGCGCGAGATGCAGATGTGGGGCTCGGCCGAGGCCCTGGCCGACACCTTCGACGACGTGCGCGCGGTGGCGGAGCAGTGCCGCTTCGCCGATTGCCGCCACGAGACCGAGCCCGGGTGCGCCGTGCTGGCGGCCGAAGAGGCGGGAACGCTCGACGTGGAGCGCGTGGAGCACTTCCTTCAACTGCGCGTCGAGCGCGAAGAGCAGCAGCGGCTGGGCGAGGAGCACGCGGGGCGCGTGCAACGCCGGGCGAGGAACCGCAAGCGCCGACCGACCTGACGAGGCTGCAACCTCACCCTTCGGGCACCTCTCCATCGAGGCCCATCCGCTCCCAAGGGTCGATGCGCCATCGCAGCCGATCGAAGCCGTCCGGGTGGCACTCGTCGCAGAGCGTGGTCCCCTCGAGCTTCTGGCCGTCCCGAAGCGAGCCGTGGTACGCGGTGCCCACGTGGCAGTGATCGCACGCGAGGATCGTGCCCGCGCCGCCCCCCAGGTGGAAGAGGTGGGCTCCGTGGGGCGCCTGCA
>CAZBRS010000077.1:0-6562 GCA_964494475.1 uncultured Myxococcales bacterium | reverse complement strand
ACGTCGGCCGGCCGGGCGTCGTCGAGGTGGCCGGGCGCGTCGACGCTGGCGGGGACCACGTGGCAATGGCGGCAGCGCACCTCGGCGTGCGAGGTCGAGGCCGCGAGGTGCGCGGCGTGCGCGCCCACGCCGGGCGCCGAGGGCAGGGTGGCGCCGTCGAGGCCGGGGGGCGGCGCGGGTTGGTCGGCGCGGCCGTGGCACGAACCGCACGCGGGCTCGACGGACTCCGGGGTTGGCTCGCCGTCGGTCAGGGCCTCGCCGGGCGCGTCGGGGAGGATCTCGGAGAGCGCGCTCTCGGGCGCGGCGTCGACGCCGGCGAGGTCTGCGCTGCCGACGGTGTCGTCGGAGGCGCAGCGCGCGAACGTGAGAAGGACCAGGAGGATCGGGCAGCGACGCATGGGGGGCTAGAAGAAGACGACCGTGCCCGCCTGGATGTCGACGGACTGGCCCACGTGGTCGGCCGGATCGAGCGGCGCCACGTGGCTGAAGAACGAGCCGAACGTGGCGGGATCGGCGTTGATCGGGAAGACGTCGCTGGTCTGCTCCTCGACCGGGAACTTCGCGACGATCGCGGGGTCGAGGGCGGCGCGCCGCAGGTCGATGACGATCTCGCCCGCGCGGGACTGCTTCGCGAGGTACTGGATGCCGTTGTGGGGGCAGGTGCCCTGGCCGACCGAGTACTCCATCTGCCAGTCACCCGAGGGATCCCACGTGACCCACGTCAGGATGCGCTTCACGCCGGGGCGGACCTCGGACATCACGCGCGTGTGGTACTCGGCGGTCTGCCAGTTCTCGGGGACGCTCACCTTGGCCATGGGGATGTACTCGACCTCGAGCTCCTCGCCGTTGTTGGCCACGACGAAGACCAGCGGCGCGCTCGCGCCCGTGTTGCCGGCCAGATCGGTGGCCTCGACGTGAACGTCGTGCGCCCCATCGGCGACCTCGGTCGAGGTGAAGAGCAGGTCGGAGGTGCCCGGGAAGGCCGTGGCCAGCACGGCCCCGTCGGCGCCCACCAGGCGCAGGGTGTCGGGGTGTAGGTCGGTCACCTGGGCCGCGAGCGCCACGCTGCCCTTCACGACGGTGAAGCGCTCGAGCGGAACGCTCACGACGGGCGGCGTGAGATCGATGGTCACGACCACGACGCTCGAGAACGCCGACGCGCCATCGGCGCGCAGGGCCTTGACCATCACCTGGGAGTCGCCCTCGGCGGAGGCCGCGTACGCGAACGAGGCGGTGCCGTCGGCGCCGACCGGCGAGCGCCCCGCTTCGGCGCCGTTCGCGAGCAGCACGACCTCGTCGGCGCCGCCGGTGGTGGCCACCTCGATCGCCACGTCGGCGCCCAGCACGGCGCCGGAGACGGGGGTCGTGATCGTGCAGGTCACGGGAGTGGGATCGATCGCCTCGGAGGGCGAGTCCTTCTCGACCTGGACGTCGGCGCTGCCGGTCGTATCCGCGGTGGCGGCCACGTCGTCGGTCGACGCGCCCCCGTCGGAGCCGCCGCACGCGGTGAAGGTCGCCGCCGCGAGCGCCGCGCCGAGCAAGAATTTCGCGAACGTGTTCATGATTCCCCCGGTGTCGAGATGGTTACTGGCAGACCGCCTTCTTGACCGACGGTTGGCCGAAGCGCGGCACGTTGGGCGTGCAGGCGTAGCCCGTGGGGCACTCGTCGGTGAGCGTGCAGCGCTGGGCGCACTGGCCGCCCTGGTCGCCCGCCACGCAGAAGGTCGAGGCGTAGCCCGTCTTGTCGGGGCAGTACTGGGTGCAGGGCACCGTGCAGACGCCCGGCTTGCCCTCGCCCGAGTCGGAGAGATCGCACGTGCCGCCCGACAGCACGCAGTCGGCGTCGGTCCAGCAGGGCTGGCCGATCCAGCCCTCGGAGCCGAGGGTGCACACGTCGGCGGTGACCGACGGCTGGTTGTGCCGCGGCGTGCCCGGGTCGAAGATCTGGCCCGCGTAGGCCTTGCAGAAGTTGTTCTGCGCCGCGCCCTTCAGCACGCACACGCCCTCGGCGTCGTCTTCGGGGTCGTCGATGCAGAAGCTGGTCGGGTAGCCCCAGCGGTCGGGGCAGGTCTTGGTGCAGGCGCGGGTGCACACGCCGTGGCCCGTGTAGGCGTTGGGGCGGCACGAGCCGCCGTCGAAGGCGCACTCGGCGTCGGTGGAGCACGGGGCGCCCAGCCAGCGCTCGGCCACCTCGACGAAGCTGCCGTCGGCGCGGCGCTCGGGCGCCTGCTGGATGCGCACGGGCACCTTGTGGCCCAGCGCGCGCGCGTACACCTCGAGCAGGTCGGCCGCCTCCATGCGCAGGCAGCCGTGCGAGACGAAGCCGCGCTTCAGGCGGCCGCCGCTCGGCAGCGTGTACTGGTCGATGGGGCCGTGGATGCCGTACGCGGTGGGGTTCGGGCCCTCGAGGCGGATGAACGGCAGCCCCGCGAACACCGGCACGAGCTTGCCGCCGTTGTCGGTGTCCTTCCACCAGATCTTGCATGCGTAGTTCCAGGCCCACAGCTGCTTGGCGGCCCCGGTCTCCTTGACGGCGGGCTGCTCGAGGCGCGCGTAGAAGACCTGGCTGGGCTGGCCCAGCGACGTGGGCGTGAGCGACACGCCCTTCTCGATCTTGCCGCCGCCGATGGGGAAGACCTCGTCGTAGCCGGTGGACCGATCGAAGAGGTGCAGCGTGGCGCCGTCGAGCGAGATGACGATCTCGGGGTTCGGCAGCGCGTCCTGCGCGGGGATGGGCTTGCACGTGAGCGCCGAGCCGAACGAGTCGGCCTTCAGTTCGCCGGGGTCGATCTCGCCGAGGGGCAGGTCGTCGACCAGCAGCTCGTCACCCGTGGCGGGCAGCGAGGGCTCGTCGCCCGAGCCCGCGGCGTCGCAGGCGGAGAGGGCGAGGGCCACGAGCAGAACCGGCAGCACGAGCGCGTGCTTTTTCATGGGCGAGCCTCCGGGGCGTGCGGGCGCAGTATCTCGATTAAAGGGTTGGTGTCAATCCAAACCTTGGCGGGCGACCGCCGAACCCAGAGCCGGGTCCCGGCGCGTTGTCGGGGGCGATCATGGACGGGGGGTCACACCCGGCGTCGCGCGAGCGCGAGCAGCGCCCCGAGCGCGAGCAGCACCAGGAAGGGCGCCGCGGTGGGCACCGCGCTCACCGTGCACCCGCCGCCGCCGCCGCTGCTGGCGGTGTCGTCGCCGGCGTTGGCGTCGAGGATCCACGCGGTGTCGGCGCCCGGCGTGTCGTCGCCGGTGGCCGTGTCGTTCCCGCCCGTGGTGTCGGGCGTGCTGGTGTCCTCGCCGCCCTGGTCGGGCTCGTCGGGGGCGTCGGGCACGCACAGCCCGGTGGTCTCGTCGCACTCGGGGTTGAAGACGTCGCCCTTGCAGTGGTCGTCTTCCTTGCACTTCGGGAGGCACACCTTCTTGCCGTCGACGCTCTCGCACAGATAACCCGCCCGGCAGTCGGCCGCGGCGTCGCAGCCCTTCAGGCAGGCGCGCATGCCGTAGGCCTTGGTGCAGTTGGCGTCGGGCGGGCAGTCGTCGGCGTACAGGCAGCCCAGGATCGAGCAGTAGCCACCGTCGAAGACCGGCTTGAAGGGCGCCATCAGGCACGTGAGATCGTCGCCGCAGTCGCCGTCGGCGGCGCAGGCCTCGCCGATGGTCGACAGGCAGTCGTCGTCGGTGGCGTCGGTCTGGCCGTCGCAGTCGTTGTCCTTGGCGTCGTTGCACGACTCGGCCGAGGGCAGCTTCTCGCCGTCGCAGGTGGTCCAGAAGCCGTTCACGCAGGTGTGCACGCCGTCGTGGCAGGCGCCCTTGCCGCGCGTCTCGGCGGGGCCGGTGTAGCAGGCCTCGCTCTGCTCGCCCTGGCAGTCCTGGCCGGCGCAGGCGCCCCAGGGCGCCCACGAGCAGTCGGGCAGGCACTTGCGGCTCTTCTGGCCGTCGTTGGGGCAGGCCTCGTTCTGGATCGCGCCCGCGGCGCACTGGCCCTCGTCGAGACAGCCGGTCTCGGTCCACTGGCAGTTCGGACCGCACGAGCGGGTGAGGGTGCCGCAGTTGCCGCAGCTGGCCGCCTCGCTGGCGCCGGCCGCGCACGGGCCCTCGTTGGCGCAGTCGCTCCAGCCGCCCCAGGTGCCCCCGGCCAGGCACACGCGCGTGCGCTTGCCGCAGTTGCCGCAGTCTTCGTTCTGCTCCATGCCCTGGTCGCAGTCGAGCACCACGGGCGTGACCGAGAGGCGCAGGTCGTAGAAGTTGTAGTCGTCGGCCTGCTTGGGGCTGACGCGCACCCAGTAGTCGCCCGCGGGGAGCTGAGCGGCGTCGAGCGTGGTGGCGGCGTCGCCCTCGGCGCCGCTGCCCTGCAGCACGTCGCCGGCGGCGTAGATCTGCACGTCGAGCCGGCCCACCGTGGGCACGTGGAGCGCTTCGACGCGCACGTCGGAGAGGCCCGCCAGCTGGAACTTGAGCCAGTCGGCGTCGCGGCCGATGCGATCGTTGGTGGCGCCGAGGGGCAGGAGGGGCGCCTTGTCGCTGCCGTCGTCGGCTTCGGCGCCGTCGTCGACGACCTCTTCGACGTCGACGGCCGCGGTCTCGGGCTCGTCGGTGTTGCACGTCCAGCCGCAGTCGTCCTTGTCGATCTGGGCCTGGGCGTAGACGTCGTACATGCCGTAGACGTCGGTGCCCCAGCCGGCGCTGCAGTCGAAGGTGCGGTCGAACTTGCCCGCGGCGACCTCTTCGCCCGTGACGGTGACCTCGGTGCTCCACAGCAGGTCGTCGCCCGAGAGGTCGTCCTCGTACACCCACACCTTGATCTTGTCGTTGGCCTTGAACTTGACCTCGGAGCCCGCGTCGACCAGGCGCACCTGGCACCAGCTCTTGGCGTCGGAGGGGGCCGAACCGTCGACGCCGATGGCCTGCTTCAGCACGGTCAGCGTGATCTTGGCGTCGTCGTCGGTGGCGTCGATGCTCACGGTGCCGGGCACGGCGAGCGCGACGCGCGTGAACGAGAGCAGGACCAGAAGGGCGAGCAGCTTGGCGGGCATGGGGTCTCCTTTCGAGTCGCTGGACGAAACGCCGCCATGCTAGCGCATGCGCCGACGGCTTACAATATGCGACCGAGGTCGCGCAGGGACTTGTGTTCGCCGCCCGACAGGGTATAAACGGTACATTCACATTCTCCAGGTTCCTCCGTGACGAGGCCCATCCGCCGCGGTGACTGCCTGCCCGATCGCCTGGCCGACGAGATCCTGCGTCGCGTCTTCATCGGAGCCTATCCCGCCGGCTCGCAGCTCCCTCCCGAGCGCGCGCTGGCCGTCGAGCTCGGCACCGACCGCACGTCGCTGCGCGTGGCCCTGGCCCAGTTGAAGCGCATGAACCTCATCTCGTCCGTGCAGGGTTCGGGCATGGTGGTGCTCGACTACCGCGCGCACGCGGGCGTCGAGTTCTTCCTGCACGCGTTCAGGTTGCCCGATACGCCCGACGAGGCCGCGCTGCTCGCCCAGGCGGTCGAGTACTTCGGCCTGACCATGCCGGGCATCTGGGCCCGGGTGGCCCTCCGGGCCTCGGCCGACGCGTTCGACCGAATCGAGGCCCTGTTCCGCCGACAGTACGACGTGGCCGACGACCTCGACGCTGCGATCGAGGCGGCCCTCGAGGCCCGCGACGAGGTCGTGCGCGCCAGCCGGAACCCCATCTTCCAGATGACCTTCCGGGCCATTCGCCCGCTCCGGGCGCGAGCTCTCGCGCGATTCTTCCCGCTGGTCGACGTGCGCGGTTGGGCTCGGGCCAACCTCGAGTGGGTCCAGAGGATCCGCAGCGGTGAGATCGCCCCCCACGAGGTCGCTGAGCGGTATTCCGCGTTGGTCAGGCCGATCGACGGCGAAGCCCGGAGGGCGTTCGACCAGTTCGATCGCAGCGACCGCGCGGCGCGCTTCGTGCCCGGCGCCGACGCGCAGCCCTGGCGCAGGGCGTCCATCGGCGCTCCGCGCCGCGAGAACGCGGCGGATCGGCTGGCCAACCGACTGATGCGGTCGATCTTCGACGGAGCCTTCGCGGCAGGCCAGCGCCTGCCCTCCGAGCGCGCGCTGACCGTCGAGTTGGGCGTCGATCGCACCACGCTGCGTCAGGCGCTCGGCCAGTTGAAGCGCATGAACCTGATCCAGGCCGTGCAGGGCTCGGGCATGACCGTGCTCGACGTCAACGAGCACGCCACGCTCGACTTCTTCGCCGAGGTCTTCCGGCACGACGACACGCCCCTCGAGGACGTGCTGCTCCGGCAGGTGTTGGAGTACCTCGACGCGACCGTGCCCGCGCTCGTGGGCGTGGCGGCGCGGCGCGCCTCTCCCGAGGGGTTGGCGCGGCTGCGTGCGGTCCTCGAGGCCGAGTTCGAGGTAGCCGACCAGCCCCGCGCGGCCGCCGAGCTGATCGTGCGCTCCGAAGACCTGTTCGCAGCGGCCGCCGAGAACGTGGTCATCGACCTGGTGTATCGCTCGACCCGGCCTCTGCGCCTGCGATTGCAGGAGCAGATCGTGCGCGCCGGCGGCGTGCGCGAGCGCGCGCAAGCTCATTTGCAGTTGCTCGA
>CAZBRS010000076.1:13245-20582 GCA_964494475.1 uncultured Myxococcales bacterium | reverse complement strand
CGTGGCCGACCTCGACGTGCTCGACGGCACGCCGCTGATCGACGTGAAGCCCTACATCCCCGAGGTCGATGCCCACGCGTCGTCGCGGGCGGGGTGGTTCGACGTGACCACCGAGGGTCGCAAGGTCGCCGACGACAGGTTTCACGGAGGCGCCCCGCGAGCCACGCCAGCTCGTGAGCCCGAGCCCCCGACCGCGGGGAAGCCATGACCCTCGCGCTGATCCTGGCGGCCTCGCTGCTCGGGAGCGTGGTCGCGGTGCTCCTCGCCGCCCTGACGTTGCTCCTCGACGCGTCGACCCTGGCGCGCCTCGTGCCGCGCATGGTCAGCTTCTCGACGGGCGCGCTGCTGGGCGCGGCGCTGCTCGGCATGCTGCCGCGGGCGATCGAGTCGCTCGACGGCGCGCGCGTGTTCGTGGTGGTGCTCTCGGGCCTGGTCGTGTTCTTCGTGCTCGAGAAGCTGCTGGTCTGGCGTCATTGCCACAAGCAGGACTGCGACTTCCACGCCAGCTCGGGGCCGCTGCTGGTGTTCGGTGACGCCATCCACAACCTGATCGACGGCGTGGTGCTGGCGGCGGCCTTCCTCGAGTCACCCGCGCTGGGCCTGGCCGCGACCGTCTCGACCGTCGCCCACGAGGTGCCGCAGGAGCTCGGCGAGTTCATGGTCTATCTGCACGGCGGGTGGTCGCGGCGCCGGGCGCTGGCGGTCAACGTGGCCACGAGCCTGACCACGTTCGTCGGCGCCGTGCTCGGGTACTTCTTCCTGTCCGAGATGAGCGCGGCGCGGCCCTACCTGATGGCGTTCGCGGCCGCCGGCTTCCTGTACGTCGCCCTCGCCGACCTGATCCCCGCGCAGCGCGGCAAGACGAGCCTGCGCGCGACGATCCTCGACTTCGTGCTGCTCGGCGCCGGCGTGGGCCTGCTCGCGTGGGTCACGCACGGGCACGCCTGAACCCATGAAAGGAGTCCCTCGCATGACGCTCTCCCGCCTCCTCGTGACCGCAGGGCTGTTGACGGGCCTCGGCCTCTCCTCGTCGGCGTGGGCCGAGGGGCACGCCGAGTACGTCGGCGCCGGTCCCTTCGCGAACGGTCCGGCCGTCACGGCCAAATGCCTCGAGTGCCACGACGCCGAGGCGCGCGCCTTCATGGGTTCGGTGCACTGGACGTGGGCCCGGAAGCAGACCGTGGGGGGCAAGACCCTCGAGTACGGCAAGAAGAACGCCCTGAACAACTTCTGCGTCGCCGTGCCGTCGAACTGGCCCCGCTGCACCAGTTGCCACGCGGGCTACGGCTGGAAGGACGACACCTTCGACTTCTCGAAGGCCGAGAACGTCGACTGCGTCGTGTGCCACGAGACCACGGGCACCTACAAGAAGTTCCCGTCCGGCGCCGGGCACCCGGTGTACCCGGGTGAGCAGAAGGAGTTCCCCAAGGGCAAGCCGTGGCCGGCCGTCGATCTGGTCAAGGTGGCCCAGTCGGTGGGTGCGCCGACGCGCGCGGCCTGCGGCGCCTGCCACTTCTACGGGGGCGGCGGCGACGGCGTGAAGCACGGCGATCTCGACGCCAGCCTGCTCCGCCCCTCTCGCGAGACCGACGTGCACATGGGGGGCAGCGAGGCCATGACGTGCCAGGCCTGCCACCAGGGGGGCAAGGGGCACGCGATCAAGGGCGAGGCCACCTCGGTCTCGGTGGGCGCGGGACCGCGCGTGATGGGGTGCACCGATTGCCACGAGGCCGGCGTGCACGCGAACGCCGAGCTCGACCGCCACACGAAGCGCGTGGCCTGCCAGGCCTGCCACATCCCCGCGTTCGCCAGGGACAAGCCCACCAAGACCTGGTGGGACTGGTCCACGGCCGGGCGCGACGTCGCGCCCGCCGACGTGAAGAAGGACGCGTACGGTCTGCCCACCTACGACAAGATGAAGGGCGACTTCACCTGGCAGAAGGACGTCGTGCCGACCTACTTCTGGTACAACGGGACGGTCGAGCGCCTGCTGCTCGGCGACCGGATCGAGCCCGCGAAGGTGGTGAAGCTCTCGGCGGCGAAGGGCGATCGCGCCGACCCGAACGCCCGGCTGATGCCCTTCAAGGTCATGCGCGGCAAGCAGCCCTACGACACGGTCCACCAGACGATGGCGGCGGTCAACACCTTCGGCCCGCCCACCAGCCCGTCGGCGTACTGGGTCACCTACGACTGGAACAAGGCCATCGAGGCCGGCATGAAGGCCGCGGGGCAGCCGTACAGCGGCAAGTACGACTTCGTCGAGACCTCGATGGTCTGGGCGGTGAACCACCTGGTGGCGCCCAAGCAGAAGGCCCTGGCCTGCGCCGATTGCCACGGCGCCAAGGGTCGCCTCGACTGGAAGGCGCTGGGGTACGAAGGCGATCCGGGGCGCGGCGCGGGCCTCGAGGCCCCGAGCACCCCACCACCGGCGCCGAAGCCCTGACGGCGGGCAGGGAGGCCGACATGGGCAGGGCGAGCCCGGAGGTTCCTCGCGGAGCGTTGTCGGCGGTCTCGACCGAGTCGATCCTCGAGAGCATCTCCGATGGCGTCTTCACGATCGACGACGCGTGGCGCATCACGTCGTTCAACCGCGCCGCCGAGGAGATTACGGGCATCTCCAAGTCCGAAGCGCTGGGCAGCCGCTGCTCCGAGGTCTTCCGGGCCAGCATGTGCGAGGCAGACTGCGCGCTGCGGCGCACGTTCGAGACGGGCCGGGCGGTCGTGAACCGGACGGCCTTCATCGTCGACGGCCAGGGCCGCCGGATCCCCGTCAGCGTGTCGACGGCGCTGCTGCGCGACGAGGCCGGACGGGTGGTCGGCGGCGCCGAGACCTTTCGCGACCTGACGCTGATCGAGGAGCTGCGCAAGGAGATCCAGGGCCGGCGCCGGATTGGCGCCATCTGCAGCCGCAGCGAGGCCATGCGGCGCGTGCTCGAGGTGGTGCCGCTGCTCGCCGAGAGCGAGAGCACCGTGCTGATCCAGGGCGCCACCGGTACGGGCAAGGAGCTGGTCGCGCGCGCCATCCACGACCTGAGCGCGCGGCGCGAGGGGCCCTTCGTGGCGGTCAACTGCGGCGCGCTGCCCGACAACCTGCTCGAGTCCGAGCTGTTCGGCTACAAGGCGGGGGCCTTCACCGGGGCGGTGAAGGACAAGCCCGGCCGCTTCGCGCTGGCCGAGGGCGGCACGCTGCTGCTCGACGAGATCGGCGACGTGATCGCGGCCCTGCAGGTGCGCCTGTTGCGCGTGCTGCAGGAGCGCACGTACGAGCCCCTGGGCGCGACCGCCTCGCGCAAGGCGAACGTGCGGGTGCTCGCCGCGACCAACCGCGACCTGGCCGAGCTCGTCGCCCAGGGTACGTTCCGGCCCGATCTGTTCTACCGCATCAACGTGATGAAGCTCGAGCTGCCCCTGCTCCGCGAGCGCCGCGACGATCTCCCGCTGCTGGTCGAGCAGCTCGTGCTGTCCTTCAACGCGACCCAGGGCAAGCACGTGACGGGCGTCAGCCCCGACGTGATGGCGGTGCTGCTGGCCCACGACTTTCCGGGGAATGTGCGCGAGCTGCAAAACGTCATCGAGCACGCCTTCGTGCTCTGCCACGAGGGGCCGATCGAGCTGCGGCACCTGCCCGCCGACCTCGTGCCCGTCTCGCACCGCCGCGCGGCGGGCGCCAGCATGGCCGAGACCGTGAAGGCGCTCGAGGCGCGCGCGATCCTCGAGGCCCTCGAGCGGAACGGCGGCAACCGGCTGGCCGCCGCGCGGGAGCTTGGCCTGCACAAGAGCACGCTCTTTCGGAAGGTGCGGCTCCTCGGGCTCGAGCTGCCCGTCCAGGACGGAAGATCCCATTCGACTCCGACGTAGGACCGCCGGGGTGGGGACTCTGGAGAGTCTCTCTCCCGCGCTTCGGCCCGGCCTTTCGGTCGCGTTCCTGCGACCCTGCTGAGATCGCGCCTCCCGATTGATACCTGCGCAACCTGTCGTAGTTGACGGGGGTTCGACCGACGGCCCGGGGCTCCAACCTCCGTGGCACGCTTCCTGCGTAAGCCTGAGGTTCACGGAGGTGGTCGCGCGATGAACGTAGCGCTGACGGTGTGGGAGGGGCGCGTCTCTCCCGTGTTCGACGTGAGCCGGGAGTGCCTGGTCCTGACCCTCGAGGACGGCGCCGTGGTCACGCGCCGCAGCGAGAACGTCGAGACCGCGACCGCCGACCTCAAGATCGACCGGTTGGCCGAGCTTGGCGTCGAGACCCTGATCTGCGGGGCCATCTCCCTGCCGTTGTACCGGGAGTTGACCCTGCGGCGCGTGCGGGTCATCGGCTTCGTGGCCGGCGAGATCGACGAGGTCGTGGCGTCGTTCCTCGCGGGGACGCTGCCGACGTCGGCGCTCTCCATGCCCGGGTGCCGCAGCCGGCAACGCCGATTCCGCGGCGGGCGCGGTCGGGCGGGCAAGCAAGGGAGCGGTCGGTGGGGCAAGGGCCCCCGACCGACGTGAAGAACCCCTGGAAAGGAGTGCGATCATGCCAGGACGAAACGGAACGGGGCCGCAGGGACGAGGCCCGATGTCGGGGAGAGGGATGGGGCGCTGCGGAGGCGTCGATGCCGGGGGCGACGTGCCTCCCGGAGGGACGGGAGTCGGTCCGGGCCGAGGCCTCGGCCGAGGTCGGGGCTGGCGACGCGGGCAGGGGACCCAGGCTTCCCCCGTTGGGGCCGCTTCGCCGCGCGCCCAGAGCCTCGAACAGGAGCTCGGCGCGCTGAAGGCGAGGCTCCAGGCGCTCGAGGACGCCGCACCCCGCGATCAGGACCAGACCGCGAAGTGAGCATGAGCTCCTCGCCGCGGGGCACCGCGCGGCGTCTCGACAAACTGGAAAGGTTGAAAGCCGTGCGACCACACAAGTTGACCCCAGGGATCCTCCTGGCGCTCGTCACGACGTGCCTGCTGCCCTTCGCCGCCCTGGCCCAGGCCGACCTGGAGGCCTTGCGCGCGGAGGTCGAAGCCCTGAAGCGGCACGCCGCGGAGCGCGAACTGTCCGATTTGAGGGCCGACGCGGAGACGGCGGTCACGGCCGCCCCTGAACACGACGAGGCCCTCGCGACCAAGACCTTCAAGGGCGGCGAACGTTCGCTCCAGGCGCTGAACCCCGAGCTCAGCCTCGTCGGGGACCTCTTCGCCCGCTTCGTGCGGCAGGGCGGCCAGTTCTATTCCCCCGACGGGGGCCGATCCGGGTTCTTCCCCCGCGTCGTCGGCGTCCATTTCCAGTCGAACCTCGATCCCTTCTCGATGGCCAAGGTCGTGGTGGGCATCTCGCCGGCCGGCGTCGAGCTCGGCGAGGTCTACGTCACCTGGAACGCCGTCGCGCCGGGCCTCTCGCTCACCGTGGGCAAGTTCCACCAGCAGTTCGGGGTGGTCAACCGCTGGCACGCGCCCGGGCTCGATCAGTTCGCCTACCCGCTCGTGCTCACCGAACACTTCGGCGGCCCGCTGAACCAGGCGGGCGTCAGCCTGCTGGCCACCCTGCCGCCCCTGTGGGCCGATCACCAGCAGGTCGAGCTGCAGGTCACGAACGCGCAGAACGCCAGGCTGTTCGCGGGCGACGCCTTCCTGGCGCCCTGCGCCCTGCTTCATGCCGTCAACTACTGGGATCTGACCCGGAGCACGTACCTCGAGCTCGGTCTCTCGGGGCTGCTCGGCACCAGCAACGCCTGGGGCAAGAAGGTCGACGACACGTCTCCCGTACAACTCTACGACGCCGAGGGTAACGAGGCCACGTTCTACGACGCCGAGGGGAACCCCGTCGCGCTGGCCTCGACGGCCTCGTCGTCGGTGAAGAACTTCGAAGACTGGCGCCTCACGGCCGTCGGGGGCGCCGATCTCACCGTGAACTGGGAGCCGTTGAACCAGGCCAAGTACCTGGGCTTCACCTGGCGCAGCGAGCTCCTCTACGCGTACAAGCAGGTCGACACCGACGCGGGCCACGACGCGATCCGGTCGTGGGGCGCGTACTCCTACGCCCAGGTGAAGCCCCTGCAGAACTGGTACTTCGGGGTGCGCGGCGATCTCACGCAGGCGTTCGTCCTCGACAACGACGGGCAGTACACCTGGGGCGTGGTGCCGTACGTCACCTGGTGGCAGAGCCCCTGGGTCCGTCTCCGGCTCGAGTACGACTACATCGACTGGGCCGATTGCAAGGGGATGAAGCCCGAGCACCGCGTGTTCCTGCAGGTCACGTTCAGCGCCGGGCCGCACAAGCACGAGCGTTATTGAAAGACGGAAGGGGTACGATCATGAGAACGCCTTCGGCCCTCCTGGTGTTGCTCGCGGGCGCGAGCGTGCTGGCGGTTCCCTGTGCCGGGAACGCGCGGCAGAACGGCAAGCTCTACGTGGTCGCCACGCTGACGGACTACGGGGCCGTCGCGCGCGAGATCGGCGGTGACAAGGTCGAGGTCGACGCGATCGCGGCGGGCGACGAGGACGCCCACTTCGTGCGCCCGAAGCCGAGCTACGCGGAGAGGTTGTCCCGCGCGGATCTCTTCCTGACCACCGGGCTCGATCTCGAGCTGTGGGGCCCCTCGGTCATCGACAAGTCGCAGAACGCCTCGATCCGCGAGGGCCAGGTGGGCTACGTCGCCGTCGCGGACGGGATCGCGCTGCGTGAGATCCCCACGATCATCGATCGCAGCCAGGGCGGCGTGCACGTGTACGGCAACCCGCACGTCCACACGAGCCCCATCAACGTGAAGACCATCGCCACCAACATCGCCATCGGGCTCAAGAAGGTCGACCCGCAGAACGGGGAGTACTACGCGGCCCGGCTGAAGGTGTTCACGAGCGCCATCGACGAACGGCTGTACGGTAAGGAGCTCGTCGCGCTGCTGGGGGCCAGGACGCTCGACCGCCTGGCGCTCTCGGGCCACCTCGTCCCGTTCCTGGAAGGCAAGGAGATGGGAGGCGCGAAGCTCATCGACAAGCTCGGTGGCTGGATGAAGGAGATGCTCCCCCTGCGGGGCCGGAAGCTCGTGACCTACCACAAGAACTGGATCTACTTCACCGAGCTGTTCGGCCTGGAGGTGATCGGCGAGGTCGAGCCCAAGCCCTCGATCCCCCCGTCTCCGGGCGACGTGGAGCGGCTGGTCGAGAACATGAGGCGGCTGGACATCAAGGTCGTGCTGGCCGCGAACTACTACGACGAGAACAAGGTCCGGATGATCTGCGACACCGTCGGCGCCAGGCCGATCATCGTGCCGTTGTCGGTCGAGGGGCTCCCGCAGGTGACGACGTACTTCGAGCTGGTCGACACCTGGGTCCGGAGCCTCCGGGCCGGGTACGACGTCCGGTGACGTGAG
>CAZBRS010000076.1:3247-13235 GCA_964494475.1 uncultured Myxococcales bacterium | reverse complement strand
AGGATTCGACCATGTCTCCCTGGCAACTCATGCTGCTGCCGTTCCTGGAGTGCCTCGTGCTCGTGGGCATCCACTCGTACCTGGGGATCCACGTCATCAAGCGCAAGGTGATCTTCGTCGACCTGGCGCTCGCGCAGATCGCGGCCCTGGGAACGCTCGTCGCGTTCCTGTTCGGCATCTTGCCGCAGACCGGCGAATCGTACGTCTTCTCGTTGCTGTTCACGTTCCTGGGGGCCGCGATCTTCTCGCTGACCCGCCTGCGTCACGAGAGCATCCCGCACGAGGCCGTGATCGGCATCATCTACGCGCTGGCGGCGGCCATCGCGATCCTGGTCATCGATCGGGCGCCCCACGGCGCGGAGCACATCAAGGAGATCCTGACGGGCAGCATCCTGTGGGTCAACGGCCAGACCGTCGCCATGGCCGCGATCGTCTATGCCTTGGTGGGCGCCTTCCACTACGCCTTCCGCGAGCGGTTCCTGCTCATCTCGAACGATCCGGCCAAGGCCTACGAGAAGGGGTTGCGGGTGCGGCTGTGGGACTTCCTCTTCTACATGTCGTTCGGGCTCGTCATCACGGTCTCGGTTCACACGGCGGGGGTGCTGTTGGTGTTCGTCTTCCTGGTGGTCCCCGCGATCATCGCGATCTCGATCACCGATCGGTTGCTCTACCAGCTCATCATCGGCTGGGCCGTCGGTACGGCGGTGAGCTTCGTCGGTCTCGTGGGCAGCTACGTGTACGATCTGCCGAGCGGTCCGACCGTGGTCGCCGTCTACGGAGCGGCCCTGCTGGCCGTGGCGCTCTCGCTGTACGTGGTGCGGGCGGCGCAGAGGGGGAGGGCCCTGGCCCGGATCGGCCTGGGGCTGGTGGTGGTGCTCCTGACGGTGGGGGCCTTCTACGAGCTGGGCGGATGGCTCGGCCACAGCGCCGCCCGCAGGCACGCAGCCAGCCCCGAAGCGGCGGCCGCGGCGCCTTCGGAGGGGCTGCAGCAGAAGCTGCTCGCCAGCGATCTCCTTCGAAAGAAGACCCTGCTCGCCGCAGAACACGACGCCGCGCTGCTCGGCCGTCTCTTCGAGCAGACGGACGACGAGGAGTTGAGGACGGCCCTCGCGCTGCGCGTGCTGGAGTTGGAGCCGCGGACGGGCCGGCGCCTCCTGGTCGAGCAGATGCGCGCCGGCGAGATCCCTCTCTTCCGGAGCGAAGCCTACGAAGCGCTCCGCAAGACCGGAGAGCCCGGGCTACGGTTCGACCCGCTGGACGATCCCGGCTCGCCGGCCAACAAGGCGGCCCTCGAGGCCTGGAACGCGTGGCTGCTGAGGGCCGAATGAGACTCCACGAATCGCTTCACCATCACCTTGGGGGAGGAGAGCATGAAGGCTGCTGAGATCGGCCGCCACGCCGACGTGGTCGGTGGCATTCTGGTGGACGGACCGCGATGAGCACGGTCGTCTACGGGCCCGTACCGTCGCGCCGCCTGGGCTGGTCGCTCGGGGTCGATCTCGTCCCCTTCAAGACCTGCCCCTACGACTGCGTGTACTGCCAGCTCGGGCCGACCACGAACAAGACGCTCGAACGGCGCGAGTACGTACCGGTCGGCCGAATCCTCGCCGACGTGACCCGCGTCCTCGAGGCCTCGTCCGTGGACGGGCGGCGCCCCGACTGGATCGGCCTGGCGGGTTCGGGAGAGCCGACCCTGAACGCCGGCCTGGGCGAGCTGATCACGGCCTTGAAGCAGCTGACGGCCATACCCGTCGCCGTGCTCACCAACGGTGCGTTGCTGGGCGACCCGGGCGTGCGGCGTGAGCTGGCGAACGCCGATCTCGTGCTCCCCTCCCTCGACGCCGGGGATCCCGCGATGTTCCAGTACGTCAACCGGCCCCACGCCGCCCTCGACTTCGCGTCGGTGGTCGAGGGGCTGATCGCGCTCCGAAGGGAGTTCGCGAAGCCCATCTGGCTCGAGGTGCTGCTGCTCGGGGGCGTCACGTCGTTGCCGCCCGACGTCGAGCGGCTCGCTGCGCAGGTGCGGCGCGTGGGCGCCGACCGGGTCCAGCTGAACACGGTCGTGCGGCCGCCGTCCGAGACGTTCGCGTTCCCGGTGGCCGAGGCCGACCTGCGCCGACTGTGCCCGCTCTTCGGCGAGCGCTCCGAGGTCATCGCGGGCTCGCCCGCCGCGGCGCGCGAAGGGGGGACCCGCGCCCCGGAGGAGCAGGAGATCGTCCAGTTGCTGCGACGCCGGCCGTGCACGTTGTCCGACGTGTGCCAGGGCCTCGGCCTGAATCCGGCCGCGGTCCTCAAGGTGCTCACGCGGCTGCTGGCCGAGGGCGTGGTGCGCGAACGCCGGGTCGGCGCGGCGCGCTTCTTTCAGGCGTAGGCGCGCCGCCTGACCAGCCACGCGACCGCGCCCAGGAGCCACGCCGCGCAGGCGCCGGGCGCGGGCGCGCCCACCTGGCAGCCGCCCCCGCCACCGGAGCCCGGCTCGGCGTCGGGCAGCGGCTCGTCGGATGCGTCGGCGTCGACCGACGCCTCGGGGGCCGCCTCGGCGGCTTCGGGCGCCGGTTCGGCCGCCCAGCCCCCGATCGGCGCGTGCGCCCGGGCCCGGGGCGAGCGGTTGGCCGCGCCCGCGGGCATGGCCTGGGCCCAGCGCGCGAGCCAGTAGGCGGCGATCAGGTCGCCGCCGGGGTTCAGGCGCAGGCCGTCGCCCCCTCCGTTGACGTCGTAGGGGTTCGAGCGCGCGTCGTAGTTCGAGGTGGGCCGGATCGAGGGATCGAGGGCCTCGCTCGCGACGGGCTCGCCGTTGTTGTTGGTGCCGGCCAGGGTGAGCAGGGTCTGGCCGTCGACGGCCAGGCAGACGCCCGCCGCGAGCTCGGCCTCGTCGCAGTTGAGGCGGGGCTCGTTCCAGTACGGGCCCAGGTCGAAGGCCAGCAGCAGGTCGCGGGTCGTCGCGACCAGCGCGGGATCGGTGCCCCGATCGGTCACGCCCAGGTACAGGGCGTTCCAGAGCGGCTGCTTGCCCCGGTCGGCCGAGTGGGTCTCGCCCTCGCGCCGCCACCACCCGTCTTCCAGGAAGGCGCGCACGGGCGCCGCCACGGCGTCGTCGGTCTCGAGGTACAGGTTCAGCCAGAGCGCGAGCCCCGCCATGTCGGGGTTGTCGTAGTTGGTCTGGGAGCCCACCCATACGTAGTCGATGGCGCCGGCGCCGCGCGCACGCTCGGCCAGCCCCTGGTAGCCGCGGTCGTGCAGCAGCTCGTCGTAGAGGTAGGCCTCCAGCTCGGGGTCGCCCGTGACGTGGTAGAGCCCCTTCACGACGCCGAGCGCCAGGAACAGGTTGAACACGTTGAAGCCGGCGCCCCCCTCGGGCAGGTAGACCTTCTCGAACGAGCGCGGGTTCAGGTCGTGCCAGAAGGTCGGCCGGCCGTCGGCGTCCCAGATGATCAGATCGTACAGGCCCTTGCCGGTGGCCCCGGGCATCGTGGCCACGTCGTGCCGGGTCTGGAGCATGCGTCCGATCTGGCGCGCGTCGGCCTGCAGGTCGGTGACCAGCCCCGCGTCGACGTCGGGGTCGTCGGCCAGGGCGTCGTACAGCGCGGTCAGCGCGAAGACCTGGCCGAGCAGCTGGTCCTTCGAGCACGAGTCGACCCACCTCCAGGTGCCGGGAGGCAGCTCGCCGTTCGACAGGTCGGCGCGCCACGTGCCGTTGTCCTTGGGCTCGGGCAGCGGGTGACCCTGCGGGTCGGCCAGCGGCACCACCGCGGGCGCGGCCCCCGGGATGGGCGGCGCGCCGGCGTCGTCGGGCACCAGGCGCCACACCCCGCGCGCCACGACCTGGCCGCCCGTGACGCGGTAGAACACGTGCCACGAGCGCGCGGCCCGCACCAGGCGCTGGCGCACCAGCGCGACCTCGCCGGCCGGCGCGCCGTCGCGCTTCAGGGCCTGGTACTGGAAGGCGAGGCCGGCCAGCGGCACGCCCCCGAACTGACCGAGATCGTGGTGCTCGCCGTAGGCGGCCAGCAAATCGAACGCGTGCGAGCCGGTGGCCGCCACCAGGTCGTCGGCGTCCTCGTCGGCCAGGAAGGCCTCGACCGTCGCGCGGGCCTCGGCGCCCTTCACGTACGCGTCGAGCGAGAGCCCGAAGGGCAGGGCGTTCAGGTGGTAGAACTGACGCAGGTGGCGGGCCAGGTGGGCGTCGAGCGCCGGCGAGGCCCCGGCCGCGAAGATGGGAGCGCCCCGGGCGCCGCCGCCGGCCAGGGTCAGGGCCAGGGCCACGAGGGCAGGCAGAGCGCCCCGACGCGCGAGAGCAAGGGTGGACATGGCGCGGTCCTCCGTCGATGGCGTGGCCATGGTGCCCGTTCGGGCGCGACTTGACAAGTGAGCATATGATCATATGTTCATCAACGCGACGCCGATCTCCGAGTCCGACATGCACGACGCGCTGAACCGCCTGGTCAAGCCCTTCCCCATCATGCTCTTCGCGGTCGTCATGGGCCTGGCGGGGCTCACGATCGCGGTCGAGAAGGCGGCGCCCCTCTTCGGGCTGCCCCACTGGACGTACGGCGTGTTGCTGGGGCTCGTCAGCGCGCTGTTCGCGCTGATCCTGCTGCTCTACGCCCTCAAGATCGCGAACTTCCCCGACGCGGTGCGCGCCGAACTGCACCACCCGGTGAAGCTCAACTTCTTCAGCACGATCCCCATCAGCTTCCTGCTGGTGTCGATCGCGTTCTACAACGAGGTCAACCCGCTGCTCGGGATCCTGTTCTGGTACGTGGGCACGCCGCTGCAGTTCGTGATGCTGCTCTTCGTGTTCTCGCGCTGGATCCGGCACGACTTCGACCTCGCCACGGCCAACCCGGCCTGGTTCATCCCCATCGTCGGTACACTCCTCGTGCCCGTGGTGGGGGTCGACGTGGCGCCGCCCTTCGTCTCGATCTTCTTCTTCTCGATCGGCCTGTTCTTCTGGCTCGCCATGTTCTCGATCATCTTCTACCGCCTGATCTTCCACGCGCAGCTGCACCAGAGGTTCGTCCCCACGCTCTTCATCTTCATCGCGCCCCCTGCGGTCGCGCTGATCGCCTACTTCCGCATCACCGGCGTCGTGGACCTCTTCGCGTACGTGCTCTACAGCCTGGCCCTGTTCTTCCTGCTCGTCCTCCTGTCCATGGGCCCGCACTTCCGCCTGCCGCGCTTCTTCCTGTCGTGGTGGGCCTACACCTTCCCCCTGGCCGCCGTCACCATCGCGTCGACGCTGCTCTACGAGGTGGGGCGCGACCCGGTCTTCGGCTGGCTCGCAGGGCTCTGCCTGGCCCTGGCCACGTTCGTCGTCGGCTACGTCTCGTTCGCCACGTTGCGCGAGGTGCGCCGGGGCACGCTCTTCGCCGAGGATTGAGGAGGAGATCATGAGAAAGGCGCTGGGGATGATGGTGGTGGGCGCGCTGGCGTTCGTCGTGGGCCTGGTGGTGGCGGCGTTCGTCGCCAAGGGCGCGCTGCCGGCCGCCATGTTCAAGGAGCTTCGGAGCCCCCTCGGGCACGCAGAGACCGTGCGGCTGACCCGCGAGCGCATCGAGAAGCAGCCGGGCTGGCGGATCAGCGCCGAGTTGGATCAACGCCAGGCCATCCTCGACGGGGGCGGCCCCGACGTGGGCCCCTACGTGATCCTCAAATTCTGCAAGGGCACCCTGGCCGGCACCATGCTGGCCGCCGACGAGCGCCGCTTCTTCGGGGTGATGATGCCCATCAGCGTGGCCATCTACACCAAGGGCGATGGCCAGACCTACGTGTCGCTCGTGAACGGCGCCATGCTGAGCCGCTTCTTCGGCGGCACCTTCCACGACGTCATCAACGACGTGCGCAACGACGTCGAGGAGATCTTCCGGTTCCTGCACCTGCGCTTCAGCGTGTTCTGACGCTCGGACGGGTTGACGGCGGGCCCGGGCCTTTGTAGACCTATGTCAGAAACTCTGGCAAGGGGTCCGCGACCGTGGCGCCGAACGCCCTCTCCCGACGGCTCTGGAGCGTCGTCTCCGCGGCCATCCTGGTCCTGCTCGCCCCGAGCGGCTGCCTGATCGAGGCGCGCTGCACCACCCACGACGACTGCCCCGGCGGCCAGGTGTGCCGGGCCGACGGGAGCTGCGGCGACGAGTGCTCTGCGCCCTCCGACTGCGGCGCGGGCTTCACGTGCGACCAGCACCGCTGCGTGCCGTCCGGCACCACGCCCATTGTGTGCCCCGCCGACATGGTGCCGGTGAGCGAGCTCTTCTGCCTCGACCGCTTCGAGGCCTCGCGGCCCGACGCCACGACCACCCACGCCGGCGCCGACGGGTCGCTGGCCACCAGCCGCGAGGGGGTGTTGCCCTGGCAGGTCGGGGAGGACAACGAGGTGGCGCGCGGGGCCTGCGAGGCGGCGGGAAAGCGCCTGTGCAGCGCCTTCGAGTGGGAGCTCGCGTGCCGGGGGCCCACCCCCTCGGTCTACGGCTACGGGTCCACCTACGAGCCCGAGACGTGCAACGGCATCGACACCTTCGGCACCAGCGGGCTGCACCTGCTCCCGACGGGGGCCCTGCCGGGCTGCGTGAACGGCTGGGGCGCCTTCGACGTGAACGGCAACCTGTGGGAGCACGTGGCCGAGGGCGACGGCACGACCGTGCGGGGCGGCGCCTACAATTGCATCGACAGCCGCACGCTGCACCGCTGCGACTACGTGCCGCGCAGCTGGGTGCCCTCGGCCCTGGGCTTCCGTTGCTGCCTCACGCCCGAGGGTGCCGGCGAGCCCGGGCAGGAGCCCACCTGGGAGGTGGTCGAGGCCGCCGAGGCGAAGGAGCAGGGTTGCATCGACCCCGACGTGACCGACGCGGCCGATCTCGAGGTCGAGGCCCCCACCTGTCACGCCGACGCCGAGTGCGGGCCGCTGCTGCCGGCGCCGGGGCCCTGCGAGCGCCCCGCGTGCCTGCCGGCGGGCTCGTGCGCGCTGGTGCCCGTCGACGACGGCCGCCCCTGCCCGGATATCGACCCCTGCACCCTCGACGAGACCTGCCAGGGTGGCGCGTGCTTGGTGGGCGGCACGCTCGGCTGCGACGACGCCAACCCCTGCACCCTCGACGCCTGCCTGGCGGGTTCGGGGTGCCAGCATCAACCCCAGGCGGGGGGCTGCGACGACGGCGATCCGTGCACCGCCGACGACGCATGCCAGGCGGGGCAGTGCGTGGCCGGCGCGCCCATCTGCGAGTGCTCCGCCGACCTCGGCTGCCCCGACGACGGCAACCCCTGCAACGGCGCGCTGGTCTGCGATCTGGCGCAGGTGCCGTACGTGTGCGTGCTCGACCCCGCCAGCGTGGTCACGTGCGCGCCGCCCGGTGTGCCCTGCCAGGCCTCGGTGTGCGCGCCGGCCTCGGGCCAGTGCGAGCTGCAGGCGTTGCCCGACGGCAGCCCGTGCGACGACGCCGATCCCTGCAACGGGGTCGACGCCTGCCAGGCCGGCCAGTGCGTGAGCGGCACGTCCGTGCTCTGCGGCTGCCCCTCCGACATGGTCGAGGTCGACCAGCAGTTCTGCCTCGACCGGTACGAGGCCTCGCGACCCGACGCCACCTCCACCTCGATGGGCGTCGACCTCGGCGTCGCTCTGAGCCGGGAGGGCGTGATCCCCTGGTTCCCCGTCGACTACGCGCAGGCCCTGGCGGCGTGCTCGGCGGCCGGCAAGCGCCTGTGCACCGAGGCCGAGGTCACCTTCGCCTGCCAGGGCACCGCGGGCACCGTCTACCAGTACGGCGATACCTATTCGGCCACGCTCTGCAACGGCATCGACGCCTTCTGCAGCTGCGCCTCGCCGAACTGCGCGGGCCTCGAGGCCTGCCCCTACCCGCACTGCTACAGCCAGAGCCCCGAGGGGGGCTACGGCCAGGGCTGCGGCGCCGCTTTCCACGTGGTCCCCACCGGGAGCTTCTCCGGCTGCGTCAACGAGTGGGGCGCCTACGACGTGAACGGCAACGTGTGGGAGCTGGTCGACCGGGGCGATGGCTCGTCGTGGTACAAGGGCGGGGCCTACAACTGCGGCGACTCCGAGGTGCTGCACCGCTGCGACGGCCTGTACCAGAGCATCTCGGCCAAGGGCTTCCGGTGTTGTCGGGAGGTGGGCGGGCACGTCGGGGGGCGCTGATGAGGGTCTTCGGGGCGGGGTTCGTGCTGGGCCTGGGGTGGCTGGTGGCGGCCTGCGCGGGGTCGCCGGGGGCCGCCGACGTGGGCGGAGCGTCCGACACGGGGCGCGACGCGGCTCGCGAGGTGGCGGTTGACGTCCGGCTCGACGAGCCCGCGCCGGAGGCGGCCGACGCCGCGGAGCCGCTCGAGATCGAACCGGGGGCCGAGGTCATCGCGGTCGAGCCGGCCTCCGAGGTCGTCGAGGTCGAGCCGGCCTTCGAGACCGTCGAGGCCGAGCCCGCTGTCGAGGTCGTCGAGGCCGAGCCCGCCGTCGAGGTCGTCGAGGCCGAGCCGGCTGTCGAGGTCGTCGAGGCCGAGCCGGCTGTCGAGGTCGTCGAGGCCGAGCCGGCGCTCGAGGTCACGGAGGTGGAGGGCGAGGCCGGTTGCCCGGCCGAGGCGTGCCTGCCCGAGCAGCACCCCGAGTTGACCCCAGGCCCCTGCGAGCAGGTGGCCTGGAGCCCGACGTCGTGCGCCTGCGAGGTCACCCCGCTCCCGGCCGGCAGTCCCTGTGCCCTCGACGATCCGTGCGTCACGGGCGCCGCCTGCGCCGACCTGCAGTGCCTGCCCGTAGCCTGGCTGGCGTGCGACGACGGCGATCCGTGCACCGCCGACGCCTGCGCCCCGGGGCTGGGGTGCGAAGCCGTGGCGCGCCACGGCTGCTGCCTCGCATCGGCCGACTGCGCCGTCGACGAGGTGTGCGCCGCCGACGGGGCGGCGGGGCTGTGCACGTCGGTGTGCCTGGAGGCCTGCCCCGCCGGCCTGGGCCTCGGCCTGCACGACGGCTGCCACGGCCGGGTGGCGCCCGAGACGCCGCGGCCCCTCGCGGCCGTCGACGGCGGCTTCGCCGACCCCTTCACCGGGCTGGCCTGGAGCGAGCCTCCCCTGGCGTCCGGTCCCCTCGCCGCGGCCGGGGCCGCCTGCTCGGCGCTGCCCGCCACCGGGGCGGTCGCGGCCTGGGCGCTGCCCACCGCCCGCGAGGCCTTCTCCCTGCTCGACGTCGGCGCCTGCGGCTGCCCCGCGTGGGATCGGGGGGCCCTGGGGGCGGCTTGTCCGGCAGCGCCGAGCTTCTGGACCTCCGACCCGCTCGTCGGGTGGCCGCCCCTGGCCGTCGACGTGGCCGGCGGGGGGTTGGCGCCCACCCTGGCCGACGCGCTGCCCGCCCGCTGCGTGAGGCGGCCGCCGGCCGTTGCCGTCGGCCCCCGGTTCGTGGTCACGCGCGACGACCTCGTGCTCGATCGCGCCACGGGGCTGCTGTGGACCCGGCCCACGCTGGCCGACTTCGCCACCCACGCCGAGGCCGAGGTCGCCTGTGACTCCCTTGGCGACGGTTGGCGCCTGCCGCGCGCGAAGGAGGCCCTGTCCCTGGTGGCCTTCGACCAGCAACCTGCCGGCATGAGCTACTGGCCGGCGGCCTTCGGCGCCGCGTGCCTGACCCAGGCGCTGTGGACCTCCAGCCCCGACGCCTGCGCGCCGGCCACGGCGGCGTGGCAGGTCGACTTCATCGTGGGGGCGGCGCTGCCCACGCCGAAAGCGGCGGTCGGCGCCGTGCGGTGCGTGAGCGCGGCGCCCGACGGCGACGGCCTGGCGGCCGACGCCGACAACTGCCCCGAGGTCTTCAACCCCGATCAGGCCGACCACGACGCCGACGGCGTGGGCGATGCCTGCGACGACGATCGCGACGCCGACGGCGCGGCCGACTGGCTCGATTGCGCGCCCGACGACCCGGCGGTGCACCCCGGCGCGCCGGACCCGTGCAACGGCCTCGACGACGACTGCGACGGCGCGACCGACGAGGAGCACGTGCCCG
>CAZBRS010000076.1:0-3147 GCA_964494475.1 uncultured Myxococcales bacterium | reverse complement strand
CGGATGACGCGACCTGTGACGCAGAGGACGACGACTGCGACGGCGCGACCGACGAAGACGGCGCCTGCCAGGGCTGCCCCGACGACATGGTCGAGGTGGGGGCCGCGTTCTGCCTGGACCGCTACGAAGCCTCGCGCCCCGACGCCACCGGCGCTTCCGTGGGCGTCGACGCCTCGCGGGCCACGAGCCGCGCGGGGGTGCTGCCCTGGTTCCCCGTGGAGTACCCCACCGCGAGCGTGGCCTGCCAGGCGGCCGGCAAGCGCCTGTGCACCACGGCCGAGCTCCAACTGGCCTGCGGGGGCACGGCGGGCACGGCCTACGTGTACGGAGACACCTACTCGGCCACGATCTGCAACGGCATCGACGCCTTCTGCCGCTGCGACGGGCCGAACTGCGTGGGCGTGGCCGAGTGCCCCTACCCGCACTGCTACAGCCACAGCCCCGAGGGGGTCTACGGCCAGGGCTGCGGCGCCGCTTTCCACGTGGTCCCCACCGGGAGCTTCCCCGGCTGCGTCGACGAGTGGGGGGCCTACGACGTGAACGGCAACGTGTGGGAGCTCGTCGACTCGGGCGACGGCTCGTCGTGGTACAAGGGGGGAGCGTACAATTGCGGAGACTCCGAGTGGCTGCACGCGTGCTCGGGCCTGTTCCAGAACATCTCGGCCAAGGGCTTCCGATGTTGCGCCGATCGACCCTGATCGGGCTCGTGGCGGCGCTCTGCTCCGTGAGCACACCAGCGCGGGCCGCCGAGACGCCGGGCCCCTGCGACGCCCCGGTCACGGCCGCCGCGGCGCTGATCGAGATCATGCAGCGCGTGGAGGCGGGTCCGGCGACGGAGGCCGTGGCCTTCGCGAAGGCCTGCGGGCAGCGCTTTCCCGACGACGAGGGCCTGGTGCTGGCCCTGGCCGAGGCCTACCGGGCGGCGGGCAACGCGCCCTGGGCGCGGCGCACCCTGGCGCGCCTCACCGACAGCCCCACGCACGCCTGCGCCGCGCGCGCGCACCTGGCCTGGGCGCTGCTGGTCGAGGCCGACTACCGTGGGGCGCGCGACGCGCTGGCCGGCGAGGGCTGCCCGACCACGCCGCCCGACGCGGCCCGCTGGAGGCTGCTGGCGGCGTTCGCCGATCATCAGGGGCGCGCGGTGCCCGACGCCCGGGAACACCTGGCGGCGGCACAGGACGCACCCGTCGTCTACCCCGAGGATCGCGCGCTGCTCGCCTTCCTGGCGCCCCGGCTCTTTCCCCTCCGGCGCCCCGCGGCCCAGGTCGAGGGCGAGCTCCGGGCGGGCTGGAGCTCGAACCCGCTGCTGGGTTCGCCCCTCGATCCCTTCGCGTCGGGGGGCGACTACCAGAGCCCGAAACTCGAGGCCGACCTGTGGGCCCGGCTCGCCTCGCCCTTCTTCGGCCCGGTGAGCGTGTTCGTCGAGGCCGACCTGAAGGGCCAGCAGCTCCTGATGCGCCCGGCGCGCGAGCTCAGCTACGCCGGCGGCGGCCTGCGGCCCGGCCTGGTGCTCGACCGCGGGGATTGGGCCCTGACGTTGGCCTACCACGCCGACGTGCTGGCGGTGGCCGCGACCCCCGCCTACGCCGACCAGGGGCCGTGGCTCTACCTGGGGCATCGCGCCGAGGCCGCGCTCGAGCTTGCCAACGGGCTGTCGTTCTTCGCGGGCGGCGGCCGCCGCGACTTCCGCGACCTTGGGCGCGCGCGCTTCGAGGCCGACGGGGGCCTGGGGGGCGGTGGCGCCCTGGGGAGCCGCGTCTTCCTGCTCGGGGGCCTCACGGGCCGCGTGCACCGCGCCACCAACGACGCCTGGAACCTGTGGGGCCTGACCGGCCTGGGCTCGGTCCGGGTGCGCCTCTTCGCCGGCTGGTCGGCGCGCGGCCTTGTGTCGGTGGCCTACGAGGCCTACCCCGACTCGGAGGGCGCGGCCGCCTTTCACGCCGTCGACGCGCGCACCGACTGGATGGCGCGCGGGCGCGTGGAGGCCTGGACTCCGCCGCTGCCGTGGGGCCTGCAGGCGGGCGTGCGCTACCAGCCGAGCCGGCGCTTCAGCAACGCGGCGCTCTTCGACTTCACCGACCACACGGTGCTGGCCGTGCTCACGTGGCGCTTCGCGGCCGAGCCCTGGCAGCCCCGCGAGTCGGCGCCCGCCGGTCACGTGCCGCTGCGCTACGGGCTCGACGGCGGCACCGAGGGGCTGGGCGAGCGCCTGCAGGACCTGCTGCGCCAGGACGAAGAGTCGCAGCGCGGCTCGAGCTGCCTGAATTGATCGAGGGGGGAGACGACCATGACGTGGCTTCGTACGATGTTCTTGCTCACGCTGGTGGGGTGGTCGAGCGGCTCCGTCGCCCGGGCGGCCGAGCCCGAGGGCTGCGCGGGCATGTTGCCGGACGCGCGCGCGCGGGCGCAGGCCGTGATGGCTACGCTCCACCCCCACGACTGCTGCGACGCGACCCTGGCCGAGTGCCTGGCCAGGCAGCCGTCGCGCCTGGTCTCGCGCCTGGCCTCGGACGTGTGCCGTCGGGTGCAGGCGGGAGAGGGTGACGACGCCATCCGGCGCGAGCACGAGAAGCGCGCCGCCAGCATGCTGGGCACGGGCAAGCCGGCCGCCATCGACACCTCGAGCGCGGCGTGGGCCGGCGACGCCGCCGCGCCGATCCAGCTCGTCGCCTACACGTGCGCGCGCTGCCCCTTCTGCTCGAAGTCGGTGCCGGCCATGTACGAGGCCGTGACCGAAGGCCCGCTGAAGGGCCGGGCGCGCCTGGCGCTGCGCACCTTCCCCGTGCGCAGCCACGAGCATTCGAAGGAGGGCGGCCTGGCCTTCGAGGCCGCGCGCGCCCAGGGCAGGTTCTGGCCCTACGTGCTGAAGGTCTACTCCCAGTTCGACACCTTCTGCGTCAAGCGCCTGCCCGAGTTCGCCGAGGCCGTGGGCCTCGACCGCGCGCTCTTCGAGATGGAGATGGCCCGCGACGAGACCACCCGGCGGCTGGTCGAGGGCAAGAAGGAGGGCGTGCGCAACCAGGTCGAGGCCACGCCGACGTACTTCGTGAACGGAAAGCGCTACCAGGCCGACCTCGCGCCCGCGGCCCTGATCGACGCCGTGCTCGAGGAGCACGAGCGCGTCACGGGCACGCTCTGCCGGCCCGA
>CAZBRS010000075.1:0-20655 GCA_964494475.1 uncultured Myxococcales bacterium | reverse complement strand
CCGGTCAGCGCATCCGGATCGGGAAGTACAGGTCGGCGTCGCCAGGGCCCTGGGGGACCTGCAGATCGGACAGGGGGTCCGGGGTCGCGAAGAAGGCCAGGAACGACGCCAGGCGCGTGCGCTCCGCCTCGGTCATGCCCAGGAAGTCCGCCACCGGCGCCGGGGCGTCCCACGACACGGGGATTCCGGCCGCGGTGCACGGGGCGTCGTCCGACTGGAGGCGCTGGCCGACGTTGTCGACGCAGGCCGTGGCCTCGTCGCCCTGGTTGTCGGTGAACCGGGCGTGGTAGGTCCCGGGGCGGGGCTGCCCGGTGGCGCGGTCCACGCCCCCGGTCCCGATGGCGACGAGGACCTGCTGGAAGGGGTCGCCCGACACCTGGTACCGCACGGCGAACCGGTGGGTGACCAGGTTCGCCAGGACGATCGCGCGCGCCGACAGGGACGAGATCCCGACCCAGTTGAAGGCCAGGAAGGTGGACTTCGCGTCCGCATCGACGGTCAGGTACACCTGGAACACGTCGGTGAAGTCGATCCCCGGAAAACCGGAGGGTGCCTTGTACCGGGTGGTCAA
Source organism: uncultured Myxococcales bacterium (assembly GCA_964494475.1). Taxonomy (GTDB): domain Bacteria; phylum Myxococcota_A; class UBA9042; order CAZBRS01; family CAZBRS01; genus CAZBRS01. Next base: position 20,084 of record CAZBRS010000075.1, on the reverse strand, counting down.
GGTCGCCTGATAGCCTGGATCGACCGAGTACGCCTGGTAGGCGGTGCTGCCCGCGTAGGTTTGCGTCTCGCGGCATTCGAGCAACGGGTAATAGTCCACGATGAACCGGTCCGGGTCGCCCCCCTCCGTCGCGCTCTCGAAGGCCTCGCCGTCGATGGCGCCGGGCTCGCCCAGGCACTCGACGTGCAGGCCGTTGCTGTACATCTCGGCGTGGTAGATCAGCCCCAGCAGAGTGTTCGCGCTGAACTTCCACTCGTTCAAGCCGCCCCCTGCCGAGGCGTCGATCCCCGCCGGGCAGAAGTCCGCGTTCGGGAACTCGTGGCATTCCTGCTTGAAGAACGTGGCCAACAGGCTGTGTTCGGCGATGGTGGTGCCGCTGTCCAGCGCGCCCGTCGCCGTCCAGACCCGCGGCGAGGTCTGCACCGCCGCGGCGCCGACGTGCTGAGGCATCGTCTCGACGGCCTCGCCGGTGAACTCCAGGGGAAGCGGGTCCGACGGCCCGCAGGCGAAAGCCCCGAGCGCCAGGATGATGACCCAGAGTCGATGCGACATGCGGAGTTCTCCACGTTCGTCAGAGCATGGACGGTACTTGGGCTGCCACGGCCCGTCAAGGCGCCGGGCGGGCGGCGCCCCTACAGCCGGAACGTGACCACCACGTCGACCGCCGGCACTTCGCGGCCGGCGAGGGGCGGGCGAGAGCGTCAGACCCGCCATGCTGGAAGAAGCGGATTCGCGCAAGTAGCGTTACTTGCGCGCGTCGGCGCAGTTCAGAGTCTCGCAGAGGTCTCCCGGCACGTGGTACCGCACGTGGCGTCTTCGTCACCTGCCAGCGCGGTACAGCGCCTCGATCTCCGGTCGCTCCAGCAGCGTCGCCAGTTCGTGCACGCGGGGCTCCAGGTAGGCGTGGTCCAGGGCGTCGCCCTGGCGCGACAAGATCTGTCGCACGTCATCCAGATCCTTGGGGCGCTCCGAGATGATCTTCATGAGCACCAGGTCCTCGGCGGTGCAGAAGCGGATCGTGACGCCGCCCACGTCGCGGGGGACGGCCCGGGCGATGGCCTCTTCTTCGAAGGGCAGCAGGCCGAAGACCACGTCGACGCGAACTCCCGCACTGCTTTCGAGGGGGAGCACCCGGGTCGTCGCCACGAAGTCGACGGGCTCCTCGGGAAGAACACGGAAGGCGGGCTCGAAGAGGGGAACCAGTTCGTGAAAGGACCTCGTTCCGCCCCACACGGTCACGTCGACGTCGAGGGTGGCGCGCGGCAGCCCCCAGACGAGGTTCGCGAGGCCGCCGATCACCATGTAGGGAAGTCGGTTCGCGTCGAGCAGGCGGGCCACCTCGACCAGGGCGCGCTCCTGGGGCGTCACGTAGCCTCCCGGGGTGTCAGTACGGCCAGCGCCGCGTGCATGCGTCGAACGCCCGCCTTGGTCGCGTCGGGGTCGAGCCGGCGTTCTGCCTCGGGCATCAGGCGGAGGAGCGCGTCGACGTCTGCCAGCAGGGTCGACAGCGACCGTGAAACGGGCGGATGCGCGGCTTCCCAGAGGGCGAATGCCTCGAACCCGCGGGCACGCGCGGCGAGTCGAGCCTTGTCGGTGGTTCCAGGCTGCATGCCGCGAGCATAGGCCGAAACGGGGCGGGACGCCAGTCGGCAGCCGTGGGCGCAGCGCCCCTACAGCCGGAACGTGACCACCACGTCGACCGCCGGCACCTCGTAGCGCGGGGGGTCGTTCGTGCGGATCACCACGACCAGCAGGTTGGCCCCGGGGAAGGCGAGCACCTGGCCCAGGCGCTCGGGGCGGAAGCTCTTGGGCGTGCGCTTGCCCTCGATGTAGCCGGGCAGCGCGCGCTTCGCCTCGCCGGCCTCGCCGCGACCGTCGGGCCCGCGGCGCGCGAGGCGCGCGACCAGGTGGCTCCCCTCGACCGTGACCTTCAGGGCGTAGGTGGTCTCGGCCAGCGTGAACTCGACGGCCAGGGGCGCGTCGGCGGGCACGACGATGGGCTGCCCCGGGCTGCAGCCGTTCGCGTCGAGCTCGGTCCGGCGCGCGGCCAGGCGCTCGCGCACCTCGACGTCGTAGAGCGGCCGCAAGCCCTCGCGCTTCAGCCTCTGCACCAGGCCCTCGTCGAGCACGTCGCTCGCGCCCAGCGACGCCAGCGACTCGGGCGAGCGCAGCACGAGGCGCACGTCGTCGAAGCGGTAGGGCAGATCGAGCGTACGCTCGACCAGGACGAGCGCGTGCTTCGCCGGGCAGAGCCCGAGCACCTCGACCTGCTCGAAGCGCGTCAGGGGCGCTGCCGACAGGGACGTGGCGAAGAGCAGCAGCAAGATCGAGATCATGGTCCGCACGTCCCCTCGACGCGCAGGTTGTCGAGGTACACGCCCTCGCCGGTGTTCTGGTCGGCGTCGACGCTGTCGAACTCGATCTGCAACCGGACGCTCTTTCCCTTGTACGCGGTGAGATCGGCCGAGGCCTGGACCCACGCGCGCATCGAGTTGGCGGGCAGCTTGGCGCGGCTCCACGCCAGCTTGATGACGCCGCCCGAGATGACGAACACGTTGACCTCGTCGGCGTCGAGGCCTGGCTCGACGTCGAGCCACGCGTCGAAGCGCAGCCAGGCGCCGGCCGCGGCGGCGGGCACGGTGAAGGCGGGGCTGGTGGCCACCCCGAAGGTGCGCTCGCCCACGTCGAAGCTGCCCGCGGCGACGTCGCCGTAGTACAGCGAGAACGGGGGCGAGGTCCAGCGCGCGAAGTGCACCTGCCAGAGCGCGCCGGTGCCGTCCTCGAGCACCTCGAAGCCCTGCAGCGTGTGGTCGTCGAAGGCGGCCTCGAAGGCGGTCGACGGTTTGCAGCAGCCGGGCCCTCCGAGCGCCTGGTGCGTGCAGGACTGGCCGGCGCAGGCGTCGGCCGTGCAGGGGTCGCCGTCGTCGCAGTCGGCCGCCGTGGCGCAGCAATCGGGGCCGCCCACGGGCTCGTGCACGCACGCGCCCAGGACGCAGGCGTCGGCCGTGCAGGGCGAGAGGTCGGCGCACTCCACGTCGCTGACGCAACAATCCGGCACGGCCTCGTGGACGCACTGGCCGCCGAAGCAGCCGTCGAGCGTGCACGCGTAGTGGTCGTCGCAGTCGGCGGGCGCCTCGCAGCAGCCGGGGTCGACCGGGTGCACGCACGCGCCGTCGACGCAGGCATCGACGGTGCACGGCAGGGCGTCGGCGCACTCGGCGTCGAACGCGCAGCCGCCATAGGGCTGGCAGAGGGTGCGCACCTCCAGGTCGTCGAGGTAGACGCCCTCGGTGGCGTTCTCGAGCGCGTCGACCGAGTCGAAGGCGAACTGCACCCGCACCGTGCGCCCGGCGAAGCCCGAGAGGTTCACCTCGACGTCGGCCCAGGCCTTGTACTCCGAGGGCGCCAGCGCGGACTTCTGCCAGACCGTCGTGCTGCCCGCCCCTTCGAGCACGCGCACCTCGAACCGGTCGTAGTCGGGCAACGCCTCGACGTCGAGCCAGAGCGCGAAGCGCAGGCGAACGGGGTAGCCGGCCGGGAGCGCGAGGCTCGGCGTGGTGGCGGTGCCCGCGCTGGCCTGCCCGGGCACGGCGTAGGTGAACGTGGCGGGGTTCCCGAAGTACAACGACGCGGGGCCGCTCTTGAAGCGGTGCTTCGAGACGCTCCAGCGCGCCGGCGTGTCGGACGGCGCCAGCACGAGCCCGCCCGCCGTGCCGTCGCCGAACGCGATCTTCACGTGGTTCTGCTCCGCGCAGCAGCCCGGGCCGTAGTCGAGCGCGTGCCGGCAGGCGCCGGCCTCACAGGCGTCGACCGTACACGGATCGCCGTCGTCGCAGTCCGCGGACGTGACGCACCCGCACGCCTGGGGCTCGTGCACGCAGGCCCCCGCCGCGCAGGCGTCGGCGGTGCACGCGTCGCCGTCGTCGCAGTCCGCGGCGGTGGCGCACGAGGCGGAGCCCGCGCAGTCGTACTCGAGGCGCAGATCGTCGAGCAGCACGCCCCGGCCGTCGTTGTCGAGCTCGTCGACCGAGTCGAAGACGAACCGCACCTGCACGGTCTGGCCGGCAAAGGGCGTGAGATCGATCGCGAGGGGGATCCATTGCCGCAGGGGCGTGCCCGCCGTCTTGACGAACCCCAGGTGGACGACGCCACCCGAGACCACCACGACGCGGAAGTCGTCGTAGGGCAGGCCCGCCTCGACGTCGAGGTAGGCGCGGAGCGTGAGCGTGTGGGTGGCGTTGGGGGCGAGGGTCACCGAGGGAGAGGTGGCGGTGGCCTTCACGACGCCGCCGTTGGCGTAGGTGCCGGTGGCGGGGTTCCCGAGGTAGAGCGCGCGCGGCAGGCTGGGGGCATCGGAGGCCGCGACCACCTGCCAGCCCACGCCGCCTGCGGGCGCGGGCAAGACGAAGCCGTCGGCCGCGCCGTCGTCGAAGCCCTCGGCGTAGAGCACGGGATCGCAACAGCCCTCGCCCGCCTGCCAGGCGTGCACGCACGCCCCCGAGGCCGCGCAGGTGTCGGCCGTGCACGGATCCCCGTCGCTACAGTCGGCGGCGGACGTGCAGCACGTCGAGGCGTGCACGCACAGGCCGCCCTGGCACGTGTCGGCGGTGCAGGGATCGCCGTCGTCGCAGGCCGCGGGCCCGGTGCAGCAGCCGGGCAGGTCGACCACCCCGCAGTGGAAGTCGGCCCCGCACACCGCCTGCTGGCACGCGGCGCCGGCGGGACAATCAGCGGCCGTCGCGCAGCAACCGGGCAGTTCGAGGGCCGGGTAGAAGTAGCACGTGGTGTCGTCGCACAGATCCCACGTGCAGGCGTTGCCGTCGGAGCAGTCGGAGGGCGCCTGGCAGCAGCCCGCCACCAGCTTGTGCTCGCACTGGCCGTTCTTGCAGCGGTCCTTGCTGCACGGGTTCACGTCGGCGCAGTCACCGTCGACGTGGCACTCGCAGCCGGAGATCGCCTCGTTCACGCAGGCGTGCTCGAGGCACGCGTCGAGGGTGCAGGCGTCGCCGTCGTCGCAGTCGGCGGCCGTCACGCACTCGGGGGCGCACTCCGGGAGCACCTGGTGGACGCAGGCGTGCGCCAGGCACAGGTCGGCCGTGCAGGGATCGCCGTCGTCGCACGACGCGTCGACGTGGCAGCAGTCGGAGAGCACCTCGTGACGACACGCGCCGGTCGAGAGATCGCAGACGTCGCGCGTGCAGGCGTCGCCGTCGTCGCACTCCGGGTCCACGGCGCAGCCGCCACAGTTCGGCACGGGTGCGTGGACGCACGCGGAGCCCTGGCAGGCGTCGAGGGTGCACGGATCGTGGTCGTCGCACTCGGCGTTGGCGTGGCAGCAATCCGGCACGGGCTCGTGAACGCACCGGGGGGCGCCGTCGACGGCCGCGCAGAGATCGCGCGTGCACGCGTCACCGTCCGCGCACTCCCCATCGGAGTGGCAGCAGCCGGGCTCGGCCTCGTAACGGCACGTGCCATCGACGCAGCGCTCGAAGGTGCACGGGTCGCCGTCGTCGCAGGCCGCGTCGGAGGCACAGCAGTAGGGGATCGACGTGCTCTCGCAGACGTGCTCCCGGCACGCGTCGGCCGTGCAGGGCAGGTCGTCGGCGCACTGGGCGTCGGTGGTGCAACACCCCGGCAACGCCTCGTAGCGGCACTGGTGCTGGACGCAACGGTTGGTCGTGCAGGCGTCGGCGTCGTCGCAGTCGGTGTCGGCGTCGCAGGCGCTGCAGACGTCCTCGAACACGCACCCCATCCCAGGTTCGGGGCAACTCCCGACCCGACAGACCGGATCCAGCGGCACGCAGTCGGCGTCGACCAGGCAGCAGCCGGGAACGGGGCGCGGCGTGCAGGCGCCCTCGAGGCAGCGAGCCACCGAGCACGCATCCAGCCCCGGCAACCCGTCGCAGTCGGCGTCGACCGCGCAGACCGGGACCACCTCGGGCGTCACGTCCGTGATCGCGTCTTCGCCGGTGAGCTCGGAGGCCTCGACGCCGTCGAACCCCTCGGCGGGAGTGTCGGTCGTCACCGCCTCGCCCGCGACCTCCGTCACCTCGCGCACGAGCTCGACGCGCACGGACGAGGGGCAGCCCGCGAGCAGCAGCCCGGCCAGGAGCAGGAGCCCCCCGCGCGCGAGCCTCGAGAACGACATGGACGCACCTCCGCCTTGGACCCGAGCGCCATTCTAGCAAGGCGGGAGAGACACGCAAAAAGACGGCACTTCACAGGGTTTCGCGAGCGAACGGCCAGATGGAGCCGTTCCGTCAGCGCGGGACGGTGCACTGCCCGTCGGGGCACGCGTCGACCCATCCGCGGCGACCGAAGGCCGAGTAGAGCTTGCAGGCCACGCAGAAGCCGAAGGCCGCTTCGAGGGCCGAGAGCGCTGCCATGGCACCGGCCAGCCCGAGCGCCAGGTCGTGGGCCGAGGCCGCGTTCGCCCCGAGGATGGCCGAGAGCAGGCCGAGCCCGAGGCGTGCAGCGAACCGCTTGGGAGGCCAGTACGATCGTGAGCGCGCCGCGCGGGCCGGCAGCAGGCGCGGGACCAGCAGGGTGCCCGCGCGACCCAGCCAGGACCACGACCGCCGGTCGAGGGCCCGGGCGGCGAAGTCGGGGAGCAACGGCACCAGCAGCCACGCGGGGCCGCCCAGCACGAAGGTGACCAGCAACGCCGCGGTCACGCCGGCCACGAAGCGGGGCTGCCAGGAGGGAACCGTCGACGACGCCAACGGGGAGAACCGCTGAATCACCATGACGCGACCTCGAACACGTCGTGCATCCACGGAAGAGTCTAAGGCCGCTCCTCCGCCCGTCCATTAAAATCTATATCCCAATTGGTTATGTGTATTTTTGCCCGCCTTGACCCGCCGGTCGACGATCCCGATAATGACGAGCGACCGCACAACGGAAAATCGATGGACTCCCCGCCACGCCACGACCCGGATCCTCGAACCGAACCGAGGCCCGCGCTCTCGACCGAGTCGGGTTGCGCCGACGCCGAGCAAGGGAGAGGCCGCCAGCACGTCGAGGCGTTGAACGCGCGCATCCTCACGTCGGCGCCCATCGGCATCCTGGCCTACGACAAGGCGGGCCGCATCACCCTGATCAACGACGCGTTCGTCCGCATCGGCGAGGTCCCCCCCGAGCGCCGCGACGCGCTGCACGGCGCGCTCATCGAGCAGGTCTGGACCGCCGTCGCCAACCGCATCGAGCCCTTCGTGGCGCGCGTGCTCGCGGGCGAGAGCTTCTCCCGATCCTTCGACGAGCTGGTGCTCCCCAGCGGCACGCGCAAGGCCATCGTGGCCCACGTGGGGCCCATCGCCGGCGCCGACGGCGGCGTCGACGGCGGCGTGCTGCTCATCGAGGACGTGTCCGACCTCGCCGCCGCCCTCGCGGCGGCCCGAACGAGTGAACGCCGCTTTCGCTCGATCTTCGAGAGCGCCGCGGTCGGGGCCGCGCTGGCCGCCAACGACGGGAAGATCCTCGAGGCCAACCAGGCGCTGGCCGACATGCTCGGCTACTCACGCGACGAGCTGTGCCAGCGCACGGCCGCCGAGCTCACGCACCCCGACGACATGTCCGTGGAGCGCGGTCTCTTCCGCGAGCTCGTCGCCAACCCCGAGGGGTTCGTGCACCTCGAGAAGCGCTACGTGCGCAAGGACGGCGCCCTCATCTGGGGCCGCCTCAGCCTCTCGGGCGTACGCGACGACCAGGGCCACCCCACGCTGGCCCTCGCCCTGGTCGAGGACGTGACCGACCGCGTGCGCCTGGTCGAGGAGCTCACGCGCTCGCACGAGGCGTTGAGCAATGTCCTCGAACACCTGACGGTGGGCGTCTGCATCACCGTGCGCGACCGGTTCGTCTACGCGAACTCGGCGCTCTGCCGGCTGCTCGGCTACAGCGAGCAGGAGATCCTGGGGCTGTCCGCCGAGGCCGTGGTGGCCGACTGGGAGTGCAGCCGGCTGCGCGAAGTGGTCGACCGGCTCGACGCGGGCCGTGCCACCGAGGTGCGCGCCCTGGCGCGGGCCAGGCGCAAGGACGGGACCTCGGTCGACGTGCGGGTCACGGCCGTGGTCATCCGGCACCACGACGACCTGGCCGACCTCTTCCTGATCGAGGACCTCTCGCTCGAGCAAGAGCAACAGGCCCGCCTGGCCCAGGCGCAGGTGCTGCACACCATCGGCCTGCTGGCCGGAGGCATCGCCCACGACTTCAACAACCTGCTGACCGGCTTCTCGGCGCACGCCAGCCTGCTTCGCGGGCAGGTCCTGCGCCTGGGGCTCGACGCCCACGACGTCGACGGGCTCGAGCGCCTGATCCAGCGCGCCGCAGCGCTGACCCAGAAGCTGCTGGCCTTCGGCCGACGCCAGATCCTGCGGCCGCTGCCCCTCGACGCCAGCCGACTGGTGGCCGAGTTCGTGCCGGTGGCTCGCCGGCTGCTGGGCGAGCGCATTCGCATCGAAGCGCACCTGACCGACGCGCCGGTGGTGGTCGTGGCCGATCCCATCCAGCTCGAGCAGGTGCTCCTGAACCTGGCCGTGAACGCCCGGGATGCCATGGCCGGGGGCGGGGTGCTCACGTTCGAGACCCGCGTCGAGCCCGCCGACCCCGTGCTCCACACCTCGGGGTTCGCGGTGCTCGTCGTGCGCGACACGGGCCGCGGCATCCCCCCCGAGCAGCTGCGCCACGTGTTCGAGCCCTTCTTCACCACCAAGGCGCTGGGCGCCGGCACGGGGCTCGGGCTGGCCGTGGTGCACGGGATCGTCGAGCAGCACAACGGCACCATCGAGGTCTCGAGCCGCCCGGGAGAGGGCACCGAGTTCCGCGTGCGGTTGCCCCTCTCGTCCGAGACCCCACGGCCGCCCGAGGGCAAGGTGCAGCCGCCGATCGTCGTCGCGCCCGTGGGGCTGCGCGTGCTGGTGGCCGAAGACGACGACGACCTGCGGCACCTCATCGAGCGCATCCTCACGCGCGCAGGCTACCGCGTCATCCCGGCCCGCGACGGGGTCGAGGCGGTCGAGGCGTTCCTGCGCGAGAGCGACATCGCCCTGGTGCTCTTCGACATGGTCATGCCCGATCTGACCGGCCTCGAGGCCCTCGACCAGATCCGCAAGGTCGACGCGAAGGTCCCCGCCGTGCTGGTCAGCGGCTACTCCGACGACCTGGTCGACGGTGAGGGCGGCCGCCGCGACGACCTGCTGTTCGTGCCCAAGCCGTTCTCGCCGGCCGAGATCCTGGCGGCGGTCGCGCAGGCCCTCGAGCGGGCGCGGAGCACCCCCTGATGGCCTGGTTCCGGCCCGACCGCGAGAAGCTGATCGCGCGCATCGACGAGGCCTTCGAGCGCGAGGACGCCGCGCGCTCCCTCAAGGTCGCCCTCAAGGGCGCGCGCGCGTTCCCCGACGACCCCGATTTACGCATCCGGCTGGGCGACGCGTTGCTCGACAACGGCGGGGTGCGCGAGGCCGCCGCCGCCTACCGCGAGACGGTGGCCCTGTCCCCCGAGTGGGCCGAGGCGTGGGTGGCCCTGGCCGACGTGCAGGTCGAAATGAACGAGCTGGTCGCCGCCGAGGAGACCGCCCGCCGGGCGCTGGAGCTGGACCCCGCCGCCCCCGCCGCCCACCACGTGCTGGCCGCGATCTTCGAGCTCACCGGCCGCCCCAAGCCCGCCGCCCGCGCCTACGCCCAGGCCGCCCGCCTCGACCCCGACGGCTACTTCGAGCCCGTACGCGTCACCGCCCGCGCCTTCGACGTGGCGCTCCGCCACGCCATCGACGAGCTCCCCCCCGACCTGCGCGCCGCGCTGGCCGACATCCGCATCGAGGTGCGGCGCTTCCCGGGCCCCGGCCAGGGCCCCGACGGCGAGACCAACCCGCTGATCCTGGGCCTCTTCGAGGGCACGGCGCTGCCCCAGCGCTCCTCCGACGACCCCTACGGGGCCCTCAGCGCCAGCATCACCCTGTTCCAGGGCAGCCTCGAGCGGCAGTGCGCGACCGAAGAGGATCTCATCGACGAGATCCACGTGACGTTGCTGCACGAGATCGGGCACTACCTGGGCATGGACGAAGAGGCGGTGTGGAAGCGGGGGCTGCGGTAGCGAGCGTTCAACCCTCGGCCAACCCGAGGTCGGCGTCGCTGGTCGTTCCCACGGAGACCCGTATGTGCCGGGCCGCCTCGGCGAGCGCCGCCGCGCGCTGCTCGGGCTGCACGGCGGGGCAGGCGAAGCCCCGGCCCCCGACGCCGGCCACTCCGGACTCGAAGAAGAGGTGCAACGCGGGGTTCGCGCGCTCGTCGGGGAGCAGCCCCGGCGCGGCCTGCAGGCGCGCCACGCGCTCGGGCTCGAGCGCCAGCCAGGCGTAGAGCCCCGCCTGCCACGAGGTGGTGAGGGCGCCCCCCGGCCCCGCAGCCAGGCCGCGCTGCCCGGCCAGCGGCACCAGCCACTCGCGCAGGGTGGCGTCGGCGAGCAGGCGCTCGATCAGGCGCTGGCGTCGAACGGAAAGATGGTGCGCGAGGTCCTGCACGAACGCCCGGCCCCCGGCGCGGTCGGCGGCGGTGGCGGCGGAGTCCCACCACGGACGCAGCACGTTGGCGGCCCGGCACTGCGGCAGGTTGGCGGGCCCCGCCATGGAGTCGAGGCCCAGGTCGCGCAGGCGGACCGCGAGCGGAGCGCTGGTCGTGAGCACCACGCCGGCGCGCGTCCCCGTGAAGGCGTGCGTCTTCGACAGCGACTCGACGAAGACCACGTTCTCGCGGGCGGGGTGCCGCTCGAGGAAGGCCAGCATGGCGCGGTTGGCCGAGCCCGGCAGCGTGCGGTTGTAGACCACGTCGAGCAGCACGGTGGCCCGCGGGTTCAGCTCGAGCACGGCCTCGACCACGGCCTGCGCGCTGGTCGGATCGGCCGGGTCGGCGCCCATGGCCAGGCTGGTGGGGTTCGCGGTGGTCATCAGGTAGTAGATGTCGGCCAGGGGGCGCTCGGCGCGCAGGCGGCGCGCGTCGGGCAGGAAGCGCTCGGCGGCCGCCGTGTCGAAGGGCACCACCTCGAGCCCCAGCAGGTTCGCCTGCGAGAACACGCAGGGGAAGAACGGCGTGGGCAGGAACAACCGCGGGCGGTGGCCGGGCGCGACGTCGGAGCCCCAGTCGCGCGACGCCGAGGCGGCGATGAACGTGTTGAAGATGGCCTGCATGCCGCCGTGGGTCACGAAGACCTGGCCTGCCGCGTCGGAGGGGTCGTACGAGAGCCCGGTCTCCTCTCGGAACAGCTCGGCCCAGCCCTGGCGGAGCGGCGCGTAGCCCGTGCCGCTCAGTTGGTAGCGCTCGAGGCTGAACCCCTCGCGCCCGCGCAACGTGGCCAGAAGGTCGTCATCGAGACGCTTCATGCGAGCCACGCGCTCGCGCAGCGCCGCCGGGAGGCCCTCCTCGTCGAGGTCGCCCACCGCCACGGCGAGCCCGCGGTACGCCTCGTCGTGCCGCAGCACGCGGTCCATCTGCGAGATGAGGCGGATGGGGCTCGAAGGGAACTGGGCCTTCATGCGGGGGTAGAGCTCGCGCCGGGCGGCGGAGAAGCGGTCGGCCATGGACGTCCTCTCGTCGGGGCGAGTTCCTACGGGAGTGTTCATCACATTCGAGCCCGCGGCGTCAAGCTGATCCGGCAACCGCCTCGCGAACCAGGCGCTGATGTCCGGCCAGCGCCGCCAGGAGGTCGTCGGCCGCCAGGCGCGGGTAGAGGAACGCCCGCCGAGCCTCGACGCGCTCGACCCAGGCGGGCTCGGCGGCGAACACGCGGCCCTTCTCGGGGAAGTACAGGTCCAGGGTCTGCTCGACGCTGCGGTACAGATCGAGGGCCGCAACGAGCGCCGTCGCGCGCTCCGGATCGAGCCGTCCCCGCTCAGCCAGCGCCGACAGCGCCGCGCGGGTCGACGGGAGCCACAGCTCGTCGCCGGCCGAGCCCGTCGTGAGCTGGAGCTCCTGGACGAGCACCTCGAGGTCGAGCAACCCCCCCAAGGCCTGCTTCACGTCGATCGGGCCGGAGCCCCGAGCGCGCGCCGCGTGCTCGGCGTGGCGCTTGTCGCCGAGCGCGCGCACCTCGACCCGCAGGCGCTCGCGGTCGAGCGTCCCGAGGACACGCGCCCGCAGGGCGGCGAACCCATCGGGGGGGGCGCCGGAGCCCGCCAGCACGCGCGCCTTGAGCAGCGCCATCTTCTCCCACGAGCTGGCGCGCGTCTCGTGGTAGCGCTCGAACGCCGCCAGGCCCGTCACGAGCGCCCCGCGCGACCCCTCGGGGCGAATGCGGGTGTCGACCACGTAGAAGCGCTGGCTCTCGACCGCGCCCGCGACCAGCGCCACGAAGCGTCGGAAGAAGCGCGCGGCGCGCTGCTCGGCGTCCCACCCCACGGCGTCGTGCAGGAAGATCAGGTCGAGATCGGACGCGTAACCGAGCTCGCGCGCACCCCCCTTGCCGAGGGCCACCACGGCCCAACCGGGCAGGTCGCCCGCGTCGAGGGCCGCCAGGGCCGCCACCTCGACGACCACGCGATCGGCCAGGGCCGAAAGCGCCTCGCCCTCCTGGTGTGGGAGCCACCCGTCGGAGAGCGTGCGCATGAACGTGCGCAGCCGCTCGACCACGAACCAGCGGTGCAGGCGCCCCAGGCGCTGCTCGGGGGGCACGCCGGGCGAGGCCAGTTCGGCTGCGGAGTCGCGCGCGAGGAAGAGGTAGTCGAGCAGCCCGGGGTCGCGCGTGAGCTCGCGACGCACGAAGGGGCACTGCACGGCGCCCTCGAGGAAGAGCTTCAGGCGCAGCGGGTCGGAGCGCAGCACCGCGCGGGTGTACGGGCGAACGTACAAACCCGGAAGCACCGCGTGGAACTGCTCGACCGCCTCGGTCGGGTTGACCGAGGTCGTGAGCCCCCGGAACAGGTTGAGCCCGAAGACGGGGTCGGCCTCGAGGTTGGCCGGGTACAGCGGCGAGTCGGGCCCATTGGCGCGCGCCCGGAGCGCCCGCACGAAGTCGGCGTCGACCCGCGTGGCCCCGGACTCGCGCAGGCGGCGCGCGGCCTCGTCGACCCCGATGGCCGGATCCTGGGCCATCAGCGCCAGGGGCAGCGCGTCGTCCTCGGCGAGCTCGGGCACGGGCTTCAGCGCCAGGCGGTCGAAGAGAGCGCGCACGTCGCGCCGGCGGTGCGCGAGGTCGTCGCGGGCCTCGTCCGGCTCGAGGCCCGCCAGCCGCAGGAAGGCGTCGAGCTCGCCGGGGTCGGCGGGCAACGCGAACTCCTGGCGCTCGTCGCGGACGTGCAGGCGGTGCTCGAGGGTGCGGTAGAGGCGCCAGGTCTCGCGCAGGCGACGGGTCTCGGCCTGGTCGACCAGGCCCGTCTGGTACAGCGCCACGATGGCGCGGGCCAGCACGGGCTGGCGCAGCAGCGCGATACGACCCCCGAACAGCAACTGCAGCGCGTTGACGAAGAACTCGAGGTCGCGGATGCCCCCGGCGCCGTTCTTCAGGTCGAACCCGGCCAACCCCTCGGCGCGACGCGCGGTCAGCTCGATCTTGCGCTTGATGCCCGCCAGCATGCCGAGCTCGCTCGCCTCGGTGCCCGTACGGTACACGATGGGCTCGAGCGCCTCGGCCAGGGGGGCGAACGCACCCCGGGCGCCCCCGACGGCCCGCAGACGCAGCAGGGGCAGGCGCTCGGCGATGCCGAAGCTCTGCCGGTAGTAGGCCACGTACTGGTCGACCGTGCGCACCAGCGGAGAGGCGCTGCCTCCGGGGCGCAGGCGCCAGTCGACGCGAAAGACGAACCCGTCGGCGGTGCGCGCCGAGAGCAGGTCGGAGAACCGCCGGACCGCCGCCACGATCGCGGACATGTCCCGGACGGCCGCCGGGTCGAGGGCCACCAGCCCCAGATCGATGTCGGAGCTGAGGTTCAGCTCTTCCCCCCCCAGCTTGCCGTAGCCGAGCACCATCCACCGGGAGGGATCGAGGCCGGAGGCCCGCCAGGTGCAGGTGAAGGCCGCATCGATCAGGTGCTCGGCCAGGCGCGTGATGCGCGCGAGGGTGGTCTCGATGGGCTCGATCCCCGCGAGCTCGCGCAGCACGAGATCGAGCAGGTGGGCGTAGCGCAGCCGGCGCAGGTGCCGCGCCTGATCGTCGAACGAGGCGGCGCCCGGCAACGCGGTGACGACCCCCGCGGGATCGGGGGCGGGCGCGCCGGCGGCCACCGCCTCGACCACGGGCAGGAAGCGCGCGGGCTCGCGCACCAGGATCGACGGGAAGGCCCGGCTGCGCTCGGCCAGCACGTCGAGGAGCGCCTCCACGCCCGGCGAGAGCAGCCCCGCGCCGGCCTCGGACAGACGTCGGCGCAGGGTCTGTCCGGGCTTTTCGCTTGCTGGCATGCGGCGCGGTCCCTAAGATCAGTTCTTCGTTCAGGGAAGTCAGTCTACCCGTGCCGTTGGAGGAACGCCATGTCGCTCGTCGCTGTCGTGATGGCCGCCGGCAAGGGAACCCGGATGCGCTCGGAGCGGGCCAAGGTGCTGCACGAGCTCCTCGACGTGCCCATGCTGCACTACGGCTTCGACGCCCTGCGCGGCGCCGGCGTACGGCACGTCATCGTCGTGGTCGGTCACCAGCGCGAGGCCGTCGAGGCCGTCATCCAGCCGTACCGCGCCTGGTTCGAGTCGCTGGCCACGGTGGTCCAGGAGCCCCAGTCGGGCACGGGCCACGCCGTGATGGTCACGCGCGATCTGGCGCTCCGCTACGATCGCACGCTGGTCGTGAACGGTGACATGCCCTGCCTGACGGCGGCCGCCCTGTCGCGCTTCTTCCGTGTCCACGACGACGCGGGCGCCCGCCTGTCGGCGGTCACCATGCTGCTCGACGAGCCCAGCGGCTTCGGTCGGGTGGTGCGGGGCCGCGACGGCGCCTTCGTCGAGATCGTCGAGCACAAGGATGCCCGCGAGCGCCCCGACGTGCTGGCGCTCCGCGAAGTGAACGCCGGTCTCTACCTGGCCGAGACGCGCTACCTGTTCAACCTGCTCGACAGCCTGTCGAACGACAACGCCCAGGCCGAGTACTACCTGCCCGACGTGCTCGCCACGGCGCGCGAATGGGGCGAGCCCCCGCACCTCGTCGTCGAGGACGACGCCGCGATGCTGATGGGCATCAACACGCGCCACGACCTGTTCCAGGCCGAACGCGCGCTGCAGGCCCGCCAGGTCGAGCGAGCGCTGATCGCGGGGGTCACCGTGCTCTCGCCCGACGTGCGCATCGCCCCCGACGCGGTGCTCGGCGACGACTGCCGACTCCACGCCGGCGTCGAGCTCCGACACGGCTGCGTGCTCGGGCGGGGCGTCGAGGTCGAGACCGGCAGCGTGCTCACGTCGACGCGCCTCGACGACGGCGCGCGCGTCCTGCCCTACTCGGTCCTCGACGGCGCGATCGTCGGGAGGGGCGCCGTCGTGGGGCCCTTCGCGCGCCTGCGCCCCGGCGCCGTGCTCGCTGCCGGCGCGCACGTGGGCAACTTCGTCGAGCTCAAGAACACCACGCTCGGCGAAGGCTCCAAGGCCAACCACCTGTCGTACCTGGGCGACGCCGACATCGGCCGGCGCGTCAACGTGGGGGCCGGCACCATCACCTGCAACTACGACGGGTACGCCAAGTACCGCACGACCATCGACGACGACGTGCTCATCGGCAGCGACACCCAGTTGGTGGCGCCCGTCCGGGTGGGCGCGCGCGCGGTGGTCGGGGCCGGCACGACGGTCACCGACGATGTGCCGCCGGGCGCGCTCGCGTTGACGCGGGCCGGAAAAACGCACGTCGAGGGCTACCGCGAGCGGCTCGAAGCCCGTTACGTGAAGAAGGACGATCGCAACAAGGGGTGACCCCATGTGCGGGATCACGGGTTACGTAGGACCTCGGCAGGCCGCCGCGATCCTGATCGACGGGCTCCGTCGGCTCGAGTACCGCGGCTACGACTCGGCGGGCGTGGCGCTCTGCCGTGACGACGAGCTGTTCGTGGTGCGCGCCAAGGGCAAGCTCAGCGAGCTCGAGGCCCGCCTGGCCACCGTCGACACGCGCGGCTGCGTGGGCATCGGGCACACGCGGTGGGCCACCCACGGCGAGCCCTCCGACGAGAACGCCCACCCGCACCGCGCCGGCGACGTGGTGCTGGTGCACAACGGCATCGTCGAGAACTACCTCGAGCTGCGCCACGAGCTCGAGAACACGGGCCGCACGCTGACCTCCGAGACCGACACCGAGATCATCGCGCACCTGATCGACCTCGAGCTCGCGAAGGGTCACGAGCTCTTCGACGCCGTGCGCGCCGCGCTCGCGCGCCTGAAGGGCTCGTACGCGCTGGTGGTCCTGCACCGGGGCGCGCCCGACCGCCTGGTCATCGCCAAGAACTCGTCGCCCCTCATCGTGGGGCTGGGAGACGGCGAGACCCTGGTGGCCTCCGACATCCCGGCCCTCCTGCCCTACACGCGGCGCGTGGTGATCCTCGAAGAGGGCGAGATGGCCCTGGTGACGGCCGAGGGTCTCGACCTGCGCGGCATCGCCGACGGCCTGCCCCGGCCGGTGAACGAGACGGTGACCAACTGGTCCCCCGTCATGGCCGAGAAGGGCGGGCACAAGCACTTCATGCTGAAGGAGATCCTCGAGCAGCCGCGAGCGCTCATCGACACCATCCGGGGTCGCGTGGCGCTGGAGTCGGGCGAGGTGTTCTTCGACGACGCGGCCCTCGACCCGAACGTCGTCCGCAACCTCCGGCGCATCGTCATCGCCGCGTGCGGCACCAGCTGGCACGCCGCGCTCATCGGACGGCACTTCTTCCAGGACTACCTGCGCATCCCCACCGAAGTGGTCATCGCCAGCGAGCTGCAGCACAGCCACATGCTGGTGGGTCCGAGCGACCTGTTCATCGCCATCAGCCAGTCGGGCGAGACCGCCGACACCCTCGAGGCCGTGCGCGCGGCCAAGGAGTTCGGCGCCCTGCCCACCGCCATCTGCAACGTGGTCGGGTCGACCATCCCGCGCGCCAGCCGGGTCACGTTCTACACGCACGCGGGCCCCGAGATCAGCGTGGCCTCGACCAAGGCGTTCAGCACCCAGATCACGGTGCTCTACCTGCTCACGTTGCACCTGGCCCGCCGCCTCGAGCGCATCTCGGCCGAGCGTGCCCGCCAGCTGCTCCAGCACCTGCTCGAGGCGCCCGGCGCGGTCGAGCGCGCGCTGCAGCTCTCGGACAACATCCGCGACCTGGCGCGCGAGTACGCGGGCTACCGCAACATGTTGTTCCTGGGCCGCGGCCTCAACTACCCCGTGGCGCTCGAGGGCGCGTTGAAGCTCAAGGAGATCAGCTATATCCACGCCGAGGGCTACCCCGCCGGCGAGATGAAGCACGGCCCCATCGCGCTGATCGACGAGCACATGCCCGTGGTGGTGCTGGCCCCCAGCGGCTCCCAATACGACCGCATCTTCTCGAACCTGCGCGAGGTCAAGGCGCGCAAGGCGCGCGTCATCGCGCTGGCCAGCGAGGGCAACCGCGACATCCGCCAGTGGGTCGACGACGTGCTCTACGTGCCCGACGTCCCGCCCGATCTGCAGCCCCTGGTGCTCACGCCCCCCCTTCAACTCTTCGCCTACCACATCGCCGACATCCGCGGCACCGACGTGGATCAGCCGCGGAACCTGGCCAAGAGCGTGACGGTTCACTAGTCCTGCGAACCCCTCCGGTTTTTTTGACGCCGGCCGAGAAGGACCTATCGTACGCGTGGACCCAACTGACAAGGTGACGGAGATCTGCCCGTCATCCGGGAGAACCTTCATGCCTTCCTCGACCCTCTCGTCGCCCTCGTGGACCCGCGCCCAATGGGCCGCCGCCGCCGCCGCGCTGGTGCTTTTCCTGCTGCTCTCGGGGGTGGTGCCGGCGAACGCCGCGCCCGCCCTGCGGCACCAGACCGACCTGAACGGCGACTTCGCGCTCATCGGAAACACCCTGGCCTTCGACTGCCGCAGCGCCGTCCCCGATCCGATCGTGGGCGACGTCGGCGCGTGCGGCAGCAACACCAGCGACACGGGCGTCGACGTGCGATGGCGCTCCGAGTCGCCGGCAGCGGGCGAGGCCGCGGCGAGCACGGGCGTCTCGGCCGCGCAGAACCGCTCGACCGCGCTGCTCGCCCTGCCCGGCGGCGCGACCGTGGCGTACGCGCGCCTCTACTGGAGCGCCTTCCGGTCCAGCGCCGACACCGGCGCGACCCTCGAGGCCCTGGGTCCGGCGGCCACGCTGGAGGTCACGGCCGACCAGTCGTTCACGGCAAGGCAGGCGGCCGAGGATCGCGACTTCTACCAGTCCACGGCCGACGTGACCGACTTCGTCCGCACGCACGGCGCCGGGGCCTACCGGGTCAGCGGCGTCGCCATGGCCAACCCCAACAACACGGACGAGGAGACCCTGTACTCCGCGTGGTCGCTGGTCGTGTTCTACGAAGCCCCGGGCGCGCCCCTGCGCAACCTGGCGGTCTTCGACGGGCTCGATCTGGTCTATCCGGGCAACCCGGCCAACGCGACCATCGACGGGTTCCTGGTACCGAACGCCGGCTTCGACGCCAAGCTGGCGGTGGTGGCCTACGAGGGAGACCAGTCGGTGACCGGCGACGCCCTGTCGTTCGACGGAGCCACGCTGTCCGACGGCCAGAACCCGGCCACGAACTTCTTCAACAGCACCCGCAGCTGGGCGGGCAGCGCGATCTCGGTGGCGGGCGACCTGCCGCAACTGGCCGGCACGGCCGGCAGCATGTCGGGCGTCGACCTCGACGTGTTCGACGTGAAGACCCTGCTCGTCGCGGGGCAGACATCGGCCCCCATCCAGGCCTCGACGTCGATGGACGTCTACCTGCTCGGCGCGTTCGTGACCTCGATCTCGACGCTGAAGCCCGACTTCACGACCTCGGGCAAGACGGTCGAAGACGTGAACGGCGGCCGGGTGCTGATCGGCGACGTGCTGGAGTACACGGTGAACGTGCCGAACACCGGCAACGACCCGGCCGTGAACACCCTCCTCACCGACGCGCTGCCGGCCGGCGTCACGTACGTACCCGGCTCGCTCGAGATCACGTCGGGGGCCAACCTCGGAGCCAAGACCGACGCGGTCGGCGACGACCAGGGAGAGTACGTGGCGGCCACGCGCACGCTGGTGGTTCGGCTCGGCGCCGGCGCGAGCGCCGCTGCGGGCGGCCGGCTCGGCGTGGGCGAATCCACGGCCGTGCGCTTCCGCGTGACCTACGACGGAACGGTGCCGGGCACGCTCCGCAACCAGGCCATCGTCACGGCCACCGGCGAGAACGGCGCGCCAGCGACCGAGTGGCCCTCCGACGGCAACGGCGGGGGCGAGGGCGAGCCGCCCACCGAGATCGAGCCCGACACCGACGGCGACGGCGTGCTGGACAAGGACGACTGCGGTCCGCTCGACGCCGCGACGTACCCGGGCGCGCCCGACGTTGCCTGCAACGGCGTCGACAACGACTGCGACGGCGCCACCGACGAGGACTTCGCGCCGACCCCGACCGCGTGCGGCGTGGGTCCCTGCGCCACCACGGGCGTGCTCACGTGCGTGAACGGCGCCCCGATCGACTCGTGCACGCCGGGGCTCCCTGCCCCGTCGGACGCGACCTGCGACGGCGTGGACGACGACTGCAGCGGTGAGGCCGACGAAGACTTCACGCCGGCCACCACGGCGTGCGGCACGGGCGGCTGCCTGGCCGCCGGCCAGACGGCCTGCGTGGCGGGGCTCGAGGTCGACTCGTGCGCCCCGGGCGCTCCGGCGCCCGAGGTCTGCGACGGCGTCGACAACGACTGCGACGGGCTGACCGACGCCGGCGACGGAGCCGATCTGCTGGCCAACGATCAACCCTACTGCGAGAAGCAAGAGGGCGTGTGCGCGGGCACCCTCAAGGGGCTCTCGCGCTGCACGAACGGTGCGTGGCGCGCCTGCAGCGACGCCTTCTACAGGTCCCTCGTGCCCTCGTACGAGGCGATCGAGGGCCTCGCTTGCGACGGGCTGGACAACGACTGCGACGGCGCCACGGACGAGGCCTACGTG
>CAZBRS010000074.1:9292-20931 GCA_964494475.1 uncultured Myxococcales bacterium | reverse complement strand
CGGTCGAGCCGTCGCAGTCGTCGTCGAGCCCGTTGCACGCCTCGCTGCCGGCGGCTCCGGCCGTTACCGAGCACACCGTGGCCCCGGAGGGAGCCGCCGCGTTGCAGATGCGCGTGCCGCTGGCCTGGCACACGCCCGTGCCCACGCTGCAGAGCGCGCCCTTGTCGGCCCAGTTCTCGTCGGTCGAGCCGTCGCAGTCGTCGTCGAGCCCGTTGCACACCTCGGTCTGCGCCGGCGCGGTGCTGGCGTTGCAGACCAGGGGTCCGCTGGCGTCGGCGGCGTCGCAGACGCGCGTGCCGCTGACCTGGCACACGCCCGTGCCCACGCTGCACACGGTCCCCTTGCCCGGCCAGTCCTCGTCGGTCTGGCCGTCGCAGTCGTTGTCGAGGGCGTCGCAGAGCTCGGGGCGCGAGCTGCCCGGAACGGCGTTGCAGGCCGTGGGTCCCGCCGCGTCGGAGGCGTTGCAGACCCGGGTCCCGCTGACAAGGCAGGCGCCCGTTCCCGCCGTGCAGATCTGGCCCTTGTCGGGCCAGCCCTCGTCGCTGGCGCCGTCGCAGTCGTCGTCGAGCCCGTTGCACACCTCGACCTGCGCGGCGAGCGGAACCACCCCGCACACGGTGGGGCCGGAGGGCGCCGCAGCATCGCAGATGCGCGTGCCCGTCGCCGCGCAACGCCCGGTGCCCACCGTGCAGATCTGGCCCTTGTCGCTCCAGTCCTCGTCGCTCAAACCATCGCAGTCGTCGTCGAGCCCGTTGCAGGCCTCGACGGCGGGCACGCCGGCGCTGGCGTCGCACACCGTGAGCCCCGCGGGGTTGACCGCGTCGCACACCTTCACGCCCGTGCGCAGGCACGCGCCGGTGCCCACCTGGCAGGGCTTGCCCTTGTCGAGCCAGGCCTCGTCGGTGGTGCCGTTGCAGTTGTTGTCGAGCGCGTCGCACACCTCGGCCCCGGGCGCCCCGCCCACGGCGTCGCACACGGTGACCCCGCTGGGGTTGGCGGGGTCGCACACGCGC
The DNA here is from genome assembly GCA_964494475.1 of uncultured Myxococcales bacterium. Classification (GTDB taxonomy): domain Bacteria; phylum Myxococcota_A; class UBA9042; order CAZBRS01; family CAZBRS01; genus CAZBRS01. Next base: position 19,918 of record CAZBRS010000074.1, on the reverse strand, counting down.
ACGCTGGTCTGCTTGCACACGCCCGTGCCCACCGTGCAGATGGCGCCCTTGTCGGCCCACACCTCGTCGGTCTGGCCGTCGCAGTCGTCGTCGAGCCCGTTGCACAGCTCGTTGCCCGAGGCCCCCGGCTGCACGCCGCAGACCGTGGGGCCCGCCGTGTTCGCGAGGTCGCACACGCGCACGCCGTTGCGGCGGCACACACCGACGCCCACGGTGCACACGGTGCCCTTGTCCTGCCACTCCTCGTCGGTCAGGCCGTCGCAGTCGTTGTCGATGGCGTCGCACACCTCGGCGCCGCCGTCGCCGGCGCTGGCGTTGCAGATGGTGGCGCCGAGGGGCGCCGCAGGGTCGCAGACGCGCGTGCCGGTCGCCGTGCAGGCCCCCGCGCTCACGGAGCAGACGGTGCCCTTGTTCGGCCAGTCCTCGTCGGTCGCGCCGTCGCAGTCGTCGTCGAGGCTGTTGCAGGTCTCGGGCACGGGCTCTCCCGCGACGGTGTCGCACACGGTGGGCGCCGCGCCATCGGCCGGGTCGCACACGCGCACCCCGGTGCGCAGGCAGGCGCCCACGCCCAGCGTGCAGATGTCGCCCTTGTCGGCCCAGTCCTCGTCGGTGTCGCCGTCGCAGTCGTTGTCGAGCGCGTCGCACGCCTCGTCGTCGGGCACGCCCGCCGTGGCGTTGCAGACCGTCCCGCCGAAGGGGTCGCCCGGGTCGCAGATGCGCGTACCGCTCGCCTCGCAGAGGCCCTGGCCCACGCTGCACACGGTGCCCTTCTCGGGCCAGTTCTCGTCGGTCGCGCCGTTGCAGTTGTTGTCGAGGCCGTCGCACACCTCCTGCGACGGAGCGCCCTCGAGCACGTCGCAGACGGTGGGGCCGGTCGGGTCGAGCCCGTCGCAGGCCCGCACGCCGCTGCGCTGGCAGGCTCCCGTGCCCACGAAGCAGACCGTGCCCTTGTCGGCCCACTCCTCGTCGTAGAGGCCGTCGCAGTCGTTGTCGAGCCCGTCGCACGCCTCGTCGGTCGCGGGGAGCGGCGCGGCGTCGCACACCAGCGGCCCCGCCGCGTCGACCGGGTCGCACACGCGCACGCCGTACGCCAGGCAGGCGCCCTGGCCCAGGTTGCAGGGCGCGCCCTTGCCCGCCCAGCCCTCGTCGGTCGCCCCGTCGCAGTCGTCGTCGAGCCCGTCGCACACCTCGGCGACCGGCGCGGACGGGAGGGCGTCGCACACCAGCGGCCCCAGGGGATCGAGCTCGCTGCACGCGAGCACGCCGAAGGCCAGGCACGAGCCGGTGCCGAGCGTGCAGGGAACGCCCATCTCGGGCCAGTCGTCGTCGGTCAGGCCGTCGCAGTCGTTGTCGAGGTTGTCGCAGGTCTCGACGGTGGGGGCGCCGGGGTGCGCGCTGCACATGGACCCCGCGCCGCTGCTCGCGCAGCGCACGTAGCCGTAGCGCAGGCAGGCGCCCACGCCCACCGCGCAGCTCTGGTACAGGTCGGGGAAGGCCTCGTCGGTCGCCCCGTCGCAGTCGTCGTCGAGGTAGTTGCACGCCTCGACCTGGGGCTCGGGCGCCGAGCACGTGGCCTCGGGGCTGCCCGAGAAGCAGTCGAGGGTGCCCACGCACGTTCCCACGCCGTCGACGGTGCGCGCGCACGGCAGGCCGATGCCCGGCAGGTCGTCGGGGATGCCGTTGCAGTCGTCGTCGAGGGAGTTGCAGCTCTCGACGGCGGGCTCGAGCGCGTCGCAGGGGCTCCACCCGGCCGTGGGGTCGCAGTACTCGCGCCCGTAGCAGGTACCCAGGTCGTTGGCGCGCTCGCACACGCGGCTCTTGCCCTCGTTCCCGGCACGGCAGGTGCACGACCCCGAGACGGGCCGGCAGTGGCTGCCCGCTTCGTCGTCCTGGCAGACGAAGCCGGCGGGGCACTGGCCCGTGGGGTTCAGGTGGTAGTTGCCCTCGGAGCAGTCTTCGGCGCAGAACCCGCCGTCGGGCGAGTCCTCGCACTGGTCGCCCGGCACGACGCAGTCGGCGTCCTCGACGCACGGCCGGCACGCCGAGGCGTCGGCCTTCACGCAGGCCGTGTCGCCGTAGGGGAAGTACCCCGGCAGGCAGGCGTCGACCACGCAGCGCGCCACGCCCTCGGCGACCAGGCAGCGCGCCGAGCCGTTCAGGACGGTGTCGTCGCACGTGTGGTTGCACGCCCCGCAGTGCGCGTACAGGCCGTACTCGCCGGCCTCGTCGCGGAAGCCCTCGTCGGTCGCGCCGTCGCAGTCGTTGTCCTTGTAATCGCAGGCCTCGACTTCGGGCTGGCGCGCCGAGCAGATCCAGCCGGCCGAGCCGAAGCAGACGTTCGTGCCCGCGCAGGTGCCGACGCCCTCGACCGTGACCTCGCAGCCGCCGCCGTCGCCGAGCGCGTCGTCCTGCAGGTGGTTGCAGTCGTCGTCGACGCCGTTGCACGCCTCGGGGGCCGGGACCAGCGCGTCGCAGGCGGACCATCCGACGCCGGCCGAGCAGGTCTGGAAGCCGTAGCAGGTGCCGATCTCGTTGGTGACCGAGCACGCCTTCTTGTAAGCGTCGGAGTTGGCGTCGCAGTCGCAGGTGCCGTTGTCGGGCAGGCAGTAGGTGGCCGGATCGTCGCCCTGGGCCACGCAGCTGTAGCCCGAGAAGCACTCCTCCTCGGCCGCGCAGGGCTTGAAGCAGTAACGCGACCCGGCGAGGGCGAGGCACGCGTTGCCGAAGCAATCGTCGTCGTCTCCGCACTCCTTGCAGAAGGTGTCGGGAGGCAGGATGCACTGGAAGTCGTTCAGCTTGTAGTACTGCTCCTCGCACTGGTCGACCACGCACACCGGGTAGTCGCGCGCGTCGTCGCAGCGGAGCTCGGCGGCGAAGGGGATGCTGCCCTCGCACGTGTGCCCGCAGGTGCCGCAGTGCTCGAAGGTACTGTAGACGTCCTGCTCCGTGTCGGGGTGATAGGTCGTGTAGTCCTCGTCGGTCTGGCCGTCGCAGTCGTCGTCGGTGAAGTTGCACGACTCGAGCGACGGAGTGCGCGCGTTGCAGACCCAGCCGAGCTCGCCGCCGCACAGGGACTGGCCCTTGCACACGCCGATGCCCTCGGTCGCGATCTCGCAGGGCAGCACGTCGGGCAGGTCGTCGTCGATCAGCGCGTTGCAGTCGTCGTCGAGGCCGTTGCAGCTCTCGACGGCGGGCTCGCGGGCGTTGCAGTCGACCCAGCCGAGCGAGGGCTCGCAGGCCTCCCAGCCGCGGCACGTGCCGTGCTCGTTGGCGCGCTGGCAGGTGCGCAGCTGGCCCTCGTTGCCCGGCAGGCACAGGCACGAGCCGCTGGAGGGAAGGCAGAGGCTGAGGTCGGTGCCCCCGTCGGAGCCGGGCACCACCGAACAGGTGTAGCTGGTGGGGCACGTGTCGATCGAGCAGTCGGCCGCGCAGAAGCCGCCGTCGGGGCCCTTGAGGCAGGCGCCGCCCAGGCAGTGGTCGTCGGTCTGGCAGGGTTCGCACAGGTTCAGCACGTTGGGCACGCACAGCGAGATCACGTCGGGGTAGTAGTTCAGGACCACGCGGCACGAATAGGCCTCGGGGCAGGACTCGGTGCACATCTCGGTGCAGATGGAGCCCTCGAGCCCCTCGACGCAGAAGCCGCTCACGCACTGGCCGTTGTCGAAGCACGGCTCACCGAAGCCGCGCTTGATCTCGCCGTCGTACGACAGGTCGATGGGGTGCACGTCGGCGAGGTCGGGGACGTCGAGCACGTCCTGCACGTCGAGCGCGTCGGGCGTATCCTTCTCGAGGATGAAGTCGAGCGACAGCTCGGACCCGACGTCGACCTGCACGTCGGCCCCGCCCGTGTCGCCGGGGAGCGGCTCACAGGGGGGCTCCAGGCGCGAACCGCAGGCAATCGCCACCAACGAGACCACCAAAGAGAACATGGCTCGACCGATCGACGGCGACATGGGTGCCCTCCCCTCTCGATGACACAGGTTCGGGTAGTTTATCGCGGATCGCGAAGAAGGGAAAATATCGTGCGGGAGAGGAGGCGGGAGGCGAGGATGGGAGGCCTAACGCTCGAACTCGAAGCCGGCTTCTTCGGCCTGCGACCGCACGGCCTTGATCATGGCGGCGCCCAACGTGCCCTGGCCCTCGGCGGCCTGCTCGGCCTCCTTCTTGGCCACGTAGTCGCGGCGGTCGGCGGCCAGCTTCTCGATGCTCGCCTGCACCTCGGCGCGCTCCTTGGCGAGCTTGTCGACGTGCGCCTTGCGCTCGACCTTCGACATGTCGCGCAGCTCGGCCGGCAGATCCTCCTCGGCCAGATCATCGGCCGACGCCTTCCCCGTGGTCTGGGCCGAGACCAGGTCCCAGTTGGCCGAGGCCGCCGGGCTGGCCGCCACGGCCTTCGACACGCTGCGCTCGGCCGCCACGCTCGCGCCCATCGAGGCCGCCGCCGCGTCCTGCTTCTTCTGGCGGGCCATCCCCGCGCCGCCCGAGGCGCCGTAGCCGACGTAGGTCCTGTTCAGGCGCTCGTTCAGGCGCTGGATCTCGTCGTCCTGCGGCGCGTGGATCTGCGCCACGGCGCGGTTCTGATCGATGGCCAGGTAGGTGCCGTCGCCCAGGCGCGCCGCCTCGTGCCACTTGCCGTTCTCGCCCTCGCCTTCCGAGCCGCAGTGGATGGTGTTGACCACGATGCTGTCCTCGACGGCGCGCTTGACGGCCTTGCGGTAGTCCACCGACCCCTGGGTGAAGGGCTCGTTGCCGGCGATGAAGATGACCTTGAGGGTGCCGCGCGCGTCGTCCCAGCCCAGGTCGCGCGTCGCCACGTCGATCACCTGGCCGCAGTACTCGTCGCCGCCGTTGGTCGAGAGGCCGAACAGCGCCTCGGACACGCGGTCGAGGTCGGTCGTGAAGGGCAGCACCTTGCGGATGAAGCCGCTGGACGACGAGAGGCCCTGGTTGCCGTACTCGTACAGGGCGACCTCGAGGCGCGGGCGCTGCCCCTTGCGCTTGGCGGTCGCGAGCTCGTTCACCACGCGCCACAGCTCGCTCTTGGCCTGCGCGATGAGGCCGTCCATGCTGTTCGAGGTGTCCAGCAGGATTGCGAGCTGCACCAGGGGCCGGTCCTCCCTCTCGTGCGCCTTCGCCGTCGACACCATGAGCCCGAGCGCCACCGCCACCAGGATCGCCATCGTTCCGTTCGAGCGCTTCATGATCCCTCCTTGCTGCCAACCAAGTTGGCGTTTCGTTTCTGCTGGGAACGACGGGGGCGGCGCGAAAAGGATCTACGAAAAATTGCGCGAAGGAAATCCGATGCGATTCCTAGTAGATGCAGGCGTCGAGCAGGGCCAGGACCTCGTCCATGAGCTCGACGGGGGCTTCGGCGATGCGCGACGCCTTGCGGCTCGCGTAGTCAATGGACTTCACCTGCTCGACCATGACGAACCCGGTGACCGGCACACCACCGGGCACCGCCACGTGAAAAGGAAACCGTCGATCGGTGTTGGTGATGGGGCAGACGAGGGCCAGACCGGTGTGCCGATTGAACAGGTCGTTGCTGACCACGAGGGCTGGCCTGCGCCCCTTCTGCTCGTGACCGGATTGTGGGTCGAACGTCAGCGTAACGAGATCGCCCTTTCGGGGAATGTAGGTCGCCATCTACCAGGCCTCGCGCCCTTCGGGACGACCCCAGTCGACTTCGTGCGCTTCGTAGTCGGCCGGGATGCCCGCGATCAACGCTTCGAGGCTGACCCGCCCTCGAACCCGTCGAATCGGCGACAGCACGATGACGCCTTCGCGCGCCGTGACCTCGACCTCGTCGCCCACGGCCAGATGGGCCTCGTCGAGGAGGTTCCTGCCCAACCGCACGCCCTGACTGTTGCCCCACTTCTGCACCTTCGCCAGCATGTCGAACCTCGAGATGGCTATACATAGTGTAGCCGCACGCGGCGGCGAGTCAACGACGCTCGTCACCCCTTACGCGAGCTTGGCTTCGAGCTCGGCCCAGCGCACGTAGAGGGCGTCGGCCTCCGCCTGCGCCTCGGCCTGGGCCTTGAACCAGCGCTCGGCCTCCACGGCGGAGGAGGCCACCTTCGGATCCTCGAGGGCGCGGGAGGCCTCGGCCAGGCGGGCTTCGGCGGCGCCGATGGCGGCCTCCATGCCCTCCAGCTCGCGCTCTTCCTTCCAGCTGAGGGGCTTCTTCGGGGCCTTGGGGCGCGCCGGCGCGGGCTCCCTGGCGACCTTCGGCAACGCAGCGCGGCTCTCCTTCAGCGAGGCCTCCCACTGCGAGAGATCGGCGTGGTAGCTGGTGCCGCCCTCGCCGTCGAGCGCCAGCAGCGTGGTGCACACGCTGTCGACCAGGTAGCGGTCGTGGCTGACCAGCACCAGCGCGCCGGGGAAGTCGACGAGGCTCTCTTCGAGCACCTCGAGCGTGGCGATGTCCAGGTCGTTGGTGGGCTCGTCGAGCAGCAGCACGTCGGCGGGCCGCAGCATGAGACGCGCGATCTGCACCCGGGCGCGCTCACCCCCCGACAGGCGCCCCACCGGCTGGATGAGCGTGCCGGGCTCGAAGCCGAAGCGCGCCGCCCAGCCCGCCACGTGGATCTGCCGGCCGCGGTACAGCACCGCGTCGCCCTCGGGCGCCAGCGCCAGCTTCAAGGGCTGGTCCGGGTCCAGCTCGCGGCGGTGCTGATCGAAGGTGACCACCTGCACGTGCTCGGCGAAGCGCAGCTCGCCCTGGTCGGGCGTGAGCTCGCCGGCCAGGAGGCGCAGCAGCGTGGTCTTGCCGCTGCCGTTCGGCCCCACCAGCCCCAGGCGCTGCCCGGGGCCGAGCACCAGGTCGAGGCCCTCGATCAGGCGTCGGCCTCCGAGCGCGCACCCCAGGTGCTTGGCCACGACCAGGCGCTTGGTCCTGCGCCCCGAGGCCACGAAGTCGAGGTCGGCGCGCCCCACCTTCTCGTCGGCCTTCATCTTCGCGAGCTCGTCCATCATGCGATGGGCGCCGTCGATGCGGCCCTGCGCCTTGGTGGCGCGCGCCTTGGGCCCGCGCTTCAGCCACTCGATCTCGCGCCGCACGCGGTTGTCGAGGGACTCGATGGACTGCGCGCGCCCCGCCAGGTACTCGGCGCGCTTCTCGAGGAACTGCGAGTAGGTGCCCGCCTGCGAGAACGTGCCCCCCGGATAGCGCCGGTCGAGCTCGACCATGCGCGTGACCGTGGCCTCGAGGAAGGCGCGGTCGTGGGTGACCAGCACAAACGCCGCGCGGCTCCCGTGCAGCAGCGCCTCGAGCTCGAGGATGCCCTCGAGGTCCAGGTGGTTGGTGGGCTCGTCGAGCAAGACCACGTCGGGGTCCGACACCAGCGCGCACGCGATGGCCAGGCGCTTCCGCCACCCGCCCGACAGGGTCTCGACGGCCTGCTCCACGGCCTCGAAGCCGAGCAACGCCAGCGCCTTCGTCACGCGCACGTCGTGCGCCGAGGCCTCTTCGTGCGGAGCGGCCGGAAGCCGCGCCAGGGCGTCCTCGACCACCGCGCGCACGGTGAGGCCGGCCGTGAACGACGGCTCCTGCACCACCCACGCGAGCCGCACGCCCCTGGCCATCCAGCGCTCGCCCTCGTCGAAGCGGATCTCGTCGGCCATGCCCGACAGCAGCGACGTCTTCCCGCACCCGTTCTTGCCGATGATCCCCAGGCGCTCGCCCGGGTCGATGGTGAGCGACACGTGCTCGAACAAGGCCCGGCCCCCGAAGGAGAGGCTCACGTCCGAGAGGCGAAGCAGGGGGGGCATCGAGGTCCGGTCTCCGGCGAAAGGGGCCTTTCCTTACTCCAGATGGGGCGAAAATGGAATGCGAGACTTGCCTTCCGGCCAGCGGGGGTGGTCTCGGTCAGTGGGACTCGAAGAGGTCCTCCCACGGGCGCTTTCGCCTTCGCAGAAGGATGAATGCACGCGAATTCAGCCTTCTGGGGAGGATGGCGACGAGCCCGCGGTCACCCGCGCCGCGTCCAGTACATCGGATGCCGACGAAGGTGCATGACCGCGAGGACCAGCAACTCCTCGCGCGTCTCGCGGTAAAGGAGCGCGTACGGAAATCGGACGAGCAGGTGGCGGCGCACCGAGCCCTTCACGACGGGGCCTTGCCTGGGGTGAGCGGCGATAGCGTGTTCTGCCAGCTCGACGGCGTCGAGGAACGCGTGGCCCAGGTTGGGCGCCTGCGCCTCGTACCAAGCCGCGGCGTCGAGCATCTCGCGCTCGGAGGGGGGCAGAAATCGAACAGGTTTCATCGGGACAGGCTGGCCCGGGCGTCACGGAGCACGTCGGATGCAGGCCTGGCCTGGACGTGGCCTGCCTTGTAGGCGGCGTAGCGGCGCTCGGCCTCCTCGACCCACAGGCGTTCGTTCTCGACATCGTCAGGCGCGTCGAGGCTCTCCAGCAAGCGCTGAACCAGGGCGGCTCGATCGCTTAAGGGCAGGCGCAGCGCCATCGCCTCGCACTCTGTCAACTGGGGCGACATCCGACCTCCTCATCTACGAGCATGAGGATACCCAGGGCCGCCGCGGTTCTCAAGCGGCGACCGGGGTGCCGGCCCTCCTAACCGAGCTCCCAGCCCTCTCGACCGTCAGGCCCCCGGGACTCGTCCGCCCGTTCCGGCATAGGCCCAATACAGCGGCAGGAAGCGCAGTCGCTGCTCGGGCAACTCGGCGTAGGGTCCGGACTGGAACACGCGGCCTTCGACGACGTTCGGGAAGGTCTTCAGGAGCAGGTGCAGGCTCTTCAGGGAGCCCGCCGCGCCGCTCTTCACCTCGACGCCGTACACGGCGCCGTCGATCACAGCCAGGTAATCGACCTCGGCCGAGCTTCCGCGGTCCTCTCGGGCCCAGTAGTACGGCCCCTCGGACTGGGAGACCGCCACCTCCTGGCCCACGAACTGCTCGGCCATCGCTCCTCGAAAGACGCTGAGCAGGTCGTCCCGGGCGTACTCGGCGGCCACCTTCATGCCGGAGAGGTGCTGCCAGAGTCCTACGTCGAGCAGGAGCGCCTTGAAGCGGCCTGGGCGCGCGCTCGCTCCCAGCGGCAGGCCAGACGGGTCGCAGGTCGGGACCTTCCGGACCACGCGGGCCTTGCAGAGCAGGTCGAACGCGTGCTTCGCCGTCGGGCCGGTGAAGTCGGGGGCAAGCCGAGTGTACTGGATCTGCCCCCCGACGTGCTGAGCCACGGACAGGAACACCTCGTCGAGGCAGCGCGGGTCCGCCCGCGGAGCATACCGCGCGAAGTCCTGTCGATACGTCTCGCAGAGCTCCTTCTGCACGGCGAAGGCCTCCTGCAGCGAGCCCGTCGTCACCTGCGCCAGGACCGCCTCGGGCATGCCACCGACGAAGCCGTACCGCTTCACCTCGTTCAACAGGAAACGGTGCGTCGCTTCCGGCAATGCACGGGGCTCGCCGCTGACGGCGGCCGCGGCGGCCTCGTTTCCGGACGCCCACAGCGTCTCGACCAACGTCATCGGGTGCATCTCGAGATACTGGACCCGGCCGACCGGCACCGGGAACTCGCCCAGCGCGAACTCCAGCAGGGAGCCGGCGGCGACGACGTGCAACTCAGGGACCTCCTCGTAAAGATATCGGAGCGCGGTCAGCGCCCTCGGACAGGCCTGGATCTCGTCGAAGAACAGGAGCGTCCGACCGGGCGCGATCGCCGTGCCCGTCAGCACTTCGAGGTCCGACAGGATTCGGCGGGCGTCCAGATTTGCATCAAAGACGCGGTGCCAATCCCGGTTTCGCTCCAGGTCGACGGTGACCACTCGGTCGAAACGCCGTCGACCCAGCTCGCGGATGGAGTACGTCTTCCCGACCTGACGCGCGCCGCGCACGATCAACGGCTTGCGCCTCGGGGACGAGGCCCAGGCGTCGAGGTCAGCATCGATGAGGCGTCGCATCGAAGGCAGCCTTTAGAAAGTCAGGGATCATTCTATAGGCTGTCTTTAGAAAGACAAGGTTGTTTGGGTCCGCCAGGACTCGAAGTAGGCTCGAGTTTCCCCCGGACGTGGGCCCGGCTTCGCGCTAGAGTCGAGCGACGAAGGCCCCTCGGGGGCCCCGGGGAGGTGCACACGATGAACGGGCGCCGCGTCTTCCTCGTGATCGTCGCGCTCACGGCGGTGGTCGTGGTGAGCGCCTGCGTCGCGATGGGGTGGCGCTTCGGCCCGGGCTTCCCCTGCACGCGCGGCACGCTGTTCGCGCAGCCTCCCGTGGTCGAGCGGCGCGGCGAGGGGTGCGTGCTGACCTGGACCCAGGGCGCGTACCCCTTCTACTTCGTGCCGGCCTACCAGGTCCGCGAGGGTCGCCTGGTCTTCGCGGTGGCGGCCACGAGCAGCTCGGGGAGCCTTGCCGGGCGCCATCGCGAACTGGTCATCGAGGGGGCCGAGAACCTGCAGGCTCTGCAGCGGGGCGGAGCCTACTGGTGGGAGCGCGAACCGGAGCCGGAGGGGACCTTCGTGCGGCTGGAGATCATCGATGACGACGGAACCGGACCTGAAACCCACTACCCGCGCCCGGTTGACGGCCGCCTCGATTGTTCTCACGATACGGCCGGATCACGGCGACCGTGAGGACCCCATGCGGACCCGAGGGCACGTCCCGAACCACC
>CAZBRS010000074.1:0-9192 GCA_964494475.1 uncultured Myxococcales bacterium | reverse complement strand
GACGCCGTGGCCGAGGCCGTCGCGGACGCCGAGGTCGAGGGGCCTCCGGACACGCCCACGTGCGATCCCTCGAAGGTGACGCCTCCGGCCGCGGGTTGCCCGGAGGGCCTGGTGCCCACGCTCGTCTGGTGCTTCACCGACGAGCCGGCGAACGTGGGCCAGAACTGGCTCTGCGACACGCCGGGGGCCGAGGGCGAGCTCTGCAAGGACGGCATGTACTACGACGCGCGGCCCTGCGCCGAGGGGCTCGAGTGCCGGATCGAGCTGTACGTGTCCAGGTGCCGCGAGGCGGCCGCCCGCGTGCCGTGCGCAGGCGCCAGCGACTGCCCGGACGGGCAGCGCTGCTTCGCCCTGTTGCCCGGCGGGGGCACCGCGTTCTACTGCGCGCCCGGCCACGAACTGTGGCAGGAGTGCACGGCCAACGACGGAGCCGGCGAGCCCGGCGCCACGGCCGCCGAGATCCAGGGGAGCTGCGTGGCCGGCCTGCGCTGCATGAACGGAGACGCCACGGGCGACTTCGCCTTCTGCCTGCCCGCCGCGTGCGCGACGCACGCCGACTGCCCGGCGAGCCCCTGGGGCTGGACCGCGGGCTGCGTGGCCGAGGCCGACGCGGGCCCGGGCCGGGTGGGCGGGTGCGCGGTCGTGGCCGAGCCCGGCCAGCCGTGCGCCTACGGCGGCACCCCCCACAACGGGCAGGCCTGTCGCGACGACGGGGCGTGCGGCCCCGCGGCCGCGGACGGCACGCGCATTTGCGAGTGATCGTGGGGCCCGGCCCGCCTAATCCAACCGGGTCTCGGCCAGCAGCTCGTTGGCGCGCAGGCGCGTCAGGGTGAAGACGTCGCGGGTCGCTGCGTCGCCCGAATGGCGGCCCAGGCACTCGAGATCGACCACCTCGATGAGGCGGCCCAGGCGCTGGCCGGGGCGGAGGTCGGGCAGCCGGGCGAAGTCGAAGGCCACCGTGACGCGGCCCCCGTGGGCCACGCCGGGCTCCGCCCGGGCGGAGTCTCCGTTGGCGCCCGCGACCTGGCCGGTGCGGAAGGCGACGATGCGCCCGGTGGCCACCTCGTACGAGAAGTTGTACACGGCGCGCGCGCGCCGGCGGGCCGTGGGCGTGAAGGTGGCCCAGCCTCCCACGGTCTCGTTCAGGCTCTGGATGGCGCGGACCAGGGCCGCCGCGTTCTGCTCGGCGATGGCGTTCGACATGCACGCAGTATAGTCGAGCCCGTGCCGCCCGACCACGGGGTTCGGTTCTGCCGAGCTTGACCGGGTGGATCGGCTCTGGAATAGTCGCCGCATGTCGATGGGTCACGACTCCACGCACGGCGCTGGCGAGTGGGCCGAGTTGGTCACCACCGAGCGGTGCAACCAGCGCTGCCTGTTCTGCTACGCGCAGCACCGCGCCGACGTGCCCGACCCCGACCTGGCCGCCCTGCGCCAGCTCTTCACCGAGGCGCGCGCCCACACGTCGCGCATCATCCTGTGCGGCCGCGAGGCGCTGCTGCGCCCCGACATCCTCGAGGTGCTCCACCTGGCCCGCGAGCTCGGCCTGGGCGTCGGCGTGGCCACCAACGGCCAGGTGCTGGCGCGGCCCGGCAGGGTCGAGGCCATCGCCGCGGCCGGCGTCGACCAGTTGCAGGTGTCGTTCCACTTCGCCGATCGCGCCACGTTCGCCACGTGGACGCAGTCCGATCCCGAGGCCTACGACCGCGTGCTCGCAGGCCTGACCGCGGTGCGCGACCACAACCACGCGCACCCCGAGCGCCGCCTCGGCGTGGCCACCGAGACGGAGCTGGCCGCGTTCAACGCCGGACGGCTGGCCCAGATCGTGGCCACGCTGCACGGGGCCCTGGGCGAGAGCTTCACGGCCATGCGTCTGGGGGCGCTGATCCCCACGCCGATGCAGCCCGGGGCGCCCCTCGACCTGCTCGAGCCGTTCGAGGAGCGCCGGCGCGAGCTCGCCGCGTTGCTGCCCACCCTGCCCCCCGGCCTCGATCTCAAGCTCGACAAGGCGCCGCTCTGCCTGCTGCCGGGGAACGAGCACCTGTCGCTGGGCGTCGAGTACCTCGCCCGCGGGGCCCGGCTGCTCGACAACCACGAGGGGGTGCAGGACCTGGCCGACGACGTGGTGGCGGTCAACGCAGCCACCGAGATCGAAGGGCAGCTCCGGGCCAACCCCTACCGCGCCGAGTGCCGCGGGTGCGCGCTGCTGCCGGCCTGCCGCCACCGCCGCACGCACTGGACGCACCCGGCGTTCGCGCCGACCCGCGCCCAGAAGCCCGTGGCCGTGCACGATCGCACCCTGCGCGACGTGCTGCTCCGCGTCCCCGGCAGCAGCGGGCAAGTCGTCGACCTCGCGCTGGCGGGCATGGCCGACCCGCGGGCCCTGGCCCCCTTCCCCGAAGAGGCGCTGCTGGCGGCCATCGACTCCCTGCCCGCCGACCGTTTCCGCCGGGTCGACTGGTTCCTCGACGGCGCGCCGCTCGTGGCCATCGAGCTCGAGGACGCGACGGGCCGCGTGGCACTGCAACTCGAGGCGGCCGGGGCCCGCGAGGGGGCGCTCGGCCACGTGGTCGACTACCTGAACGTGCTCCCCGCCCGGGGGGCAGGGCTCCCGCCGGAGCGACTCGCCGCGGCCGTGCGCCACCTGGCGACCGTCACCCTGCCTCCGCCCGCGGTGTTCGAGCGCGACGGCACCCTCGACGCCCCGGCCGCGCGCCTGTTCCAGGCCGCGTGGCAGAGCCTGGGTCCGGGCCTCTGGCCGGGCGAGGCGCTCGGCCCCTGGCGAAACGGCGGCCTGCGCTACGACCGGGCGGGCGGCCTCCTCGTCACGCTGGTCGCCCCCGACGGACGCGTCGTGGAGGTGACGCTCGGCACGTCGGCGCGCGGCCTCGACCTCGCCGCCCTGCGGCGGGAGTGGCCCGCGGCGCCCGCTTCCCCGCCCCCCGCTCCCGGCTCTCCCTCGCCGACGGCCGCCCTCCGCGCTGCCGCGCCCGGCGGGGCCGCTCCGGGCCTCGTGATCGAGTTCGTGCCCCACGCCGAACCCACCGCGCCCCACCGCTTCCTGGTCGAGGTCGCGCGCCCGGACCGGCGCTACCTGCTGCAGAGGGGCGGCCTGGGCGCGTGGTACCGCGACGGCGATCGCTTCGACGCGGCGTCGCGGCCCTTCGCCGCCCTGCTCAGCGCCGTGCTCGACCACCGGCAGGAGCACGCCCTCGACGCGGCGTCGGTCGACGCCTGGAGCCTGCTGCTCAATCGCGCGCTCCGGGCGGGTCGGCTCGAGGCGCAGGCCTCGGTGCGGGTGCGCTGGGGAGGGTGACGGAGGACGTGATGCACCGACGATGGGCCTTGCTCCTGGCGGCGCTGCTTCTCCCCGTGGGCGTGGCGGCCTGCGGCGGCGGCCAGGGCGCCGAGACCGCCGACGGCTCGGCCCTCGACGCGGACGCAAGGGACGACGCGACCGACGCGGACGAGGCCTGGCCGATCAGCACCGACGTGACCGAGAGCTTCTGCCGACCCTGGGCCGAGTGGACGTGCGCCCGCGTGCTGGCCTGCGGCTGCAGCACCCCGACCGGCGGCTCGCCCACCGAGGAAGCCTGCCGGACCCTGGCCATGGACGAGTGCGCCGGCAATACGGCCGAGCTCGCGGTCGCCGTGGCCGCGGGCCTGGCGGTCGTGTCGGTGTCCGATGTCGCGGCGTGCCTGCAGTCGCTGGAGGTCGCGGCGGGCCCCTGCGGCGCCGCCGACCAGAGCGCCGCGGGCCCGGCCTGTGCGCGCCAGTTCGCCGAGCCGGGAGACCTGGGCGCTGCCTGCTCTCAATCGCCCTGCGCGGGCGGGAGGGGCGCGTGCGTCGAGGCGACGTGCGTGGCGCTGTCGGCCGAGGGGGGGCCCTGCCTGCACCGGGCCCACTGCCTCGAGGGAGACTGCGTCGACGGTGCCTGCCGGGCCTTCGCGCCCGCCGGCGAGGCCTGCGCCGAGCCCACCCCGGCGTGCGCGCCCCCTGCGACGTGCATCGCCTCGCGCTGCGCGCTGCCGGTCGAGGCCGGGGGCTCCTGCTCGGGCGACGCGGCCTGCCAGACGCCCCTGGCGTGCCTGGGCGAGGTCTGCGCCGGGTTCCCCGCCGAGCAGTGCACCCTGGGCGCCTCCTGCGGCCAGCGCGGCCTCTGCCTGGGCACCCTCGACATCCGCTGCGAGGCCGAGGGGGGCGCGGGCGCCGCGTGCGTCGGCGACACGGGCTGCCGGGCCGGGTTCAGCTGCGTCGAGGGCGTGTGCGCGGCCTCGCCGGGCCTGGATTTGCCCTGCTCGAACGGCGTGGGCTGCACCGAGGCGCTGGCCTGCCGCGTCGAGGGCGACCTGGCCGGCACCTGCGGCCCGCTGCCCGGCAAGGGCGACGCGTGCGCCCTCGACGTCGACGGCCCGTTCGTCTGCGGCCCGGGCCTGGCCTGCGCCGCCGACGTCTTCGTGTGCGACGAGCCCCCCGGGGACGGCGAGCCCTGCGCGAACCCCAACCGGTGCGCGACCGACGACTTCGACGGCGACGGCAAGTCCCCGGACCTGGCCTGCGACTTCACCACCGACGGGTCGTTCTGCGCCTCGCGCAAGAAGGTGGGGGAGCCCTGCCAGAACGACCCCATCTGCGCCGACGGGCTCTACTGCGACTTCCACGTGGGAGCCTGCGCCGCGGCCTACCCCCTGGGCACGAGCTGCTCGGTGGGCAACGAGTGCGGTGCGGGCGCGGCCTGCCTCCCCGACGACGAGGGCGACCTGGCCTGCCGCCCCCTGCCGGGAGTGGGCGAGACGTGCCTGTTCGACTGCCAGCCCGGCGCCTGGTGTCACGCCAGGGCCTCGGACCTGCGCTGCCAACCCCCGGTGTGCCAGGTGATGTACCAGTTGCACTGAGCGCGGTTCGCCCCTACATTGCCCACCGGAGACTGTACCCCCACGAGGCCCCCACGAGTCAGAGCGTCTTTGGCGAGAGCCACACCCTGAAGCCGTCCGACCACGAAGAACTGAAGCGCCTGTACCGCCGGCGCGTGCAACCCGAGCTGCCCGTGTCGTACGAGGTGGCCGCCGAGATGGCCGCGCTCAGCCGCCGCCTGGGCCTGCAGGTTGGCGTGCTGCTGTCCCGCAAGGGCGTGGTCGAGTTCGTGGTGGTCGGCGAGGCGACCCGCATCACCATCCCCGACACCGGGCGCTTCCGGGCGTCACAGGAGCGCCTGCGCGGCCTGCGCTTCATCCACACGCACCTCGGCGAGGCGCCGCTCGACGACGAGGACCTCACCGACCTCATCAAGCTGCGGCTCGACACGCTGGGCGTCGTCACCGTCACCCGCGACGGCGAGCCCGACCGCTACCAGGGGGCCTGGCTGCAGCCCGACGCCAACGCGCGCTATATCCGCAAGGTGGTCGACCCGCCGCGCTCGATCCACGGCGTGCGGCCCGACCTGCTCGATCGGGTGCGCGAGATCGAGGTGGCCTTCCGCAAGTTCGACGACGGCCAGGCCGTGGCCGGGGGCCGCACGCGCGCCATGCTGGTGCACGTCGAGCTGCCCGCGCGCTTCGAGGCCCCGGTGGCGGTCGACGAGACGCTCGAGCTGGCCAAGACCGCCGGCGTCGACGTCGTCGAGGTCTTCACCCAGCGCCGCGCGCAGCCCGACGTGCGCACCTTCATCGGCAAGGGCAAGCTCGACGAGATCCTGCAGCGCTCGGTCGAGGCCGGCGTCGACCTCCTGATCTTCAACCAGGAGCTCGCACCCGGCCAGGTCAAGGCGCTGACCGAGATCACGGACCTGCGCGTCATCGACCGCACCATGCTCATCCTCGACATCTTCGTGCAGCGGGCGCGCAGCGCCGACGGCAAGCTGCAGGTCGAGCTGGCCCAGCTGAAGTACCGCCTGCCGCGCCTGGTGCAGCAGGCCGGGGCCCTCAGCCGCCTGGCTGGCGGGATCGGCGGGCGCGGCCCCGGCGAGACCAAGCTCGAGGAGGACCGGCGCCGCATCCGCGATCGCATCAAGCTGCTCGAGCGCCAGCTCGAGCAGATGGCCAAGCAGCGCCGCGAGACCCGCAAGCGCCGTGGCACGCGCGGGGTGCCGGTCGTCTCGCTGGTCGGCTACACCAACGCCGGCAAGTCGACGCTGCTGAACACGCTCACGGGCGCCGACGTGCGCGCGAAGAACGAGCTGTTCTCCACGCTCGACCCCACGGCCCGCCGGCTGCGCTTCCCCGACGAACGCGAGATCGTACTCACGGACACCGTGGGCTTCATCGAGCACCTGCCGCCGGCCATCCTGGCGGCCTTTCGCGCCACGCTCGAGGAGCTGCTCGACTCCGACCTGCTGCTGCACGTGGTCGACCTGACCAGCCCGCGCCTCGAACGCCACATCGAGGCCGTGGAGCAGGTGCTGGCCGACCTCGAGCTCACCGACGTGCCACGCCTGCTGGTCTTCAACAAGCTCGACCTCGCCGACGACGGCGAAGACGCGCGCGCTCGCGCGGCCTTGCACGGCGCCGTACCCATCTCGGCCCGCGACGCCGAGACCACGCGCCCCCTGATCGACGAGATGGCCGCGCTCCTGTGGCAGAGTCGCCAGACCGGGGTCGAGATCCTCTGATCCCCTGGCGGAATCGCCTTGAAGGGCGAGGGTGCTTCTGGTAATCCTTTCCCGTTCATCCTGCCCCCCGGGAGTGTCTCCATGACGCCTCGTCCCGAATGGCTCCCCCGCGAAGGAAGCCTCCTGCTCGGCCGCTTCGAGCTCACCGAATGGCTCGGAGTCGGCATTCACGGTGGGCTGTTCAAGGCCACCGATCGCATCTTCAAGAAAGAAGTGGCGCTCAAGGTCTTCCGACCCGAGCTGTTCCGCGACGCCGCGCGCGAGACCAACCTCTTCCGCCTGTACCGAACGCGCGCCTACATGCACAAGCACCTGCTGGGCGTGAAGGACATCTTCGTCACGTCGGAGTACGTGTTCCTGACCGAGCCCTTCTTCGCGGGCCAGAACCTGCGCGAGGTGCTGCTCGAGCGGCGCTCCACCGGCAAGCCCTTCACCAAGCGCGAGCTGGCCGACGTGTTCTCGGTGCTCTGCAACGTGCTGCAGTGGGTTCACCGCATCGGCGTGCACGGCAACGTGAAGCCCGAGAACATCCTGTTCGCGGGCACCGACCTGCGCATCAGCGACCCCTACTTCCTGGCCGGCAAGGCCAACATCCCCGATCCGCCCGCCGTAACGCCCGCCTGGGATCACTACGTGGCGCCCGAGCAGGCCGCCTCCGACCTCGAAGAGATCCGCCAGTCCGACATCTACGCGCTCGGGCTCGTGATCGGCGAGATGCTCCTGGGCGCGCCGGTACGACCGGGCGTGGCGCTCAGCGAGCAGGGCCCCTTCTTCTCGAACGACCTCGACGCGTTCTTCCTGAAGGCCACGGCGCGTGACTCCCACTCCCGCTTCGCCGACGTCACGTCGTTCTGGACCGACCTGCGCCGCATCTTCCAGATCGAGCCGGCCGCCTGGGAGACCAGCGACGTGGCCGGGCTCATCGATCTGGAAGAGGTCGACGAAGACGTGGTCGCCGCCGAGGAGATCGAGGTCCACGAGGCCGCCCCCGCACCGGTCGAAGCACCGCCTGCGCCCGAGGCGCCCCCGCGGCCCGCGATCGCCAGGCTCGAAGACGAAGAGCCCGGGTTCGACGAATCCGACGAGGCCGAGACGGTCATCGCCGAGTCCGCCACCCTTCCTCCTCCCGCGCCGATCGCCGAGCCCGCGCCCGCGCCGATCGCCGAGCCGATTGCCGAGCCCGAGCCGATTGCCGAGCCCGAGCCCGCGCCGACGCCCCCCGCGCCACCCGCCCCGGAGCCTCCGATCATCGACGATCTCATCGAGCTCGACGAGACCGACACGACCGACCGCTTCGAAGAGGTGCCGCTCCACGACGCAACGCCTCCCCCGAGCGCCGGAGGCACCGTCGAGATCCCCGGCATCCCGCCCCTGCCTCCGCCGAAGCCGGCGCGGCCCGAGGCCGACAAGCGCGGCGAGACGGTCGAGATCGGCGTCCCCCCCCTGCCCCCCCTGGCGTCAGCGAAGGCCGCGCCCACGCCGCCCCCGCTGCCCCCCGACGACATCATCGAAGACCTCGAGCCCTTCGAGGAAGACGTGCCCCTGGCCCTGCTCGACGACGACGACCTGCTGCCGGTCGACCCGCCGTCCAAGGCCCGCGCGGCCGCGCCGGTCGACGACGATCACCTCCCGGTGCCCGAGCGGCGCGCCCAGCCGGCCGACGATATGGTCGTCATCGGCCACGAGCCCGCGCCGCCCGCCCCGAGCGGAGCCCCGGCGAAGCCCTCGACGACGGCACCCGTGGCCCAGGAACGGCCCCTGACCAAGGCCGAGCGCAAGGCCCAGAAGGCCCGCAAGAACGGAGGCCAGCAGGCCGCGCCGTTGCCGCCGTTGGCCCCGACCTCGCCCGCCGCGCCCGCGGCGAAGACCGAGCCCACCCCCCCCGGCCAGGGCCTCCGCCCCCCCACGGCCATGGTGGCTGCCCGCCCGGGCCCCGCGGCGCCGAAGCCGACGCCGCATCGTCCGGTCGCCGCCGTGCCCGAGCGCTCGTCGAACTGGCCCATCGCCGTGGCCATCCTGGGCGTCGTGGCCCTGGGCGCCGTGATCGCGCTGATGGTCTGGGGCGATCACAAGGACGGCGCTCCCCAGGCGCCGAGCAAGCCCGCCACGGTGGCCGCAGCCCCGGTGAAGAAGCCGACCCCCCCCGCGAAGCCGCTGCCCGTGCCGAAGCCCGCTGCCGCGCCGATCCCGGCGCCCGCAGCGGCCCCGGTCGTCGCTCCGACCCCAGCGCCCGCAGCGGCCCCGGCCGTCGTGCCGACCCCGGCGCCCGTGGCGGCCCCGGCCGTCGTGCCGGCCCCGGCTGTCGTGCCGACCCCGGCGCCCGTGGCGGCCCCGGCCGTCGTGCCGGCCCCGGCCCCCGTGGCGGTGGTCAAGCCCGAACCGCCCAAGCCCGAGCCTCCCAAGCCCGTGGTAAAGCCAGAGCCGCCCAAGCCCGTGGTGAAGCCCGAGCCGCCCAAACCCGAGCCGCCCAAGCCTGTGGTGAAGCCCGAGCCGCCCAAGCCCGAGCCGCCCAAGCCCGTGGTGAAGCCCGAGCCGCCCAAGCCCGTGGTGAAGCCCGAGCCGCCCAAACCCGAGCCGCCCAAGC
>CAZBRS010000073.1:0-21385 GCA_964494475.1 uncultured Myxococcales bacterium | reverse complement strand
GGCGAGCTTCCGCATCGGGGGGCTCCACGAAGATCGTACCGCCAGTGTCCGAAGGGCGAGGCCGGCTGTCAATCCGACAACAGCGCAGCCTCGGGGAAGGGCGCGAGGGCGCGCGGCGCGATGCCGAGCGACCAGGCGATGGCCACCCCGTAGTTGGTGATGGGCACGCCGGCCTGCCGGCACCTCAGGATCCGCGACAGCATCTCGCGCCGGGTACGCACGCATCCGCCGCACTGCACGACCAGCCGATAGGGCGTCAGGTCCTCCGGGAAGTCGGCGCCCGCCCGCACATCGATCTCGAGCTTTCCGCCCACGTATTGCGTGAGCCAACGCGGGATCTTCACGCGCCCGATGTCCTCTCCCACGGGATGGTGCGTGCACGCCTCGGCGATGAGCACGCGGTCGCCCGAGCGCAGGCGGTCGATGGCCCGCGCGCCTCGCACGAACTCGGCCAGGTCGCCCTTGTAGCGCGCGAAGAGGATCGAGAACGAGGTCATGGGCACCGCGGTCGGCACGTCGGCGGCCACCTTCAGGAACGCCTGCGAGTCGGTGACCACCAGCGCCGGGGGAGCGCGCAGCAGGTCGAGCGCCGCGCGCAGTTCGTGCTCCTTCACGACCAGCGAGAGCGCGTCGTGGTCCAGGGCATCGCGCAGGCACTGCACCTGGGGCAGGATCAGGCGGCCCTTGGGGGCCTCCTTGTCGATGGGCACGACCATCACCACCGTGCCGCCGGGGGGCACGAGATCGCCCAGGATGGTGGGCGCGTCGAGCCAGTCGTCGGGCAGCACGGACACCAGGGCGGCGCGCAGGGCGTCGAGCCCCTGGCGCGCGACCGACGAGGTGCCCACGCAGGGCACGCCGCGCGCGGACAGGGCCGCCAGGCGCGCCGGCTCCGGCGGCGACAGATCGATCTTGGTGAAGACCACGACCACGGGCACGCCGCGCGCGCCCAAGGCCGTCAGCACGTCTTCCTCGACCTCGCCCCAGGCGCCTTCGGTGATCAGCAAGCCGACGTCGGCGCGATCGTAGGCCTGGCGCGTCTTCTCGATGCGCAGCGCGCCCAGCGGTCCGGTGTCGTCCAGCCCGGCGGTGTCGATCCAGACCACCGGCCCGATGGGCTGCAGCTCCATGAGCTTCTCGACCGGATCGGTGGTGGTGCCGGCCAACGGGCTGACGATCGAGACCTGCTGGCCCGTCAGGGCGTTCAGCAGCGACGACTTGCCCACGTTCCGGCGACCGAACAGGGCCAGGTGCAGGCGCATCCCACGCGGCGTGCGTTGGCTCATGGGGCCTCGGAGTCGGGCTGGCCGAGCCTGGTGACGGCCTCGGGCGACGTGAGCTCGTCGAAGCGCTCGGGGGTGAGCGCCCCGGACGCCAGCACCACCTCGCGCACGCTGCGGCCCGTCTCGAGCGCCTCCCTGGCGGCCTCCTGCGCGGCATGGTAGCCGAGCTGCCCCACCAGGGCCGAGACCGTCGCCGTCGAGCCTTCCACGTGCTCGCGGCAGCGCGCCTCGTCGGCCTCGAGCCCGGCGACGCAGCGCACGTTCAACAGGCGACACGCCCGCGTGAGCAGGCCCAGCGAGTCGAGCAGCGCGTCGGCGATCAGGGGCAGGAACGGGTTCAGCTCGAGGCACCCGAGCGCCGCCGCCGTGGCGATGGATTGGTCGTGCGCCATCACGCGCAGCGCGACCTGGGTGACGGCCTCCGGCAACACGGGGTTGACCTTGCCGGGCATGAGGGAGGATCCAGCCTGGAGGGGGGGCAGCCGGACCTCCCTCATGCCGGCATCGGGGCCGGACGAGAGCAGGCGGAGATCGCCCGAGATCTTCATGAGCGTGACGGCGTGCGCTTTCAGGATGCCGCTCACCTCGACGAACACGTCGGCGTTCTGGGTGGCCTCGACCAGGTTCTCGGCGCGCGCGAGGCCGAAGCCGGTCAGCGTGCGCAGGTGCTCGACGGCCCGGAAGATGTAGCGACGCGGAGCGCCCACCCCGGTGCCGATGGCGGTGCCGCCCAGGTTGACGACGCGCAGGCGCTCTTCGCACTTGTAGATGCGCCACCGATCGCGCGCCAGGGCCTCGGCGTAGGCGCTCATCTCGCGGCCCAGGGTCGTGAGCACGGCGTCCTGCAGCTGGGTGCGCCCCACCTTGACCACGTGGGCGAAGTCGCGCTCGCGGGCCTGGAAGGCCTCCTGCAGGGCGACCACCTCGCGCTCGAGCTCACGCAGCAGGCCGATGGCGGCCACGCGCAGCGCCGTGGGGAAGGTGTCGTTGGTGCTCTGCGAGCGGTTCAGATCGTCGGTGGGATCGAGCACGGCGTAGTCGCCGGGCGCGCGGCCGAGGAGCTGCAGCGAACGGTTCGTCAGCACCTCGTTCACGCACATGTTCAAGCTGGTGCCGGCGCCCCCCTGCAGAGCGTCGACCGGCACGTGCGCGTCGAGGGCGCCGGCCATCAACTCGGCGGCGGCTCGTTCCATCGCCGCGAGCGCCTCCGGGGGCCAGGGCCGCACCTCGTGGTTCGCGCGGAGCGCGGCCAGCTTGACCGCGCCGAACGCGTGCACCAGCGCCGCGTTCACGGGCCGACCGGCCAGCGGGAAGTTCTCGAGGGCCCGCAACGTGTGGATGCCCCACAGGGCGTCGGTGGGCACGTCGCGCGAGCCGAGCAGGTCCGTCTCGGTCCGCGTCGAGCTCATGCCCCTGCTCCTTGCCGCCGGGTCAGCGCCGCGCTGTCGCCGCGCCCGCCGCCGAGGGTGCGCCCGACGGACTCGATGCGGCCTCGCAGGCAGCCGTGGCATTGCTCCGGGGTCTCGCCGATGCAGGCCTTGCCCGGGTAGATCTCGTAGTGCTGGCGGTACGCCATGGGTGTGAGGTTCGGCATCACGATGTTGGCGCCCCAGCGCAGGCCGTCCTCGCGCCCCGAGACGGGGTCGACGGTGGCCAGGGCCGTGGTGGCGGGCAGGTTCGCGTCGGGGCAAAGCAGGCGCGTGAGCGCCAGCGCCTTCAGCGTGGTGGCCGCGTCGTTCAGCGCCAGCCGCTCCGGGGCGGTCTCCCGATCGTCGAAGTCGACGGCCGGCGTGTCGGGGTGCGGGATCCAGGGACCCAGGCCGATCATGTCGAGGTCGAGCTCCCGGAAGAGCAGCAGGTCGCGGGCCACGTCGTGCCAGGTCTGGCCCGGCAGGCCCACCATCACGCCGCTGCCGATCTCGTAGCCCACCTCGCGGGCCCGGCGCAGGCGCTGCAGGCGCAATTCGACGCGGCCGGGCCCGCGCGGATGGAACACGCGGTAGAGCACGGGGTTCGAGGTCTCGAAGCGCAGCAGGTAGCGGTCGGCGCCCGCGGTGTGCCAGGCCTCGAGATCGTCGGCCGAGCGCTCGCCCAGGCTGAGCGTGACGGCCAGGCCCGTCTCGGCCTTGATGCGCCGGACCACGTCGGCCACGCCCTCGCGCGTGAGGCCCGGATCCTCGCCGGCCTGCAACACGACCGTGCCGTACCCCAGCAGCTGCGCCTGGTGTGCCACGGCCAGGATCTCGGTGGGCTCCATGCGGTAGCGCGACAGATCGGATCGATCGGCGCGCAGTCCGCAGTAGGTGCAGTGGCGCACGCAGTGGTTCGAGATCTCGATCAGGCCGCGCAGGTGCACCTCGTCGCCCACGTGCTCGCGGCGCACCCGGTCCGCGCGCGTTCGCAGATCGTCGAGGCGCGCGGGGTCGGTCTCGCGGAGCCAGGTGGCGATGGTCTCGAGATCCAACCTCACCCCCATCAGCACATCACATCTCGTGTGCCGGCGCGCACCTTGGCCAGCATGGCCTCGGCGCGCAGCCTCGGCCCCTCGGCCATGCCCGCCAGCACGGCGGCGATGGCGCGCTCCCCGACGGCCCGCGTCTCGGGCGTCGCGAAGTCCTGCAGGTACTCGGCGAAGGTCGACACGCCGTTCGGGTCGCAGTGCCCCTTGATGGCGCCCGGCTTCGCGAGGTCCATGAAGTCCTGCCCCGTGCGCCCCATGCGGTAGCAGGCCGTACAGAACGACGGGATGTAGCCGTGTTCGGCCACGTCGCGGACCACCTCGTCGAGCGTGCGGTGGTCGCCCAGCGAGAACTGACCCGCGTGGGCTTCGTCCTCGCCTTCGGCGTAGCCTGCGGGGTTCGTGCGGCTGCCGGCCGAGATCTGCGACACGCCCAAGGCAAAGGCCTCGCGCCGCATGTCGGGTCTCTCGCGCGTCGACAGGATCAGGCCCGTGTAGGGCACGGCCAGGCGCAGCACCGCGATCAGCAGCCGGAAGTCGTCGTCGGACACCGGCGCCGGCGGGTTGCTCGCGAGGTCGGCGCCGCTGGCGGGCTCGAGGCGGGGAATGCTGATGGTGTGCGGCCCCACGCCGAAGGTGGCCTCGAGGTGCCCCACGTGCTGCAACAGCGCCTGCACCTCGTACCGCCAATCGTACAGGCCGAACAGCACGCCCACCCCCACGTCGTCGATGCCCGCCTGCAGGGCGCGGTCGATGGCGGTGACCCGCCAGTCGTAGTCGCGCTTGCGACCCCCCAGGTGCACCGAGGCGTAGGTGCCGCGGTGGTAGGTCTCCTGGAACAACTGGTAGGTGCCGATGCCGCACGCCTTCAGCGCGATGAAGTCGTCCAGTTCGAGGGGTGCCACGTTCACGTTGACGCGGCGGATGCCATGGGGTCCCACGCGCGCGTCGTAGATGGTGTGCACGGCGTCGAGGATGTACCGGAAGCCCTGGTTCGGATAGGCCTCGCCGGCCACGAGCAGCACGCGCTTGTGGCCCTGGGTCAGCAGCACCTCGACCTCGGAGCGCAGCTCGTCCTGCGTCAGCGCGCGGCGCTTGAGCGCGCGGTTCCTCACGCGGAAGGCGCAGTAGGCACAGTCGTTGCCGCACAGGTTCGACACGTACAGGGGCGCGAACAGCACCAGCCGCGCCCCATAGATGGTGTCCTTCAGCTGCCGCGCGGCGGCGAAGATCTCGGAGCGGAGCGCGGGGTCGCTCACGTGCGACAGGGCGGCCGCTTCGTCGGGCGACAGGCCCTGCAAGTCGGCCGCGTGGGCCAGGATCTCGCGCACCCTCCCCGCGTCGGGCCGCGACGCGCGCGCGAGCACTTCGTGGACGAGCTGATCGTTGATCATGCGGCGCTCGACCGCTTCAGGACGACGGTGAACGTAGAGCCCACATCGGGTGTGCTCTCGACGCCGACGCCGCCGCCGTAGAGCTGGGCCAGGCGCTTGACGATCGACAGCCCGAGGCCGCTGCCGGGGATGGTGCGCGTCTTCGCGTTCTTGATGCGCACGAACTCGCCGAACAGCTTGGCGGCCTCGTCCGGCGTGAGGCCGATGCCCGTGTCCTCGACGGCCACCGCGAGCGTGTCGGGCTCCCGCTCGGCGAGGGTGACCGTGACGCGGCCCTGGTCGCGGTTGTACTTCACCGCGTTCGAGACCAGGTTGTTGAGCACGATGTCGAGCTCGCCCCGGTCGGCGACCAGCTCGAGGCTCGGGGGCGCCACGAGCGAGACGGCGATGCCCCGCCGGTCGGCGTCGGCCTGCACCGCCTCGATGGCCGAACGCGCCACCTCGACCAGGTCGACCCGGCCGAGCTCGCGCTTCTTCTGGCCCGACTCGATGCGCGTGAGGTCGAGCAGGTCGAAGATCAGCTTGCGCGCGCCGTCGAGCCGGATGAGCGAGCGCTTGATGGGCTCGTCGTAGGCGCCCACCTCGGGGCCGAGCGCCCGGTCGCGCAGGATGTTCAGGTAGCCCTCGACGGCCGCCAGCGGCGCCTTCAGCTCGTGGGACAGCACCGACAGGAACTGGAAGCGGATCTGGTGCCGCTCGGCCGCCAGGCGCCGCGCCTCGCGCTGCAGCACCAGGTGCCGCGTCGCCTTGCGCACCGAGGCCTTGAGGTCCTCGGGCGTGAAGGGCTTGGGCAGCAGATCGTACGCGCCCCGCTTGGTGGCCACGATGGCCGTCTCGATCGACGCGTACGCGGTGATCATGATGATCACGGTGTCGAGCCCCTTCGGCTCGAGGCGCTCCAGCAGGTCGAGGCCGGTCATGCCCGGCAGCTTGTAGTCCAGCAACAGGATGTCCGGGGCCTGCGCCTCGATGCGCGAGAGGGCCTCCTCGGCGCTCTCGGCGGAGTCGGTCTCGAAGCCGACCTCCTTGTCGAGATCGGGCAGTCGGGCCTCGAAGCGGGCGAGCGCGCGCACCACGCCCCTCCGCATGCCCTCCTCGTCGTCGACGACGAGCACGCGCAGCGTCTCTTTCATGCGACCACCTCCACGCGCCGGGGCACCGTCACGGCGAAGGTCGTGCCCGTGGGCCCGAGCAAGGGGTCGGCGTTCGAGCGCACCGTGATGTCGCCCCGGTGCATCTTGACGATGCCGTAGGTGACCGCCAGGCCCAGGCCGGTGCCCTTGCCGAGCTTCTTGGTCGTGAAGAAGGGCTGGAAGATCTTCGTGAGGTTCTCCTTGGGGATGCCGCAGCCCGTGTCCTCGACCTCGATGATGAGGCGATCGGCGGTCTCGGACGTGCGCACCTCGAGCACGCCGCCGTCGGGCATGGCCTGGTAGGCGTTGCTGACGAGGTTCGTCAGCACCTGCACCATCTGGTCGGGGTCCAGCTCCCACAGCCGCGTGCGATGACCGAGCTCGCTGCGCACGCGCACGTACTTCGGCGCCGGCACGCTCGAAAGCCCTTGCTCCACGAGCTCGCCCACGTCGACGGCCTGCAGCAGCGCCTTGTTCTCGCGCGCGAAGTTCAGGAGCCCGGCCACGATGCGCTTGCAACGGTCGGCCTGCTGCACGATGGTCAACAGATCGTCTCGGCCCGCGGTCGCCGCCTCGCTCTCGTCGATCATCAGGTGGGCGTACATGAGGATGACGCCCAGGGGGTTGTTCAGCTCGTGCGCCACGCCGGCCGCCAGTTGCCCCATGCTGGCCAGGCGCTCCGAGTGCATCAGCTGCTCCTGGGTGCTGGCGAGCTTGTCGTTCGACAGGCGCAGCTCGTGGATGTTGCGCTGGAACTCCTCGATGACGTAGGGCAGGCACATCTCGTTCTCGGCCAGGCCCTTCTTGATGGCGATGGCGTGCTCGCGGCACGTCTGGTAGCCGCAGGCGCCGCAGTTCAGCTCGTCGGTCTTCTCGCTCTTGCCCATGCGCTTCAGGATGCGCTTGATCTCTCGCGGCGCCACGTCCTCGAGGCGCTGGTCGCGAGCCCGGAACGCACGGCTGAGGTCGAGCCCCGCCAGCCGGTCGAGATCCTTGTGCCACTGCAACGAATCGTGGCCGCCCATGCGGTAGTTCACGTACTGGCTGACGCGCGCGCGGCGCTTGAAGAGCGTCTCGGCCGAGGTCATGCTCGCGCCCGCGATGCAGCCGTCGCACGACAGCAGCTCGAGCAGCCCGGCCTCGATGGTCCCGTCGGCGAACTCGTTGACGGCGCAGGTGAAGTTCCGTACGCCTTCGGCCGCGATCACGTCGCCGCGCAGCAGGTCCTCGTGCACGCCGGCCGCCTGCAGGATGCCGCGGCTGATCGCGAACAGCGCCCCGAGGGCGGGATGGGGCGGGTCGAAGTCCGAGGGCTCGATGCGCTCGGGGCTGAGGTGGGCGGCCGCGAACATCTCGCGCAGCTCGGGGAACGTGATGACGGCGTCGATCTCGCCCGCCACGTCCTCGTCGGCGGCCTCGACCTTCTTGCCCACGCAGGGGCCCACGAAGACCACGCGCAGGTCGGCGCCGTAGATCTGTCGCAGGGCCCGCGCCTCGGCCAGCATGGGCGAGACGATGGGCGTCAGGCTCGGCACCAGATCGGGGTGGTAGCGCTCGATGAAGCCCACGACCGCCGGGCAGGTGGTCGCGATGTGACGGCCCTTGTCCTGCACCAGCAGGCGGCGGTAACGCTCGGCCACCAGATCGGCGCCGAACGCCACCTCGGCCACGAACGTGAACCCGAGCGCCCGGACCATGCCCACGAGCTGGCGGAAGTCGACCTCGGCCTGGAACTCGGCCGGGAAGCTCGGGGCGATCATGGCCGCCACGCGCGCGCTCCCGTTCAAGAGCTCGATCACGCGGTCGGTGGTGGGTACGACCTGCTTGGCGCCCTGGCTGCACACGCGCACGCAGTTGCCGCAGCCGATGCAGCGCTCGGGCACGACCTCGGCCTGGCGCTGCTTGATGCGGATGGCCTTGGCCGGGCACTTGCGCACGCACGTGAAGCACAGCCGGCAGCGGTTCTTGACCGTGCGGACGAAGCAGGCGTGGGGCAGGGCGGTCGACACGTCAACCCTCCAGCAGCTTCTTCACCTCGGCTCGAAGCTGCTCGGGCCGCACCGGCTTGTCGAGGATCGTGTCGGCCTTGACCCACGCGCGGGCCGTGGCCGACCGGGGCCGGAAGTCCATGCCCGTGGCCGACGCGACGGCCGTCAGCAGGATGACCGGCACCTCGGGGTAGATCGACTTGGACGTGTTCGACAACACGAAGCCCGCGTCCATCTCCTCCATCATGAGGTCGAACACGCACAGGTCGGGGTGGAACCCGAGCAACGCGTCTTCCCCCTCGGCCCGGCTGCCGGCGGTCTTCACCTCGAAGCCGTCGGCCTCGAAGAGCAGGCTGAGCTGCGTCAGGATGTCGATGTCGTCGTCGACGAGCAGCACCCTCTTGGTCGCTTCCATGGTTCCCTCCGTCACAACACTACATCTCTCTGATGATAGTGCGTATGCAGCAGGTGGTGGCTCTTTTCGCCGAGCGGCTTGCCCAGGTACTCGTCGTAGAGCCGCTTCACCCAAGGGTTCTCGTGGCTCTGACGCAGCGTCTCGTCGCGATCGATCTGGTACAGCCGCTTCATGCGGGCCTTCACGGCCTCGGTGGTGGTCGACAGGGGCTGGCCGCCGCCGTTGATGCAGCCGCCGGGGCACGTCATCACCTCGATGAAGTGCAGCTGCTTGCGCCCGGCGCGGACCTCGTCGAGCAGCTTGCGCGCGTTGCCCAGGCCGCTGACGACCGCGGCCCTGACCTCGACGCCGCCGAGGGTGGCCGTGAGCTCCTTGCAGCCCTCGAGGCCGCGCAGGGGCTCGATCTTCAGGTCGGGCAGGCTCTGGCCCGTCAGCAGGAAGTTGGCCGAGCGCACCGCGGCCTCCATCACGCCGCCGCTGGCGCCGAAGAGCTTGCCGGCGCTCGAGCGCTCGCCGAAGGGCGTGTCGGTGCCCTCGGGCTCGAAGCCGCCGAGGTCGACGCCGCATTGGTGCAGCAGCTGCGCGAGCTCGCGCGTCGTCAGCACGATGTCGACGTCGGGCACGTTCTCCCGGCCCATCTCGGGGCGGCTGCACTCGAACTTCTTGGCCGTGCAGGGCATGATCGACACGCTCACGATGCGCTTGGGGTCCACGCCCTCGCGCTCGGCCACGAAGCTCTTGATCAGCGCGCCCATCATCTGCTGCGGGCTCTTGCAGGTCGACAGGTTCGGGAGCATGTCCGGATAGAACTCCTCGACGAACTTGATCCAGCCCGGCGAGCACGACGTCATCATGGGCAGCACCCCGCCCGTCGTGACGCGCTGCAGGAGCTCGGAGCCCTCCTCCATGATGGTGAGGTCGGCGGTGAACGACGTGTCGAACACGCGCTTGAAGCCGATGCTGCGGAGCGCCGCCACCATCTTGCCGTCGATGTCGGCGCCCGGCTTCACGCCGAACTCCTCGGCCAGCGTGACCGACACGGCCGGGGCGTGCTGCACCACGCAGAAGTTGTCCGGGTCGGCCAGGGCCCGCAACACCTCGCGCACCTGGCTGCGCTCGACGAGCGCGCCCGTGGGGCACACCCGCACGCACTGCCCGCAGTGGATGCAGCTCGACACGTTGAGGCCCCGATCGAAGGCGGTGCCCACGAAGGCCTTGCAGCCGCGGCCGATGAAGTCGATGGCCGAGACCGTCTGGATCTCCTCGCACACGCGCACGCAGCGCCCGCAGAGGATGCACTTCTCCGGGTCGCGCACGATGGCCGGACCCGACATGTCCTGCGGGATCGTGGTCTTCTTGCCGCGGTACAGCCGCTGGTCGATGCCGTGCTCCTTCGCCAGCCGCTGCAGGTCGCACTGCCCGTTGCGCAGGCAGTACAGGCAGTCGTCGGGGTGGTTCGAGAGCAGCAGCTCCAGGATGGTGCGCCGAGCCTCGAGCACCGTGGGCGTGCGCGTATTCACCGCCATGCCCTCGGCGGCGGGGAACGAGCAGGCGGGCACGAGCTGGTGGTTGGCCTCGAGCTCGACCATGCACAGGCGGCACGCGCCCGTGGGGGCGAGCCCCTCGATGTGGCAGAGCGTGGGCACCTTCACGCCCGCGCGGTTCAGAGCACAGAGGATGGTCTCACCGGGCTGGGCCTCGGCGGGGCGGCCGTTGATCGTGAGGTTCAGCATGACAATCTCCCATCAAGCCGGGTGCGTGAACTCGAGGTCGCAGCGCATGCAACGCCGGGCCTCGCGCAGGGCGTCCTCCTCGGAGACGCACAGCTCGACCTCGGCGAACCCGCGACCGCGCGCGGTCACGGCCAGGCACGGCTGGTGCACGCGGGCGGTGGGCGCGGCGTCGCCCTCTTCGAAGTCGACCGGCGGCGCCACGAACACCGTGGGCAGCACCACCTTGGGCAGCCGCTTCAGCTGGCGGCCGTGCAGGTAGCGATCGATCATCTGGGCCGCGTCCTTGCCCGCCGCCACGGCCGCGATCACGGTGTTGGGGCCGGTGGCCACGTCGCCGCCCGCGAACACGCCGGGCAGGCTGGTGGTGAAGGCCTCGCGGTCGATGCTGAGCCCGCCGCCGCGGGTCTTCTTCAGCTCGGCCAGGGCCTCGAGCTCGGGCTCTTCGCTGATGGCCACGATCAACGTGTCGAGGGGCAGCAGGAACTCGCTCCCGAGGATGGGCACGGGCTTGCGCCGCCCGCTGGCGTCGGGCCGGCCGAGCTCGTTGCGCTGCAGCTGCACGCCCGTCAGGCGCCCGCCCTCCGAGGCCAGGCCGACCGGCGCCACCATGGTCTCGAGGCGGATGCCCTCCTCCAGCGCCGCGTGGATCTCCTCTTCGTACGCGGGCATCTCGTCTTGCGAGCGACGGTAGAGGATGGTGACCGCGTCGACGCCCGGCTGCCGGAAGGCCACGCGCGCCGCGTCGAGGGCCGAGTTGCCGCCGCCGATGACGCCCACGCGACCTCGGGCCAGGCACGCGCCGCCGAGGTTCCAGGCCTTCAGGAAGCGGATGCCGGGGAGCACGCCCTCCACGTCCTCGCCGGGCAGGCCCAGCGTCTTCGAGCGGTGCGAGCCCGTGGTCACGTAGACGGCCTCGTGGTCGCGGCGCAGCTCGTCGAGCGTGACGTCGCGGCCGAGCGCCGTGTTCAGGTGCAGGGTGATGTTCGGGTCGAGCAGCGCCGCGATCTCGCGATCGAGCAGGTCGCGCGGCAGGCGGTAGGCGGGGATGCCGGCCACCAGCATGCCGCCCGCCCTGCCCTCCTTCTCGAGCAGCGTCACGCGGTAGCCGCGCTTCGACAGCTCGTGCGCCGCCGTCAGCCCCGCGGGGCCGGCGCCGACCACCGCCACGCGCTTGGCGCCTTCGGCGGCGGGCAGGATGTTGGCCTTGAAGCTGGCCGGGTCGACGTGGTCCACCACGTAGCGCTTCAGGGTGCGAATGGCGATGGGATCGCCGCCCGAGGCGCCGGCGCGGCAGGTCATCTCGCACGGGTGGTTGCACACGCGGGCGCAGGCCGACGGGAAGGGGTTGGCACCGCGGATGACCTGGTAGGCCTCGTTCACCTCGCCGCGCGCCACGTGGGCCACGTAGCGCCACACCTCGGTGCCCACCGGGCAGCCGTTCTGGCAGGGCGCGCCCACCAGCTCCTTGCACGAGCCGGCCGCGCACCGCCGCTCGAACACGTGCTGCTCGTACTCCTCGCGGAACCAGCGCAGCGTCGAGAGCACGGGGTTCGGCGCGGTCTGGCCCAGGCCGCAGAGCGAGGTCCGCCGGATCACGTCGGCCAGGCGCTCGAGCTCCATCACGCCCTGGAAGCGGAGGAGCGCGTCGAGGTCGTCGTCCTTGGCGCGCGGACGCGTGAGGGCCACCAGGATCTCGTGCATGCGCCGCGTGCCCTCGCGGCACGGGATGCACTTGCCGCAGGACTCGGACTGGATGAACTCCATGAAGTACTTGGCGAGATCGACCATGCAGGTGCTCTCGTCCATGACCACCAGGCCGCCCGAGCCGACGATGGCGCCCAGGGACTGGAGCGACTCGTAGTCGATCTTCACGTCCATCTGGCTGGCGGGGATGCAGCCGCCCGACGGGCCGCCCATCTGCGCCGCCTTGAACTTCCGGCCGCGCGGCACGCCGCCTCCGATCTCGTTCACGATCTCGCGCAGCGTGGTGCCGTAGGGCACCTCGACCAGGCCCGTGTTGTTCACGCACCCGACCAGCGAGAAGACCTTGGTGCCCTTCGACGTGGCGCTGCCGAGGCCCTGGTACCAGTCCGCGCCCCGGTTCAGGATGATGGGCACGTTGCACCAGGTCTCGACGTTGTTGATGTTCGACGGCTTGCCGAACAGGCCCGACTGGGCCGGGAACGGCGGGCGGGGCCTGGGCATGCCGCGCTTGCCCTCGATGCTGGCCATGAGCGCGGTCTCTTCGCCGCACACGAAGGCGCCGGCGCCCATCTTGAGGCGCATGTCGAGGTTGAAGCCGGTGTCGAGGATGTTCTCGCCCAGCAGCCCGCACGCCGTGGCCTGGGCGATGGCCTTGTTCAACTGCTCGATGGCCAGCGGGTACTCGGCGCGGCAGTAGATGTAGGCGTGGTTCGCGCCGATGGCGTAGGCCCCGATGATCATGCCCTCGATCATCAGGTGCGGGTTGCCCTCGATCTCCGAGCGGTTCATGTAGGCGCCGGGGTCGCCCTCGTCGGCGTTGCAGATGATGTACTTGTCGACCCCGGGCTGCTGGCGGCAGAGCTCCCACTTGCGCCCGGTGGGGAAGCCGGCGCCGCCGCGGCCGCGCAGCCCCGCGCGCTTCACCTCGTCGATGACCTGCTCGGGCGTCATGGCCGTGAGCGCCTTCGAGAGCGCCCGGTAGCCGCCGTTCACCAGGTAGTCGTCGATCGAGGTGGGGTCCAGGTGCCCGTTGTCGGCCAGGATGACGCGCGTCTGCTTCTTGTAGAAGGGCACGTCCTGCTCGCGCACGATGCGGTCGCCGGTGGCCGGGTCCACGTACTGCAGCCGCTCGACCAGCCCCTTCTCGACGCACGTGACGCGCACCAGCTCGTCGGCGTCGGCCGCCTTCACGGTCACGTAGAAGGTGTTCTCGGGCCGCACCACCACCACCGGCCCCTTCTCGCAGAAGCCGTGGCAGCCCGTGACCTTGACCTCGACGGCCTCGGCCAGGCCGTGGTGCGCGACGGCGTCGCGGAGCGCCGTCACCAGCTCGATCGAGCCCTGGGCGTTGCAGCCCGTGCCACCGCACACGCAGATGCGCGACTTCGACGGGTCGTGGGCCGCCGTCAGCCCCTCGCGGTACGTCTCCAGCTGTCGTTCGTTGGCGAAGCGGATCATGCTGCGCTCCTTTCCTCGGCCCGGCACGCGTCGAGCAGCTTGACGATCTTGGGCGGCGAGACCTTGGGGAAGAACTCACCGTTGATCGACACCGCCGGCGACAGCGCGCAGGCGCCCATGCAGGCCACGATCTCGAGGCTGAACTGCCCGTCGCGCGACGTCTGCCCCGGCTGGATCTTCAAGGCGCGCGTGAGGGTGTCGAGCACCTTGGCCGAGCCCTTCACGTGGCAGGCCGTGCCGCGACAGATCATGACGTGGTGAAGGCCCTTCGGCTGGAAGCGGAACTGGTTGTAGAAGGTGGCCACGCCGTAGATCTTGCTGGCGGGCAGGTTCAGGCGCCGCCCGATGCGCACGATGGCCTCCTCCGACAGGTAGCCGTCGGCGGCCTGCACCTCCTGAAGGATAGGGATCAGCTGGTCCCTCGCCGCGCCGGGGTGCCGTTCCAGGATGCTGTCGACCTGTGTGCTCATGCCTCACTCCCCCTTGTTCCGGGCTCGTTGACGCGCATAAAAGGCGACCTTCTCGATCGCCATGGTCAGATCGATGTCCTCGACGTACACGTCGCGGGGCACGCGCAGCGCCGTGGGCGAGAAGTTCAGGAGGCCCTGCACCCCGCCCGCCACCAGCCGATCGGCCACCGACTGCGCGGCGGGCCCCGGCACGGTGATGATGCCCAGGGACACGCGGTTCTCCTTGAGGAGCGTCTCCATGCCGTCGGCGGGCAGGATCTGCGTACCGAAGAGCACGCGCCCGGCCTTCTCGGGGCTGAGGTCGAAGGCCAGCACGATCGAGAGCCGGGTGCGCTTGCCCCGGAAGAACGACAGCATGGCGCGCCCCAGGTTGCCGACGCCCACCAGCGCGATGCGCTGCTCCACGGGCCCGTCGAGCACGGTGTCGATGGTCTCGATGAGCCCGTCGACCTCGTAGCCCTTGGCCGGGCTGCCGGTGTATCCCGTGGCCATGATGTCGCGCCGCACGATCTCGGGGCTCGAGTGGCTGAGGCTGGCCAGCTCGTGCGAGTACACGTTCTGGACGCCGCTCTCCTGCAGCCGCCCCAGCACGCGGCGGAACAGGCTCAATCGCTCGATGGTCTTCTCGGAGATCCGCACTCCCCCTCCCTACGCTGTGAACAATTTCACGTTGTGATTTTGTTCACGGCCTCCAGATAACGCCGGAGCGCGTCGACGTCAAGAGATTTTTGTAACCGACTGGTTGGTTACGAAGCGCCGGGGGCGGGAAACGTGAGGCCGCAGGGCCCTACAGGAGGGTCTTGACCAACCCCCCATCGACGAACAGCGTCTGCCCCGTGACGTAGCGGGCCGCGTCGGAGGCCAGGAAGAGCGCCACGTCGGCGAACTCGGCGGTGGTGCCGTAGCGGCCCCAGGGGATGCTGGCCTCGGACTGCTGCCGCCAGGCCTCGGCCGTGACGCCCGTCTTCTGCGCGTGCACCTGGTCCAGGTGCCGCACGCGCTCGGTGTCGATGCGGCCGGGGGCCAGGCAGTTGACGCGAATGCCCTGGGGCGCCAGCTCGAGGCTGAGGCTCTTCGCGAGCCCCACGATGGCGGGGCGCAGCGCGTTCGAGAGCACCAGGTGCGGGATGGGCACCTTGGCCGACGACGAGACCACCGAGAGGATGCTGGCCCCCGGCCGGCCGGCCAGGAAGGGCAGCGCGGCCCGCACGGCGCGCGCCACCGACAACAGCACCAGGTCGATCGCGCCCAGCCACGCGGCGTCGCTCACGTCGCCGAAGTCGCCGGCCGGCGGGCCGCCCGCGTTGGTCACCAGCACGTCGAGGCCCCCGAAGCGCGCGCCGGCGTCCTTGACGAACGCCTCCAGTTCGCCTGGCTTCGCCACGTCGACCGCGCGCGCCAGCACGTCGACGCCGAAGCGGGCGTGCAGATCGACCGCCACCTCGGCGATGGCCTCCTCGCGCCGCGAGCAGATCGCGAGGCGCGCCCCCTGGGCCGCGAAGGCCTCGGCGATCCCGCGCCCCAACCCCTGGCTGGCCGCCAGGACCAGCACCGTTCTCCCCGCGAACGACCCCGCCATGCCCTCGACTCCCCGGTCGGATTGCCGACGACCACGTTGCCAGAGTCCAGGGTCGAACGCCACCCGAATTGTCGAATTCCCCAAGGACCACGCGGTGTCTAAGTCCTCGACACCATGTTACCGCATTCTAACATCGTGCTACGGGTCACGCGGGCGGTATGCACATTTGTTCGCGCCCCCTAATCGACTGATTCCGTTCCAAAAAAGCCTCTTGCCACGGCGCGTCATTCACGTTAAGTACACGCGGAACCTAACCACCTGGGAGGGGCACTTCATGGGTGAGACTCTCGAACGGGCCGTCCGTGACCTCTGTCACGGCGTCGGCAACGACAGCACGCGCCTGATGGACATCGTGAGGGCCGTGCAGGCCAGGTACGGCTGCGTCTCCGACGACGCCATCGACGTCATCGCGAGCGCGGTGGCCATCCCGCGCGTCGAAGTGGAGAGCGTCGTGTCCTTCTACGCGTTCCTGTCGAAGGAGCAGAAGGGCCGCATCGTCATTCGCCTCTGCAACGACGTCGTCGACCGCATGAAGGGCGTCGAGCGCGTGGCCGAGGCGCTCTCCGACGAGCTCGGGCTCGAGTTCGGCGAGACGTCGAAGGAGGGCGCGTTCACGCTCGAGTGGGCACCCTGCATCGGCATGTGCGACCAGGCGCCCGCCGCCATGGTCAACGACGTCATCGTCACGAACCTGTCCAGCGAGAAGGCGCGCGAGCTGGTGCGGACCCTGCGCAAGGATCCGAACCCCCGCAAGCTCGTGCAGCAGCTCGGCTCGGGCAACAACGCCCATGCGCTCGTACAGGCCATGGTCTCGAACCACCTGCGCCAGCGCGGGCCCGTGGTCTTCGCCGACCTCGAGCGGGGCAAGGCCATCCGGAAGGCCATCGTGATGAGCCCGCAGGAGGTCATCCGCGACGTCAAGACGGCCCGCCTGCGCGGCCGCGGCGGCGCCGGGTTCCCGACCGGCATGAAGTGGGAGTTCACGCGCGCGGCCGTGGGCGAGCGCCGCATCGTCGTGTGCAACGCCGACGAGGGCGAGCCCGGCACCTTCAAGGACCGCGTGGTCCTCACCGAAGCCGCCGACCTGCTCTTCGAGGGCATGACCATCGCCGGCTACGCCATCGGCGCCGACCTCGGCCTGGTGTACCTGCGCGGCGAGTACGCCTACCTCAAGGCCTACCTCGAGAACGTGCTGGCCGAGCGCCGCGCGAAGGGCCTGCTCGGCAAGGCCATCTGCGGCAAGGCGGGCTTCGACTACGACATCCGCATCCAGATGGGCGCCGGCGCCTACATCTGCGGCGAGGAGACCGCCCTGCTCTCGTCGTGCGAGGGCAAGCGCGGCGACCCGAAGAACCGCCCGCCCTTCCCCGCCCAGAAGGGCTACCTGGGCCACCCGACCACGGTGAACAACGTCGAGACGTTCTGCTGCGTGGCGCGCATCCTCGACCAGGGCCCGGGCTGGTTCGCCCAGTTCGGCTCCAAGGGCTCGACGGGCACCAAGCTGCTGTCCATCTCCGGCGACTGCCGGGCGCCCGGCGTCTACGAGGTGCCCTTCGGCATCACGCTGGCCGAGGTGCTCAAGCTGGCCGGCGCCGACGACGCGGCGGCCGTGCAGGTCGGCGGTCCCAGCGGCCAGATGGTGGGCCCCGCCGCCTACGGCCGGACCATCTGCTACGACGACCTCGCGACCGGCGGCTCCATCGTGGTCTTCGGGCCCGAGCGCGATCTGCTGGCGGTGGCCGCCGAGTACATGGAGTTCTTCGTCGACGAG
This sequence comes from uncultured Myxococcales bacterium, assembly GCA_964494475.1. GTDB lineage: Bacteria > Myxococcota_A > UBA9042 > CAZBRS01 > CAZBRS01 > CAZBRS01. Next base: position 3,999 of record CAZBRS010000073.1, on the reverse strand, counting down.
AGCTGCGGCTACTGCACGCCCTGCCGGGTCGGCAACACGCTGCTGCTCCAGCGCCTGAACGACATCCGCGCGGGTCGCGGCTCGGCGGCCGACCTCGAGTACCTCGAGAGCCTCGGCGCCACCATCAAGACCATGAGCCGCTGCGGCCTCGGCCAGACCTCCGCGAACCCCGTGATGACCACCCTCAAGAACTTCCGCTCCCTCTACGAGGCCAAGCTGAAGGGCGGCACAGCGACGTTCCAGCCCACGTTCGACCTGGGCCAGGCGCTGAAGGCCTCCGAGGACCTCACGGGCCGCAAGTCCGTCCACTTCGCCGAGACGCATTAGGAGGATGAGGCCATGAGCGACACCTTCACCTTCACGCTCGACGGGGTCGAGGTTCCGGCCGAGCCGGGACAGACCATCCTCGAGGCCGCCGACAAGGCGGGCGTCTACATCCCGCGCCTCTGCCACCACAAAGAGCTCTGCGCCTACGGCAGCTGCCGCGTCTGCACCGTGCTGGTCAACGGCCGCCCGCAGGCCGCCTGCACGCAGCCCGTGGCCGCCGGCAACGTGGTCGAGAGCGAAGTGCCCAAGATCCAGGCCATGCGCAAGGACCTCATCGACATGCTCTTCGTCGAGGGGAACCACTTCTGCATGTTCTGCGAGAAGTCGGGCAACTGCGAGCTGCAGGCCACGGCCTACCGCTTCGGCATCGCGGCGCCGCGCTTCCCGTACCAGTTCCCGACCCGGAACGTGGACGCCAGCCACCCCGACATCTTCCTCGACCACAACCGCTGCATCCTGTGCGGACGCTGCGTGCGCGCCAGCCGCGACCTCGACGGGAAGAACGTCTTCCAGTTCGTGGGCCGCGGCACCCACCGGCGCATCGCGGTCAACGCCAAGGCGCGCCTGGCCGACACCGAAATGGACGTGCGCGACCGCGCCGTGAGCATCTGCCCCGTGGGCGCCATCCTCACCAAGCGCGTGGGCTTCGCCGTGCCCGTGGGCCAGCGGTTGTACGACCACAAGCCCATCGGCTCGGACATCGAGGCGACGCGCACCTGACACCCCGACGGAAGGAGAGAACCATGGCGAAGCCGAAGATCGCGACCACGTCGCTGGCCGGGTGCTTCGGGTGCCACATGTCGATCCTCGATATCGACGACCGCATCCTGAAGCTCATCGAGCTGGTCGACTTCGACAAGTCGCCCGTCGACGACATCAAGACGTTCACCGGGCGCTGCCTGGTGGGCATCGTCGAGGGCGGCTGCTGCAACGAAGAGAACGTGCACGTGCTGAAGAGCTTCCGCGAGCACTGCGACATCCTCATCTCCTTGGGCGACTGCGCCATCTCGGGCGGCGTCCCGGCCATGCGCAACGGCATCCCCATCAAGGAGTGCCTCGACGAGGCCTACCTGAACGGCCCGACGGTCTACAACCCCGCCGGCAAGGTGCCCGACAGCGACGAGATCCCCCTCATCCTCGACAAGGTCTACCCCTGTCACGAGGTCGTGAAGATGGACTACCATCTCCCGGGCTGCCCGCCGCCCGCCGACACGATCTGGGAGGCGCTCGTGGCGCTCCTCACGAACAAGCCGATCGATCTGCCGTACCAGCTCATCAAGTACGACTAGTCACGGCTGAACAAGAAGGAGGAGGAGGAGACCATGAGCGACCTTCGCAAGATCACCATCGAGCCCGTGACGCGCGTGGAGGGCCACGGCAAAGTCACGATCCATCTCGACGAGAACAACAAGGTGCACCAGGCGCGCCTGCACGTCGTGGAGTTCCGCGGCTTCGAGCGCTTCATCCAGGGCCGGCCCTTCTGGGAGGCCCCGGTGACCGTTCAGCGCCTCTGCGGCATCTGCCCCGTCAGCCACCACCTGGCCGCCGCCAAGGCCATGGACCGCATCGTGGGCGGCGAGCACCTGACGCCCACGGCCGAAAAGATGCGCCGGCTCATGCACTACGGGCAGTACTTCCAGAGCCACGCGCTGCACTTCTTCCACCTGGTGAGCCCCGACCTGCTGTTCGGGTTCGACGCCGACCCGGCCATCCGCAACGTCATCGGCGTGGCCTTGAAGTTCCCCGAGCTGGCCGTGCAGGGCGTCATGATGCGCAAGTACGGCCAGGAGATCATCCTGCGCACCGCCGGCAAGAAGATCCACGGCACGGGCGCCATCCCCGGCGGCATCAACAAGAACCTGTCCCTCGAGGAGCGCGACTTCCTGCTGAAGGACCTCGACCAGATGGTCACGTGGTCGCAGAGCGCCCTCAAGCTCTGCAAGGAGTACACGGCCGCGCACCTGGCCGAGCTCAAGGACTTCGGCTCGTTCGACTCGAGCCACCTCAGCATCATCCGCGCCGACGGCGCCATGGACCTCTACAACGGCGGCCTGCGGGCGATCACCAAGGACGGCGGGAGCATCTTCGACCACGTCGACAACCAGGAGTACTCGTCGTACCTCGCCGAAGAGGTGCGCCCCTGGTCGTACATGAAGTTCCCGTTCATCAAGACCCTCGGTCCCGAGAACGGCTGGTACCGCGTGGGCCCGCTCGCGCGCCTGAACACGGCCACGTTCATCGACACCCCCGAGGCCGAGGCCGAGCGCAAGGAGTTCATGGCGCTCACCGGTGGCAAGCCGAACAACATCACCATGGCCTACCACTGGGCGCGCATGATCGAGCTGCTGCACTCGATCGAGAAGATCAAGGAGCTGCTGCACGACCCCGATCTGCAGGGCACCGACCTGGTGGTCAAGGGCGAGCGCCGCTACGAGGGCGTGGGCATCATCGAAGCCCCGCGCGGCACGCTCTTCCACCACTACCGCGTGAACGACAACGACCAGATCGTCATGGCCAACCTCATCGTGTCGACCACCAGCAACAACGAGCCCATGAACCGGGCCGTGCAGAAGGTGGCCATGGACCACATCTCGGGCAAGCCCGAGATCACCGAGGGGCTCTTGAACCGCGTCGAGATCGCCATTCGCGCCTACGACCCCTGCCTCAGCTGCGCGACCCATGCCATGGGCCAGATGCCGCTCGAGGTCGAGCTCGTCGACTGCGAGGGCAAGCTCGTCGAGCGCCAGGTGCGTGGATGACCTTGCCTGGCCTCAAGATCCTGGTGCTGGGGTTCGGGAACCCGGGGCGTCTCGACGACGGCCTCGGGCCCGCCCTCGCGGCCAGGCTCGAGGCCCTCGGCCTGCCCGGGGTCACGGTCGACTCCGACTACCAGTTGACCGTCGAAGACGCGGCGCAGGTGGCGGCCCACGACGTGGTGATCTTCGTCGACGCCCACGTGAGCTGCGCCCCGCCGTTCGTCTTCCTGCGGCTGCAACCCCGCCCGAGCGCCAGCTTCTCGAGCCACAGCGTGCGCCCCGACGCGGTGCTGGGCCTGGCCCACACGCTGTTCGGGGGGCACACCGAGGGCTACGTCCTCGGGATCCGCGGGCACGCCTTCAACGAGTTCGGCGAGCACCTCTCGCCCGAGGCGCGGGCGAACCTCGACGCCGCGTGCGACTTCCTCGTGGCGTCGTTGACGACGCACGAGTTCCTCGTCACGGCCGACGAGGCGGCGCCCATGCACGATCCAGCCCCCATTTCCACGGAGCTCGGTTGGGCTCCAAGCGAGGGACACCCATGAAAGACAACAAGTTCGTCATCCTCTACGTCGACGACGACCAGGACATGCTCGACAGCCTGCGCATCGTGCTCGAGGCCCACGGCTACGTGATGGAGGAGGCGTCCTCGGGCGAGGAGGGCCTGAAGAAGTACAAGGCCGTGAAGCCCGACTTCTGCATCGTCGACCTCATGATGGAGGAGGTCGACGCCGGCGCCAACCTGGTCAAGGAGCTGAAGGCCCTGGGCAACAAGGTGCCGGTGTACATGCTCTCGTCGGTCGGCGACCAGCTGAACCTGCAGACCGACTACAACGCGCTCGGGCTCTCGGGCGTGTTCCAGAAGCCCGTGAACTTCGACGTGCTGATCGGCACGCTGAAGAAGAAGCTGGGCTGA
>CAZBRS010000072.1:5225-21628 GCA_964494475.1 uncultured Myxococcales bacterium | reverse complement strand
TGGCGCAGGAAGCGCTTCAGGGTCGCGGGGCGCATCTCCTTCACGTGCATGAAGCGCAGGTGCTCCTTCACCAGGGCCACGATGCGCTCGCGGTGTTGCTTCGAGAACTTGAGGCGTTCGCAGAGGGCGTCGGCCAGCTTGGCTCCCTCGGCGTCGTGGCCGTTGAAGCGGATGCGGTCGGTGGTGTCGTCGAAGGTGGGGGGCTTGCCCACGTCGTGGAGCAGCACGCCCCAGGCCAGGGTGGGGTCGGCCGGGCCCATCAGGTGCAGCATGAGCCTGGTGTGCACCAGCACGTCGCCCTCGGGGTGGAACTGGGGCGGCTGGGCCACGCCGCGCATGGCCGCCACCTCGGGCAGCACCGCGTCGAGCAGGCGCGAGCGGTCGAGCAGGTCGAGGGCGACGTCGGCGTGGCCCTCGGTGAGCATCTTGGTCAGCTCTTCGCGCAGGCGCTCGACGCTGACCGAGGTCACGCTGGGGGCCAACTGGACCAGCGCGGCCCAGGTGGCGGGCTCGATGGCGAAGCCCAGGCGCGCGGCGAAGCGCACGGCGCGGAGCAGGCGCAGGTGGTCCTCGCCGAAGCGGGCGTGGGGGTCGCCGATGGCGCGCAGGGTGCCGGTCGCGAGGTCGGCCAGGCCCCCCACGTGGTCGAGCAGGCGGTCGGTCAGCGGGTCGTAGAAGAGGCCGTTGACCGTGAAGTCGCGGCGCTTCACGTCCTCCTCGGGGGTCGAGAAGCGCACGTGGTCGGGGTGGCGCCCGTCGGCGTAGCCCGACTCGGCGCGAAAGGTGGCTACCTCGATCTGCGAGTGGGGCAATAGCACCACCTGCACGCCGAAGTCGACGCCCACCGGGATGACCCTGGCGAAGAGGCGCTGCACGGCGCGGGGGGGCGCCGAGGTGGCGAGGTCGTAGTCGTGGGGCGCGGCGCCGAGCGCCAGGTCGCGCACGGGGCCGCCCACCAGCAGCGCCTCGTGGCCGTCGGACGTGAGCCGCTGCACCACCTCGAGGGCGTCGCGGAACGCGGGGTCGCGGCGGATGGGGTGGTCGGGCCCTAGGAAGGGGGCGCGGATCTCCACGGGGGCGCTCACTCGCGGGCGAAGGTGAGGCTGTCGATGGTCACGGGGGGCTTGTTGCCCGCGGCGGCGATGGCCTTGACCGTGTCGAGGGGGCCGCACTCGCCGAAGATGGTGTGGCGGTAGTTCAGCCAGTCGGGCGCGACCTCGGTGACGAAGAACTGCGAGCCGTTGGTGTTGGGGCCCGAGTTGGCCATGGCCAGGAGCCCGGGCTTGTCGAACACGAGGCCCAGCTTGTACTCGTCGTCGATGCTGTAGCCGGGGCCGCCCGTGCCGTTGCCGAGCGGGCAGCCGCCCTGGATCATGAACTGCGGGATGACGCGGTGGAAGGCGAGGCCGTCGTAGTACGGGCGCTTCACCCACGTCTTGGTCTTCGGGTCCAGGAACCCGCGCAGGCCGCGCGCGAGCCCCACGAAGTTGGCCACGGTCTTCGGCGCGGCCTCGGGGAAGAGCGTGCAGGTGAGCTCGCCCTTGCTGGTCTTGAGGTGCGCCACCAGCTTGGCGCCGGACCCCGGCAGGCCCTGCAGCGCGTCGTCGAGCGGGACCGGCGCGTTCAGCGGGTTCGGTTCGCCTTCGCTCGGCTTCTCGAAGCGCATGCTCATCTCGACGTCGAACTTCCACGCCGCGCCGTCGTGGTAGAACAGCAGCGCCGAGGGGCGGCCGGTCGCGACGCGCGGGAACACGGCCACCCCGCCGTTGATCACGGGCGCGCCGAACTCGGCGGTGAAGAGCTTCTTGGCCGTCTCGTCGGGCAGGCGGGGCATGCGCTTCAGCATGGCGGCCGTGAAGTGAGGGCTCATCTCGGCGGCGCGGCCGGCCAGGGCCAGCTCCTTCAAGAGGGCGAGGGTCGACGCCGGATCGGCGGGGTTCGCCGGGGCGGCCGGGGGCTGCGCCGGGGTCGCTGTGGGCTGCGCGGGGGTCGCCGCGGGCTGCGCCGGAGTCGCGGCCGGTGCGGCGGTGGGTTTCTCGGTCGGCGGAGGAGCCTCGGGCGCTTTCTGGCAGGCCAGGGCGAGCGCGACGATGGCGAGCAGCGTGAGACGGAGGGTCATGGTCAGCATTCCAGGCAGGTGGACGACCCATTGTAGGGCGCGGGGAGCGAATGACAAGCGGCTCCGGGCCGGTGCCGGGCCTGGGCGCCTGCGGAACGCTCGGCTCCGGGACGGGGGCCCGATGGTCGGGCGCGGCGCCCGCCGCGATCGGGCCCCTGCGCGGAGCCTCGCGGCGACGTGGGCTCGGCTTCGCCTCGCTTCACGTCGCCATCCTCGGCGCCCGGCCCGGCACCGGCCCTCCGCTTCGGTGGCCGGTCACGGTGGAGGGCGTCGGGAAGGGCGAGGGGGGGAGGGATTGGAAGGGCGAGGGGGGGGGAGGGCGTTCAGCGGCGCACGTCGAAGGTCGCCTCGGCGACGTCGTCGCTTGCGACCGGGCGAACGGTCAGGGTGTGGGAGCCCTCGGTGAGGGGAACCCGGCAGGGTTCGGTGGGGGGCAGGGTGGCGAGGGGCGCGCCGTCCTGCGACCAGGTCAAGCGCCGACCCAGGGGGTCGTGCGCCCGCGCCAGGAGCACGCGATGATCGGGCGGCACTCCGGGGTCCAGGTAGTAGATGGCGCCGCCCGCCGGATGGACCAAATGCAGGGTTTCGGACGGGGCCCCCTCGGGGCACCGCGGCGACCACGCCGTCGGGGCCAGGGGCAGGCGCGCCTGGCGGCCCCAGTCGCGGGCGTCGGCGGGCAGGTCGAGCAGGGCGCGATCCTCGGTCTCGTCGGCGGGGCAGGCGGGCCCGGCCAGCAGGTTGTTGGCCCGGTCGACGCGCACCCGCACGTGCAGGCGGCAGCGCGCGCCGGGCTCGGTGCCCGGGAGGAAGAGCTCGGTCGTGGTCGAGGGGCAGTCCGGGCCCGGCCGGTCGCCCGAGAGGGCGCAGACCAGCGCTCGGGCCAGGGGTGGCGCCTCGGGCCAGCGGGGCTCGTGGTCGCCGTAGAGCACGGTGAGCACGTCGTGCAGGATCGGCCCCGCGCCCGCCGCGCCCGCCGTTCCGGGCAGCGGCTCGCGGTCGAACGAGCCCACCCACACGGCCACCACGTGCTCCGGCGTCGCGCCCACCGCCAGGCTGTCGCGGAAGTCGGCCGACGTTCCCGTCTTCAAGGCCACGCGAAACGGCAGGTCGAGCGCCTCGGACGCCCCGAACTCGAACGCGCGTGCCTGGTCGTCCGATAGCGCCTCGGCGACGAGCCAGGCCGCGCCGGGGTCGATCACGGGCGTGCCGGGGGCCGGCGGCAGGTCGGTGTGGCGTCGGTCGTCGCGGCGCACCCCGCTCACGAGGCGCGGGGTCCGCGCCAGGCCGCCGTTCACCAGCGCGGCGTAGGCGGCGGCCAGGTCCAGCAGCGCGACCTCGCCGTTCCCGAGCGCCAGCCCCAGCCCGTAGTGGGAGGCGTCGAGGGGCAGGCCGAGCCCGAGCGCCCGCAGGCGCAGGAGGAAGGGCTCCACCCCGAGGGCCGCCAGCGTGCGCGCCGCGGGCACGTTCAGCGAGTTGGCCAGCGCCAGGCGCAGCCGCACGGGCCCCGCGAACGAGCGCCCGAAGTTCACGGGGGCGTAGGCGCCACGGGGCGTGCTCACCTCGGTCGGCACGTCGAGCAGGGCCGAGGCCAGCGTGTGGCCGCGCTCGAGGGCCAGCGCGTACAGGAAGGGCTTCAGGGTCGAGCCCGGCTGTCGCGGCACCGCCACGCCGTCGTTTGCGCCCTTGCGGGCCGTGTCGAAGTAGTCGGCCGAGCCAACGTAACCGAGCACGTCGGACGAGCCAGCGGCCAGCACCACCACGGCGCCGTTCGCGTGGTGGCGCTGCAGCTCCGGGCGAGCCAGGTGCCGACGCAGGATGCGCGCCAGCGCGTGTTGCAGCCGGGCGTCGAGCGTGGTGGCCACCTCGGCGGCCGGGCCGAGCTCCGGGTGGTCGAGCAGCCAGAGGCGCGCGCGCTCGGTGGCGTGCAGTTCGGCCGCGGGGAAGGCGGGGACGCCGATCTCGGGGGCGGCGCTGCGGGCCAGCACGAGGGCATCGGAGGGGACGATCCCGGCCCTTGCCGCGCGCTCCAGCAGCGAGAGCGCGCGGCGGCGCGACGCTTCTCCCCCGCGCGCCGGGTTCAGGACCGAGGGGGCGCGGGGCGCGATGACGAGCAGCGCGGCCTCCAGCGTAGAGAGCGCGTCCGGCGCCTTGCCGAAGTACGCGTCGGAGGCTTCGGCCACCCCCGTCAGGCCATGGCCGTAGGGCGCGGCGTTCAGGTAGAACGTGAGCTGGTCGTCCTTGCTCCAGAGCGTATCGAGCGCCACGGCGTCGAGGGCCTCGGCCAGCTTGGCCCGGAGCGTGCGCGGTCGCGGGTGGAGCAGCCGCACGATCTGCGTGGTCAGCGTCGAGCCGCCGCTCACCGTGCGGCCCGCGAGCAGGTTCTGCCCCACGGCGCGGACCAGCGCCAGCGGGTCGACGCCGGGGTGCCAGCGGAAGCGGCGGTCCTCGGCCAGCACCGTGAGCTCGCGCACCAGGGCGGGGAGCTCTCGCGCCAGGAGCCAGCGACCGCGCAGCCGCTCCTCGAGGGGCAGCGAGCGGAGCAGCACGCCGCTTCGGTCGAGGAAGCGCACGGAGCGCACGGGGGGGCTTCGGAGATCGACGTCGGCCACGCGAGCGAAGGCCGCACCCAGGGCGGCGAGCACCGCGACGACGAGGCCGGTGAGCAGCCCCGCTCCGAATTGCAACCGACGTCGGCGGTTGACCGCCGGGGTCACGACAGCTCGGCCTTCAACTCGCTGGCCTCGACGTGGTCGGGCTCGGCCTGCAGCACGCGCTGCACGTATTGCAGGGCCTTCTTGGGGTTGCCCTGGCGGGCCGTGATGCGCGCGAGCGTGAGGTACATGCCGCTCTTCACGCCGCCGTCGCTGATCTGGTGCTGCTTCAGCAGCATCATCTGCAGCGTCTTCTGGCTCTCGTCGAGCTCGCCCTGCTCGTAGTAGAGGCGCGCGAGCCCCAACAGGTTCGCGAAGTCGTTCGGGTCGTGCTTCTTCACCACCTTGCGGAGCTCGAGGGCCTGGGCCTCGCGACCGAGCTCGAAGAGCTCGTCGGCCAGCTCGCCTGCGAAGCGTGCGAACAGATCGAAGCGCTTCTGCACCTCGAGGTAGCTCACGTACCACTCGAGCAGCGGCACCAACTCGGCGCGGCGGTCGTGCCGGCGGTAGAAGTCGATCAGCACGGAGACGGTCTCTTCGGAGTCGCGCTTGGTCTCGTACGCGCGCTTGATCCAGGCCTCGAAGCCCGCTTCGTCGCCCTGCGCGAGGCGAATCTCGGCGATGCGGCGGTAGAAGCCGGCGCGCTCGACGTCGCGGGTGCTCTCGCCGGCCTTCTGCTCGAGCAGCGAGACCAGATCGTCCCAGGCCTCGAGCTTCTGGAGCACGTCGAGCAGGCGGTCGCGGGCGGTGCGATCCGCGGGATCGGTCGAGAGCTGCTCGAGCAGCCGCTCGCGGGCCGGCTGCCAGGCGCTCTCGGCCAGGAGGATTCCGACGAGCGAGGCCAGCACGCCCTTGCGCGTGGCCACGTCGAGCTCGGTCTCGAGCAGCCGCTCGAACGCCTGTCGGGCCTCGTCGTGTTGGCCGGCGCGTTCGGCCAGCTCGGCCGACAGCACCAGCGCGTCCTGGAAGTGCGGATCCTGAGCGAGCACGTTCTGCAACAGCTCGCGGGCGCGGTCGATCTGGCCGAGGCGCGTCGCGTTCAACCGCGCCGAGCGCGTGAGCAGGCTCGACTGCTCGGCCTGATCGTGGGCGAAGCGCACCAGGCGATTCAGGGCCTGCAGCAACTTCTCGGCGTCGTCCTGCTCCTCGTACAGGCGCGCCAGCTCGCGGGCCGCCTGCTGGTGGGCGGGGTCGAGCCTCGCGATCTCCTCGAACAGGCGCGCCGCGCCGGCCTTGTCGCCGAGCTGGTCGCGGGTGGCCGCGGCCATCTCGCCGAGGTAGCCAACGCGCGTGGCAGCGTCGGCCGTGGCCTCGGCCAGGCGACGCAGCACGTCGACCAGTTGGTGCGCCAGGCCCGCGCCCCGGAACACGTTGGCCAGCATGTGCAGCGCGCGCTCGTTCGCCGGGTCGACGTCGAGCACGCGCTCGAGCAGGCCGGCCACCGTCGACGAATCGGCGCCGCCCTGCAGTCGCATCTCGGCCAGCTGCAGGGTGCCCTCGACGATCTTCTCGGGGTCGTCCTCGCGCTCGAGGCGCTTCTCGATCAACAGCGCGACACGATCGGGCTGCGCCGACGTCGAGTACAGCTCCTCGAGGCGCGCCTGCCCCTCGTCGTCGAGCGCGTCGGCCTCGAGCAGGGCCTCGAGGGCCCGCATCTCCCCGTCGCCGTCGTTGGCGGCGCGCGCCTTCGCGGCGATGCCCTCCAACAACTCGTGGCGGCGCAGGGCGTCGGGCTCCTGCTCGGCGCGCGTCGTGGCCAGCTTCAACCACTCGCGATCGCGTCCGGAGGCGGCGTACAGGGCGAGCAACCGGTCGAGCAGGTCGAGGTCGTGGGGCGCCAACTCGACCAGCGCGGACAGCGCGCGCTCGGCGTCGGCGGGCGTCGCCAGCGGGCCGTCGTAGAGCCGAAGCAGCGTGCGCAGCAAGTCGGCGCGGACCTTGTCGTCGCGCTCGTCCTGCACGAAGCCCTCGATGGCCTCGGCCAGCCGGGGCAGCGCCCCGATGGTCTCGGCCAACGCCTCGAGATCGGGGAGCAGCTCGCGCTGACGCGCGTCGAGGGTGGCGGCCCGCAGCAGCAGGTCGAACGCCTGCTCGTAGTCTTCGAGCCGGTCGCGGTACAGCGCGCCGATCTCGCGGCAGAGGTCGGCCTGGTCCGAGGCGTCCTCCTGCAGCGAGAGCCGCACCTGCAGGATGCCGGCCAGCGCGGCCAACTCGTCGCGCTCACGGTAGTGGCGCTCGAGCAGGTCGATCAGCGTGGAGGGATCGCGCACGCGGTCGACCGCGTCGGCCAGCAGGGCGGCGATGTGCTCGACCTCGTAGCCTTCGAGGTAGAGCTCGGACAGCATGTCGAGGCCCAGGTCCTGCGTCTCGCGCTCGGACAGGCGTGCCTCGCCGAGCTTCAATCGGAAGGTGCGCGACACGTCGGGATCGGAGGCTCCCCCCAACTGCTCCCACAAGTCGAGGAGCCGCGAACGGTCCCCCGTCTTCTCGCGCAGCGCCGCCAACTGCTGCAGCAACTCCTCGTCGTCGGGCGCGACGCCCCGGGCGATCTCGTACAGGTCGATGGCAGGCGTCGGGTCGTCGAGGACCGTGGCCAGGAACGCGCCGAACTCGCGCGCGGCCTCGAGGCGTCCGCTCTCGTCGGCGACGGAGGCGACCAGGTCGGGCAACATGCCGGCGGCCTGCTCCGCCAGCGCGGGCTTCGAGGCCAGGGCCCGGATGTGCTCGCGATACGCGAGGTTGTCGGGTTCGTTGGAGAACGCCCGTCCCAGGTGGACGAGCGCCGCGCCGTCGTCGCCGAAGACCAGTTCGGCCAACGCGGCCGACTTGGACGCCAGGGCGGCGCGGAAGAGGATGTCGTCGGTGCGCTCGTACATGCGGTCGTAGAGGCCCGCGAGGGACACGTGGTCCTCGACCCGGGTCCAGGTCTCCTGGAGGAGGTCGAAGGCGCCCATGGTCGTGTCGGGTGCCTCGAGGAGCTCGTCGGCCAGGCGCAGGGCGTCGGCGTTGGCGGCGTCGACCTCGAGCACGGCCGCGATGTGCTTCAGCGCGCCCACGGGGCTCTCGAGCTTGTGAAGCTGCAGGTCGGCGAGCTTGAGGTCGATGCCGGCGCGCGCGGTCGCGTCGTCGGTGGCCTTGAGGCGCAGGGTCAGGATGCGGTAGAGGCCGTCGTCGTTGGCGTCGGCCGTGTAGATGCGCTCCAGCGACGAGAGCGCGTAGGCGTTCCGGGCGTCGATCGACAGGATCTCCTCGAGCAGCGTGACGGCCTCGTCGATCTCCTTGAGCGTGGTCTCGCGCAGTTGGGCGTTGCGCTTCAGGTACGCGACGCGACGCCCCGGGTCGGTGGTCTGGCTCAGCCGTTCCTCGTAGAAGCGCACCAGCGCCTGCACGTTGCCGGCCTTGGCCAGCAGCCCCTCGAGCTTCTCGGCCACGTCGTGCGCCTGGGGATCGACCTCGAGGTAATGGGCGTAGAGTTCGGCCAGGTGCGTGTCGTCGGCGAGGCGGGTCGCGACCAGGTCGGCCGCCTCGAGCAGCAGCATGCCCTTCTCGTCGGGGTCGTCGGTGAAGCGCGCGCGGTCCTCGAGGATACCGAGCAGCTCTTTCGGGTTGTCCTGACTGCGGTAGGCGCCCTCCAGGAATTGCAACACTTCGGGGTCGCCGGGTACGCGCTTGTTGTAGATTGCCAGGTGGGGCGTGGCCTCGTCGGCGCGACCGAGCGGCCCGCGCAGCAGGTCGCCCAGGCGGCGCAAGGTGGCGTTCAGGAGCGCGTCGTCGTCACTGGCCTCGAGCAGCTCGGCGTACACCGCCGCCAGGTTCTCCTGCAAGTCGAGGCGCTGGCAGAGCCCCGCCAGTTCGGCGTGCAGGTCTTCGTCGGGGCGCGCCCGGAAGGCGCGCGCCAGGGCATCGAAGGCGCGCAGCGGGTCGGCGGTGCGGTGCTCGTGCAACTCGGCGAGCTCGCGCAGCACCTCGATCTGGTCCGAGGCCTGGTCGAGCACGCCGAGCTTCTTCTCTTTCAGGAGCACCTGGCGCTCGGCGTCGGTCTCGGGGGTGTAGAGACCCTCGAGCAGCTCGATGGTGCGGGCCAGGATGCGCGCCTTGTGCGCGCGGGGCAGGTATTCGAGATCGAGCACGTGCTCCAGGAGCTCGCTCGCCGCGGACAGGCTGGGGACGTCGGCCAGGGCCTCTTCGATCTGGCCGATGGCCTCGAGGTGCTCGTCGGAGGTCTCGATGAGCAGCGACGCGTAGCGGCAGCGCAACGCCGCGCGGACCTCGGCGTCTGGCAGGTGCTCGAGCGCGAACGGGTAGAGCCACCTCAGTTGGTCGTTGTCGCCGGCCTCGCGGTACAGCGCCTCCAGCCCCTCGACGGCGGCCACGTCGTCGGGACGCAGCTCGACCAGTTGCCGCAGGAACGAACGCGCCATGCCGCTGTCGTGGAGCCGGTCGCGCGCGACGCGGCACGCCGTGTCGAGGTGGAGCGCCTTCTCGTCGGAGCCCGACAGGGTGTGCGCCATGGCCTCGTGCAGCAGCGCGAGGTCGGCCCAGTCGCCCGACTTTTCGTAGAGGTCGGCCAGGGCGCCGAAGGCGTCGGGGTTGCCGGGGTCGCGATCGAGCACCAGGCGGTAGAACTGCGTCGCGGCGTCGGCGTCGTTCAGGCGCCCCCCCGTGACGCGCGCGATGCGCAGGCAGAGGTCGACGGCCAGCGCGTCGTCGGCGTCGCCCTGCAACTCCTGCAGGAAGGCGACCAGCTCTCCCCAGCCGTCGGCGAGCTCGGCGAGCTCCTCGGCGTGGTCGAGCCGGGCCTCGTCGCCGGGGTCCTGGCGAACGAGCTCGAGCTGGTGACGCAGCGCCGCGTCGGCGGCGTCGAGCCTGGACTCGTAGAGATCGCGCACGGCGGTCCGCCAGGACGCCGCGACGTCGGCGTCGGGGGCGGCGGGCAGGGCCTCTTCGTAGACCGCGGCCAGGCGCCCGTGGAGGCCGGCCTCGCCCAGCACGCGATCGAGCACGGACACCAGGACCTCCACGGCCTCGCCGTCACGTACGGCTTGCTCGAGGCACGTCACGGCGGCTTCGTCGAAGCCGAAGCGATCGACGATGCCGAGGGCCGCTTCGCGGGCGTCGTCGGCGCGTTCGGGCCACCCGACGAGCTGGTCGAGCACCTGGTGGCGCAGCGCGAGGTCGCGCTCGGGCTCGCCCCCGAGGCGCTCGAGCTTCTGTCGCAGCGCGTCGAGCGCGCCGTCGCGGTCGCCGAGACCATTCAGGAGCTCGGCCACCTGATCGTACAGGGCCTCGTCGTCGGGGGCCTCGAGCAACGCCTCCTCGAGGGCCTTGACCGCCCCCTTGGGGTCGTCGAGGCGGCGGCGGAGCTCACCGAGTTCACGGAGGACCGCGGCGCGCGCGGCGGCGTCGGCCGTGAGCTCGAGCCGGGCCTCGAGGCGCGCGGCGAGCTTCGCGGCGTCGCCCTCGGGCGTACGGAGCAGCGCGATCTGAGCGTCGAGCGCGGGCTCGTACGCCGGATCGAGCTGCAGCAGGCTCTCGAGCGTGGCTTCTGCCGCCACGGCGTCGCCCACCTGGTCGCGCAGCAGCAGGGCCTTGCGAAGGAGCAGCGGCACGCGGTCATCGGGCGCGGCGTCGGCGGCGAGATCGTCGAGGGCCCGCACCACGTGCTCGAAGGAGCCGAGCGCGGCCGAGATGTCGACCGCCCGGGCGTAGGCCTCGTCGTCGGTCCCGTCGAGGCGGTAGCAGAGCGACGCGAACTCGGCAGCGTCGGCCTCGCGCGCGAAGATTTCGTGGTTCAAGCGCGCGAGCTCGGCCAGCACGGCCCGACGATCGAACTCGGCGTCGGAGAACGACGCGAGCACGGTGCGCAGCACCTGGTCGCGCAGCTCGGCGTGCCCCTCGGCGCGCGTGAAGTCGTCGAGGAACTGGAACACGTCGGCGCGCACTTCGGGGCTTTCGAGGAGGCCCACGACGGTGTCGAGGGCCTCGGTGTCCGAGGGATCGAGGCCGAGGATCCGGCGATGGGCGTCGAGGGCCTGGCCCAGGTCCTCGGAGTAATACAGGTAGTACGTCCCGAGCTTTCGCAGGATGGCGACGCGCTCGCTATCGGCGGCGCGCTCGAGGTTCTCCAGCAGGAACGACTCGTAGTCGCTCCAGCGCTCCGCGTCGAAGTAGATCGACTCGATCGAACCGCGCGCCACGGGATCGTCGGGCTCGTCGGCCAGGATCTCGCGGTACGTGTCGACCGCCTCGTCGACCCGCTTCGCCTCGCGCTGCAGCTCCGCGATCTCGTAGAGGGCGTCGCGTCGCGCGGTGGGGTCCTCGAGGAAGGCATGGCGGTCGCGCAGCACGTCGATCAGGGCCTCGAGCTTGCCGGCCTGGCGCAACAGGGCGCGCAGGCGGTCGTAGGCCTCGTTGGCGGAGGCGTCGACCCGCGACGCCCCCAGCTCGATGGACGTTTGCCAGGCCTCCTCGGCCGCTGCGAAGCGCTCCCGGCTCTCCTCGAGCTCGGCCAGCTGTCGCACCAGGTCGCGCCGCTTGGCCGTGTCGGGCTCGAGCTCGATGAGCGCCGTCAGCGCCTCGGCCTCGCGTTCGGCTTCTCCGCGGCCGTGGTAGATGCCGCGCAGGCGTTCGAGGGCCCGCGTGTTCGAGGGCTCCTCGTCGCGCACCCGCTCGAACCAGCGCGCGGCCTCGTCGGGGTTCTGCAGGTGGTCGACCTGGAGCTCACCGAGCAGGTAGGCGGCTTCGGCGTCGAGCAGCCCGGGCTGCGCCAGCACCTCGCGCAGGGCAGCGGCGAGCTTCTCCCAGTGGCCGAGCACGCCGGCGCGATTGTACACCTCGCGCAGGCGTTCGCCCGTGGGGTGGTCGAGCAGGGCGGAGAGGCGCAGGTCGAGACCGGTCTCCTGGGCGTTCAGATCCTGCTCGAACAGGGCCGCCATGCGGTCGCGCAGCTGGGCCTTCTCGAACACGTCGTCGCTGGCGTCGGCCTTGACTCCGAGCAAGCGCACCAGGCGCTCGGACAACCCCTGCTCGATGCACACGGGCTCCAGGATCTGGACGACGCGCGCCTTGAGGTCCTCGTCGCCCTCGTCGAGCATCTCGTCGAAGACGTCGAGCACGGTCGGGTGGGCGGGGTCGAGCGCCAGGGCCTCCTTGAGGGTCTCGACGGCGCCGTGGGGATCGGAGAGGCGAAGCCATTGCAGGCCGGCCAGGCGCGTGGTCGCGGACAGGCGCTCGTCGTCGGTCTGGAGGGAGGGAAGGATGCGATCCCGGATCAGGTGGACCAGCGGCTCGAAGCGCTCGAAGCGCTCGTACAGCTCGTCGAGCGCGTGCACCAGGTCGGGGCGGTGCTCGTCCAGTCCGAGCAGCGCCTCGTAGTGCTCGATGAGCTCCTCTTCGCGTCCCGGGAGTTCACGGAGCAGCGAGCACACGCGCTCGAGGACGGCCTGCTTCTCGGGGCCGCTCCAGGTGCGCTCGAGCTTCTCCTTGTTGAGCGCCAGCAACGCCTCGCGGTCGCCCGTGCGCTCGTGGATCTGGAGCAACTGGTCGATGACGGCGCCATCGTCGGGCTCCCGCTCGCGGTACCGCTGGTAGAGGGCCACCGCGCTGTCGAGATCATCGAGCCTGTCACGGGACAGCGCGGCCATTCGCAGCAGCAACTCGTTGGCCAGGGACTCGTCGTCGAGGCGCGCGTGCTCGTCGGCGGCGACCAGCCCGACGGCTTCGCCATACGCGGCGAAGAGCTCGCCGTGGCGCTCGAGCTCGTCGGCCAGCGCGGCCAGTCGATCCCATTCGTCGCGGCTGCTCGGGTCGACGCCGAGGAAGCGCGCCTGGGCGTCGAACGCCCGGCCGCGGTCGGCGGCGTGGTCGGCGTGGAGGTCGGCGATGCGCTTCAGCAGCTCGGGGCTCTTCGTGGACGCGTAGCGTCGCTCGAGGAGGTCGACGAGGGCGTCCCACTCGCCGTGCTGTTCGCGCCAGCCCGCGAGGAACGTCCACGTGCGCTCGACCTCGGCCTCGGACGTCAGCAGCTCTTCGATGGCCTCGATGGCGTCGGTCGAGAGGGCCGAGGCGCCCGCGAGCGCTTCGAGCAGGTCGAGCGCGTCGTCGATCTGCTCCAGTTGCACGTAGACGCGGGCCAGGGACAGGCGCAGCGAGTCGCGCTCGGCGTCGTCGGAGGCCTCGTCGATGCGGCGCAGGTAGAGATCGGCCACGTCGTTCCAGCGGCCCTGCTCCTGGTAGTGGCGTTCGATGGCTTCGTACAGGCCGGCCCCTCGCGGGTTCTCGTCGAGGGCTTGCAGCAGGTAGCGCACCGCCTGGTCGCGGTCGTCCTGGTGCTCCTCGGCGATCTCGGCCAGGCGTACGAGCACGTCGGCGCGGGCTTCGGGGCGATCTTCGAACGCCAGCGTGCCCTGCAGCAGTTCGACGAGCTCGCCGGTGCGACCCTCGGCCTCGAGCAGCGTGCCGAGGCGTCGGATGGCCCCGGCGTGCGCGGGGGCGGCCTCGAGCAGGCGGTGGTAGATGGCGACCGCGTTGTCGGCGTCGTGGAGCACGTCGGCGTAGAGCGCGCCCAACTCTTCGAGCGCGCGTTGGACTCCCGCCTCGGGCAGGTCGCGCTCGAGCGCGCCGGCCAGGGCCTCGCGGCAGGCCTCGATGGCGTCGGGGTCGTCGAGCAGCGCGCGCAGCCGGTCGAGGCTGGCCGTGGCGCCCCGCACCAGCAGGGTGTCGAGGTGCTTCAGCAGGATGTCGCGAGCCTCGACGGTCCGACCTACCCGCGCGCGCATCTCGGCCAGCGCGTCGAGCACGTCGATCCGTTCGGCCTCGTCGTCGGACCCCGCGAGCAGATCGCCGAGGGTTCGCTCGAGCGCGACGGCGTCGTTGGCGACGGCGTAGATGCTGCGAAGCCGGCGCAGAGCGGGCAGGTGGCCCGGCGCCAGGGTGCGCACGCGCTCGAGGGCCGCGCGCTCGGCGGCGGGGTTCGCCAGCTTTTCGCGTTGGATCGAGGCCGTCTCTTCGAGGATGGCGAGGGTGTCGTCCTGGCTCTGGCCCGCCTCGAGCGATTCGGAGAGCGTGGTCAGGTAGCCGGCCCAGTTGCCGTCGGCGGCGTAGAGCGAGCGCAGCTTGTCCCAGGCGCGCGTGCGCAGGTAGATGCGCTCGAGGTAGCTCTGGGTCAGGATCTTGGAGGGCCGGAGGTCGAGGATCTCGAGGAAGACCACTTCGGCCTGCGCGTAGTCTTCGAGCTGGTCGAGGTAGACCTTGCCGAGCTTGTCGAGCAGCGCCACGCGGGCGTTGGCGTCGTCGGTGACGTCGAGCCGCTCGCGGTAGAGCCGGGCCAGGTCGTCGAAGCGCTCGAGCTTTCGGTAGATGGTCTCGAGGCGCGTGCGGATCTTCTCGTCGGCGGGGTCGGCCTCCAGGACCTCCTCGAGCAGCCGGATGGTCTCGTCGGAGTCTCCGAGCTTCTCCTGCGCCATGCGCGCGATCTCGAGCAGGGTCTCCTTGCGGGCCTCGGCCGTGGGCAGCGACCCCAGCTCTTCCTTCAGGAGCGCCACGAGCTTGACGTAGTCCTTGCGCTGGCGGTAGTGCGCCTTCAGCTGCTGGATGACCTCGGTGTCCGCGGGATCGAGCTCGTGCAGCTTTTCGAGCGCCCCGACCGCCGTCTCGACGTCGCGTACGCGCTTCGTGGCGATGTCGAGCACCTCGGCCAGCAGCTCGCGCTTCTCGGCCGCGTCGGTCGAGAGATCGACCTTGCTGAGCAGCACGCGCGCCAGGTCGCGGTGCCGGCCTGCTTCGCGGTAGCGCGTGGTGAGCGCGTCGATGGCCCGCAGGTTGGTGGGGTCGAGATCCAACACCTCGCGCCAGGTGTTGGTGCCCATGTCGTCCATGTTGAGCTTGTCGGGGTTCGAGAAGATCTCGATGATCTGGTAGAGAAGCTCGAGCTTGTCGTCCTTCTGTTCGTCGGCGAACGTCTTCAGGCGGGCCTTCAGGAAGTCGATGACCGAGTGCCAGCGGCCGAGTTGGATCAGGAGCTCGGTGTAGCGCGTCGCGGCGTAGTCGTGGTTCGGCTCGTGGCGGATGACCTTCTTCCAGATCTCGAGCAGCTTCTCGGGGCTGCCGGCGGCGTTCTCGGTGATGGCCTCGACCTGGCGCGCGGCCTCGACCAGAGGCTCCCCGACCAGGATCTCGGCCTTGTGCGAGAAGATCGAGAACAGGTTGTCGTAGCGACGCTGCTCGATGTACAGATCCTGGTAGAAGTCGAGGGGCTCGAGGTCGTCGGGGGTGAGGGTGCGCAGCCGCTTGTAGACGCGCTCGGCCGAGCGTGCGTCGCGCAGGTCGCGCCAGTAGAGGCGGCCCAGGCGCTGCAACAGGAGGACCTCCTGATCGCGGTCGGCGGCTCCCTTCAGCGCTTTCTCGAGCACGTCGGCCAGCGCCGTGGTGTCGCCCTTGGCCCGGTAGATCTCCTCGAGCCGGCGCATGCCTTCGGCGTTGCGCGGGTCGAGGGAGGCCGCAGCCTCGAAGTGGCGTCGGCCGCGATCGGGCTCCTGCAGGGGCCCGAGGTAGAGGTCTCCCAGCTTGCGGTGCAGGGCGGCCACGGCCTCGGCCCCGGCCGGGATCTGGACCTGCGCGTCGAGCACCTCGGCTTGTTCGGCGGCGCGGCCGGCGCGCTCGAGCGCGGCGGAGAGCAGCCCCAGGGTCTCGGGGTCGCGTTCGCCGTGGTCGTGGAAGAGGGTCAGCAGCGCGGCGATGCCCTCGGGGCTGTCGGGATCCATCATCAAACGGTAGCGAGCCAACTCCTTCAGCAACAACGCGCGCTCTTCCGCCGAGGCTCCGGCCAGGGCCTCCTCGAGGTGCAGGATCTCCTCCTCGAGGCTGCCGCTGCGTTGGCGGATGGACTCGAGGTACTCCTGCGCCAGCTCGTGGTCGGGGTGCCGCTCGAGCAGTCGTGCGAGCCGGCGTCGCGCCGTGCCCAGGTCGTCGTCTTGCAGGGCGATCTCGGCCAGCTTGAAGAGCACCCGCGGATCGGGCTCGGCCGCCGTGTCGGCGTGGGCGTCGAGGTAGCGGCGGGCCCAGCCGTCGCCGAAGACGCCGAGGCCGACGAGGCCGAGCTCGAGCGCCAGGTCGGGGTCGGGCTGCAGCTCGAACGCGTGCGCGAAGTGAGCGAGCGCGCGCTTCGAGTCCTTGAGCACGTCGCGGGCGATGCGGCCGAGGCCGATGACGATCTCGCGCTTGGCCAGCCGATCGTCGAGGCTCGCGAGGATGGCGCCGAACGCACGCTCGAGCATGGGGACCACGCGGGCGATCTCGTCGGCGTCGGGGAGTTGATCCACCACCTTGGCCAGGATGTCGAGGGCGTCGGGCAGGGCGAGGGAGCCCGTCGTGACCGCCTGGGCCAGCGCGACGTAATGGTCGGCGTGGAACGGGTTCTGGAGGAGCGCTTCCTCGATGGACGAGCGCACGCGGTCGGCCATGGGACCCCCTTTGCTATAGCTCCAAGGTTCTTGGAAACATACCTTACGAGCCCCGTCCGAACAAGCGAATTTCCCCGGGGTCGACAGGGTGCCGCGGCGGCGTAGAATGGCTCCCATGGCGACCCGTCAGGCCGAAGAGCGTTTCGGAGATTTTCTTTTGCTCGCCAGGAGGCA
>CAZBRS010000072.1:0-5125 GCA_964494475.1 uncultured Myxococcales bacterium | reverse complement strand
GGGGGCGTGGCCATCCTCGACCTGGGCGTGGCGCTCGTCGGCGCGACGCCCCTCGACGAGCCGATCGGGAAGCGCGCCTACATGAGCCCCGAGCACCTCGCGGGGCTGGCGGTCGACGGGCGCGCCGACCTCTACGGGCTCGGCGTGGTGCTGTGGGAGCTGCTCTCCGGCGTTCGACCCCACGGGGCCCTCGGCTCGGACGGCCGCCTGCCTCCGCTTTCGTCGGTGGCGCCGTGGGTCGACCGGACCTCGGCGCGGCTGGTTTCGCGGCTGCTGGAGCCCGCGCCGGGAGACCGTCCAGCCAAGGCGCGCGTCGCCCGCGAGGCGTTCGCGGCCCGGCTGCGCCGCGTGGGCGTGAGCGACCCCCGCGAGCCCGCGAGGCGGGCGCTGGCCGCGTTGTTCGACGCCGACACGCGCGTGGAATGGACCCCCGACCCCGAGGCCTGGAGCGAGCGGCGTTACGAATCGGCCGAGGAACGGGGAGAGGAGACCACCGACCGGCAGGCAACTCGCTACGAGGACATCACGGAGATCGTGGCCCCGATTATTCGGTGAAGAGGCGGACGTCGTCGACCAGGATGACCGTGTCGTAGATGGAGTCGCCCTCGTCGGTCACGAAGAACTGCAGGTCGACCGGCTTGCCCTGGGTGGCCAGCGCCGACACGTTGGTCTTCGACTTCTGCCAGCGCGTGCACCACGCGTCGCCCTGGTCGAAGTCGATGTCGGATTCGTACACGCCCACGTAGTCGTCGCCGCACCCCATGCAGCTGCTCGAGGGGCAGAGCGAGTCGACCGTGACGTCGACCATGGTGATGTTGCCCGCGTTGCCCTTCAGCGCTGCGGTGAAGGGATCCTGGTACTGGGTGCCGCAGAACTCCTTGAACTCCTCGGAGCAGTAGTTCCAGTAGAACTGCAGCTTGTTCGCGTCGGCGGGGATGCAGAACTTCTGCTTCATCGAGCCCACCTGCAGCGTGTAGCCCATACCCGTCGAGACCACACCCATGAACTTGCCGGCCACCGGTGCGGTGACGCCGAGCTTGGAGATGACGCGGCCGTCGCCGGCCGTGGTCCAGCCCGTCAGGTTGCCGAGCTCCCACGACGGGTTCACGATCTCGGAGTTGTTCACGTCGAGGTTGGTGGCGCCGAAGAGCTCGAACGCCGTGGCCGGATTGGCAGGATCGGTGTGGCCGGCCTCGAACGCGCCGCCCGTGAGCACGCGATCGACCAGCAGCTTTTCGGCGAACTGCCGGCCCTGCTCGAAGGCGAACGACGTGCTGACGTTGCCCGTGAAGCCCAGGATGGCCTTGGCGCCCGAAGCGAAGAACGCCGACGCCATGCTGCCGTTGAACAGGCTGCGGCACGCGCCCAGGTAGACCATCGAGTTGGGGTAGGGCGACGGGGCGTGGGCCTCGATGAAGCCCGGGAGCAGCCCGAGGGTCTTGCCGAACGCGAGGCGCCCCAGGGCCAGATCGATCTGGACGGTGTCGTAGCACCAGCCGCTGACCGAGTTGCCGTTGTTGCTCATGCCGATGCACGTCTGGCCGGAGGGGCAGACCGAGTCGGCGTCCTGGCCCTGGTTGATGGTGCAGGACTTGGCGCTCTGCTGCAGGTTGGTGCACACGGGCACCTCGCCGGTCCAGAGCACCTCGCGCGACTCGTCGGAGGACCAGCCGAAGCCGTCGCGCGTGGCCTGGTTCACGCCGCCGAAGAGCGCGTCGCCGTGGGTGACGATGCCGACGAGGCCAGACTGGTACGCGGTGCCGAAGCGCTTGACCGTGGCCGCCGCGCCCGCCTGGGGCCCCCCTCCGTCAATCTCGAAGGGCGGGCACTCGTTCGGCGACATGCGCGACGCGAACTCGGCGGTCTCGTCGGTGCCGGCGAAGTCGCTGGAGAACGGGCTGAGCAGCGACACGCGCTTGGACCCGAGGGTCGGCCCCCCGAGGGGCGAGACCAGCGTGTCGAGCGCCTCGACCTCGTCGACAGGGGCTCCACGAGTGCCCGCGGTCGGGAAGGTGAAGCCCCCGAGGATGCCGTTCTTGTACACCGTCCAGAGGCCGCTGCCATTGGCCGACGAGGGGCCGACCTGCGCGACCAGCGGGTTGCCCTGCAGGCTGGCGATGACCTGGTCGCGGGCGGCCGCGGCGTCGCCCGTCTGCTGGAAGGCCTGCTCGTATTGCGCGTGCACCGTGGAGGTGAGCTGCTGGATGGACTGGCAGTCGGCCTGCGAGAAGCGGCCGAGGATGGGCACGTCGAGCACCTCGGAGTAGGCCGTGTAGCTGGCGGCGCCGGCCGTGACCTGCGACGTGACGCGCAGGTGAGCGACGCGCGGGGCCGCGGTGTTCAACGTGACGACCCCGCAGTAGATGCCGTCGCCGGCGATGGTGTCGCAGGAGTTGCCGCCCGAGCTGCCGCCGCCGTCGTCGAACATGGAGAAGGGGCTGCCCAGCTGCTGACCGTTGTCGTCGACCTCGATGCCCTTGACCGCGTTGGGGTTGTAGTTGGAGTAGAAGGCCATCCAGGCCGTGACGTAGATGGGGTAGCCGTCGCCGACGAAGAGCGCCGAGGGGCGGGCCTCGAGCGTGCGATCCCAGCGGAAACCCGGGTTGTAGGTCACGACGATGCTGTCGGTCGCCACCTCGGTGCCATTCCGGGCCTCGACCTTCAGCAGGTTGTCGCCGTTGGCGAGCTGAATGGGGCCCGACTTCCAGAAGGGCGCGCCCGTCGCGCTTCCGCTGGCGCCGTTGGTGACGTTCTTCCAGGTGATGGCGTCGTACTTGCCGAACACGGCGCCCGCGAGGCCCGTGACGTTGCCCAGGGCGCTGGCGGTGTCGCCGGAGGCCGGCCCCAGGATGGCGAGCGTGAGCTCGGCGGAGGGGAAGAAGCTGCCGCCCGGGTCGACGGCGTCGGGCGTGCTGTCGTTCGGTACGTCGCCGCCCGTGTCGTTCCCCCCCTGATCGGGGTCGGAGCCGGGATCGGGTTCGTCGCCGTCGGGGGGCGTGCTCCCGTCGCGGGTGTCCCAGTCGATGGTCTCGGGCTTTTCGCTGCCGTCGCCGTCGGCCAGGCTGTCGCCGGGCTCTGCGACGTCGCTCGAGGGGTCGCCCCCGTCACTTCCTCCGCACGCGACGACAGCCGCGAGCAGAGCCAGGATCGAGAGCCAGCGCCGAACGTTCATGGGACGTCCTTCGACAGTCGCAGATCCGGGTTATAGTAGAGGGGTCCGCGGTCGGCGTCAACCCGACGTCATGGCGCGGTGGTGCAGCCACCGAACGTATTGCCGGACCACTCCGGGGTTGGCGCCCTCGTCGAGGCTCGTGAGCTCGAGATCGAGGGACACGGCGCCTCCCGTCGTCAGCGGTTCGATGGCGGTGAGCCGGGCCACGCAGTTGACGGGAAGCTCGAGTCCCCCCGCGGGGACCGTGAAGGCCACCTCGAGGCGATCGAAGGGGCCGGTGGCGATGGACTCGAGGTGCGCGATCAGGCCGCGCGCGCCGAGCGCGACGATCGTGACCCGCTGCGTCTTGGAGGCCGTGCGCAGGGCAGCGGGCAGGCGCGTGGGGGCACGGATGGCGTCGACCGCGATCTGCTGCGTGACGGGGCCGGCCACTTCGGGCAGGCCTGCGTCGGGGGGCGGAGGGGGCGGCTCGAGCCGCGGCATGGTCTCGACCACACCGCGCGCCGTGACGTCGGGCGGCAGCACGTCGACCCGGACCTCGGGAGCCGAGGGGAAGCGATACACGACGCGCGTGCCCCCGGCCTCGGGCTGGATGCGCGGCAACGTCGCGTCGCGGGGCAGGCCCAACAGAAGCTCGAGGAAGCGGGCGAGATCGAGGGGGTTGCCGCCGGCCAGGGCCTTGACCCAACGGAGCCCGAGCCCCGCGGGCTCGGCCTGGTGCCGCACCACGTGGGCCACCAGGAAGATGCGATCGCGCAGCGCGGCTTCGCGCCGGAACACCAGCGCGAGGCGCGCGCCCAGGGGGACTCGCGCGGGGTCGTCGACGCGCAGGAAGAGGCCGCCCTCGCTCACGTTGGCCGAGGCCACGTCGAAGCGTTGGCCGTCGAGGTAGCCGAAGAGCTTTTCGGCCAGCGGGCGTCGTTCGAACTGTCGGCGGTTGTCGGCCTCGGCCATGAACAGCCTCCTCGGGGAGCCCGGCGCGTCGTTCACGCGCTGCGGCGTGGTGGAGCGGGGACGTGGACGTCGACGCTGGACATGGAGCGCTGGAAGAGCCATCGCACGTAGGCTTGCAGCACTCCGGGCGTGCTGCCCTCGTCGCAGGAGCGGAACACGACCTCGATCGTGAGCGCGCCGTCGGGCCTGGCCCGGATGGCCTCGACCCGGCAGCGGAAGCGCACGGGCACCGACGCGTCGCGGATGGGGATGTCGAGCGCCAGCGCCACGTCGTCGAGCGTGCCCGCCAGCGTGGTCTCGAGGTCGAGCGTGGCGCCCTTCACCCCCAGGTTCGTGACGGTCACCGGGAACGGCCGACTGCCGGCGTCGAGGATGCCCACCAGATCGGTCCGGGCCCGCAACCCGTCGACCGAGATTTGCTGCGTCATGGGGCCCGGTCGACGCGCGGGGTCGGGGGCCTTGGTCGTGCCGTACTCCTGCAGCACCGCCGCGCGTTTCAGGGGCGCCGCAGGGCGCGGCTCGCCGGGGCGGACGTCGCTGTTCGAGAGGGTGGGGCCCGTGTCGAAGACGAACACGCGTCGATTGCCGCCCTCGTCGTCGGTGGTGTTGGTCTCGGCCTCGGCGCGCGAGATGCCGAGCACGTTCATGAGGAACGCCACGAGCTCGGCCCTGGGCGAAGCTGTCACCGCGCGCTCGAACGCGAGCCCGACCCCGGGCACGGGAAACTCTTCGTGGCGGACGACCCGGCCGAACAGGAAGACGCGGTGGCGCACGGTCGACTGATCCTGGAAGACCAGCCCGAGCAGGACGCCCTTGGGCACCGAGAACGCCTGCCGCGACGCGACGAACACGCCGCCGGCGCTGATGTTGGCCGTCTTGGCGTCGATGCGGCGGCCGTCGAGGTAGCCGAAGACGCTCTCTTCGAGCGCGCGTCGTGGATGGACCCGGCGATCGGAGGATGGTTGCATGCCGATCGGACTCCGTGGTTCCGCTCCATGC
>CAZBRS010000071.1:14473-22053 GCA_964494475.1 uncultured Myxococcales bacterium | reverse complement strand
GATCGACCGCGCCGGCACGGGGGCCCGGCTCTGGAGGCCCGTGCGGTTCGCCACGGTCGAGGTGGTGCGCTCGTCGGACGAGGTGGTGCTGGCCACGACGTACACCGATCGGCTGGGGCACTACGAGGCCTTCTTCTCGAACCCCGGGGCGCCGGGCGTGCACTTGCGCGTGAGCACCCGCACGCGCTACGACGACGGCCTGCGCAAGATCTCGGTCATGAACCACCCCAAGTTCAAGAAGGTCTACACCCTCGACTCGCCGTCGCTGGACGAGACCCTGGTCGACGAGCCCGAGCTCGACCTCGACATCGCCGAGGCCGACGGCGCCGGCCCCTTCAACATCCTCGACGTGGTGTCCGACGGCTACGACACCATTCGCCTGATGACGGGCACCGATCTCGGCGAGCTGGCGGTGTACTGGGCGACCGGCGCCGACACCACCGACACCCTCTTCTGCAGCAAGTACTTCTACGACGAGGGCGCCTGCCCCGAGCTCTACGCGCTGTCGGTGCAGGGCAAGGACACCGACCGCGACGAGTTCGACGACATGGTCATCCTGAAGGAGTTCTTCAAGTTCGCGCTGGCCCGCTGCTCGCGGGACGACAACCCCGGCGGCCCCCACGACGGCACGCGCGACGACCCCCGGCGCGCCTGGTCCGAGGGGGTGTCGACCTTCTTCGCCTCCGACGTGCAGGGCTCCCGGTGGTTCGTGAACAGCAGGCCGCTCGGCGTCTACCTGGCGTCGGACCTCGAGAGCATCCACTCGCCCTTCGCCTTCGGCACCCTGCCCGGCACCCTGGCGGGCAACGTGTCGGAGTACCTGGTCGCGAGCGCGCTGTGGGACCTGGCCGACGGCCGCACGGCCGAAGCCTTCGACGCCGTCGACGACCAGCGCCTGCCCATCTACGACGCCATCTTCAACTACCTGCCCGGCGACAAGTTCCAGGACCGGGCCATCCCCGGGGTCGACCTGGTCGACTTCGTCGACGGCTGGTTCTGCCGCGCCTGGGGCGACGACGCGAACGTGCTGGGGCTCCTGAACGGCTATTATCTCTTTCCGTACGAACAGGGCGGCCCGACCGATTGCGTCGCGGGGCAGTAGGCTTCGTCGACCAGGTAGGGATCAGAGCGCGGGCAGGGCGACCGTGACCTGCACGCCGTAGTGGTCCGAGAGCCGGGTCTCGATGGCCCCGCCCTGGATCTCGACGGGCTGATCGAGCACGCGGATGGGGTCGGTAGCGCCGTCGCCGCGCACGAACACGTGGTCGAGGATGGTGCTGTCGCCGCCGCCCACCAGCGGGTTGTCGCCGCACCACGAGCAGATGACGCCCGCGTCGTCGGCGTAGGGGTCGCGGAAACCGGCCGGCGCGAACTTGCTGTAGTTCTCGGGGTGCTCGGCCGCGATGGCCTCGCCCACCGCCGGGCCGCAGTTGAAGTCGCCGGCCACGATGACCAGGTCGTTGTCGGAGGTGGCCTTCAGGTCGATCCACGTGAGCATCTCGTCGATCTGCGCGCCCTGCTCTTCGCCCCACGAGCCGTGGGTGCCGGCGTACTCGAGGTCGGCCGACAGGTCGGCGGTGAGGTGCGTGCAGAAGACGTCGGGGGCCACGGTGGGGCCCTGCACCCGCGCGTGCAGCACCACGCGGGCGTTCACGTACGACCCGAACTGCAGGAACTCCTGGTTGGCCAGCGGGTGCTTCGAGAGCAGCAGCACGCCGTTGCGACCCTCGTAGGCGTAGGTGCCGCCCGAGGTCGTGGTGCAGTTCGTGACCATGTCGGTCAGCGGCTTGCCGATCTGGCTGGCCAGGCAGCCCTGGCAGGCGTCGCTCACGGCCTGGAACTCGGGGCCGCACTTGCCGAGCACGCAGGTGGCCAGGTTCTCGGCGGCCACCTCGGCGCAGTTCGCGAGGGCGCAGGTCTGCAGCGGGCCGAGCTCGTCGACCGTGCAGGCCGGCTCGGCGCTGCCCCCCTCGTCGGTGGTGGCCTCGCGGTAGCTGTGCGGGAAGGCGGCCTTGGTGGCGTCGATGAGGGCCTGGGCGTCGGCGTCGGTCCAGACCTCTTGCAGGCAGACCACGTCGGCCGCGAGCGCGGCGATGGCCGGCCCCAGCAGGGGCAGGCGCTCGGGCGCGTAGTCGACGTAGCCGGCGGCCAGGCCGGCGTTGTAGCTGACCACGGTGAACTCAGGGGTCACGGGGATCAGCCCGTCGACGCCCAGGTCGTCACCCGCCACGTCGGCGGTCGACGCGTCGTTCCCGCCCGAATCGCCGCCGCAGGCCGCCAGGGCCAGGGCCCCGGCCAGGAGAAGGAGCGCAAAGCGGTGCATGGAGGCCCCCTTCAGAACTTGCACGTGCCGGAGTTGCACTTGCCACCCGGGCACTCGGAGTCGAAGCTGCACTTGCCGTCGGGGGCGGTGGAGCACTTGCCGCTGTTGCACTTTGCGCCTTTGCCGCCGCAGTCGCTGTCGAAGCCGCACTTGCCGCCGGCCGCGTCGGCGCACACGCCGCCGCTGCACTTGACCCCGGCGTGGCAGTCGCTGTCGAAGCCGCACTTGATGTAGTCCTTGGCCACGCCCACCGTGGGCAGGCCCGCCAGGGCCACGAGGGTGAGAACGAGCGCGAGGGCCTGGAACAGTCGCTTCGTCATGACGAGTTCTCCCTGAACGAGGGTGGTTGCGAGGCCGAAGGTACTCCGGCGCGCGGATCTTGTCACGCGGGAGCGGTCATCGTTGGGCGGGAGCAGAAGGAAAGGAAGTGGAGAAGAGAACCCCGGGGCGATCCGGATCGCCCCGGGGTTCCAATCGAATCTACTTGCAGGTGTTGTTGGCGGGAATGCAGGCCTTCTGGCCGTCGGCGTTCCCGACCTTGTCCTTGGAATCCTTGCACGTGGCGCCGCCGTCGGTGCCGGTGCAGTCGGCGTCGGCCATGCAGGTCGGCGCGCAGCGGTAGTCGGCCGTGAAGCCGAGGCCGCCCACGTTCACGCACGAGTAGCCGTCGGTGCAGTCGGCGTTCTCGGCGCAGGGGATGCACGTCGCGGCCTTCTGGCAACGCGGGACGATCACGTCGAAGGCGTCGTTGGCGCGGTCGACGTAGGGGTACGCGTGGCAGACGTAGCCGTTGGAGCAGTCGTTGTCGGTCTTGCAGAACTCGCTGCAGTAGCCCTTGGCCTTCTCGACGTCGGGCATGCACAGGCCGCTCGTGCAGGTGGCGCCGGCGTAGTCGTCGGCGGGGTTCGGCTCGCACACGGCGCCCAGCGCCAACGTCGCGGTGTCGCCCATGGCCATGCAGAGCCAGTCGACCTTGCCGGCCACGTCGGGGTTCGAGGCGATGACCATCGGCACGCAGCCCTCACCCGCGGTGGCGCAGCTGTAGTCGGCCGAGCAGTCGGCCAGCGAGTCGGTGTCGGCCGTCGGCAGGCACACGGGGAGGTACAGGTCGTCGAGGCGGTCCATGGTGCCGTTCCAGCCCCAGAGCAGCGCGCGGCAGACGCTCTTGTAGAGCGTGCCCTCGAGCGTGACGCTCGCGGGGCAGTCGGTCTGGGCCAGGCACGTCTCGGTGCAGAAGCCGGCCACGTTGGCCTCGGGGTCGGAGCCCAGGCACAGGCCCGAGTTGCAGTTCATGTTCACGGCCGCGCCGCACAGGTCGCCGTAGTTGCCCTTGGCCGCGTCGCGCGGCAGGCACTGGCCGCTCAGCTCGAGCTCGCCGGCCTCGGGGCCGGACTCGTACCACAGGCACAGCTCGTTGGCGCCACCGGCGCACTCGGAGGCCACCAGGCAGTCGCCCGAGGTGCCGGGGAAGGTCTGGCAGGCCCACAGGGGCAGGTAAGCGTCGTCGGTGCCGTCCTCGTCCTCGTCGAGGTTGTACTCGAACGCGACGGTGCACTTCTGGTCCTTGTCGGTGGCGCAGTCGACGTCATCACCGCACATGCCGCCGCAGTAGCCGCCCATGCAGAGGTAGGGGTTCTGGCAGATCGGGCCGGGGATGTTGTCGTCGGGGTTCTCGTCGCAGACTTCACCGAACGGGACCACGTTCTCGGGCTTCATCATGCAGGAGCCCTCGAACTTGTCCATGGTGTCGGCGATGAACGGACGGCAGAAGAAGGCGCTGTCGGGGCAGTCGGCTTCCTTGTAGCAAGCCTTCGGGAAGCAGACGTCGTCCTTCCAGCCGTCGGACGAGAGCTCCATGTCCTTCTTGCACTCCCACGACGAGCAGTCGGCGTCGGTGGTGCAGGAGAGGGCCTGGTTGTTGGCGCACTTGCCGCCCTGGCACGCGTTGGCGGTCTGGCAGTCGCCGTTGCTGGCGCAGAAGGCCGAGCAGCCGATGGTGAAGCAGAAGCCGTTGGCGCAGTAGGCCACGTCGCCCGCCATGGGGTCGTCGTTGCAGGCCGTGGCGATGTCTTCGGAGCCGCCCTTGATGTTGGTCTGGCAGCGCGACTCGTAGGTGCCGCCGATGTAGGTCACGGCGCAGGTCTCGCCCTGGGGGCAGTCGGCCGACGACCCGCACTTGGCGAGGGTGGTGCCCGGATAGCAGATGCCGGTGGGCTGGTAGCCGGCCGGGGAGATGTTGACGCAGCGCAGGTTGGGGCCCACGATGCCGTCGACGCCGCCGGCGCAGTCGTTGTTCGGCGCGTCGGTGTCATCGACGCCGTCGGCGCCCGCGGCGCCGGTGGTGTTGTTGGTCTGGTCCTTGGAGATGGCGCAGAACTTCGAGCAGTAGGGCGCGAAGCACAGGTCGGTGTCGCACTGGGCGTTCAGGCAGTCGAAGTACTCCTGGGTCGCCGTGTCGGGCGCCCCCGCCTCGGGCGGACGGCAGACGGCGTCGGGGCCGCAGGCGCCGCCGAGGGGCTGCTTGCCGGCCACGCACTGGCCGGTCAGGTTGCAGTCCTGGCCCGTGGGGCAGGTGCCGCAGGTGCCGCCGCAGCCGTCGGGGCCGCAGGCCTTGCCGGTGCACTGGGGGGCGCACACCTGGCACTTGCCGTACGCGTCACAGGTCTCGCCCGTGTCGCAGGTGCCGCAGGTGCCGCCGCAGGCGTCGGAGCCGCACTCCTTGTCGGTGCACTGGGGAGCACAGACCTCGCAGGCGCCGGCCGCGGTGCACGTCTGGCCGGTGGGGCAGGTGCCGCACGACCCGGTGCAGCCGTCGGGGCCGCAGGTCTTGCCGGTACACTGGGGCTCGCAGATGGTGCCTTCGCACACGCCGTCGGCGTTGCAGGTCTGGCCGTTCGTGCAGGTGCCGCACGAGCCGCCGCAGCCGTCGGCGCCGCAGGCGTTGGCCGCCGCGCAGAACGGCGTGCACTCGCCGTCGGGGCCGAGGTCGGGCTGGTTGGTGTCTTCGTCGACCGAGTCGTTGCCGGTGTTGCCGCCGTCGTCGCCGCCGCACGCGGACAGGACGAACAGGCCGAACGCGGCCGTCGCGAGGATCGTGAACATGGACCTGAGCTTCATCTCGTTCTCCTCCTATAGGGTCTCCCCTGAATCCGATGCACTTTAGGGAAGCACTACCCCACGGTCAAGCGGAATTTGCGTGGAGAATCCTCGAAGAGTCAGTATCCTGACGCTGCTTTTTCGGGAGGGCCGGATGGGTCGCTACGGGCGCGGCTTCGCGTGGGGATCGGCCCTCGCCGTGGCCGCCGCCGCGACGTCGCTGCTGTCGGGGACCACGGGGCTGGGTCTGCCCTCCCCCGAGGTGTTGGCGTTGCGCCTGGCCCGGCTGGCAGCGTCGGCGCTCGTGGGCGCCTCGCTGGCGGTGGTCGGCACGGCCTTCCAGACCCTGCTCCGGAACGCTTTGGCCGACCCCTACATCCTGGGCGTGTCGGGCGGCGCCGCGCTCGGTGGCACGTTGGCCCTG
Source organism: uncultured Myxococcales bacterium (assembly GCA_964494475.1). Taxonomy (GTDB): domain Bacteria; phylum Myxococcota_A; class UBA9042; order CAZBRS01; family CAZBRS01; genus CAZBRS01. The sequence continues at coordinate 16,210 of CAZBRS010000071.1, read as the reverse complement.
GCCGCCGGGCTGCCCGCGATCGTGCTCCCGCTGGGCGCTTTCGCGCTCGAACTCGACGCCACCTTCCTGGGGGCCTTCGCCGGGGGGCTCGCGTCGATCCTGTTCCTGTTCGGCCTCGCCCTGCGGGGTCGCGGCGCCATGCTCCACCCCTGGGCGCTGCTGCTGGTCGGCTTCGCGCTCAACGCGTTCTGCTCGGCGCTCGTGCTCTGCGTACGCGCCCTGGTCGAGACCCAGAAGACGCAGGAGATCCTGTACTGGCTGGTCGGCACCCTGTCCGACACGCGGCTCACGGGGCCGAACCTCGTGCTCTTCGGCCTGGCGTTCGCGCTCGGCGGGGGCTACCTGCTGGCCCGCGCCAAGGCCCTCTCGGTGCTGGCGTTGGGCGACGACGCGGCCCGCAGCCTGGGCCTGCGCCCCGAACGCGCCCGCCTGGCCCTGTTCGCGGCCTCGTCGGTCATGGTGGCGCTCTCGGTGTCGCTGGCGGGCATGGTGGGCTTCGTGGGCATCCTGGTGCCCCAGGTGGTGCGCCTGCTCTTCGGCGCCGACCTGCGCTACCTGCTGCCGCTCTCGGCGCTGTACGGAGCGGTCTTCCTGGCCCTGGCCGACACGGTCACGCGCCTGCTCTTCCTGGCCTTCGCGACCGAGCTGCCCGTGGGGCTCGTCTCGGCGCTGGTGGGCGCGCCCGTGTTCGTGTGGATCCTGCGCCGCGAGGTACGCGATGCTTGAGGGCCGCGGCCTCTGCTTCTCCTACGGCGCGCGCGAGGTGCTCCAGGGTGTCGACGTGCGCCTGCGCCCCGGGCGCCTCACGGGCGTGATCGGGCCGAACGGTTCGGGCAAGTCGACCCTGCTGCACCTGCTGGCGGGCTCGCACGCTCCCACAAAAGGCGAGGTGCGGCTCGACGGCCAGCCCGTCCGGCGCGGTCGCGAACTGTCGCGTCGGCTGGCGGCCGTGTTCCAGGCCGAGAGCGTGCCCTTCCCGTTCACGGTGCGCGAGCTGGTCACGCTGGGGCGCTACCCGCACGCGCCGGCGGGCCTCGGCTGGAGGCAGGCCGACCACGCCGCCGTGGCGCGCGTGCTGCAGCGCCTCGAGCTCGAGGGGCTGGCCGAGCGGCGCTACGACGAGCTGTCGGGGGGCGAACAGAAGCGCGTGCTGATGGCCCGCGCCCTGGCCCAGGAGCCCGACTTCCTGCTGCTCGACGAGCCCACGGCGGCCCTCGACCTGCACCACCAGGTGGCCCTGCTCGAGCTGCTCGAGGAGCTGAAGACGCAGAAGAACCTCGGGCTGCTGGCCGTGCTGCACGACCTGAACCTGGTGGCCCAGTACTGCGACGACGTCGTGCTGCTGGCCGACGGCCGCGTGCGCTCGGTGGGCACTCCCGCCGAGGTGCTGGTCTACCCGGTGTTGAAGGAGGTGTTCGGGGTCGAGCTCTACATCGGGGTGAACGAGCTCACGGGAACGCTGCACGTGCACCCGATGCGTGGCACGCCCTCACCGGTCTCGTAGGGGCGCTGCTTGCCGCGCCCCCTTGGTCACAGCCGCAACGCGCCCGTGACGTCGATGGTCTCGCCCGACAGGTAGTCGTTCTCGACGATGAACTTCACGGCGTGGGCGATCTCGGCCGGCTGGCCCATGCGGCCGACGGGGATCATCTTCTCCATCTTCTCGCGGGCCTCGGCCTGCATGGCCTTCAGCACCATCTCGGTGGCGATGAAGCCCGGGGCGACCGCGCCCACGCG
>CAZBRS010000071.1:0-14373 GCA_964494475.1 uncultured Myxococcales bacterium | reverse complement strand
TGGCCTTCAGCACCATCTCGGTGGCGATGAAGCCCGGGGCGACCGCGCCCACGCGAACACCGTAGCGCGCGAGCTCCTTGGCCCACGCCACGGTGATGGCGACCACGCCCGCCTTGGTGGCCGCGTAGTTGGTCTGGCCCGCGTTGCCGTAGCGTGCGATCGACGAGATGGGCACGATCACGCCGCGACCCTGCTTCGCCATGCGCACGGCCGCCTCGCGACCCGTGAGGAACACGCCCGTCAGGTTCACGCCGATGACCTGGTTCCACTGATCGAGGCTCATGCCGAAGCCGAGCTCTCCCGTCTCTTTGTTCTTCTTGACGAGCAGCGCGTCGCGGATGATGCCCGCGTTCAGCACCGCCACGTCGACCCGCCCGAAGCGCGCGTCGATGCCCGCGTAGAGCTTGCCCACGGACTCGGCGTCGGTCACGTTGCACGGGAACGACGCCACCTCGGCCCCGGTGTCGGCCGCGAGCTTCGCCGCCGCCTCGGTCAACTCGGCCTCGAGCATGTCGCAGAGCACGATGCGCGCCCCCAGCTTCGCGAAGTACTCGGCGACCGAGTACCCGATACCCCGCGCGCTTCCGGTCACCAGAACGACGCTCCCCTTGATCTCCATGACTTCCCCCTCAGTGTGACGGATTCGAACGCTGCCGACTCTGACGCACGCGACGCCCTGCGTCAAGGCGCCTGTTGCTTCCTCGAATCAGGGCTGGCAGCACCGGATGCCGACGTTCGTAAAGGTGCCGGTGGCAGGATCGGCGCCGCGCTGGGCGCCGCGCTGGAACCACACGGCCTGGTTCCAGCCCGAACCGCGGTGCACGCGGTACTTACCCGACAGCCAGTCGCCGACGGGCCACGTGCACTCGGCGCGCGCGCTGCCATCGACGGGGGCGTCGTTGTAGTCCTGCTCGAAGCAATCCTCGACCCACTCGCCCACGTTGCCCACGGCGTCGAGCAGACCGTAGGGGCTGGCCCCGGCGGGCTTCGAGCCCACGGCCAGCGGCCAGTCGGTGCCGCACCCGCCCCCCGAGCCCGTGGGCTCGTCCATCACCGCCAGGTCGCAGGTGGCGGTCGCGTCGCCCCAGGGGTTCAGGCGCTGGTGGGCGGCGCAGTCGGCCTGCTGGTCGACGGGCAGCGTCTCGCAACCGCCGCGCGAGGCCTTCTCCCACTCGGACTCGGTGCAGAGGCGCGCCCCGCGCCAGGCGCAGTAGGCCGTGGCCTGCTCCCACGACACGCAGGTGAGCGGCAGGTTCGACGCCTGGCCGGCACTCCAGGTGCACTCGGGCTGCTGCTCCGGCAGCGTGCACGACCCCGCGGCCACGCAGTGCGCGTACTCGGCCACGGTGGTCTCGAGCTTGTCGATCGAGAACGCCGGCACCTCGACCCGGTGATAGGGCTTGTCGAAGTGACCGCCCAGGCCGTTGCCCTCGCAGCCCTGGTCGCGCACCCCGTCGCAGCCCATCCAGAAGGACCCCGCGGGCACGGCGACCACGACGGCCGGCGCGGGCCAGCAGCGCTGCAGGTCGCAGACCCCGGGCGCGCAGTCGGCGTCGGCGGTGCACTCGGGCGCGGGCACCTCCGCGCCGACGTCAGGCGCCACGTCGCCGGCGTGGAGGTCGGCGTCGTCGCCCACGTCGTCGGGGGTGGTCTTCTTGCCAGGATCGCCGCACGCGACCCCGAGCACCACGATCAGGCTGGCCCAGAGAACCGCCAGAGAGCTTCGCATGGGGACCTCGCAACGTAGGGGGTGTCAGGGCTTTTCACTATGTAGGCCCGACCCGGGGCGCGCGTCAACGCCGGAACGAAGGGCGTGCATTCCTCAGGTCTAAGTGCATATATGGATTATTGTTTTCGCGTTGACGCCGACCTCGGGCGCCTTATCTTTTTCAGGGTGAGACAGGAGCACCCGCCCCATGACGATCACCGAAGCCTCCCTCGGAGCCACGGCCCAGGTCTACTGGGAGCACCGGGTCATCGAGGCCGTCGACGCGGCGGCCCGCACGCTCGACGACGGTTCGACGGCCTCGGAGGAGGCTCGGCAGGAGTACGCGATCATCCTCGACTTCTTCGAGGTCTACGTCGACGCCTGGCACTTCGGCAACGAAGAGCGCTTCCTGGTGCCCGTGCTGCGTGCCATGGGCACCGCCGCGGCCTCGCTCGCGATGCAGTCGATCGCGGGAGAACACGACGGAGCGCGGGAGGCCTTTCGCCGGTTGAAGGACCACCACGAGCGCTTGATCGCGGGTGACGCCACGGTCGAGGCCTCCTTCCCTGCCATGTTCAAAGCCTACCTGGACCTCACCATGGACCACCTGCACCGAGAGGACGGGTACCTGTACGCGCTGCTGCAGAACGCGCTCTCGTCGGGGGCCCAGCGGCAATTGGGGTGGGAGCTGCGGCACCGGCCGGTCGAAGCGGGTCGCCTCGAGATGCCCGTCGTCGAGGAGGAGGCCGCCCGTCGGCTGTGTACGCGGCGTGGCGTGCCGTTCCCCACGTGGGACGAGGTCGTGGCGAGGCTCGAATCGGGCGAGCGCCCGGTGCCGAGGCCGGATCCGGATTAATAGACGGCCGAGAGCGCCTTCATCGCCTGGAACCACGCCAGCGCGTCGGCCAGCACCTGCGGATCGGCGCTGGTCGCGGCGATCTCGTGGTCCTTGTAGAGGCTCTCGTACGACAGGTTGCCGCTCGAGACCACCACCACGTCGTCGCAGATGGCCAGCTTGGCGTGGGTCTGCTCGTCGACGGGGTCGGCCAGCACCTGGATGCCCTTGGCCTGCAGCCAGGCGGCCGACTCGGCGTTGATGTCGTTCACGATCTCGTCCCAGTCGTTGTACTCGAGGATGATCGTGACCTGGGCGCCGCGCTGCTTTGCGCCCTGCACCTCGTCCATGATCGTACGGATCTCGTCGGACGCCAGGCTGATGTCGTAGTACACGAGCAGCACGCGGCTCGAGGCCGCCCGGATCTGCTCGCGCAGCAGGTCGACGGTGTCGCGGTCGAACGCCACCACGGCGTGGGGCGTGGTCACGCGGGGCAGGTCCTTCAGGTCCTGGGGATTGTCCCACAGCGCCTGGAAGTACTCCGACGCCTTTTGCCCCACCAGCGCGTCGCGCAGCAGCACGTTGGCCTCGTGGCTGTACTTCAGCGAGGTCTCGGACCAGTTGGTCGAGCCGAAGAGCGTGACCGCCTCGTCGGCGATGATCAGCTTGTCGTGCAGCGTTCGCGTGGCGTTGTCGAGGCGCGCGTCGATGCCCGCCGCGACGAGCGTGTCGATCGCCGCCTGGTTCTCGTCCACGTCGTCGTCGAGCATCACGCGAACCTTCACGCCGCGGGCCTTGGCCTTCTTCAGCGAGTTCAACAGGGCGTCGACGATCGGATCGTCATTGGCCTCGAAGTGCGCGATGTCGAGCGTGGTCGTGGCGTGATCGAGCACGTCGAACATGGCCTTCAGCGTGGTCTTGTCGTCGAACGAGGCCTCGGCCAGGAACACCACGGGCGCCGGGGTCGTCACGTCGGGACCGGCGTCGGCCTCCGCGAGGCCTTCGGCGGGCAGGTCGGGAGCGGCCTCGGGCGCGGCGTCGAGCTCGGGCTCGACGCCGGAGTCGTCCACCACGTCGGCCTCGGGCGCGTCGGGGTCGCGGGTGTCGAGGCGCCGCTCCTCCTGATCGTCACGCGAGCAGGCCAGGAGAGCGAGCAGCATCAACGGCACGAGCACGGCGGGAAGACGCAAATCGTGACTCCGTCCCCTGGGGGCCTATTTCAGGTGCCTGGAGACGAACTCCTCGACCTCGGGGATGCCGCCCTGGTAGATGAGGTAGCCGTCGTGGGGCTCGCGCTCGGTGATCTCGCTGGCGATGGGCGTCAGCATCATGCGCCGCACCTCGTCGCGGTCGTCGGTGTGGGCCAGCACCCAGCTGAGCTTCATGAAGGCGGCCTCGGGCAGCATGTTGCCCGTGGGGATGACGCCGAGCTCCATCATCTCGCGGCCGGTCTCGTACACGTACATCTGCACGTAGCCCCAGAGCGTCTGCACGGTCATGTAGACGTGCACGCCCTTGTCCTGGGCGTACTTCAGGGCCTCGTACATGGGCCGGTTCACGTGGCCGAGCCCCGTGCCCCCGATGACGATGCCGCGGTAGCCCATGTCGACCATGGCCTTCATGATGTCGGGCTTCATGCCCGGGTAGAACCACAAGAGCGTGACGCGGTCGTCGTACACGGCGTCGATGGTCACGTTGGTGTCGTCGCGCCGGTGGTTGTAGTCGTCGCGCAGCGGGATCACGTGCTCGCGCGTGACCATGGCCACGGGGATGTCGCCGACGGTGCGGAAGGTGCTGCGGTAGCTGCTGTGCATCTTGCGCACGCGGGTGCCGCGGTGCAGCAGGCCGTACTCGTCGCTGGTGGGCCCGAACATGCACACGAGCGTCTCGGCGATGTCGCCGTAGCCCGCCGCCGTGACCGCGTGGATGAGGTTCAGCGCCGCGTCGGACGACGGTCGGTCGGACGAGCGCTGAGAGCCCACCATGACGATGGGGATGGGCGAGTTCTGCACCATGTAGCTGAGCACCGCCGCCGTGTGGGCCATGGTGTCGGTGCCGTGGCCGATGACGATGCCCTTGAAGCCGGCCCGGATGGCCTCGCCGCACTTCAGCGCCGCGCCGATGTACTGCTCGCGGCTCATGTTCTCGCTGAAGATGCCGAAGATCTTCTCGGTGTCGAGGTTGCTGATCTCGGCCAGCTCGGGCACGGCGCCGTACAGTTCGCCCGGGCTGAAGCTGGGGATGACCGCGCCGGTGCGGTAGTCGAGGCGGCTCGCGATGGTGCCGCCGGTGCCGAGCAGCTTGACGTCGGGCAGCGCCGGGTTTCGCGGCACCACGCGCTCGGGGATGTGGTAGTCGGCCTTGCGGAACGACTTCTCGACCATGTCCTCGATGGTCGTGATGTCGAGGCCGATGTTGTAGCCGCTGTCGAGCTTGAGGACGACGTGCAGGTCGTCGAAGGTCTCGGAGCGCGGCAGGATCAGGCCCTCGACCGTGCCGCGCGTGGTGCGCACGGTGGCCTGGCTCCACACGCCCACGCCGAACTGCTTCAGCACGTCGAGGGCGCGGCCCTTGTAGCCACGGTAGCGGTCGCTGGGGACGGTGGGCTTGCTCGTCGTGGTCTCACTCATGGGGCGATCACCTCCTCCAGATCGAACCAGCGCGCCACGCTCTGGCGGATCTCGGGGCCGCGGGCCCGGCCCTCGGTGGCCTCGCGCACCAGGCCCATGGCGACGTGCTCGGCCTTCGCGCGCGGACGCGACGTCAGGAGGGCGCGCTCGGCCTCGAGCGCGGGGTGCACGCACGCGTCGAGGTCGAGCTTCGAGAGCTTCTCGCGCACCGGCACGCCGGCGAGCGCCCCGTCGATGCCCGCGGCCGGGTCGTGGGCCAGGCGCTCGAGCACCCGGTACGCGACCTCGCGGGTGAACCGCCCGTCGACGTAGGCCCGGAAGAAGTCGAGCACCCCCTGCTCGGGGATGCGCTCGGGCGCCTCCCAGCGGCGCTGCAGGCGGCGGTAGGCGTTGGTCAGCAGGTGGCTGGCGAAGCGCGGAGGCGCGCCCACCTCGCGCACGGCCCGCAGGTAGAGGTCGGCGTTGCCGTCGAGGATGAGCGCGTCGGCCGCGTCGTGGGGCAGCCCGTACTCCTTCGTGAGCACGTCGTAGCGCTCCCACGGCGGGGCGGGAGATGCGGCCGCGATGCGCGCCAGCTGCTCGGCCGTGATGGCCACCGGCGGCATGTCGGTGTCGGGGTACATGCGGTTCGGCCCCGCGAGCACGCGCTCGAAGCGCGTGGTGCCGTCCTCCTCGACCTGGCGCGTGTCGGGCGGCACGCCCAGCAACGCGTCGCGGCAGCGCCAGAGCACCTCCTCGGCGGCCGTCTGCACGTCGCGCGCCGGTCCCCACACCAGCACCAGGCTGTCGTGCTCTCCGGCGCCCAGCGCCGTGGCGGCTCGCTGCCAGATGCGCTGGGCCACGTTGGGGCTGGGGTCCTCGCCGTAGAGCAGGTTGGGATTGCCGTCCAGGCAGGCCACCACGCGCACGCGGTCGCGCACCTCGTCGACGAAGCGCCGGCGCTGCCCCAGGCTGTGGTTCAAGATGCCCGTGAAGCGTGGCAGCTTGATGGCGCGGGCCACGTGGCCCTTCGCGAGGGCGTCGCGGAGAGGCGGCCAGGTGGTGAGCCGCACGAGGTCGGTCACGTCGAGCCAGGCGTCGGTGAAGTCGTCGCGCGTGAGGCCGCGGTGCTTCAGCGTGGCCGCGATCTCGAGCAGCGCGCGCTGGCGGATGCCCTCCCAGTGCACGAGGTGCGGGATGTAGCGCGTACCCGGCACGCCCTTGATCTCGACGCGATCGCCGCCCGACACGCTGACGTTGGTGTCCTGCCGCGTGGAGCCCGCGCCGCGCCGCACCTTGCCCGTGACGCGCGTGGTGCGCCGGATGACCTCGGCGCCCTGCATGGCCTCCTCGGGGGTGCGGAAGTCGGGCTCGGTGACCACCTCGATGAGCGGGATGCACAGGCGGTCGGTGAAGTAGGTGCGGCGGTGCCCCACGTCGCTGATCTCGCGGCAGGCGTCCTCCTCGAGGCTGAGCTGCCGCACGCGGATGCGCCGGCCGTTCATGGGGAACCAGCCCTCGAGGCCCACGATCATGGTGCGCTGGAAGCCGGTGGGGATGCTGCCGTCGAGGTACTGCTTTCGCGCGATGTGGATCTCGCCCACGATGTTGCAGTGGAAGAGGCCCGCGATCTCGATGGCGATCTCGAGCGCCTCGCGGTTCAGGTCGAAGGGCGGCGCGTCGTCGATCTCGTAGGTGCACACGCGCTCGCGGTTCAGGCGGTACAGGATCTCCTTGCGCGTGCGGAACTCCATGAGCGCCGTGCGGTCGTACTCGCCCATCTCGGAGAGCGTGGGCCGCATGTGGCGCAGGATCTCGGCGTCGTAGCGGTCGGTGTACGTGGTGTTCGGGCACTTGCAGAAGAGCTTGTGCCGGGTGCGAAGCTGCTGGTGCACCTCGAGGCCGCACCGCAGTCCCAGGTGCTGGTAGGCGTCGAACGAGAGGAAGTCGGTGTGCATGGCGAGACCCTCCTGAGCGCCGCGGGCTCCCGGCGGGGCGCATTCTATCGCACGCGATCCGCGCCCCCGCAAGCGATTTCCGGGGTTGAAGCGCGCGCCTTCGTAAGGTAACTTCACACTCACAACCAATCCCTGGGGGGGGAATCATGCGAAAGGTGCTCGTGCCCTTGCTCGTGGCGGCCGGCCTCGCGCTCACGCTGGCGTCGTGCGGCAGCGTGCTCTCGATGATCGGCAAGCTGACCGCGGGAGCCCTGAACACGAAGGTGGCCGACGTGTCGAAGCTCACCGCGTTCGTGAAGCTCGCCAACTACACGCACGCCCGGCCGCTGCTCAAGCTCGAGAAGGACTGGCTGAAGGAGCACGGCCGCTCCGACACCGAGGTGACCAGCCACGTGTTCATGCTGCTGGCCACGGGCATGAAGTTCGCACAGGTCGAGGGCGGCACCGTCAGCGTGAACGGCGCCCCCATGGACTTCATGGGCAACGGCGTCTACGCCCTGACCCAGCCCGTCGAGACGGGCTCCACGTGGGCCTTCAAGCTGAAGGGCAGGGAGGGACCCGAGGTGGCCTTCACCGAGACCTACGCCGGCCAGAAGCTGGTGGTCTCGAGCCCCGCGCCGAACGCCAGCCTCGACGTGGGCAAGGGCTTCAAGGTGGCGTGGGCCCCGGGCCCCGATCCGTCGAAGGTCGTGAAGGTCTCGCTGTTCATCGAGCAGGTCGGCCTGCAGAACGTCTTCCCGATCGGCTACTTCCACGACACGGGCGAGGCCTTCGTCTCGCCGGCGCTGCTCTCCGAGGTGAACACCACCGGCCAGGGCCTCCAGATGGGCGCCAACTCACTGGTCGTCGAGCGGCAACGCGACGAGGTGCGCTACGTCATGAACCAGGACTCGGTGGTGGGCTTCGTCGACGCCGACGTGGTGCCCGTCACCCTGACCGGCGCGACCCCGAAGTTCTCGCCCCCCGTCCTCGAGGCCATCGAGGTCAAGAAGGGCGACGTCGCGCTCAAGCTCGACAGCGCCTACGCGCGAAAGAACCTGGCCATGGTCGGCGACCTGAAGAAGTTCGGCGTCAGCTCGTTCGTGCTGAAGGGCACGACAGCCGGCTCCGAGTCCAAGGAGTCGTCGGTCACCGCCGGCAACGTCAAGACCACGACGACGACCACCACGTCGTGGGAGGCCGACCTCGGCCGCGACAACCTCCTGAAGCTGGCGAACGCCCTGGCCGATCGCTTCGGCGGAGGCGTGGCCAGCACCCTCGGGCTCACCGAGGTGCCGGCCGCCACGTTGATGGGCACCAAGGGCTACGGCGCCATGAAGAAGGTCGCCTCCGAGTCGAGCACGCAGGGCTTCTTCGTGACGGCCCGCGACCTCACGTCGCTCGACGCGTTCCGCCAGCTCGAGATCCGCATCGGCGGCGGCGTCTCGTGGTACTACGACATGCAGGCGGCGTCCGACACGCAATTGCTGGTCGAGTGCTACGTCACCCTGGCGCGCCACAAGCCGACCAGCGCCAAGGAGTTCACCTTCGACGTCACGGTCGACTTCGTGGCCAAGAGCTACCCCTGGCCCCTGGCCGAGCCCTTCGCCTTCCCGGGCGCGCACGCGGCGTACACGTCGACGTCGTTCGAGTGGAAGGACGGCATGGCCATCGGCGACGTGATCACGGCCATCAAGGTCGATCAGGCCATCGACGCCTACCTCGAGGCGCTCGGCCAGTACAAGGCGGCGCAGGCGAAGCTATAGCCCTCACCCCCCGCCCCTCTCCCGCTTCGCGGGCGAGGGGGGTGCTCAGAACGCCGGGAAGCACACCATCATGTTCTGAAGAATGTCGTTGGCCGCGTCGTCGTCGCCGCGGTCGTTGACGGTGAGCTGGACCGACTCGCACGAGCCGGCGCCCGGGCACTCGAACGCCGACTGGCAGAGGCCGAAGCAGAAGCCGTTGCCGCTCTCCTTGTCGACGCAGTAGCCCGACTTGCAGGCCGCATCGAAGGTGCAGGCAGCGCCGGCAGCGGTCGAACCCGTGTTCTTGGTGCAGCGGGGCGCGAACACCGTCTGGCTGGCGTTGTTGAACAGCTCGCAGTGCTCGCCCGCGGGGCACTGGTTGTCGCCGGTGCACCCCTGGAACGAGCCCATATCGGCGAAGCACGTGGGCCAGGCGTCGTACAGGTCGTCGGTGACCGCGGGCGTCTCCTTGTCGTAGATGAAGTAGAAGACGTCGGGGTAGCAGCGCGTGCCCACGGCGCAGTCGGCGTCGGAGGCGCACACGCCCACGCAGCGCAGGTCGGGCGCGGCCGTGGTGCCGAGGTTGCGGCAGAGCTCGCTCTCGCAGTCGGCGTCGCTGGCGCACGCCTGGCCGATGGTGGCGACGCCGCCGACCGAGACGCAGAGCCCGACCGTCGTGAAGGGCGTCGTCTGGCTCTCGCCCGGCACGCACACCTGGGTGGCCTGGCAGCCGGCGTCCGAGAGGCACTCGGTGGGCTTGGGGACGCAGGCCGGCTTCGAGAAGGTCTGGCTCGACGACGAACCGAACGAGACCTGCCCGCAGAGCGTGCCCGTGAAGCAATCGAGGTCGTCGAGGCACGCGCCGTAGCAGACCTTTCCCGACGTGAGCTCGAGGCAGAGGCCGCTCTTGCACTGGCTGTCCCACGAGCAGGACTGGCCGCCGAGGTTGGTGCCCGTCACCTCGACGCACACCTGGTGCAGCGGGTTCGGCAGGGAGCCGATGTAGAGGCCACAGACCACGTCCTTCTGGTTCTTGGTGGGCGCGCACGAGGCGTCGTCGGTGCACTGGCACGCGAGCTCGTCGAGGTTCGGCGACCACGAGCAGAACTGCTGGTAGCACACCTCGTCGGTGCAGCCGAAGCCGTCGCTGCAGTCGGCCTTGACAACGCAGGCCTTGCGCGCCGTGTGCACGCACGAGCCCGCCACGCAGTCGTCGACGGTGCCCACGTTCGCGTCGTCGCAGTCGTCGAGGGTCGCGCAGCAGCCCTCCTGCTTCACGTTCTCGCACTGGTAGGTGCCCTCGTTGCAGCCGTCGGTGGTGCACGGGTCGTCGTCGGCGCACTGGGCGTCGGTGGTGCAGCCCGCGAGGTGCGCGCACGTCTTGTCCTGGCAGAGGTCGACCGTGTCGGGGTTCGCGTCGTCGCAGTCGCCGTTGCTCGAGCACTCGCTGTGCTCGCAGCGGTTCTGCACGCAACGATCGGAGGTGGCCGCGTTGCCGTCGTCGCAGCCGGCGTCGGCGATGCAGCAACCGGGGATGCCGGCGCTCTCGCTGGCGCACACGCCCTGGCTGCAGCGATCGACCGTGCAGGGGTTGCCGTCGTTGCAGGCCGTGTCGACCGTGCACGTGGCCTTCAGCACGTGCTGGCAGAGGAAGAGCGCGGCGTCGCACGAGTCTTCGGTGGTGGCGTCGCCGTCGTCGCAGGTGGCGAGCCCCGGAGCGCAGCACTCGACCGAGGGCGAGTTGGGGTTCTTCGAGTAGCTGCAGGCCGCCGACAGGCAGGCGTCCATGGTGCAGGGGTTGCCGTCGTCGCAGTCGCCGGTGGACTGGCACCCGCACCCGACCCCGGCCTGCTGGGGGTGGTAGCAGTGCGTCGACAGGCAGCGGTCGAACGTACAGGGGTCGGTGTCGGCGCAGTCGGCGTCGGTGGCGCAGCAGCCCTCGGCCGCCACGTGCGAGCAGCGCTGGTCGACGCAGGTGTCGGCGGTGCAGGGGTTCACGTCGCGGCAGTCGGCGTCGGCGGCGCAGCACCCGGCCGCGGGGTCGGGCGCGTGCGCGCACTCGCTGGCCGTGCACTGATCGAGGGTGCAGTCGTCGCCGTCGTCACAGTCGGCGTCGGCCTCGCAGGCGGGCTCGACCACCACGCACTTGCCGGTCGAGAGGTTGCAGGTGCTGCCGGGGCAGTCGGCGTCGGCCGTGCAGTCGGGCGGGGCCTCGCCCACCTGGCAGAGCGAGCCCACGCACGTCTGGCCGTCGGGGCAGTCGTCGTCGTTCGAGCACAGCGTCTTGGCGATGCACTCGCTCTTGGAGCACACGAGCCCCGCGGGACAGTCGCGGTCGGCCGTGCAGCCCACCGAGCGATCGTAGCACGCCCCCGAGACGCAGACCCTGCCATCGCCGCAGTCGCTGCTCGTGGTGCACTCCCCTCCCCCGCCGCCACACGCGGCGAGCACGGAGGCGGTGACCAGCACGGCGAACGGGGCGAACGCGAAGCGGTCATGACGCATCCGGCGCTTCCTTACGCTGCAGACAGCGAAGTAACGTAGCAGAATCGTTCGACCGGGACAACCGCTGACGCGGCGCGGCGTGACGCACGAGGAACGGCAGCGGCCGGAAATTCCCTTGCAATCTTTCCATGGCATGGTAAATCTGCAAGGGAATTATCGAGGTCGACATGGGCTATCGACATCGCTACGCGGAGGCTTCTCTCGACGACTTCGCCAAGTATTTCAAGGTGGTCCTCGTGCTCGGCGCCCGGCAGGTCGGAAAGAGCACCCTGCTCGCCCACCACTTCCCCGGAATGCCGACGTTCGTGTTCGACGCCAACCGCGATCTCTTCGGAGCCCAGAAGGATCCCGACCTGTTCCTGGCGGGCCTGACGCAGCCGACCATCCTCGACGAGGTCCAATTCGCGCCGGCGCTGTTGTCGGCCATCAAGCGTCGCGTCGATCGCTCCGACGACCACGGCCAGTACTTCCTGACGGGCTCGCAGAACCTGGCCGTCCTGAAGAGCGTCGCCGAGAGCCTGGCGGGCCGCGTGGGCATCTTGCACCTCGGCCCCATGGCCCCCCGCGAGATGGCGGCCGCGGAGCCGCCCCGCGCGTGGCTGGACGACTTCCTGCTGGAGCGGGGCGACGTGCCCGAGATCCTGGGCGCGACCTCCGCGCTCGGGCCGACTCCCAAACCCAGCCTGTTCACCACGCTCTGGCGGGGAAGCCTGCCTGGTACGCTGGACCTGCCGGACCGATTGGTGCCCAAGTACCTGCGCTCCTACGTCGAAACGTACCTGGAGCGCGACGTACGCGTGGCCGGCGACGTGGCCGACCTGGTCACGTTCGGCCGCTTCCTGGGTCTGGCCGCCGCCCTGACGGCCCAGGAACTGAACGACTCGCAAGCCGGTCGCGAGATCGGCATCGGCTCGCAGACCGCACGCCGTTGGTACGGGATGCTCTCGGCGACCTACCAGTGGCACGAGGTGCCGCCCCTTACCGGCAACGCGATCAAGCGCGTCAGCCAACGCCGCAAGGGCCACCTGCACGACACGGGGCTCGCCTGCTACCTGCAACGCATCACGAGCCCCGAGGCCCTGGCCGTCAGCCCCCTGCTCGGGGCCCTGTTCGAGTCGTGGGTGCTGAACGCCCTGCGCGGTCAGTTCCCTGCCCTGGGAGTGCCCCCCGACGTGACGCACTGGAGGACGGCCGGGGGCGCCGAGGTCGACCTCGTGCTCGAAAGGGACGGGAAGCTCTTCCCCATCGAGGTGAAGTGCAAGAGCCACCCGAACGGTCACGACACCAGGGGCCTCCGGGCGTTTCGCGAGACGTACGGCGCCGACCGCGTCGGAACCGGGTTGGTGGTGCACGGCGGAGAGGAGTGCTGGCGATTGGACGAGAACACCTGGGCGGTGCCTTGGACGAGGCTCTGAGCGGACGGCACGCGACGGCCACGGGCCGACCTCACCCCTTGGGCTTGTACCCCAGCACGCGCGCCGGCAGCAGGAGGATGGCCCGGAGCAAGGCGAAGAGCGCCTCGAAGGTGATGCCCACCAGCCGGAACGGCAGCGAGAGCAGCCACACGAGCGGCCACAGGACCAGCGCCAGCAGGGCCAGCGGCCAGCAGAACACGAACAGCAGGCACCACAGCAGGAACTTGACCATCGGCCCCCCCCGTTCTCCGCACCGGTCGAACGCTACGTCCGCACCTGCCCCTCGCCGAACACCACGAACTTGCGCGTCGTCAACTCCTCGAGCCCCATGGGCCCGTAGGCGTGCAGCTTGGTCGTGCTGATGCCGATCTCGGCGCCCAGCCCAAGCTGGTTCCCGTCGTTGAAGCGGGTCGAGGCGTTGACCACCACGCAGCTGGCGTCCACCTCCCGCAGGAACCTCATGGCGTTCGCGTGGTCCCGCGTGAGGATGGCCTCGGTGTGCCGGGATCCCCACGCGCGGATGTGCTCGAGCGCCGCGTCGAGGCTCGGCACCACCCGCACGGCCAGGATGAGATCGAGGTACTCGGCCGCCCAGTCGTCGTCGGTGGCGGGCTCGGCGTTCACCCTCGCGCAGGTGGCCGGGCACCCGCGCAGCCGCACGCCGGCGGCGGCCAGACGGGCGGCCGCCAGGGGCAGGAAGGCGTCGGCCTCGGCGCGGTGCACCAGCAGCGTCTCGAGGGCGTTGCAGACCCCGGGCCTCTGGGCCTTGGCGTTCACCACGATGGCCGCGGCCTGCTCGTGGTCGGCGCCGGCGTCGACGAAGGCGTGGCAGACGCCCTTGTAGTGCTGGAGGACCGGCACGCGCGCCTTCTCGACCACCGCGCGGATCAGGCCCTCGCCGCCCCGGGGGATGACCACGTCGACCAGATCGTCCTGGGTCACCAGCACCTCGACCACCGCGCGGTCGGTCTCGTCGATCAGCGTGACCGCGCCCGCCGGCAGCCCCGCCTGGGCCAGGGCCTCGCGGAGCACGGCCGCCAGCGCGCGGTTCGAGTGCTGCGCCTCGCTACCGCCCTTCAAGAGAATCGCGTTGCCCGACTTCAGCGTGAGCGCCGAGGCGTCGACCGCCACGTTGGGGCGCGCCTCGTAGATCATGGCGATGACGCCCAGGGGCACGCGCATGCGCCCCACCATCAACCCGTTGGGGCGCCGCTTCAGCTCGTCGACGCCGCCCACCGGGTCGGGTAGCGCGATCACCTCCTCGACCCCGGCGGCCATGGCCTCGAGGCGCGCCTCGGTGAGCAGCAGCCGGTCGACGAGCGCCGCCGACAACCCCTTCGCGTGCGCCGCCTCCACGTCCTGCGCGTTGGCCGCCAGCAGTTCGGGGCCGCGCGCGCGCAGCCCCGCGGCGATGGCCCGGAGCCCGGCGTCCTTGACCTTCGAGTCGAGGGTGGCCAGCACCGCCGCCGCCGCCTTGGCCTCCCGGCCCCAGGCCCGCACCTTCTCGCGCAGTTCGCTCATGGTCTTTCTTCTCTCCGGCCCTCAGGGCAACAACGTCAAATTATCGCGGTGAACGACCTCGGGGTCGATCTCGTCGCCGAGCACGGCGCGCACCTCGG
>CAZBRS010000070.1:13476-23076 GCA_964494475.1 uncultured Myxococcales bacterium | reverse complement strand
TGCCCCGCGACCTCGGCGAGGCCGAGCGCGAGGTGCTGCGCGAGCGCCTGGCCGAGGCCGTGCAGGCCTGGCGCGAGCAGGGCCGCCGCGGCGACGTTCCCGGTGGCGTCGAGCGCCTGGTCGACGCCTGGAAGAGCCCCAAGGTGCCCTGGCGGCGCGTGCTGCACCGCTACCTGGGCGAGCACCTCGTGCCCGACGACTACAGCCTGGCGCGCCCCAACCGCCGCTGGCTCGAGCAGGACGTGCTGGTGCCGGGCATCGTGCCCCGCGAGCAGCGCGACGTGATCGTGGCCGTCGACACCTCGGGCAGCATGGCCCACGACGATCTGGTCGCCGTGGGCGCCGAGCTCCGGGCCCTGGCCTCGATCGAGCCGAACGTCACGCTGCTGGTGGGCGACGCCGTGGTGCACCAGGTGGTGCCCGCCCGCGAGCTGCCCGCGTTCCTGAAGGCCCTGCACCTCCGAGGCGGCGGCGGCACCGATCACCGGCCCGTCTTCGCCTGGATCGAGCAGAACCGGCGCACCCCCGACCTGTTCGTGGGCCTCACCGACCTGCACAGCCGCTTCCCCGACCAGGCGCCGCGCTACCCCGTGCTGTGGGTGACCCCCGGAGCCCACGGCCCCGCCCCCTGGGGGCGGGTGGTCGAGCTGGAGGCGTGAGGTCGCCGGGTTCGATGCCGTTGTCGAACGCAGCGACCGGGGCTACACTCGAAGCATGGACGCCTCCACCGACACCCACCCGTCGGCCGCCGACGTGCAGTTGCGCCTGCTCCGCGAAGCCTCTCCGGCACGGCGCTTCGCGCTCACGTGCTCGCTGTCGTCGACGGTGCTCCGATTGGCGCGCCAGGGGCTTCGAAAGCGGCACCCCGAGCTGACGGACGAGGAGCTCGGCCTGCTCTTCGTCGAGGTGCACTACGGCAAGGATCTGGCCGAGCGCGTCCGGCACTACCTGGAGAAGCGACGCTCATGATCGAGTCCGAGATCGTCGCCGCGACCCGGCCGCTGGTCGAGGCGTTCGAAGCGCTGGAGGTCGAGTACCGCATCGGAGGCTCGATCGCCAGTTCGCTCTTCGGGGTCGCCCGGTCGACGCTCGACGTCGACCTGGTCGCCGATTTGAAGGCGGCGCACGTCGTACCCCTGGTCGGCCGTCTCGAGGGGGCCTACTACGTCGACGACGCGATGATCCGCGAGGCCATCGCGCGCCGCGCTTGCTTCAACGTGGTCCACCTCGACAGCATGGTCAAGCTCGACGTCTTCGTGCTGCGTACGGCACCCTTCGACCGCGCCGCGTTCGCGCGTTCGGTCCCTGGGCTCCTCGAGGGAACCGCCGACGCTCGGACCTTCCTTTTCTCGACCCCCGAGGACACCATCCTGCACAAGCTGGCATGGTACCGCGAAGGCCACGGGATCTCCGAACGCCAGTGGGGCGACGTGTTGGGCGTCCTCAAGGTGCAGGGAGCGGCCCTCGACGTGGCGTACCTGGCCCACTGGGCCGCAGGGTTGGGGCTCGCCGACCTGCTCGAGCGCGCCACGCGCGAAGCCGGGCCCTGACCGAACGCGACAGGAATTGTCGCATGGCTCGCGTACCCTGCTCGTGACCGCCACGAGGAGGGCCCCATGACCGACCCGACCGCCGTCGCTCCCGACCCGGATCTTTCGCGCCTGCCCGACGGGCCCGTGCCCCAGACCACGGTGTGGGCGCTGCGGCTGCTGTTGCCCCGGGGTCACGCCGAGCGCTTCCTCAAGGAGCGCGCCTACCAGGCCGACCAGAGCCTGAAGGCGCTGGGCTTCGAGGATCTCGACGCCGACGACCTGTCGCCCGGCGAACTGCGGGGCCACGTGCGAAGCCTGCTCGGCGCCATCGAGCAGGTCGGCGTCGATCGCAGCCACGAGGCCTTCGAGAACGCGAACCTGCTGGGCGAGGCGCTGTCCCTCTGCCCCATCGAGCGCGAGCTGCTGGCGCTGGCCGTGCTCGTGCCCGGCACCGATCCGCTCGACGACCTGCTGGGCGCCATGTACCGCCAGTCGGCGCGCGGCCACGCGGCCACGGCGCGCGGCCTGGCCGAGATGCTCGGCTTCCTGCCCCGCGAGGGGGTGCTGGCGCTGGCGGCGGGGGCCATGCTGGCCCGCAGCGGGCTGCTCAAGCTGTACTCGGAGCAGGCCACGCACCTGGCCCTGCTCGAGATCTCCGAGGGCGTGGCCGAGGCGCTGCGCCAGCCCGCGGCCTCGGTCGACGAGCTCGTCGACCGCCTGCTGCCGCGCTGCCCCGAGCCCGAGCTCACGCGGGCCGACCTGCGCCACCTGGGCTCGCGCGGGCGCCTGGTGCTCGATTACGTGACCGCGGCGGTGAGCGAGCGGCGCGAGGGGGTGAACGTGTGCCTGGTCGGGCCGCCCGGCACGGGCAAGACGCAGCTCGCGCGCCTGCTGGGGCAGGCGGCGGGGGCGCGGGCCTTCGAGGTGGCGGCGCGCGACGCGGCGGGCGAGCCCCTGAACCGCAGCGATCGCTTCCGGGCGTTCCTTCTGGCGCAGTCGCTGCTGCCCCGGGGCGGGCCCGCGCTCGTGGTGTTCGACGAGATCGAAGACGTGTTCCCCGACGAGGACAACCCGTTCTCGGGGGGCCCCCGCACCATCCGCGGCAAGGCCTGGACCAACCGCCTGCTCGAGACCAACCCCGTGCCGGCGGTGTGGATCACGAACCACCTGGGGCGGCTCGACCCGGCCTACGTGCGGCGCTTCGACCTGGTGCTCGAGGTGCCGCCCACCCCCCGCGCGGTGCGCCGGCGGGTGCTGGCCGCGAACCTGGTCGGCGTGCCGCACTCGGACGACTGGCTCGAGCGCGTGGCCCGCGACGAGCGCGCGACCCCCGCCGACCTGGCCCGCGCCGCCCGCGTGGCGCGCGCGCTCCTGCCCGAGAGCGCCGAAGACGCCGAGGCCACGGTCGAGCAGGCGCTGCAGATGAACCTCGACGCCCGCTTCGGGCGGCGCGCGGCGGCCTACCCCCACGACCCCGCGCGCTTCGATCTGGCGCTGCTCGCCACGTCGGTCCCGCTCGCGTCGCTGGTCGACACGCTGCGCCGACGCGGGCGGGGGTCGGCCTGCCTGTACGGCGCGCCGGGCACGGGCAAGACGGCCTTCGCCCACCAACTGGCGCACCTGCTCGAGCGCCCCATCCTGCACCGCCGGGCGTCGGAGCTGCTCAGCAAGTGGCTGGGCGAGACCGAGCAGAACCTGGCCCGCATGTTCGCCGAGGCACGCCAGGACGGCGCCGTGCTGCTGCTCGACGAGGCCGACTCGTTCCTGCGCGACCGGCGCCACGCCGAGCACAGCTGGGAGGTGGCTCAGGTCAACGAGCTGCTGGTGCAGCTCGAGGCCTTCGACGGCCTCTTCGTGGCCGCCACCAACCTGCTCGACGACCTCGATCAGGCGGCCTTCCGGCGCTTCGACCTGAAGGTGCGCTTCGATCCGCTCGCGCTGCCCGCGCGGCTCACGCTGTTCGAGCGCACCCTGGCCCGCTTCGGGCGGGGGCTCGGCCGCGCGCGCCGGGCCGAGTCCGCCGCCGCCCTGGCCCGGCTCGAGGGGCTCACCCCCGGCGACTTCCGGGCCGTCGAGGGGCGCTTCGAGGTGCTGGGCACCAAGCCAACGCCCGTCGACCTGCTGCGGGCGCTCGAAGACGAGCTGGCCGTGCGGCGCCCCACGCGGGGGGCGGGGAAGGTCGGGTTCCTGTGAGGCGCGCCCTTGACACGGCCCCCGAAAGCGCCTGTGCTATGCGCACCGATCCGGAGGTCGCCGATGTTTCGCCGAAGCGTGGTCGCCGTTCTCGTTGGTACCCTCGTTGCCCTCGCGCTCGCCGCGTGCGAGACCGAAGGGGCGGGCGACGTGCCCGATGCCCCCCAGGCCGACGCGCGCGCCGACGTGAGCGTCGACGTGCCCCTCCCGCCGGACGCGACCGATGCCGCCGTCGACCTGGGCGCTGACGTGCCCGAACCCCAGGACGTTCCCGTGGATCGTGGCCCCGACGTCCCCGACCCGTCCGACGCGGCCGAGGCGGAGCCCCCCGACGCGGCCGACATCGCGGCCGACATCGCCGCCGATCCCGGGGTCGACCTGCCCGCCGATCTGGTCGGCGACGCCGAACCCGACGCGACCCCCGTCTCGTGCGGCGGCGAGGATCCCTTCTTCCCCGCCTTCCCGAAGGCCTGCGCCGACGACGAGGGCTGCGCCCTGGGCGTGCACCAGGTCGACTGCTGCGGCAACCGCGTGGCGCTGGGGCTCAGCGCCGACCAGAAGGCGGCCTTCGACGCGGCCGAGGCCACGTGCGAGGCGCAGTACCCCAAGTGCGGTTGTCCCCAGGGCCCCATCGTGGCCGACGACGGGCAGGGCGCCTTCGAAGCGACCGATCTGCGGGTCGCGTGCGTCGAGGGCGCGTGCCTCACCCACGTGGACCCCTGCGCCCTGGTGAAGCCCTTCGAGTGGCAGAATGCCTGCGCCACCGACGACGACTGCGCGCTCGCCTTCCACCAGATCAACTGCTGCGGCACCCTGGTGGCGTGGGGCGTCTCCGCCGATCAGGCGGGGGCCTTCGCGGCGGCCGAGGCGGCGTGCGAGGCGTCGTACCCTCACTGCGGCTGCGCCTCGAAGCCCACCGAGGCGCAAGACGGCAACACCGGCCTCGGCCCCGAGACGTTCGGTGTGGCCTGCCAGCAGGGCGGGTGCCGCAGCCACGTGCTCGGAGAGGATCCACGCTGCCACACGCCCTACGACTGCCCCGACAACCAGATGTGCCTGGCGCCCGGCGAGGCGATGCCCTGCGGCATGTGCTACGAGCCCGAGAACACCTGCGCGAGCGACCCCGATTGCCCCGAAGGCACGGTCTGCGAGCTGGTCACCGCCGGCTGCGTCTGCTACGCGGCGACCCAGTGCGTGCCCGCGTGCAACCTGCCCGCCTCGCTGGCCTGCGCCCCGGGCCAGACCTGCTCCGATGCGGGCCACTGCGTCGACACGCCCTGCGCCAACGACGCCGACTGCCCCGAGTTCTTCGCGTGCGCGACGTTCGAGGACCCCGTCTGCCGGCGCAAGACCTGCGGCGGCGACCTCGACTGCGGCTGGGGCCGCTGCGTGCAGGGGGCTTGCTACGCCGAGCTGGGGTCGTGCTCGTTCCTGCCGCCCTGACGGAAATCAGCGACTCACGTCGAAGTCGGCCACGGCCAGATCGGCCAGGTAGGGTGCGAGGTCGTGCTCGTAGACCCGTACGTGCTCGGGGTGCGCGAGGTAGCGGTCGAGCGCGGCCCGGTCGGCGAAGTCGGCGATCAAGACCACGTCGAAGCTGCGGTCGGAGCGCACCACGTCGAGGGCGGGCTGGTACGCCAGGATCTCGGGGATGAGCGCCGGCAGCGTCGTCAGGGCCGCGACGGCGCGGGAGGCCGCGTCGGCCGGGGCGTCGGCGCCAAAGCGCAGGAGGACGACGTGGCGGAGCATGGCGGGGCTACTCGCAGGTCACGGTCAGCGTGAAGTCGCCCATGGCGCCGGGCACGTCGAGCCCCCAGCCGTCGACCACGACCGCGTAGGTGTGGCCGGCCACGGCCTCGAAGAGCGCGCTGCCGAAGCCGTAGTCCAGGCAGGCCGACGGGTTGCACGAGTCGCCCTCGAGCACGAACACGTCGGTCTCGGCGGTCTCGTCGTCGAGCGCGATCTCGACCAGGCCGCTCACGGTCGCTGTGAACGTCCAGGCGATCTCGGGGCCCGAGTAGAAGTACGAGTTGCCGCAGCCGAGGTAGCTGTCGACCGTCCAGGTGCTGCCCAGGTCGTCGTTGGCCGCGAAGATCACGTCGCCGCAGGCCAGCGTGTCGGCCGGCGTGCACGAGGGGCAGAAGAGGCTGCCGGCGCAGTCGGGGTCGAGGCAGTCGGTCAGGCCGTCGACGTCGTCGTCGACCCCGTCGATGCAGCTCTGCTCGCTGGCCGCCTCGCACTCGAGGGCCAGCCCGTAGGTCGCCGAGGTGCCCTCGACGCCGTCGATGATCACGTAGTACGTGGCGCCGGCCTCGATGGCGAAGGTGGTGCCCTCGTAGTCCCATGCCAGGCAGGCGTTGGCCGGGTCGCACACGCCGGCGCTGGCTTCGACCACCAGCACGTCGACGTTGGGGTCGTCGTCCTCGAGCAGGACGAGCGCGAGGCCCGTATAGGGCGCCACGAAGGTATAGGCCACCTCGGGGCCGTCGTAGAGCTCGTCGGCGTTGCAGCCGTACGACGTGACGGCGTTGGTGCTGCCGAACGAGGAGGTGTCGCCGTAGACGTAGTCGCCGCAGCCGATGCTCGCGGCGGGTACGCACGTGCCGACCAGGCAGGCGCTCGAGAACAGGCAGTCGGTGTCGGCGCAGTCGACGGCGCCGTCGTCGTCGTCGTCGAGGTCGTCGTCGCACACGGTCTCGATGGGGGTCTCGCCGCAGGCGGCGGTGATGGTGTACGACGCCTCGTTGCCGTTGTAGCCGTCGACCACGATGAAGTAGGTCGCGCCCAGGGTCGCCGCGAACGTGACCGTGTCGTCGCCGTCGAGGTCGCCCGCCGCCACGCACGCCGTCGGCAGGCACTCACCCCCGGCGCCCGCGGTCAGCACCATCAGGTCGAGGTCGGCCGACACGCCCGTGAGCGCGATGGTCACGTCGCCGTCGATGGGGCTCGTGAAGCTGTAGGTGTACTCGGGGCCGCTCTGGTCGAACTGCGTGCAGCTGTAGCCGTCGATCAGATCGGTCGAGCCGGCGCCGTAGTTCCACCACGTGTCGTAGCCTCCGCACTCGAGCACCCAGTCGGGCTGGCAGTGCGGCAGGGGGCACGCCTCGGTGCCCAGGCAGTCGGTCTCGTCGTCGCAGTCGATGAACCCGTCGGCGTCGTCGTCGAGGCCGTCGTCGCAGGCCAGCTCGTGCTCGGGGGTGCACTGCACGGTGATGGTGTAGTCGCCCGCCGCGCCCTCGAATCCGTCGACCACGAAGAAGAACTGGGCGCCCTCGGCCATGGTCAGGGTGAGCGACGAGTAGTCCCAGGCGCGGCAGTTGTTGCTGTGGCAGCCTTCGCCCTGGCTGTCGATGGCGATCACGTCGGTCTCGTCGGTCTCGTCGGTCAGGAAGACCGTGACCGTGCCCGCGTAGGGCGCCAGGAAGCGGTAGGTGTACTCGGCGCCCGTGTAGCTGTCTTCGCTGTTGCAGGCGTAGGCGTCGACCACGTTGGTGGCGCCGGGCAAGAGCGTCGACCAGCTGTCGGTGCTGCCGCACGTGAGCGTCCAGTCGGCCACGCAGGTGTCGCCGCACACGTCGGAGCCGGGCTGGCAAACGCCCTGCTCGCAGGCGTCGCCCTCGGTGCAGGGGTCGTTGTCGTCGCACGGGGCCTGGTTCCAGGCGAAGACGCAGCCGGCGGCGGGGTCGCAGGCGTCGTCGGTGCAGGCGTTGTCGTCGGCGCACGCGAGCGCGCCGCTGCCCTTGCACGCGCCGGTCTTGCACACGTCGACCAGCGTGCACGCGTCGGCGTCGTCGCAGGGCTTGCCGTCGGGCAGGTCGGGCGTCACGCAGGCGCCGGTCTCGGGCTCGCAGTACGACAGCTTGCAGCCATCGGCGGCCGCGGGCTCGCACACGACGGGCGAGTCGGTCTTCACCACGCACTTGTTCTCGATGCACGTGAGCCCGCCGTTGCACTTGTTGCCGTCGTCGAAGACCCCACAGTCGGCGTCGGAGGCGCACACGCACTCGGCGGTCGGGTTGCCCGTGCACTGCCCCTCTTTGCAGGCGTCGCTGACGGTGCAGGGGTTGCCGTCGTCGCAGCCCTCGATGTTGTACCCGTGCTGGCAGCCCACGGTGGGGTCGCAGTGGTCGTCGGTGCACAGGTTGGTGTCGTCGCAGATGACGGGCTCGCCGCCCTTGCAGGCGCCGGTCGAGCAGGTGGAGTTGGCCGTGCAGGCGTCGCCGTCCTCGCAGAGCGTGCCGTCGGCGGCCTGGATCTCGACGCAGGCGCCGGTCTCCTTCTCGCACGCGAACTGGGTGCACCCCGCGGCGGCAGGGCAGCTCACCACCGTGGCGGGCTCGACCACGCACGCGCCGTTGGTGCACACCAGCGTGCCGTTGCACTTGTCGCCGTCTTCCTGTCCGGCGCAGTCGGCGTCGACCGCGCACGCGCAGGCGCCCGCCAAGGCGGTGCCCACGCACGCGCCGTTCGCGCACGCGTCACCGGTGGTGCACGAGTTGCCGTCGTCGCAGGCTGCGGTGGTGTTGGCGTGCGCGCAGCCGTTGGCCGCGGTGCACGAGTCGGTGGTGCAGGGGTTGCCGTCGTCGCACGACACGCCGGCCCCGAGGCAGGTGCCCGAGGCGCACACGTCGTTGGCGGTGCACTTGTTCGAGTCGTCGCACGCCGCGCCGTCGAGCTCGTTCTTGGCTCGGCACTGGCCGGTCTGGGTCTCGCAGAACACCACCTCGCAGGGGCCGCCGAGGGCCGGGTCGCACGTGACCACGGTGGCGGTGTTCACGGCGCACGCGCCGGCCTTGCACATCATCGTGCCGTTGCAGAGGTCGCCGTCGTCGAAGGGCTTGCAGTCGGCGTCGGTCGCGCACTGGCACTCGGGGTTCGGCGTGCCCTTGCAGGCGCTGGCGGCGCACACGTCGCCCGTGGTGCACAGGTTGCCGTCGTCGCAGGTCTTGGCGTTGGCCAGGTATACGCAGCCCGAGAGCTTGTCGCAGGTGTCGTCGGTGCAGGGATTCTGGTCGTCGCAGTCGCGCACGGTGCCCTTGCACTGGCCGCCCTGGCACGCGTCGTTCAGCGAGCAGAAGTCGCCGTCGGTGCACTCGGTGCCGTTCGGCTTGAACGACGTCTTGCACTGGCCGGTGGTGGGCTCGCAGGCTACGGTCTCGCAGGGCCCGGCGGTCTGGCCCGTGCAGTCGACCAGCGAGCCGGCGTCGACCACGCACTGGTTGCCCAGGCACACCAGCCCGCCGTTGCACTTGTTGCCGTCGTCGAACGCGGCGCAGTCGGCGTCGGCCGCGCACTCGCACTTGGGGTCGGGGTCGCCGGTGCACGTGCCCACCTGGCAGCGGTCGTTCTGGGTGCACAGGTTGGCGTCGTTGCAGGGCTTGGTGTTGTTGGCGTGCGCGCACCCGGCGGTGGCGTCGCACGAGTCGTCGGTGCACGCGTTGCCGTCGTCGCAGCTGACGCCGTCGCCCAGGCAGGTGCCGCCGGCGCACTTGTCGTTGGCGGTGCACTTGTTCGAGTCGTCGCAGTCGGCGCCGTTGTCGAGCGGCTTCAGCATGCAGCCCGACGCGCCGGCGCACGTCCACGTCTGGCACGCGGGCGCGGCGCCCTTGGTCGTCAGGCACTCCTGGTCGGTCTCGCAGGGGGCCGGCGTAGACTCGTCGGTCTCTTCGGCCGAGTCGGGCCACTGGATGGCGTCGGCGGTGTCGTCGACGCCTACGTCGCCCGGTGCCACGGTCTCGGACCCACTGCACGCGCCGAGAGAAAGGAGTCCGACAATCGCCGCGATCGCGAGCCAGTACTTCGACATTTGAGCTCTCCGTTCGTGTCTTGGAAGCCGGCGTATGGTAGGCGGGCGCTTCAGGAAGTCAACGGGATT
>CAZBRS010000070.1:0-13376 GCA_964494475.1 uncultured Myxococcales bacterium | reverse complement strand
CGTGTCTTGGAAGCCGGCGTATGGTAGGCGGGCGCTTCAGGAAGTCAACGGGATTCTCGGGGAGGAGGTCAGGCCTTGGGCGCGCGTCCGGACTTGCCGCCCGACAGGTGCCGTACGGTCTTCTCGAGGTCCTCGATGCGCTTCTTCAGCGTGTCGACCTCGCTGAGCGACGAGGCGGCCAGGCGGTTCATGGCGTCGGTGGCGGCCTTGACGCGCGTGTCAATGAGGGCCGTGAACTCCTCGAGGCGCTTCTGCAGCAGCTCGCCGATGGCGTTCTTCAGGAGCCCGGCCTGCCCGTCGAGCTCGCCGCCCTTCTTGACCATGCGCGTGATGGTCTTCTCGGCCTCGCCCACCCACTCGGTCACCTTGCGCTCGGCCCCCACGCGGGCGTGGATGACGGGCTTCGCGATGGTGCGCTCGAACACCTTCTCGCCCGACTGCAGGATGCTCTGGAGCGTCGAGATCGGCAGGAAGCCGCCGCGCTTTCTCTTCTCCTGCTCGAACAGGATCTGCGACAGGATCACCGCCGTCAGGTCTTCCTGCGTCTGGTTGTCGACCACCTGGATCTCCTGGCCGGCACGCACGTACTCGGCGATGCGATCGAGCGTGATGTACCGACTGTCGGTCATGTCGTAGAGCTTGCGGTTCGAGTACCGCTTGATGACCCGTAGGTTCTCGTCCATCGCGCGCTCCCCCCATCCCCAGCATGACGCAGTATGGCATTCCTCGACGGATTGTGTCAAGGCGGTCCTGGCCGCCGTGGGCCCCTGCGGCCGTACGTAACCGGTTGGTTTCGCATCGAAAATAGACGGGATGCGGACTCCGGCGGCTCAGGGCTGGGCCACGGGGGCCGGCGGCGAGAGGCGCCGCATCACGTCGTCGAGGTCTCGCTGGACGCGCGGGCGCTCGAGGTTCACGAGGGGGGACGGGAGCTCGAGGCGCGTACCCCGCGGTAGCGGCGAGACCTCGAAGCGGCACTCGGCCCGCAGCGCGTGACCGTTCAGGGCGGCCGAGACCTGGAGCTTGCCCTCCGAGGGGTGCGCGGCGAGCTCGGGCCACGTCAGATCGCCGCTGCCCGCGACGTTCGCGAGGTTCGCGTGGAACGCGG
Organism: uncultured Myxococcales bacterium; assembly: GCA_964494475.1. Classification (GTDB taxonomy): domain Bacteria; phylum Myxococcota_A; class UBA9042; order CAZBRS01; family CAZBRS01; genus CAZBRS01. The sequence goes on along the minus strand of CAZBRS010000070.1, from coordinate 12,268 downwards.
GCGCCCAGTCGCGATCGTTCAGCAGCGGCGCGTCGGCCGGCGCCGCCCCCGGGCTGACGAGCACGAGTTGCAGGTGGTCCCCCGTGCGTCGGGCCTCGCTCGCGAAGGCGCGCACGAGGGCGGGGAAGAGGCCGAGGCCCGCCTCGCGGTAGCGCGCGGCCTCGCCGTGCAGGTTCGGCACGCGCGCGAAGGGCTCGCCCTGCCGCCGCACCGCGAGCACGCCCCCGCCCTTGACCGCGCGCATCGAGTCGGCGGCGCCGCGCTGGAAGCGGTTGTCGTAGCGGTGGACGACCTCGACGTCGAAGTCCTCGGCGCCGACGAGGCGCGCGTGGGATTCCTCGTCGAGGCGGGCCACGAGCTCGCCGTCGGCCGTGGTCAACTCGACCTGGCACCGCCCCTCGACCGACACGTCGGCCAACTCGGTGTGCAGCGACGCCAGCCGGAGCAGCGGAGAGCCCGCGGCCGCCGGTCGGGCGTCGGCGACGGGGCGCGGAGCGTGCGCGGCCTCTCCGCACGCGACGACGAACAGCATCAGGAGCACCGTCGAACCGGGAGCTCGGACCCTCACGGGGCGAAGCGTGCGGCCCATCAGGCCTCGGGCGCGGAGAACGCCGTCAGGCGTTCGCCGGGGCGGAGCGCGCAGCCGTTCAGGAAGGCGTCGACGGGCAGGCGCTTGCGCCCCTCGAGCTGCAGCTCGCCGAAGCCGAGCGAGCCGTCGCCGCAGGCCACCTCGATCGCGTCGCGGTCGACGGCCACGATGGTGCCGGGCGCGGCCCCCGTGGGACCGGGCGCCGCGAGGGCGGGGGGGAAGAGCTTCAGCAGCTTGCCCTGCCAGTGGGTGAAGCTGCCGGGCCAGGGGTGCAGGCCGCGCACCAGGTTCGCGAGGCGCGCGGCCGACCACGTCCAGTCGACGCGCCCGGAGTCGCGCGAGAGCAGCGGCGCGTACGTGGCCCGGGCGGCGTCCTGGGGCTCGGGGATCACCTCGCCGCGACTCCAGGCCAGCAGGGTGGGCACGAGCAGCTCGGCCCCCAGCGCCATCAGCCGATCGTGGAGCGCGTCGGCGTCGTCGGAGGGGCCGATGGGCGTCTCGGCGCGCGTCAGCACGGGGCCCGTGTCGAGCCCTTCGTCCATCTTCATGATCGAGATCCCCGAGCGCGCGAGGCCGCTCACGATGGCCCACTGGATGGGCGACGCGCCGCGCAGTTCGGGGAGCAACGAGGCGTGCACGTTCAGGCACCCGAGGCGGGGCAGGGCGAGGATGGCGGCGGGCAGGATCTTGCCGTACGCGGCCACCACGATGAGGTCGGGCTCCGCGGCGGCGATCACCTCGGCGGCGTCGCCCTTGCGCAGGCTCTTGGGCTGGTAGACGGCCAGCCCGAGCCGGGCGGCCAGCACCTTGACGGGCGGAGGCTGGGGTTCGGACGAGCGCCCCTTCGGCTTGTCGGACTGGCACACGACCAGCGGGATCGACAGCTCGGGACAGGCCGTCAGCGCGGCCAGGCTGGCGGCCGCGAAGTCGGGAGTGCCCATGAACACGACGCGCAGACGGGACACTGGAACCCCCCAGGCAGGGCGCAGCCTGCAGCGCCCTTACGCCTTCTCGGCGGCCTCGCGGCGCTTCTTGTCGTACTCCTTCAAGAGGAACTTGCGCTTCAGCGGGCCGATGCGATCGAAGAAGAGCTTGCCGTCGAGGTGGTCGATCTCGTGCTGCAGGCACACGGCCTTCAGATCGTCGGCCTCGATGGTGACGGGCTGCAGGTTCGCATCCTGCGCCTTCACGACCACGCGCTCGGCGCGCGCGACCCAGCCCTTGACGCCCGGGACGCTGAGGCAGCCCTCTTCCCACTCGAGCTCGCCCTCGCGCTTCACGATCTCGGGGTTGAAGAGCACCATGAGGTTCTTGCCCTGCTCGTCGGCACCCACGGGGTCGCACACGATCAGGCGCACCGACGCGCCGACCTGGGGTGCGGCCAGCCCGACGCCGTCGTCGGTGTACATGGTCTCGGCCATGTCTTCGACCAGCTTGACGAGCGCGGGCGTGAGCTCGGTGACCGTCGCCGCCGGCTGGCGCAGCACGGGGTGGGGATGGGTGAGAATGGGTAGGCGAGCCATGCGTTTCCTGTTCTCTTCGGCTAGGTTGCGTTGGGCGTGGACGTGACCCCTGCGAGATTCGCGTCGTGCACGACCTTGAGCAGGCCGCGCAAGACGTCGTTCACGGCCCGAGAGTCGTGAAACACGGCCGCGACGTCGGGATCGAGCACCACGATGTTCGTCCCCTCGGCGTATCGCGCGGCGTACTTGCCGCGCACTCCGCGCGAGAAGTCGTACTCGGGCTTCAGGTCAGGATCAGGGGGTGACGATTTCGCCTGCTTCATACTGCCTTCTTTCCCGGGGCGTAACCCCTCGGGCGCTGATCACCCGTACATTGTCGCCCCGTTCGACGTGAACGACAACCAGAAGCCGTCCGGGGCGCGAGCGGCCAATGAGCACGAGGCGGAGCTCCTTTCGCTGCGGATCCGTGTCCTCGATCGTGATCGAGAGAGGATCGGCGAACGCGGTGGCGGCTTCCTCGAACGAGACGCCGTGCTTTTTCCGGTTGGAGGACGCCTTCCTCGGGTCCCATTCGGTCGTCAGGGGCAAGGTGCCTCCCGTTCGTCAGAACATGCGCCACGCGGTGCCGGTGGGCGAGTCCATCACTTCGATGCCGGCGTTCGTGAGCTCGGCTCGCAGGGCGTCGGCGGCCGCGAAGTCCTTGCGACCGCGGGCCTCGTTGCGCGCCGCGACGCGCTCTTCGACCCACGCGGGCTCGAGCCCCTTGCGCTTGAGGGCGCGCGTCGACAGGCCCGCCAGCACCTCGGCCGGGTCGCGCGCCAGCAGCCCCAGCACCGCCTGGAAGGGCACGAGCGCCGAGACGAAGCGCCGCAGCGTCGCGGTCTTGCCGGGGCCCTTCTTGCGCTTGGCGGTCTCGTTGGCCAGCTTGAAGACCTCGGAGTAGGCGGCCAGCGCGGCGGCCGTGTTGAAGTCGTCGTCCATCGCCTCGCGGAAGTCGGCCTCGGCCTTCTCGAACACGGCGGCGCTCTCGACCTCGGAGGGCTTGCCCTCGTCGGCGGGGCGACCGGCCAGGTAGTCGAGCGCGGCCTGCAGCGTGGCGTACAGGTAGCCCGTGCGCGCCGAGCTCTCCTCGAGGTTCTCGAGCGAGTAGTTGATGGGGCTGCGGTAGTGCGTCGACAGCAGGAACAGCCGAAGCGCCTCGGGGTGGAACGACTGGTGCACCTCGCGCACCGTGAAGAAGTTGCCGAGCGACTTCGACATCTTCTCTTCGTCGACGTTCACGAACCCGTTGTGCATCCACACGTTCACGTGCTGCTTCCCGATGGCCGCTTCGCTCTGGGCCACCTCGTTCTCGTGGTGCGGGAAGACCAGGTCCTTGCCGCCCCCGTGGATGTCGAACACGTCGCCCAGGTGCTTGCGGCTCATGGCCGAGCACTCGATGTGCCAGCCCGGGCGCCCCTTGCCCCACGGGCTGTCCCACGACGGCTCGCCGGGCTTGGCGGTCTTCCAGAGCGCGAAATCGAGGGGGTTCTTCTTGCGGCTCGTGTCGGCGTCGACCCGCTCGCTGGCGCCGGCCACCAGCTCGGAGATGTTGCGCCACGACAGCTTGCCGTAGTTCTTGAACGAATCGATCGAGAAGTACACGTCGCCGTCGGCCACGTAGCCGTGCCCCTCGGCCACGATGTCTTCGACCATCTTGATGATCTCGGCCAGGTGCGTGCTGACGCGCGGCTCGAGGTCGGGGCGCTGCACGTCGAGGTCGTCCATGTCGGTGTAGAACTCGGCGATGAAGCGGTCGGGCACGGCCGCGAAATCTTGCCCGATCTCGTTGGCGCGCTTGATGATCTTGTCGTCGACGTCGGTGAAGTTGCGGACGTAGGTCACCTCGAGCCCCAGGTGCTTGAGGTAGCGATACACCACGTCGAAGGCCACGTACGCACGGGCGTGGCCGATGTGGCTCATGTCGTAGGCGGTGATCCCGCACACGTACATGCCGACCTTGCCGGGCCGCAGGGGCACGAAGTCGGCCTTCTGGCGGGAGAGCGTGTTGTAGATGCGCAGCGCCATTTCGGGTCTTCTCCTGGCGATCACGGCGGTACGTTACGCTCGACGGGTCGAAGATTCAAGGCCCGGCCTTGCTGTTCGTGGCGGAGCGTGGTACAAGCTGAGGCTGATGAAAGCGACTCGACTTCTCCTCCTGTCGTCGTGGCTGATCGCGTCCCTGGCATGCGGACCCTCCATCCCCCTCTACCCGCTGGCCAACGAAGACCCCGAGTTGGTCCAGAAATACGGGTACAAGCAGGTCCTCGACGCCGAGGCGCCCGACGTGAAGGCCCTGGCGGCCTTCTACCGGGCCTGCCTCGAAGACGACGTCGAGCGCATCTGGGGCGGGCTCTCCACCGAGACCCGCGCGCTCTTCGACAACCTCGGCAAGGTGGCCGACGCCGACGGACGCACGCTGCTCCGCGAAAAGCGCTGGCCGTCCCTGGCCGACAACCGCGTCACGCTCAAGGCCAGCGCCCTCGAGCTCTTCTTCTTCAAGGGCGAGGTCACGTTCGAGCGGCACCCGGGCGCCGCGAGCGGGCGCTTCCTGGCCGTCGACGCGACCAACCGCGCCAAGCCCGTGCGTTTCGTCGAAGAAGAAGGGGCGTTGCGGGTCCAGGTCGACGACATGAAGCGACTGCTTCCATGACAGGGGCCTCCCCCTCGACGCCAGGAGGGCACCGATGATCCTGACGATCAGCAAGCAGAGCCGTCGTTTCGTGGGACGCTTCGATTTGGGCGACGACCTGCTCGAGCGGCTCAACTCGGTGGCCGAGACCCATCACATCCGCACGGCCACGTTCACGGCGGGCGGCACCCTGCGCGACCCCGAGCTCGCCATGTACCTGGCCGAGTCGAAGCAACTGGGCCCCAAGGTGCGCCACGACGGCGACTGGTTCGTGGCCAGCCTGCGCGGCAGCATCTCCCAGCGCGGCAAGCAACGCGAGATCAGCATTCAGGCGCACCTGCTCGGCGCCAAGGGCAAGCCCGTGTACGGCTTCCTCTCCGGGGGCAGCGTCGTGTTCCTCGAGGTCTCCATCGACACGCTCGACGACATCGTGCTGGTGCGCGACCTCGATCCGGCCATCGGCGTGTCGCAGTGGATGGGCGTGCAGTTCCCCGACGATTTCGACGACGAGGGCGGGGCCCCGGAGGGGGGCAGCGTCGCGCGTCCTCGCCGACCCAGCCATCTCCCGTCGTTCCTGCTCGACGACGACGACATCCCCGAGGTGTTCAAGGGCGACTTCCTCGAGCACCCGACGCTCGGCAAGTGCAAGGTCGTGAACATCCACGAAGACGATCGGGTCACGGTCATGCTGCCCGAGCAGGGCAAGCTGGCCGAGATCAACCTCGAGTTCTTCGCCTACAAGATCATTCGAAAAGAGGCCGGCCGGCAGTTCATCCGGCTCGAGGTCAAGCGCAAGTAGGGGCGCTGCTTGCTGCGCCCTTGACCGGGCGCACCGCCCCTACTTCTTCTTGGGGGCGGGGGCGGGGGCGGGGGCGGGGGCGGCGGCCTTCTCCTTCTCGCGCTGCTTGCGGTCGAGGTTCAGGAAGGCGTCGCCCTCGGCCTTCTTCTCGACCGGCGCTGTCGGCTTGTGCTTGCGGAAGCTGTCGGCCAGCGAGAACTTCTTGCGCACCTCGGTCTTCAGCTCTTCCTTCTTCACGTACTGCTCGGTCGCGATGTCGGTGTCGTCCTGCGTCGTGATGTCCTCGAGCTCTTCCGGCTTGATGCTCTTCATGAACCACTGCGTCTCGCTGAACTGCTTCTTCTTCGACGCGGGCTCGGGGGCGGGCGGGGCCGTGGGGCCCGCCAGCTTTCGGAGGTCGCCCAGGTCCTTGGGCACCTCGAGCATGACCGTCGCGCTCGTCCGGATGTCGGCCGACTCGACGCGCTTCTCTTCTGCCAGGCTCGCGCCGTCGAACGGGCAGAACTTACCGGTGTCGGGCCATTTGCGTCCGCACTTGGGGCACAGCTTCATCCTGCGATCCTCCGGAAGGGCTTCCAGCGTCGCAATAAGATAACCGGTCGGCGCCTCGTCGACAAGGTCTCTCGACGGTGGCACCGATTGCCCGGCTGCTCCGTCGATGGTACAGTGGGGCCTCTTCGCGGCGGAGTGCGCGGATGCTGCTCGTGGTGCTGGCCCTGCTCCTCGGCTCGTCGAACCCGTCTGAGCTCCCGATTTCCGCGGCTCCCGCGGTGGCGGGCCCGAACGCGGCCGTCGAACGCCACGCGTATTACGGCATCTACCTGCTCGGTCGGAAGGTCGGCTGGGCCGAAGAGCGCCTGGCGCCGGTCGGCAGCGGCGGCGCGCGTGTCCTCGAAGCTCGCATGATCGCCCACGTCGGGGTGAAGCGCGCCGGCATCTCGTTGTCCATGGAGATGGACACCACCCGGCGCTACGCGTCCGCTGCCCCCTACGGGCTGGTCAGCCTCGACGAGTCGATCACGGGGCCGGGGTCGCGCCTGCGCTTCAGGGGTACGACCCGCGGAGGCGTGTTCGCCCTCGAGACCGACGCCGGCGCCGGGTGGCAGGCCGTGGCGCTGTCCGAGCCACCGCGCGAGACGTGGCGCGATGTCGTGCCCGGGCTCGCGCCCGCCGATCCGCGCGAGGGCGACACCTGGCCGTCGGTGCGCTTCGATCCCCAGCTCGCCCGCAACGTCGAGGCGACCAACGCGGTCGTCAGCCGGCGCGAGACGCTGCTCGCGGGGCAGCGTCTGGTGGTCCTCGAGGTGAAGAACACCGAGCCCTCGACGGGGCTCGAGCTCACGTCGCGCCTGCTGCAGGACGGCACGTTGCTCGAGGGCACCCTCGGAGGGCAGCTGCGCCTGGCGCGCGAAGAAGAGGCGGTGGCCAAGGATCCCGACCGGGAGCTGCTCGACCTGTACGTGCGCTCGGTGGTCCCCGCCACGGGCCGGCTGCCGCGCGATCCCCGTACCCTGTCGCGCGTCGTCTACAAGATCTGCGGCGCCGATCCCGCGCGCCTTTCCGGCCCGTGGCAGACGGTCGAGGCCGTCGAGGGCGGCTGCGCTCGCGTGACGGTGCAGCGCGCGACCGCGACCGCGCGTCGCGATCTGGACCCGGTCGAGCGCGCCCGCTGGCTCGCGTCCGACGCGCGCGTGACGGCCTCCGCTCCGGCCGTGAAGAAGGCCGCTCGGGCGGCGGCGGGCGGCGCGGCGACCCCCGACCTGTCGGCGTTGGTCGCGTGGGTGCACCGGCACGTGCGCTATGCCCTCGACTTCAACCCCTTCAACGCCAGCCAGGTGCTGTCCGAGGGGCGCGGCGACTGCTCCGAGGGCGCGCTGCTGCTGGTCGCCCTGGCGCGCTCGCTGGGCCTTCCGGCGCGCGAGGCCTATGGCCTCGTGCTGGCGTCGTCCGAGCCCCTCGGCTTCGGCTACCACGCCTGGGCCGAGGTGGCCGTAGGCGAGGCCTGGCTGCCGGTCGACCCCACCTGGAACGAGGTGCCCGTCAACCCCACGCACGTGCGGTTCGACGGCGAGGGGCCGTACGGGGTGCTGTCCGTCTTCGGCCGGATCACGGTCGAGGTGGTGGAGGCCGAATGACGGCGCGCCGCCTGCTGCTCCTCGTGGGGTTCGCGGCCTTCGTCGGCACGGCCCTCTATTCGCTCGCCTTGCCGGGGCTGCAGGAGGCGCGGCTGCCCTCGCGTGACGACGTGGCCGCGTGCGGACGCCTGCTGGCCGAGCGCTGGACCGAACGCGACCTGGTGCGCGTCGAGCCCTATTGGTACCGCGAGCACGCCGATCTGCTGCTCGGCGCGCTCGAGGCGCGCACGCACGCCCCCTTCCCGTGGTTCGACGAGCGCGCCGAGTTGGACGTCGAGAACGCCTGGCGCTTCGACAGCCTCTGGCTCGTGCACCTGCCGCAGGTCACGGGCCGCCAACTCGCCGACCTGATCCCCTCCGGGCTCCGCGTGCTCGAACGGTCGGCGTGCGGCGAGCGGCTCGAGCTCGTGCAGGTCGAGGCCCCGCGGGCCACCCTCCGCTTCGATCTGCTGCGCGACGCCGCCGAGGCGAGCGTGCGCCGCGTGTTCAAGGACGGCACGTCGAAGCCCTGCCCCTGGGACGGCTCTGAGCACAAGTGCGAGGCCACCGAGTGGAAGAACGTGGGCGTGCGCTGGAAGGACGTGGGCGGCTCTCGCCGCACGTGCCTGTACGTCGAGCCCGCGCCCGACGACTCGCGCGTCGAGATCCGCTTTCCGAAGGCGCGGCTGGGCGCGCGCACGCTGATCTGGGGTGGCTTCTCCATCTCGGGCGCGCGCAAGCCGGCGGGCGGCGACGTCACGCTCGAGGTCCTCGTGGCCGGCGCCCCGCGTGTGAGCCACACCGAGCCGCGCAAGGCCTACCGCTGGAATCGCTTCGAGCTCGACACCCGCGACGTGGCGGGACGGCCCACCGAGCTCGCCTTCGTGGTGGGCGCGCGCAAGGCCGGCTGGCGGCAGTTCTGCCTCGACGCGCTGTCCGTCGACGACCCCGAACCCGCGAGCGCGCCATGACGTCGAACCCCCTCGTCACCACGCTCTTCGAGCACTTCCGCGCGCGCGGCGAGCCCCTGTGGCTGGTCGATGAGCCGGCGCACGACGTGCTCGCCGGGCGACCCTGCGAACGCTACCCGGCGCTGCACTTCGTCGTCGACCGCGTACCCCCCTGGCTGGCCGGCGACCTGCCCGCCCTGCTGCCCGAGGCCGGCGCGCTGCGCGAGGGGCGGCAGGCGTCGTTCTCGTGCGGGGGCACCGAGGTCTTGCTCGCGCCGCGCCGGGAGCACCTGCCCCCCAGCCTGCCCCTCTCTGCCGCGGCGTTCTCGCCCATCGAGCTCGACCTGGCCACGCGCGAGGTCACGGTGCGGGCGGTGGCCGTCGACGCCACCGGGGCGGTGGTCGATCCCTTCGGGGGCGTGGCCGATCACCAGGCGGGCCTCCTGCGCCTGGTCGCGCCGGCCAAGGCCTGCCTGGCCCTCTCGGCGGGCTGGATCTTCAAGGTGGCTCGCCACGCGGCGGGCGGCGCGTGGACCGTCGATCCCGAGTTCGAGCGGGCGGCGCGGCAGGTGTACTTCAACCTGGTGGGGTTTCGCCCCGCGTGGATGCGCGAGCAGCTCACCCAGGTGCTGGTGACCTCGCGCACGCCGGCGGGCCTCGACCTGCTGGCCTCGTCGCGCGCGCTCGCGGTGCTGCTGCCCGAGCTCGACACGGGCCGGTCTGCCTGGCCGCGCACCGTGCAGGCCGTGCTCGACGCGCCGCCCGAGCCCGTCGCGCGCTGGACGGCCCTGCTGTCCGGGATGGCGGCGCCCCCGGGGGCCGCGCGTCGCTTCCTCTTCCGGGGATTGGCGACCCGCCTCGAGCTGCGCGAGGCCGAGCGCGACGCCATCGACGAGGGCCTGGCCGTCCCCCGCCCCGGGGCAGCGGGCGCGCCGCTGGCCGAGGTCCTCGACGTCGCGGGGCGCGCCGGCCTCACGGGACTGCCGGGTCCTGCCGTGCCGTGTGACGGCGCGTTCGAGGCGTTGCTCGAGCAGCCCGAGCGCGTCCGCGAGGCCCTGGAGCGGCTGCTGGTCAGCATGACCCACCCGGCGGGCTTCGAGCACCTGTCCGCCTCGGGCGCGCTGGCCGTGCTGTTGCCCGAGGTGCAGGCCCTGCGCGGCTTCGACCGCAGCTCGCCGCTGCACCACAAGGATCTCTGGGATCACACGTTGCGCGTGGTGCTGCAGGCTCCGCCCGAGGTGGGGCTGCGCTGGGTCGCCCTGCTGCACGACGTGGGCAAGGTGACCACGCGGCGCATCCAGGCCGGCCGCGTGCGCTTCCTGCGGCACGAGGACATCGGGGCCTGGCTGTTCCGGGGCCTCGCGGCCCGCCTGGCCTTCGACCCCGCCGAGGCCGCGCGCATCGAGTACCTGATCGCGCACCACAGCCGCATCAACCACTACGGCGAGGAGTGGACCGACACGGCCATCCGCCGCCTGGCGCGCGACACCGAGCACCTCGACGACCTGCTGGCCTTCTCGCGCGCCGACATGACCAGCCGCATCCCCGGCCGCGTGGCCGAGCTGCGGCAGCGCCTCGACACGCTGCAGGCGCGCATGCACGAGATCTCGGAGCGCGACGCGGCGCCCCCGCTCCTGCCCAAGGGCCTCGGCAACGCGCTCATGGAGCGCTTCGCGCTGAAGCCGGGGCCCCTCATCGGGCGCCTGCGCGATCACGTGGAGGGCGAGGTGCAGGCCGGCCGACTGGAGCAGAACGCCGACGTGGGGTACTATATCGACTACTTCGAGCGACAACCCGAGCTCTTGGACCAGATGGGAATCACGCCATGAAGATCTCGCCCGAGCACCTGCGCCAACTGCCGAAGACCGACCTGCACGTGCACCTCGACGGCTCGCTGCGCCTCGCGACGCTCATCGACCTGGCCAAGCGCCACGGCGTCACGCTGCCCTCGTACACCGAAGAGGGCCTGCACGAGATCGTCTTCAAGGAGCGCTACGCCGACCTGGTCGAGTACCTGCGCGGCTTCACCTACACCTGCGCGGCCATGCAAGACCCCGAAGCCCTCGAGCAGGTGGCCTACGAGTTCATGCAGGACAACGTGGCCGAAGGGGTGCGCTACGTCGAGGTGCGCTTCGCGCCCCAACTGCACCTGAACAGCCGCGTGGGCTGGCGCGACGTCTTCCTGGCCGTCGATCGGGGGCTGAAGCGGGCCTCCGACGAGGCCAACGCCGAGCTCAGCCGCCAGAACCTCGACGAGCCCCTCTACGCCTACGGCATCATCGTGTGTGCCCTCCGAGCCTTCGACTCGGGCGCCAGCGAGTACTACAGCCGCTTCCTCGACGTGCATCGCTTCATGCCGCGCAAGCGCGTGTACGCCCTGGCGTCGGTCGAGCTCGCGCGCGCGTCGGTCGAGCTGCGCGAACAGCTCGGCATTCCCATCGTGGGCTTCGACCTGGCCGGCCAGGAGAAAGGCTTCCCCGCCATCGACCACCTCGAGGCCTTCCAGTTCGCGCACCGCAACTTCCTGAAGAAGACCGTGCACGCCGGCGAAGCCTACGGCCCCGAGAGCATCTTCCAGGCCATCACCGAGCTGCACGCCGACCGCATCGGCCACGGCTACTACCTGTTCGCCGCCGACATGGTCTCTGACCCCAGCATCGAAGACCCGGCGGGCTACGTCGACGACCTGGCCGAGTACATCGCCGACCGCCGCATCACCGTCGAGGTCTGCCTCACGAGCAACCTGCAGACCAACCCGACGCTGGGCCGCATGGAGGACCACAACTTCGGCCTCATGCGCAAGGCCAAGCTCTCGACCACCATCTGCACCGACAACCGCCTGGTCTCGAACACCACGGTCACGCGCGAGCTGGGCCTGGCCATGGACCTCTTCGAGCTCACCCTCAAGGACCTGCGCCACATCCTCATCTACGGCTTCAAGCGCAGCTTCTACGCCGGCTCCTACACCGAGAAGCGCGCCTACGTGCGCAGCGTGATCGACTACTACGAGCGCATCGAGCGCGAGGTGCTGGTGCCGGCCTACGGGCCGCTGGATGACGAGAAGGTGAGCTGAGCCGTCTTTTTTTTCTGACGATTTCGCGGTTTGATATCGCAATTTGCGACATCAAACGCCGGACGGGGTGGTCGGCGCAAGCTCCCGCTGGCGTTCACCGAGCACGGCGCCGACGGCCGTTCAGGAAGCTGCTCGCGTACGGGGCCCGACGGTCCGCTTGGCGACGGCGATCAGGGATCTCAGCGCCTCGTTGACCGACTCCTCGGTGGGGAAGGCCTCTGCAACGTCCGGGCTCAATAGAACCAAGTTCGTACCGGCCTGGAACTCCGCGAGAAACTTGCCACGCACGCCCTTGCCCAGGTCCTCGCGGGAGTACTCGGGGCGAATGTCGGGGTCATGCTTCTTCGTCATGGTAGATCCTCCTCTCGCGAGGCGTCGATTCGCGTGCGCTGATCAGTCGCGTTCTGCCCTCGCGCGTGACGTGGATCACGGCAAGCAACCGCTGGCGTTTGGATAAACCGAAGGTCAAGGCGCCAGGGGGTCGCTGAAGACCGTGCCGGCTTCGGCGAACGTCACGCGATGCTTGCGCTCGTTCGCTGCTGCCTTCTTCTCGACCCACTCGAACTCCATGAACGGGAGTATATCGCGTTTTCCTGGCGGCGCTATCGA
>CAZBRS010000069.1:20187-23717 GCA_964494475.1 uncultured Myxococcales bacterium | reverse complement strand
AGGCCGAGCGGCCGCGCGATCCGCTCGGCGAACAGCCGGTCGAGCGGGGCGCCGCCCGCGGCCTCCAGGGCCCAGCCCAGCACGAGGTAGCCGAGGTCCGAGTAGACCTCGCGCGCGCCGGGTTCGGTCGGCGGTGGCTCGGCCTGCAGGCGCGCCAGCACGCGGGCGCGCGCTCGGGCCGGGTCGAGCAGCGCGCGGCCCTCCTGCACCAACTCGAGGAAGAAGGGGCGCCACGCGGCGAAGCCCGCCGTGTGCGTGAGCAGGTGCCCGATCGTGACGCGCGGGTCCAACCCTGGCACGTAGCGTCGCAGGGGCAGGTCGAATGCGAGGTGGCCCTCGGCCAGCAGTTGGATGGCGAGCGGCGTGGTGACGAGCGCCTTGGAGAGCGACGCGACGTCGTAGAGCGTGTCGGGGGTGGCCGGGTGCCGGGCGACGGACCCGGTGCCCAGCGCACCGAAGGCCTCGACGAGGCGCGGCTCGCCGGATTGCACGACCGCGACGCTGCAGCCCGGGAAGACCGGTCCGCAGGCCTGCCGCAGCAGCGCCCGCACGGGCTCGAAGCGATCGGTCACCGCGCCCCCACGTTCACCCACAGCATCCCGGGCGCGCTCTCGAGGCGCGCGCTCGCCCCTAGCGGAATCAGCGTGTTGGCCTCGCCGTGACCGCAGGCCAGGCCCGCGGCCAGCGCGAAGCCGTGGCGGCGGGCCAGCTCGACCAGCAGGTCGAGGCGCAGGTCGACGGGGCCCTCGCCGGCGGAGAACTCGCCGAGCACGACCCCGCGCACGCCCTGCAGGGCCCCCGCTTGGGCCAGTTGCTGGAACATGCGGTCCACGCGGTACGGCGGCTCGTTCACGTCCTCGAGGAACAGGATCGCCCCGCGCAGGTCGGGGAGCCACGGCGTGCCCACGGCCGAGCACAGCGTGGCCAGATTGCCGCCCCACAGGCGCCCGTCGACCGTGTCGCCGTGCAACCAGGACACCCTGTGCCCGAGCGGGAGGGCGCCCATCCCCAGGAGGGCGCGGAGCGTGGCGCGGCTCATGGCGTCGAGGCGCGGCACCTGGCGCACCACCGGGCCGTGCAGGGTCGGTACGCCGGCGCGGGCGGCCAGCACGTTCAGCAGCAGGGTGACGTCGGAGAGGCCCAGCAGCGGCTTGGGGTGGGCGCGGAGCCGGTCGAAGTCGAGGAGGGGCAGCAGCCGCAGCGCACCGTACCCGCCCCGCAGGGCCCACACCAGCCCCACCTCGCGGTCGGCGAAGGCCGCGTGCAGGTGCGCGGCGCGCCGGGCGTCGGGCGCGGCCAGGAAGCCGTCGCCCTCGGCGGGGTCGGCGAACCATTTGACGGGGCGCCCGCAGGCCTCGGCCAGCGCGATCCCCTCGGCCATCTCGGCCGGGTCGAAGGGCCCCGAGGGCGCCACCAGGGCGATGGCGCGGCCGGTCATCGATCCTCCACGTCGGAGGTGACGCGCACCACCTCCTCGAACGACGTGATCCCGTCGGCCAGCTTGCGCACCGCGCCCTCGCGCAGCGTGAGCATGCCGTCCTGGCGCGCGGCCCGCCGCAGGGTGGTCGCGTCGGCCCGCTCGCGAATGAGCTTGCGGATGGCGTCGGTCGCGTGCAGCACCTCGTAGATGCCCGTGCGGCCCTTGTAGCCCGTGTCGCGGCAGTGGGTGCAGCCCTCGCCCCGCGCGACCTCGAGCCCCGCCGCCTTGTCGACGGGGATGCCGAGCGCCGCGCAGGCGTCGACGTCGAGCGGCCCGGTGGTCCGGCAACGCTCGCACACCTTGCGCATCAGGCGCTGCGAGACGACCCCCAGCAGCGTGGAGGCCAGCAGGAAGGGCTCGACGCCCAGGTCGTTAAGGCGCGCGATCGAGCCGGCCGCGTCACGCGTGTGCAGCGACGTGAGCACCAGATGCCCCGTGAGGGCCGCCTGCACGGCCTGGCGGGCGGTCTCCGGGTCGCGCACCTCGCCGAGCATGATGACGTCGGGGTCCTGGCGCAGCACGGTGCGCAGCAGGTTCGCGAACGTCAGGTCGATGCGCGGCATCACGTTGGTCTGGTTGAAGCTCTCGATCACCATCTCGATGGGGTCTTCGATGGTGACCACGTTGACCTCGGGCCGCGTCACGTGCTGCAGCGCCGAGTAGAGCGTGGTGGTCTTGCCCGAGCCCGTGGGGCCGCACACCAGGATGATGCCCGACGGCTCGGCCAGGAAGCGCTGGAAGCCGGCCATCTCGTCGGGGTAGAAGCCGAGCTCCTCCAGGTCCATGAGCAGCACGGCGCGATCGAGGATGCGCAGCACGATCTTCTCGCCGAACGCCGTGGCCATGACCGACACGCGCAGCTCGACCTCCTGGCCCTGGTGCTCGACCTTGAAGCGCCCGTCCTGCGGCTTGCGCTTCTCGGCGATGTCGAGGCGCGACAGGGTCTTGATGCGCGTGATGAGCGCCGGGTGCACGACCTTGGGGAGGCGGTGGGTGGCGTGCAGCATGCCGTCGATGCGCAGGCGCACGAGCCCGTGATCGCGCTTGGGCTCGAGGTGGATGTCGGAGGCGCGCTGATCGAGGGCGTAGTGCAGCAGGAAGTCGAGGGCGTTGATGACGTGGCGGTCGGTGGCCTCGATCTCGTCGACCGACTTCAACTGGATGAACTGCTCGAGGTTGCCGAGGTCGCCGCCGTCGGCGAAGTCACGCTCGGCCGATTGGATCGAGCTGCGGAAGCCGTAGATCTCGGCGATGAGCCGCAGGATGTCGGATTTGGCCGCCAGCACCGGCCTCACGTTGCAGCGCGTCAGGTTGCGCAGGGTCTCGAAGAGCTCGACGTCGAAGGGGTTGTCGACCGCGACGCGCAGGTCGTCGCCCACCCGCGCGAGGGGCAACACGACGTGCTTTCGCGCGAAGGGCCGCGAGAGCGTCTGGGTGATCCACTTCTGGTCGAGCTTCGTGGGGTCGATCTTCTCGTAGGGCAGGCCGAGGTGGGCGGCGATGGCCTCGGTCAGGCGATCTTCGTCGAGCTCGTAGCCTTGCAGCGAGGGCAGGTGCAGCGTGGCCAGCAGCTCGATGGGCGTGACCGTGTAGGCCGTGGCGCCCGCGCGGAGGCCCAGCCGATCCTTGTCGCGGAGCACGAGCGCGCGCTGCACCCCCTCGCGCCGGCGCGCCTCGTCGGCCTGCTCGGGGGAGATCAGCCCGTGCTCCTGCAGCGCGCCCAGCACGTAGGCGAGATCGAAGGCGCCGGCGTGGGTGCGTTCGGTCACTCTCAGGCCTCCGCCAGCAGGTTCAGGTAGCGAACCTGGCTCTCGCCCGGCCCGCCGATGGTGCACTCGGCGATCTCGGCGTACACGTCCTGCATCGCGCGCGACGGGGCCTCGGCCTGCACGCGGCGATACTGGCTCCACGAGTCGAAGACCATGATCTCGGTGAAGCGGCAGGGCTGATCGTCGTCGGCCAGCAGTTGGTAGCCCTGCGCGCCGATGTCCAGGGCGTTCTCCTTCACGCGCTCGATCAGCTCGAGGAACCGCTCGCGCTCCTTCTCCCA
>CAZBRS010000069.1:0-20087 GCA_964494475.1 uncultured Myxococcales bacterium | reverse complement strand
GTGCCCGCCCTCTGGACGAGTCGGCGTCCACCCGGTACGATCCCCCCGACGGTCGACCACCGGGCGACCACGGAACCCCGAGGAGAAGCGCATGGAGCGACGCGGAATCATCGCCTGGGCAGCGCTGATGGTGACCTTGTGCGGGGCGTGCGGGTCCGGCTCGACCCTCGACAATCCCGACGCGCGCTTCGACGCCGGTCCCGACGCCGGTCCCGACGCCGGGCCCGTCGACGCGGCGGCTGACCTGCCCGAGTGGTCGTCCGACTGCCCCGACCTGCCCCAGGTGCGGGTGGTGGTGCTCGACGCGTGGGGCCGGCGCCTGCCCGCCTATACGCTCACGGTCACGCCCGGCAGCGGCGCGGCGCCCCAGCAGCGCGCGTCGGTCGACTGGCAGGGCGAGGTACCGCTGGGCGCCGACCTGGTGGCTGAGGCCGAGGCGCCCGACCACGCCCCCGGCAGGGTGCGCGCGGTGCTGTCCACGGCCGTGGGCGCGCCGGTGCTCGAGGTGCTGGCGCCCGTGGCGGGCTCGCCCTGGACGGCCTTCGCCGCCACCTCGCTCGGCGCTTACGACCGCGACGGCAGCGCCTGCCCGCGCCGCACGGTGTACGTGGGGCTCGACCACCTGTGGCTGGCCGCCGGCGGCCGCGCGCCCTCGACGAACGACGTCGAGCTGTACCTGTCGGGCGAGAGCTTCTGGGCCGCCGTGTACCAGCGGCTGATGGCGCCCTGGCAGCGCGTGCTGGCCACGACCTGGTGGTGGCAGAGCGACTTCGAGCTCAGCCGCCCCGACGGGCACCTCGACTTCACGGCGGAGCAGCGCCGGCCCCAGACCATGCTGGCCCTGCTCGAGGCGGGGGGTGGCGAGGCCAAGGTGCTCATCAACCGCTTCGCCGAAGGCACGGCGGGCGGCATGGCCTACCTGAACTCCGACACCGAGATCCGCACCCACGGCGGCGATCCGACCTCGCCCATCGAGGTCATGCTGCAGGGGAACCCCACCCCCGTTCCCGTGCAGTCCGACTACACGAAGCGCGTGCCGCCGCCCGATCTCGCGCCGCGCGCGGCCGCCAACCCTGCCTTCGACGGCGAGGTCTTCGACGGCGCCGAGGCGAAGATATCGGCCCTCGAGACCGAGAACCTCGAGGCGGCCAGCTACCACCAGAAGGCCGTGATGGTCGACGGGCGCGTGGCCTTCATCGCGGGCATGAACGTGAAGAGCACCGACTGGGACACCGAGGAGCACGCCGTCTTCGAGCCGCGCCGCATGAAGTTCCAGTCCACGCCCGAGGAGCGCCACCGCGTGCAGCAGAAGCTGCAGTTGCCCGACCTCGGGCCGCGCAAGGACTACGGCATCCGCGTCGAGGGCCCCGGCGCCACCGACGCCGACGACGTGCTGCGCCTGCGCTGGGAGCAAGGGATCGAGGAGGGCGCGATGTTCGCCGAGAACGCCGCGCCGTTCGCGCTCTTGCCCCGCCCCGACCCCTGGACCCCGGGCGTGCTGGCGCAGGTGACGCCCACCCTGCCCGAGCCCATCGCCGAGCAGTCGATCCTCGAGACCTGGACCAAGGCCCTGGCCAACGCCGAAGAGTACATCTACATCGAGGACCAGTACTTCCGCATGCCCCTGCTCGACGCCGTCATCTACGAGGCCATGCTGGCGCGGCCCGAGCTCACGTTGATCGTGGTCACCAAGCCCGTCACCGCCTCCGACGGCGGCAAGAAGTACACCGTGAAGGCCGACCACCTGTACCGCGACAACTTCCCCGACCGCTATCTCATGCTGCAGTTCAAGGCCTTCGACGCCGTGCCGCGCTACGACGCGCCGGCCGACGGCGACGAGACCGCCAGCTTCTACTTCCAGACCATGGACACGCACTCGAAGATCCTGATCGTCGACGACGTCTACCTGTCGGTGGGCTCCTGCAACAAGAACAACCGCGGCGTGCTCTACGAGGGCGAGCTGAACGTGGCCGTGGCCGACGCCACCTGGGTGCGCACCCAACGCGAGCGCATCTACCGGAACTTCCTGGGCCCCCGCCTCGCGGGCCAGGTCAGCGACGACCCCCTGGCGAACTTCGTGCTCCTCCGCGACACGGCCGCCGCCAACGCCGAGGTCGAGGCCTGGTGGCTGAACGCCGACGAGAGCCTGTCGCCCGCCGACGTCGCTGAGGCGGCGGTCCTTCACCGCCCCGACGGCTTCGCCTACCCGCTCACCTTCACCGACGACTACCTGCTCGAGGTGGGGCCGGACGCGTTCTGAGCCCTGGCGCTCCCCCGAACTTGCGCCCCCCCGCGACCCCGGTAGACTCTAGCCTGACGCGAGGGGGAGATTCGCATGCGCGCACGGGAACATCGGTTGGGGCTGGCCGCGTTCGCGTTCGTGCTCCTCGCGGCCGCCTGCTCCGGCTCGGAGGGGCGCGCCGACGTGGGCATCCTCGACCCCGGCCGCCGCGACGGCATGGCCACCGACACGGCCGGGCTCGACTGGGGCGGGGCCGAGGGCTCGTCCGACGCGAGCACCGACCCCGACCCCGACGCCGTTGTCGAGGCCGACGCGCCCCCCGTCGACCTGATCTGCGACGACGACAGCGACTGCCCCGCCGCCTTGCCCTACTGCGACGCCATCACGCGCCTGTGCATCGAGTGCGTGAGCGACCTCTCGTGCGGCCCTGACCGGGCCTGCCAGGCGGGCCGCTGCGTCGACCGGCCGTGCACGCCCGACCTGAAGAAGTGTGCCGGCAGCGTGAAGAAGGTCTGCAACCACCTGGGCACCGGCTGGGCCAGCGAAGACTGCGCCCCCAAGGAGTGCGCGGGCGGCGAGTGCGTGGGCTGCACGCCGGGCGCGGTGCGCTGCAGCGGCGACTCGGTCGAGGAGTGCACGGGATCGGGCTTCTGGGCCTTCTCGGTCGAGTGCCCCGGCCTCTGCTACGAGGGCGCGTGCCACGCCTGCATGCCGGGCAAGCTGGCCTGCGACCAGGGCGCGAAGGGCACGCTCGTCGTGCGGTGCGACGAGAGCGGCGAGACCACCAGCGTGGTCGAGGACTGCAACCCCAACGAGACCGGCAACGTGTGCCAGTCGGGCGCGTGCACCTCGCTCTGCCTCGACAACCTCAAGCTGAACACCAACATCGGCTGCGACTACTGGGCCGCGGACCTCGATCAGATCGACGACGGCGGCGCCGACGACAGCCCCTACGCGGTGGTGGTCTCGAACGTGAACGACACCTATGCGGCCAAGGTGACCATCACGCGCTTCGAGGGCGGGCAGGAGGTGCCTCAGCTCACCGACGCGAGCGGCGCGCTCTTCCCGACCGAGCCCATCCCGCCCCGCCAATTGCGCATCTACTTCCTGCCGCCGCGCAACGTGAGCCTGACCACGCAAGACAAGCTGGCCTGGCACGTGACCTCGGCCATCCCCGTCATCGCCTACCAGTTCAACCCCCTCGAGAACGTGGGCGTGTTCTCGAACGACGCGTCGCTGCTCATCCCCTCGAACGCCCTGGGCAAGAAGTACACGGTCATGTCGTGGCCCGAGCGCGTGGGCGGCCTGCGAGCCTACGTGGCCATCGTGGGCGTGGGGCCCGGGCCCGCCACCGTCACGCTCACGCCCACGGCCCCCACGCTGGCCGGGACGATCGCGGCCTCCGGCGCGGCCATCCCGGCGCTGGCGCCCGGTCAGGCGCATACCTTCGTGCTCGAGCCCTTCGACGTGCTGCAGGTGCAGACCGACCAGGCCAACAGCGACCTCACCGGCTCGCGGGTCGAATCGGACGCGCCGGTGGCGGTGTTCGGCGGTACCCAGTGCTCCAACGTGCCCGACACGCGCTGCGTGAACGGCACGTGCCCGGGCCTCGGCGGCTCCTGCTCCGGGGAGTGCGCGCTCACCTGCTGCTGCGACCACATGGAGGAGCAGTTGCTG
Source organism: uncultured Myxococcales bacterium (assembly GCA_964494475.1). GTDB lineage: Bacteria > Myxococcota_A > UBA9042 > CAZBRS01 > CAZBRS01 > CAZBRS01. The sequence goes on along the minus strand of CAZBRS010000069.1, from coordinate 16,168 downwards.
CCCCTGTCGGCCTGGGGCAAGAGCTACGTGGGACCCATGCTGTGGCTGCGCCACCAGGAGGTGGCCTTCTGGCGCATCGTGGCCTCCGAGCCCGACACCCACGTGACCCTCGACCCGCCCGAGGTCGGTGTGCCCACCCTGCAGGCCAACGAGGTCTTCGAGTTCCAGAGCCGCAAGGACCTGTCGATCAAGGCCGATCGTCCCATCCTGGTGGGCCAGTTCATGGCCTCGTCGTTCCTGTCGGCTCCGTGCGGCTCGTGCGAGGGTGCCTTCCTGCTCTTCCCCGGCGACTGCGACAACGGCCTGGGCGACTGCCTCAGCGACGACGACTGCTGCGAGCACACGGGCGATCCCGCGTTCATCCTCATGATCCCGAACGAGCAGTTCCGCGCCGACTACGTGTTCCTGGTGCCCGACAAGTACGCCAAGGACTACGTGTCGATCGTCGCGGGCACCACGACCAGCGTGACCCTCGACGGCGCTCCGCTGGCCGCCTCCGGCGCCGCTCCCGCCGGGGCCTCGGGCTACGTCGTCTACCGCCAGGCCATCGCCGACGGCGTGCACACGTTGACGGCCGACAAGCCCGTGATGGCCTACGTGTACGGCTACGACACCGACGTGTCGTACGGGTACCCCGCAGGGGCCAATGTCGTGGCCATCAACCCGAACGGGATGTGATCACGGCGCCGGTTCGACCTCACCCTCGATGACCAGCGTGCCGCCGTTCTCGGGGTTCGAGCCCACGCGCAGGCTCGAGATCACGAGGCCCTCGGGCACGGGCACGGGGAAGTCGGTCAAGAGGTCGCCGAGCAGCGGGCCGAGGATGCCGAACAGGGCGTCGGCGAACGGCTCGGCGTAGGTCTCGGCCGCGAAGAGGCCCGGATCGTCGGAGTCGACGTCGAGCAGCACGTCGAAGGCCTGGATGGTGGTGGCGAGCTTCTTGGCCTTGGCCTCGACCAGGATCTCGGCGCGCAGGGTGAACGTGAGCGGCAACAGGGGCGTGACCCACGACCACTCGTCGGCCCACACGTCGACGTGCAGGTCGCCGACCCCCAGGCGCACGCCGCCCTCGGCGGGCAGGTCGAGGCTGGCCACGGGCGGGAAGGTGGGGTGAAGGTCGAGGTGGATGGGCGTCTCGGGGCCGGGCCCGTTGGGGATGCGCGAGAGGATGCCGCCCAGGAAGCCGGCCACCAGGTCGATCTCCATCTTCTGGCGGTCGAGCATGGCCTGGTCGACGATCACCTGCAGCAGGCCGGCGCGCCAGGCTTCGTGGAACACCACGTTCAGGAGGTCGTCCTTCACGGCCAGCCGGAAGCCGGTGAGGCCCTTCTTCCATTCGTCGTTGCCGGGGGTCCAGAGCACGCCGGGTGACACGAACGCCGGATCGGGGTCCAACCCCTCGAGCGCCAGGTCGAGCGCCAGGTGGAGGCCCGCCGGCTTCACGTCGATCACGCTCGGTTTGAAGCGCAGCTGGAACGACTGCCCCAGCAGCTCGAGGTCGAAGGGCTCCGACAGGCGCGCCAGGCCCTTTTCGAGCGCGGGCGGGAGCATCTCCTGCAGCGTGGACGCCAGCATCGATTCGAGCAGCTCGACCAGTACGTCGCGCAGGCTCGGGAGCAGGGCCAGCAGGTCGTCTTCGTAGCCCTCGAGGTAGAACTCGAGCCCGTCGAAGTCGAAGGCCAGCCGGTCGAGCCCCACGTCGGGCTGCCCGTCGGGGCCCAGGGTCAACGATACCGTGGCCCAGGCGCTCAGCCGGTCGGCGTGCACCCGGGCGTCGTAGGTGGTCTGCGACGAGCCCTTCAGCGTGATGGTGAAGCTGGCGTCGACGCCCAGCACGCCGAGCTCGAGCTCGAGGTCGCCCTCGCCGGGCACCAGCTCGAAGACCGTTCCCGGCGCGTGGTCGATGCGCACGATGTCGATGCGCAGCAGATCGTTCTCGTAGACCGGCGCCCCCGTGAAGCCCGACGTGAGATCGAGCCCGTCGAAGACGTCGGCCGCCACGCTCACGAGGGCGGCCAGCGCCAGGTGGCCCAGGTAGAGGTCGGCGGCGCTCCGGACCAGCGTCTCGGGGGGCGCGTAGGTGCCGCAGAGCAGGGCGCGGTGCTCGCGGCTCTTGCCGCCGTGGGCGTCGACCGCCACGGCCTTCAGCACGTTCAGGCCCTCCTGGGGGCGCACGGCGAGCGACGCGAGGCCGCCGCTCGGTGTGACGGCCTGGCCCTGGATCGTGACCAGCGCGGCCGCGTCGGCGGGCGCCAGCACGACCTCGACGGGCAGGGCGGCCTCGCAGTCGGTGGCGTAGGTGCCGGGAGGGGGAGCCGTGAAGGCGATGGCGACCTGTGGCTCGAGGGGCGCGGCGTCGGCCTCGACCTCCCCGACCTCGCCGGGGTTCGTGGGCGTGTCGCCGGTCGCGTCGGCCGGGTCGGCGCTGTCGGCCGCGTCGGCCGCCTCGACCGCCTCGACCACGTCGTCGTTCGATGCATCGCCCGAGGTGCTGGCCGCGCCGTCGGCGCCGCACGCGGCGATCAGGCTCGCCAGGCCGAGGAGCGCGAGGGACAGGGAGAGGGGTCTACGCATGCGCGGAGGGCTCCTTTTCGCGTCGGAACGCCTTTCATGATCCAGCGAACGCGCAGCCCCGTCAACCGCGCTCGCGCAGCTTCCGTCTCCGCGCCTTGACAACGCGCCCTCGCGCCGGGTATCGGTTGACGATTTCCTTCGTCGATCGCCGGGGGACGCCATGGCCTTCCAGTTCTCGGAAGAATCCCGCCGCAAGCTGGCGGATATCAAGGCCCGCTACCCCGACGTCGAGGCGGCGGTCATCCCGGCTCTGCACCTCGGGCAAGCCCAGAACGGCTGGGTGTCGCGCGAGGTCATGGACGCCGTCGCGGCCGAGTTGGGCGTGGCTCCCACGCACGTGCTGTCCACGGCGACCTTCTACACCATGTTCCACAAGAAGCCGGTCGGCCGCTTCCACCTTCAGGTGTGCACCAACGTCTCGTGCGCCTTGCGGGGCGGCTATCGCCTGGTCGACGCGATCCGCGAGCGCCTGCACATCGACGTGGGCGAGACCACCCCGGACCAGCGCTTCACGCTGTCCGAGGTCGAGTGCCTGGCCGCGTGCGGTACGGCGCCGACGTTGCAGGTCAACGACACCTACCACGAGCAGCTCGATCTCGCGAAGCTCCACCGCCTGCTCGACGAGCTGGAGGCCGCGCCATGACGGGCACCCCTCTCCTCCTCCGCGCCGGCGACGGCAAGGACTACACCCAACTGGCCGTCTACCAGGCGGCGGGCGGCTACCGCGCGCTCCGGAAGGCCCTCGCTCGCAAGCCCGCCGACATCGTCGACGAGGTCAAGAAGGCCTCGCTGCGCGGGCGCGGTGGAGCCGGCTTCGCGGCCGGCGTCAAGTGGGGCTTCGTGCCCCAGAATACGGGCAAGCCGGTCTACCTGGTGGTCAACGCCGACGAGGGCGAGCCCGGCACGTTCAAGGATCGCTACTTCCTGGGGTCCGATCCCCATCGCCTGGTCGAGGGCATCCTCATCACGTGCTTCGCCGTGGGCGCGAAGGCCGCCTATGTCTACGTGCGCGGCGAGTTCAAGCACGAGATCGACGTGCTCGAGAAGGCCGTCGACGACGCGCGCAAGGCTCACCTGGTCGGGCCCCACGTGGCCGGCACCGCCTTCTCGTGCGACATCGTCGTGCACCGCGGCGCGGGCGCCTACGTGTGCGGCGAAGAGACCGCGCTGCTCGAGTCGCTCGAGGGCCGACCCGGCAAGCCGCGCTTGAAGCCCCCCTTCCCGGCGGTCGTGGGCGCGTTCGGTTGCCCCACGGTCATCAACAACGTCGAGACCATCTCGGCCGTCCCCGTCATCCTCGAGATCGGGGGCGAGGCGTGGGCTTCCCAGGGCCTCGAGCGCGACGGCGGGGTGAAGGTCTTCGGCCTGTCGGGGCACGTGCAGCGGCCCGGGCTCTACGAGCTGCCCATGGGCTACAACCTCAAGAAGTTCATCTACGAGCAGGGCGGAGGGCTCCCCGACGGCCGGGCGCTCAAGGGCGTCATCCCCGGCGGCTCGTCCACGCCCGTGCTGCTGCCCGACGAGATCGATGTGCCCATGGGCTTCGACGGCATGATGAAGGCCGGCAGCATGCTCGGCACCGGCTGCGTGACGGTCATCGGCGAGGGCGTGTGCATGGTGCGCCTGGCGGCCCGCATGGCGCGCTTCTACGCGCACGAGTCGTGCGGTCAGTGCACCCCGTGTCGCGAGGGCTGCAGCTGGCTCGCGAAGGTGCTCGGCCGCTTCGAAGACGGCTCGGCGCGCCTCGAGGACATCGACCTGATCCTCAAGATCTGCACCAACATCGACGGCAACACCATCTGCGCCCTGGGCGACGCGTGTGCGATGCCCGTGCGGGCCATCGCGAAGAAGTTCCGTGCCGAGTTCGAGGCGCACGTGGAGAAGGGCGGCTGTCCCTTCGACCACAACGTCGAGTAGGCGGGGGAGAACATGGTCGAGTGGATTCTCTTCGTGCTCTTCGCGGCGCTGGCGATCGGGGCCGCGATCCTCGTGATCCTGCCCCCCATGGCGCGGAACCCGCTGCACGCGGCGGTGGCCCTGATGGCCTCGCTCACGGGCGTGGCCGGGCTCTACCTGCTGCTCGCCGCCCACCTGCTGGCGGTGCTGCAGGTGCTGGTCTACGTCGGCGCCGTGGTCACGCTCTTCCTGTTCGTGATCATGCTCCTGAACCTGGCCCCCGAAGAGCTCGGCAACCCGAAGGTCACCTTCGCCAAGGTGCTGTCGACGGCGGCCGCGCTGGGGTTCGCGGGGCTGGTGGCGGCGCGGCTCTGGAGCGATCCGCCGCTCCAGGAGGCCGCGGCGATCGACGAGAGCTTCGGGTGGGTTTCGGCCGTCGCTCGGCCCCTGTTCACCGACTACCTGGTGCCCTTCGAGCTGTTGTCCATCTTCCTGCTGGTGGCCATCGTGGGCGCTGTCGTCCTGGCCAAACGCGAGATGTAGGAGCAGGCCATGATTGTACCCCTCTCCGCCTGGCTCGTCGTCGTGATGGTGCTCTTCGCCATCGGCCTCGTCGGCGTCGCCACCCGGCGCAACCTGCTCATCCAGCTCATGTCGGTCGAGCTCATGCTGAACGCCGCCAACCTGGCGCTGGTCACGTTCTCGCGCTGGCACGGCAACCCCGAGGGGCAGGTCGTCGCCTTCCTGGTCATGGCCGTGGCCGCCGGCGAGGCTGCCGTGGGGCTCGCCCTGGTCATCGCGTTCTTCCGCCACCGCCGCTCCGTCCTGGTCGACGACGCGGCGCGCCTGAAGCACTAGGCCGAGGGAGGAGCCCATGATCGCACCCGCCCTGGCCACGAAGCTGCTCCCGTTCATCGTGCTGCTGCCGCTGTTCGGCGCGGCGGTCAACGGGCTCTTCGGCGGCCGCCTGTCGCGCCGCACGGTGGGCCTGCTCGGCACGGCCACCATCTTCGCGTCGTTCGGGCTCTCGATCGTCGCGGTGCTGGGCGTCCACGGCCTGGCGCAGGCCGGTGGCGAGGGAACCCCCCGCCTCGTCTATACCGCCTGGAGCTGGATCGCGTCCCCCGCCATGCAGGTCGACCTGGCCCTGCTGCTCGACCCGCTGTCGTCGGTCATGCTGCTCATCGTCACCGGCGTCTCGGCGTTCATCCACCTGTACTCCATCGGCTACATGGCCCACGACCGCTCGCCGGCGCGTTACTTCGCCTACCTGAACCTGTTCGTCTTCTCCATGCTGCTGCTCATCCTCGGCGAGAGCCTGCCGCTCCTGTTCGTGGGCTGGGAGGGCGTGGGGCTCTGCTCGTACCTGCTCATCGGCTTCTGGTTCGAGGACATGGACAAGGCCGTCGCCGGCAAGAAGGCCTTCCTGGTCAACCGCATCGGCGACTTCGGCTTCGTCATCGGGCTCTTCCTCCTGCTCTACTTCACGGGCGGCAAGCTCGGCTTCCCCTTCCTCGAGCAGTGGGCCCGGGACGGCGGGCTCGACCCGCTGCGCGGCGTCTGGATCACGGTCATCACGATGATGCTGTTCGTGGGCGCCACCGGAAAGTCGGCCCAGATCCCGCTCTACGTGTGGCTGCCCGACGCCATGGCCGGTCCCACGCCCGTATCGGCCCTCATCCACGCCGCCACCATGGTCACGGCCGGCGTGTACATGGTCGCGCGCCTGAACTTCCTGTTCGTGGCCGCGCCCGTCACCATGGCCGTCATCGCGGGCATCGGCGCCCTCACGGCGCTCTTCGCGGCCTCCATCGGCCTGGTGCAGAACGACATCAAGAAGGTGCTGGCCTACTCGACGGTCAGCCAACTCGGCTACATGTTCCTGGGCGTCGGCGTGGGGGCCTTCACGGCGGGCGTGTTCCACCTCATGACACACGCCTTCTTCAAGGCCTGCCTCTTCCTCGGCGCCGGCTCGGTCATCCACGCCATGAGCGGCGAGCAGGACATCCGCAAGATGGGCGCCCTCGCCAAGAAGCTCCCCATCACGCACGCGACCTTCCTCGTCTCGTGCGTGGCCATCGCCGGCATCCCGATCTTCTCGGGCTTCTTCTCGAAGGACGAGATCCTCTTCTCGGCCTTCGGAAACTCGGGGCTGTTCCCCGCCTGGCTCGGCAAGCTGTACTTCGCCGTCGGCCTCGGCGGCGCGCTCATGACCGCGTTCTACATGTTCCGGCTGTACTTCCTCACCTTCAAAGGCGAGTCCCGCGTTCCTGCGTCTGTGCACCCCCACGAGTCGCCCCTCAGCATGACCGTCCCGCTCATGGTGCTGGCCTTCCTGGCCACCGTGGGCGGCTTCGTGGGCCTGCCCGGCGACCTGCACGTGCTGCACCACTGGCTGGCGCCGGTCTTCGCCGCTGCGTCGAAGGTGGTCACCGTCTCGCACAGCCACGCGCTCGAATACGGTCTCATGGGCGTCTCGGTGGCGGTCGCCGTCACGGGCATCCTGGTCGCGCGGGCCCTGTACGTGGGCGGTCAGCAGGCCCTGCCGGCGCGCCTGGCCACGGGGCTCGGCGGGCTCTATCGGCTGCTCCTCGACAAGTGGCGCGTCGACGAACTGTACGCCGCGGTCGTCCTCCGCCCGTTCGCGGCCACCGCCGGCTTCCTGCACCGCGTGGTCGACGTGATCGTCATCGACCTGCTGGGCGTGAACGGCGCCGGCGCCGTGGTCATGGGCCTCGGCCGCGCGCTGCGCTACCTGCAGACGGGCCAGACGCAGCAATACCTGGCGGGCATCCTGGTGGGCCTGGTGGTCCTGGCCGCCCTGGTCTTCGGATAGGGAGGAAGGCCATGCACCCCGGACTCCACCTGCTGTCGCTGACCGTGTTCGCGCCGCTCGCGGGCGCGCTGCTCCTGCTGCTGCTGCCGAAGGGCGAGAAGGCGCTCCTGAAGGGCGTGGCGTTCCTGTTGTCGCTCGTGCCCCTGGCCACGTCGCTGGTCGTGTGGGCGCGCTTCGACGCGGCCGATCCCGGCTTCCAGTTCGTCGAGCGCGCCGCCTGGGCGCTCGGTGGCATCCGCTACCACGTGGGGCTCGACGGCATCGCGCTCCTGCTCTTCGTGCTCACCACCTTCCTCACGCCCCTCGTGCTCCTGGGCGCCTGGAACGCCATCCAGAAGAGCGAGAAGGAGTTCCTGATCTCGATGCTCCTGCTCGAGACGGGCATGCTGGGCGCCTTCGTGGCCCTCGACCTGTTCCTCTTCTACGTGTTCTGGGAGTTCATGCTCATCCCCATGTACCTGATCATCGGGGTGTGGGGCGGGCAGCGCCGCATCTACGCGGCCGTGAAGTTCTTCATCTACACCATGGTCGGCTCGCTCCTCATGCTGGTCGCCATCCTCTACCTGTACGTCAAGGGCGGCTCGTCCAGCTTCGGCTTCGCCGACGCGCTGAAGCTCGTCCTCACCACGCGAGAGCAACTCTTCCTGTTCCTGGCCTTCGGACTGGCCTTCGCCATCAAGGTGCCGGTCTTCCCCTTCCACACCTGGTTGCCCGACGCGCACGTCGAGGCCCCCACGCCCGGCTCGGTCATCCTGGCCGGCGTGCTGCTGAAGCTCGGCACCTACGGCTTCCTGCGCTTCGCCATTCCGCTCTTCCCCGAGGCCGCCGGCCTCTGCTCGCTGCCCCTCATGATCCTGGCGGTCATCGGCATCGTCTACGGCGCGCTCATGGCCTTCGCGCAGACCGACATCAAGAAGTTGGTGGCCTACTCGTCGGTGTCGCATCTCGGCTTCGTCATGCTGGGCCTCTTCGCGCTCACCACCGAATCGGTGCAGGGCGCCATCCTTCAGATGGTGAACCACGGCATCTCGACGGGCGCGCTCTTCCTGCTGGTCGGCATGATCTACGAACGCCGCCACACGCGCCTCGTCGCCGACTACGGCGGCATCGCGCGCAAGGTGCCGGTCTACGCCACCCTCTTCCTGATCGTCACGCTCTCGTCCATCGGCCTGCCGACCACCAACGGCTTCGTCGGCGAGTTCCTCATCCTGGCCGGTACGTTCCACGAGGGGCTGGCGGCCACTGCGGGCGGTCTCTACAAGCCGCTCATGCTCGCGCTGGCCGTGCTCGCCACCACGGGCGTCGTGCTCGGCGCGGTCTACATGCTCACGCTGTACCGCAAGGTCTTCTTCGGGCCGGTCACGAACCCTGCGAACGACAAGCTCACCGACACCACGTTGCGCGAGGGGCTGGTCATGCTGCCGCTGGTGGTGGCCATCTTCGTCATCGGCCTCGTGCCGAACCTCTTCCTCGGCAAGAGCCAGGCGGCGGTCGAGGCCTACCTGGCCACGTACCGGCCCAGGGTCACGGCGGTGCGCAACGCGCCCGTCGAGGCGGCGGGCGTCGAGGTTCCGGTGCCCGTCGTGAGCACCACCGCCGGGGAGGGGCGCTGACATGGGACACGATCTCCTCCTCCTTTCGCCGTTGTTCATCGCCGCCTTCCTGGGCCTCTTGTTCCTCGGGCTCGAGGTGTTCCGCACGGGCGACGATCGCGGTTACATGGGCCTGGTGGGCGCGTTCGGCTACGTGGTCGCGGGGCTGCTCGTGGCCTGGATGTGGAAGCACGGCGGCGAATTCAAGCTGGCGCTGCCCTGGCTGCAGCGCATGCTGGTCGTGAACCGCTTCACGTTGATGATCGAGGCGCTGGTGCTGGTGTCGGCGGCCGCCACGTCGCTGGTGGCCGTGCCCTACCTGCGGGCCCGCGACCTGGCGCGCGGCGAGTTCCACGCGCTGTTGGCCTTCGCGGTCGTGGGCATGCTGGCCATGGCGTCGGCGCGCGATCTGGTGGCGCTCTTCGTCGGCCTCGAGGTCATGAGTCTGGCCGTCTACGTGCTGGTGGCCTACGAGCGCTCGCGCAGCTACCTGGCCGTCGAGGCCGCGCTCAAGTACTTCCTGCTCGGCAGCGTGGCGGCGGCGGTCCTGCTGCTGGCCATCGCCTTCCTCTACGGCCTCTCGGGCACCACCGATCTGGCGGGCCTCGCGGCCTTCTTCCGCGCGCACCCCGACAGCGCCACGGGCGCCTCGGCGCGCCTGGTCACGACCCTGCTCGTCGTGGCCATGGGCTTCAAGGTGGCCCTCGTGCCCTTCCACTTCTGGACCCCCGACGCCTACCAGGGCGCGCCCACGCCGCTGACGGGCTTCATGGCCTCGGGCGTCAAGGTGGCGGGCTTCGCCATCCTGCTGCGCGTCTTCCTGCACGTCTTCCAGGCCGACGCCTTCTACGCCTCGAAGGCCAATTGGATGGCGCTGCTCTACGGCCTGGCCATGCTCACCATGATCGTGGGCAACGTGACCGCCATCGTGCAGACCAACGTGAAGCGCATGCTCGGGTACTCGAGCATCGCGCACGCGGGCTACGTGCTCATCGGCGTGATCACGGTCACGGTCGGGGGGGGAGGGCTGAAGGCCGTCTCGGCGGCCGTCGGATGGTACCTTACGGCGTACGTGCTCGCGAACCTGGTGGCCTTCGGCGTGCTCTCGCTGCTCGACGACCCCGCCGACGCCGACCTCGACTTCGAGCGCCTGAACGGCGTGGCCCGGCGGCACCCGGTGCTGGGCGCCGCGCTGGCGCTCTCGCTGGTGTCGCTGGCCGGCATCCCGCCCGCGGCGGGCTTCTTCGCCAAGTTCTCGGTGTTCCGCGACGCGCTCACCGCCGACACCGCGCTCTTCCTGCCGCTCGTGCTGGTGGCCGTGCTCGCCAGTCTGGTCAGCGTCTACTACTACCTGCGGCCGCTCGTGCACCTCTACATGCACGACGAGGGGCCGCGCTCGGCGCGCGCCCAGGCCTTCGCGCCGGCGCACGCGGCGCTGGCCCTGCTGGCCCTCGCCATCCTGTGGGCCGGCGTGTTCCCCTCGCGGCTCACCGTGTGGTCCGAGCGCGCCCTCGGCAACCTGGTCGTGCGCGAGGCCCGCGCGGCTGCGGTCCAGGTCGCTCCGGGCGCTCCCCGCCCCACGCCGGGCACCGTGCTCCGGGCCTCTGCGCCCCACGACGAGGCCGCGTCTACGCCCGCCAAGCCGACCGGGCGCCCCACGCACATCAAGCGGCGCGGCGTCAAGCCCCCGCCTGCCGAGGTGAGGCCATGATCGCCTGCTGCGGCCTCGAATGCACGACCTGCGACGCCTACAAGGCCACGGCCACGAACGACGACGCCCTGCGCGTCAAGGTGGCCACCGAGTGGAGCGCGGCCTTCAAGGCCGACATCAAGCCCGAGCAGATCCAGTGCACGGGCTGCAAGGGCACGGGCGTGCACTTCCTCTACTGCGAGTCCATGTGCGAGATCCGCAAGTGCGCCGGCAAGCGTGGCTTCGGCACCTGCGCCGAGTGCCCCGACTACGCCTGCGCCACCCTGCAGCCCGTGCACGACATGGCCTGCCAGGCCAAGGAGAACCTCGAGCGGCTGCGGGCGCACTGACGCGCCCGACGCGAGGGCGAAGAAGCGCATGTCAGAGCCAATGAAGAACGAATCGCCGCGCCTGACGTTTCCCGTCGCGAACAGCACGGCTTCTTTCTTTCCGAAAGAGGCGCTCTGCCCCATTTGCAGGGCAGCGAAGGTGCTCGAGCCACACTCGATGGCCATCGTGAACCTGGGCGCCCTGAAGATGACCGAACGGGTAACGGGCTCGGGTGGAATGTCCGACGACCTCGACGGCTTCCTGACCCTCTCGTGGCACGGCGCGCACGATCGGGGAGAGGGTCGCGATCCGGAGATCCATGCTTCGGTGAGCATCGCCGATGGGTGTCGCGGCGGCCAGGCCGATTTGTACTTCTGCTCGACGGGCTGTCTGCGCCGTTTCTTCGACGCATGCGTCGACGAGCTTGAGCGGAAGATCGAGAAGGCGCGGCAGAGAACCGGGGCCTGAGGCCATGAAGAGCCTGAAGATCCACACCCTCAGCAAGGGCTGGCACGACAAGGACAACGTGCTCCTCCACGCCGCGTTCCAACTGCTCGTCGACTTCATCGAACAGGAGAAGCCCGACCACATCGTGGATTGGAACGCCGACCCGGACCACGCGGCTGCGTGGAAGGAGTTCCGGTCCCTCTACCGTTGGTGGACCCGGACGCGGCCTGCTCGGCGAAGCCCTCTCGACGACAAGGACCTGAAACGCCCGCCCTTCGAGACGAGGCCTGTACCGGGCAGTGAGTACTTCGAGCGGGTACCGTACGACCGCAGGGAGTATGCCGCCTACGACGCAGCGTTGAGAAAAGACCTCCGGCTGGAGCAGAAGTGGTTCGAGGAGGATCAGCGCAACCTGCACCGACTCGTCGACCTGCGTCCGTACCTCTGGTGCTAGGTTGACGAACTCCCAGGTATTGCCTATCGTCATACCCGGAGGTGGCTCATGGCAAAGACGAAGCTGGCCATCACGCTCGACGTCGCGACGCTCGCCGAACTCGACGGACTGGTACGCGCGCAGCAGTTCGCGAACCGCAGCCAGGCCATCCAGGAGGCCGTGGCCGAGAAGTTGACCCGTCTGTCCCACGGCCGGTTGGTGCGCGAGTGCGCGAATTTGGATCCCGTGGCCGAGCAGGCGCTGGCCGACGAAGGCCTGGGCGCGGAGTTGGCGGAATGGCCCGCATTCTGAGGGGCGAGATCCGCTGGGCTGACCTGGATCCGACGCGTGGCCACGAACAGGCGGGACAGCGACCCGTGCTGATCCTCAGCGCCGACGTCTTCAACGAACGGTCTGGAACGGTCATCGCCGTGGCCTTGACCAGCCAGCCCCAGCGGGCGGGCTTTCCTCTGACGCTCGTGTTGGCCGACGGGCGTCTGCCAAAGCCCGCGTGGGTCAAGATCAGCCAGGTCCGCACGCTGTCGGTGGAGCGCATCGGGAAGAAGCTCGGCGCGCTTTCGCCCGAGGAGGTCGCGCGGGTCGTCGAGGGGTTGAACGAGATCATCGGGGGGTAACATGTCAACCGAGGCGCCAGGGGGGCGAGGTCGTCCGCGAGTGCTTTCGCCACGGGTGGAGCGCCTCGGATGAGCCCCACGACCGATCTCGACCAAGCCACCGCGCTGCTCGGCCTCGACGCCCAGTGGCTGCAGCCCTTCGACGTGACCGATCCCTTCAACGCCGACCTGCGCCTCGAAGGCTTCGTCGCCGTGAAGCCGGATCATCGCTACGGCGCGCTGGCGCTGGTCCGCGTAGGCGACCGGCCCGCGCCCCAGGCCATCTTCGGCACGCCCAAGCTGCACTACCCCTTCGACCGCGAGGGCCGCTTCCACTTTCCCAAGGTCTCGGCCATCCGGATCTACGAAAAGCTCGACGGCACCAACGTGGCGGCCTACCGGTACCGCGACGCCGACGGGCGGCTGCACGGCACCTTCAAGCTGCGCCTGCACCCCGTGCTCCGCAACGGCAAGTGGGGACCCTTCCTCGATTACTGGCGCGAGCTCGTGGCTCGCTACCCGGCCTTGCTCCAGGCTGCCGAACGGAACGACGCGGTGCTCAGCTTCGAGATGTACGGTGCGCGCAACGTGCACCTGGTGGTCTACGATCCGCCCCTCGAGGTCGCGCTGCTCTTCGGGGTCGACCACGACGGCCGGCCCCTGCCGCCCCACGCGATCGACACGCTGGGCCTGCCCACGGCGCGCTGCTGGGGCGAGCTCACGGCCGCCGACGACCCGGTGGCCGAGTACGGTCGCATCCGGGCTGCCATGGAGGCCAGCCTGCAACACGTCGACGAGGGTCGCCTGAAGGGCTCGGAGGGCACCGTCTGGTACGTGACCCGGCCGACCGGCGAGGTGGTGCTCTTCAAGTGCAAGCCCGAGTCGGTCGAGGCCGTGCACTGGGCCGGCGGCATCAACAAGGCCGGCGTCATGGCCACCTGCTGGAACGTGTTCGAGACCGCCGACACCCTCACGTTCGAGACCCTGCTCCCCCTGCTCCGGGAGGAGTACGACGCCGACGCCATCGAGCGCTTCCGCGAGCACATCGACGCGTGCCTCCACGAGGTGAACGAGCAGCTCGCGTACCGCAACAGCGTGCTCGCCGCCTACCGCGCCACGGGCCTCGACCTGGCCGCCGACAAGGGCGCCGTGATGAGGGAGCTCGCGAAGGTGTTCCCGCGGGGGGAGATGAAGAGGGTGTATTCGGTCATTTCGTTGCATGGAGGTTGACCATGACCCTCGACCACGCCATCGTCCTGGCCACCGCCGCCCACGCGACCCAGACCGACAAGGCCGGCCGACCGTACATCGACCATCCTCTGCGCGTCATGGCGCGCCTCTCGGACCCCGACGCCCGCATCGCGGCCGTGCTGCACGACGTGGTCGAAGACACCGACTGGACCCTCGAGCGCCTCCGGGCCGAGGGGTTCTCCGAGGCCGTGCTGGCGGGCCTCGAAGCGGTCACGAAGCGCGAGCGCGAAGGCGAGTCGTACGAGGACTTCGTCCGGCGGGCCGCCGCTCACCCCATCGGGCGGCTCGTCAAACGCGCCGACCTCCAGGACAACCTCGACCCGACGCGCATCGCGCACCCCACCGATCACGATCGGGCGCGCTTCGAGAAGTACCGGCGAGCGTTGGCGATCCTGGATGCGCTGGAGTCGAAGGAGAGCCCTGGCGAGGTCAGCTGACCGTGTCGCCCGGCTGCAGCTCGCGCTCGAAGGTGGGCGCGCACAGGAGCTCGGCTTCGGCCGTGCCCCCCACGCCCGACAGTACCATGCCCTCGGACAGGCCGAAGCGCATCTTGCGCGGCTTCAGGTTCGCGACCACGATCACCTGCTTGCCGACCAGGACCGCCGGATCCTGGTAGCTCTTGCGGATTCCGGCGAAGATCTGCCGCAGGCGCCCCTCGCCGAGGTCGACCTTGAGGCACAGGAGCTTGTCGGCGCCCTCGACCAGCCCTGCCTCGCGGATGGTGGCCACGCGCAGATCGACCTTCGCGAAGTCGGCGTACTCGATCTCGGCGCCCTGGGGCTTGCGGTTCGGGTGCAAGGTGCTGCCGGGCTCCGCCGCAGGCGCCGGAGGCGCGGGAGCCTTCGAGAGCTTCTCTTCCAGCTTGGCCCAGGTGTCCTTCAGGGTGACGGTGCGGTTGAACACCGGCGCCCCCGGCTTCGACAGCTTGGGGTCGACGAAGAAGTAACCCATGCGCTCGAACTGCACGCGATCGCCAGCGGTCGCGGAGGCCAGGCTCGGCTCGAGCAGGCACTGCGACAGCACCTGCAGGCTGTCGGGGTTCAGGAAGTCCTTGTAATCCTGGCCCTCGGCCACGTCTTGCGGGTTCTCCTTCGTGAACAGGCGGTCGTACAGGCGCACCTCGGCCTTCACCGCATGAGGGGCCGACACCCAGTGCAGGGTGCCTCGCACCTTGCGGCCGTCGGGCGAGCGTCCGCCGCGGCTGTCGGGGTCCCAGGTGCAGCGGAGCTCGATGACGTTGCCCGCGGCGTCCTTCACCGCCTCGCGGCAGCGGATCAGCGCGGCGTAGCGCAGGCGCACCTCGGCCCCGGGCGCCAGGCGGTGCCAGCCCTTGGGGGCCTCGTCGCGGAAGTCGTCGCGCTCCACGTACAGCTCGCGCGTGAAGGGCAGCTTGCGGCTGCCGCGCTCGGGCTGGTCGGGGAAGTAGTCGCCCTCGAGCCAGTCGACCTGCCCCTCGGGGAAGTTCTCGAGCACCACCTTCAGGGGGTTCAAGACGGCCATCACGCGCGGCGCGCGTTCGTTCAGATCCTCGCGGAGGGCCCACTCGAGCAGGCCCACGTCGACGGTGCTCTCGTTCTTGGCCACGCCGATGCGCTCGGCGAACGCCCGGATGGCCTCGGGGGTGTAGCCGCGGCGGCGGAGGCCGCAGAGGGTGGGCAGGCGCGGGTCGTCCCAGCCGTCGACGCGCTTCTCGCGCACGAGCTCGAGCAGCTTGCGCTTGCTCATCACGGTGTAGGTCAGGTTCAGCCGCGCGAACTCGTACTGGTGGGGCGGGTTCGGCACGCCGAGCGCCTGCAGGTACCAGTCGTAGAGCAGCCGGTGGTCGTCGAACTCGAGCGTGCAGATCGAGTGCGTGATGCCCTCGATGGCGTCGGACTGGCCGTGGGCCCAGTCGTAGATGGGGTAGATGACCCACTTGTCGCCCGTGCGGTGGTGGGGCGCCTTGCGGATGCGGTACATGATGGGGTCGCGCAGGTTCATGTTGGGGTGCGCCATGTCGATCTTGGCGCGCAGGAGGCACGTGCCCTCGTCGAACTCGCCCGCGCGCATGCGCTCGAACAGGGCGAGGTTCTCCTCGACCGAGGCGTTCCGCGCGGGGGCCTCGACGCCCTTCTTGTAGAAGTTGCCCCGCGTCGCCGTGATCTCCTCGGCCGTGCGCTGATCGACGTACGCGAGGCCCTTGCGGATGAGCGTCAGCGCCCACTGGTAGATCGGGTCGAAGTAGTCGGAAGCGTAGAACTCGTGGTCCCATTGGAAGCCGAGCCACGTCACGTCGTCGCGGATCGAGCGCACGTACTCGTCGTCTTCGGTGGTGGGGTTCGTGTCGTCGAAGCGCAGGTTGCACGTGCCGCCGTACTTCTTCGCCAGGCCGAAGTTCAGGCAGATGGACTTGGCGTGCCCGATGTGCAGGTAGCCATTCGGCTCGGGCGGGAAGCGCGTGCGAACGGTCGTCACGCGCCCCGCGGCCAGGTCGGCCTCGATGATCTCTTCGAGGAAGTTCTTCTG
>CAZBRS010000068.1:22949-24447 GCA_964494475.1 uncultured Myxococcales bacterium | reverse complement strand
CGGCGCCACATGGTGGCGTCGAAGAAGAGGCCCAGGTTCGTGAACAGCGCGTTCAGCGGCTGCAGCGGGTTCAGGCCGTCGAGGTAGGGCAGCATGTCGCCCTTGGCCGGCTTGCCCCAGTGGTAGTAGAAGGCGCCCTGCAGGTAGTTCTCGCCGCCAACGGCCAGGCACAGCGCGAACAGGGCGCCGTACACGCCCACGAAGCCGGCCCCGAAGCGCCAGAGCCAGCGACGATCGCCGAGGGCCAGGAGGGCGAGCAGCGCCACGGGCACGGCGATCATGTAGAAGCCCGTGTGGGCGGCCAGCGCCAGCAGCACGCCGGCCAGCAGCGGGCGCCGGAACACCAGGGCCGAGACGCCGGCGACCAGGAAGAGCGTGGTCTCGGTCACGCCCGTCAGGTTGCTCGAGGCCTTCAGGAGCTCGGTGGCGAACAGGAAGAGCACCATGGCCGCGAGGCCCGTGAACGTGCCGCCCAGGCGTCGACCGGTCAGGTGCACGAGCCAACCCGTGACCAGGGCGGCCAGGGCGGGCAGGGCCTTGGCCACGAGCAGGTGAAAGCCCCCGGTCAGCTTGAACACGAGCGCGGGGATGGCGATGTGCAGGGGCGGGTGCGCGAAGAAGAAATCGCGGTAGGGCAGCTTGCCCTCGGCCAGGCGCGCGGCCATGTAGAAGTAGATGTTCTCGTCGGTGGTGCTCGGCAAAAAGGCGTGGGTCTTCAGCACGAAGAACAGGAAGAGCACGGCGGCGGGCAGCACCCAGCGCACCAGCCAATGGTCGGCCAGCGTGGTGGGGGTCAGCGACTCCGGCTTCCGCCGCCAGGACGTGACGGAGGCATCGATCGCCAGGGCGTTGCCCAGCAAGGTGGCGACGGCGGCTCCGAGCAGCAGCGTCTGGCCCTGCAGCGCGGCCTGCACGGCGAGCCACAGGGGAAGGAGCAGCGCGAAGGGCACGCCCGCGCCCAGCAACACGCCCCGGCGCCGCGTGACGCCGCCCACGAACAGCGCGGTGGCCAACCCGAAGAAGGCCAGCGCGAACACCCCCGCCAGCGCCTGCTCCGACAAGAGCCCCACCAGGAATTCGACCAGCGGCAGGCTGGGCTGCGTCAGACGATAGAACGGCCATAGCGCGAACAGCGCCACGCCCACGAACGCCATCACCAGCCAGCCCCGCCCCTCGCCCGCCTCGTGGTGCCGCACGGCCAGGCCGAGGAGCAGGGGCGCGAAGGCGGTGAGCGGCAGCCCCCAGAAGGCGTCGTAGGCCAGGCCGAAGGGCGTGGGAGACAGCTCGGAGTGAACGCCCGTCAGCAGCGCCAGGTGCACGAGCAGCGCGGCCAGGCCCACGGGAACGGCCCAGGGCGCCAGGGACTCCCGGAGGCCCCTCGCGAGCACGGCCAGCGCGAGCACGATCGCGGCCAGCGCGGCCAGCCCCGGCACGTCCGGCACCGCCAGCGCCACGGTCAGTCCCGCCAGCGCGACCAGCAGCGCGCGACGTCGCGCCA
>CAZBRS010000068.1:14302-22849 GCA_964494475.1 uncultured Myxococcales bacterium | reverse complement strand
GCGCGCGAGCAGGTCGTCGACGGCGCTCGCGAAGTGGCCGTCGCCCGCCAGCCGGGCCTCGACCTCGGCCAGCAGGCGCTGGTGCACGTGGCGCAGCACCGTCTGCTCGAGGAAGCGCTTGCGCCGAAGCAGCCCCTCGCCGCTCTCGGCCAGCCACGCGCGGTGCGCGCCGATGGCGGCCATGAGCTCGGGCAGGCCCTCGTTCCGCGTGGCCGCGGTCTTCACGATCTCGGGCACGCGGGTGATGCTGCCGCGCACGAGCTCCTGCACGGCCCGCAGGTTCTGCACCACCTTGTCGGCGCCCTCGCGATCGGCCTTGTTGACCACGAACACGTCGGCGATCTCGAGGATGCCCGCCTTGATGGCCTGCACCTCGTCGCCGAGGCCGGGGACCAGCACCACCAGCGAGGTGTCGGCGCAGTTCACGATCTCGATCTCGTCCTGCCCCACGCCCACCGTCTCGATCACGACCACGTCGGCGCCCCAGGCGTCGAGCACGAAGATCGAGTCGTACGTGGCGCGGCTGAGGCCGCCCAGGTTGCCCCGCGTGGCCAGCGAGCGGATGAACACGTTCGGGTTGCCCGCGTGCTCCTGCATGCGGATGCGGTCACCGAGGATGGCGCCGCCCGTGAAGGGGCTCGAGGGGTCGACCGCCAGCACCCCCACCTTGGCGTGGGTCTTCAGCAGCTCTCGGATCAGCGCGTTCGTGAGCGTGCTCTTGCCCGAGCCCGGGTTGCCCGTGATGCCGAGCACGTAGGCCCCGTGCGTCCTCGGGTACAGCGCCTTCAGCTCGTCGAGGGCCCCGGGGGCCTCGTCGTCGATCCAGCGCAGGAGCCGCGCGCAGGCGCGTACTTCGCCCGCCGCCACGCGTTCGTGCAGGCTCGGCGTCATCCCTCGCCCCCGAACCACGCCAGCGCGTTGCCCATCATCTCGGGGGTGTCCACGTCCTGCCAGCGCGCGGTGCCCACGTCGTGGGCGCGGAATCGACCGTCCTGCGCGAGCACGCGCCAGCCCTCGGAGAGCGAGCAGTCGTCCTTGGGGCTGGCGGCCCGGGCCGCCTCGAGGGCCGCGTAGGCATCCTGCGAGCACAGGAACACGCCCACGTCGACCGCGTCGTAGGTCGTGAGCTCCTTGCCGATGGTCACGATACGGCGCGGATCGGCGGGGTCGGTCACCACCTTGGTGGCGTCGTCGAGGTCGAACACCTCGGCGATCTTGCGGTCGACCCCGAGCACCACCCCGAAGTCGCCGTGGTCGGCGGCGAGCAGGCCGCCCAGCAGGTCGGCGTCGAACAGGTGGTCGCCCATGATCAGCACGAAGTCGCCGCGCGTGACGCCCTTGGTGGCCAGGAGCGACAGGCCGTTCGACTTCTGCCACAGCGGGTTCACCACGAACTCGAAGCGTCCGCCCCAGGGCGGCAGGGCCTCGAAGAGCCCGCGCACGTGCTCGGCCTCGTACCCCAGGACGACCACCACGCGCTCGACCCCGGCGCCGCGCAGGAGGCAGAGGTTGCGCTCGACGATGGTGCGCTCGCCCACGTGGATGAAGGGCTTGAAGATGCGGGTCGGGGTTCCGCCCACGTTCATGCGGCTGCCCATGCCGGCGGCCAGGATGACGGCGTCGCGTACGGTGGTCATGCTTCCTCCCCGGGGGAGTTCGAGGGATCTCCGGAACAGGAGACGAGCGCGGCTACGCCGATTCCTGATCGTAGCCGTAGTAGTCGAGGCCGAGGTGCGTGATGAGCTTCTCTTCCATGAGCCAGCGCATGGTGTTCTTCAGCTTCATGAGCTGGATGAACAGGTCGTGCTCCGGGTACAACCCGTCGGCGGCCATGGGGCTCTTGAAGTAGAAGCTCAGCCACTCCTGGATGCCGCTCATGCCCGCGCGGCCGGCCAGATCGGTGAGCAGCGCCAGGTCGAGCACGATGGGCGCGGCCAGGATCGAGTCACGGCACAGGAAGTTCACCTTGATCTGCATGGGGTAGCCGAGCCACCCGAAGATGTCGATGTTGTCCCAGCCCTCCTTGTTGTCGCCGCGCGGAGGGTAGTAGTTGATGCTCACCAGGTGCGTGATGTTGCCGTACAGGTCGGGGTAGCTCTTGGGCTCGAGGATGGTGTCGAGCACCGAGAGCTTGCTCACCTCCTTGGTCTTGAACGAGCCCGGATCGGCCAGCACCTCGCCGTCGCGGTTGCCGAGGATGTTGGTCGAGTACCAGCCGCTGAGGCCCAGCATGCGGGCCTTGAAGCCCGGAGCCAGGATGGTCTTCATGAGCGTCTGGCCCGTCTTGAAGTCCTTGCCGCAGAGCGGCAACTTCTTCTCGGCCGCCAGCTCGTACATGGCGGGGATGTCGATGGTCAGGTTGGGCGCGCCGTTCGCGAAGGGCACGCCGCTCTTCAGCGCCGCGTAGGCGTAGATCATCGACGGCGCGATGGTCGGGTCGTCGTTCCGGAGGCCCTCTTCGAAGGCCTTGAGGCTGAGGTGCACGGGCGAGCGACCCTGGTACACCTCGGTCGAGGCGCACCACACCACGACGACGCGGTCGAGGTTGTTCAGGCGCTTGAAGCGCGCGATGTCTTCCATGAGCTGCTCGGCCAGGTGCATCTTGTTGCGGCCCTGCTTGACGTTGGGGCCGCTGATCAGCTTGACCCAATCGCTCGAGAACACCGCCGACATGGGCGAGATCTGCTCGAGCTCGTCCTTCACCAGCGCCAGGTGCTCGTTCGACAGCACCGCGGCGTTCTTGGCCGCCACGTAGGCGTTGTCCTCGAAGATGTCCCAGCCGCCGAACACCAGGTCGTCGAGCTTGGCGATGGGCAGGAAGTCCTTGATGAGCGGCGCACGGTTCTCGGTGCGCTTGCCCAGGCGGATGGTCTGCAGCTGCGTGACCGAGCCGATGGGCTTCCCGAGGCCCTTGCGGACGAGCATGGTGCCCGCGATGAACGTGGTGGCCACGGCCCCGAGGCCGGGGGTGAGGATGCCCAGGCGACCCTTGGCCGCCGGAATCTCTGCGCCGCGCTTCGGATCGGTCATGATCATACTCTCCGTTTCATTCCAAAAGGCGGCGCGACCCTAGATCCTTCGGAACCGGTTGTCAATCTCGGGAGGCGCGGTCCGGTGGCCACATGAGGCAGCCCACGGGCGCCGTGGCGCGCACCGGCAGCAGCCACGCCTGGCCGTGGTGGGGCCCGTTCGGCAGGTCGACGCGGCGCACGTCGCGCCACGGGAGCGCCAGCATCGCCGAGGCGCAGGGCTCGGCCAGCGGCCCCCACGGGGTCTCGCGCACCTCGGGGGGCTTGTCGTGCCCCGGCGCGTAGGTCATGGAGCACTGCGAGTCGATGAGCAGCACGATCGGATCGCGCGACGCGGCGGCCTCGCGGGCCAGGTCCGCGGGGTCCACGGGGCGCCAGCGCGGCCGCTTCGCGCCGACCCAGGGCAGCGAAGCGACGTGCTGGACGGTGGGATGGCGCAACCGGACCACGCGCGCCCACCCCGGCAGTTCGTCGAGGCAAGCGTCGAGCACGGGATAGGCGCGGTCGGCGGTGCTCTGCTCGGTGACGAAGCCGAAGCCCGTCACCAGGACGAACGAAGCGGCCAGGGCCGCTCCGTACGGCGTGGCGCCCCCGAGCCGCGGCGGCAGGTGCCGCGCCACGCGCTCGGCCAGGGCCGCCAACGCCACCCCGGCGGGCAGGCACCACACCGTCAGGGCGAGCGACAGGTGCCGGAAGGCCGAGGGCCCCCCGGGGTCGGTGACGACCAGCGCATACGGCACCTGAAGCGCCCCCAGCGCGACCACCAGCGCCGCCCCCACCGCCGGCCGTTGCCGCACCGTCCACGCGAGGCCGAGCAGCGCGGCCGCCTGGAACAGCAGCGGGGAGCGCGTCTCGGCGAGGCCCCCCAGCGCGGCCAGATCGATCACGACGCGCAGGACCGGGCCCGAGGCCCAATCACCCGAGAGCAGGTAGAAGCCCCTGCCCTGCCCGGCCAACGCCGCCACGCGCAGGGCCGCGACCCCGCTCGGCACGACGAACGCCAGGGCAGCCCACCCCCAGGCTCGCCCCCGCAGTCCGGGCGCGACCAGCGCCGCAGCCGCGACCACCAACGCCGGCGTGAGCACGTGGGTCGACGCAGCGGCCGACAACAGCGCCGCCGCCACCAGCCAGCCGAGCACGCCCCCACGCCGCGCCGCGACCTGCGCGGACCACGTGCCCGCCAGGAAGAGCGTGGCCGCGAAGGGCAGCTCGCTCTCGCTGCCCCCCAGGCGCACGGCCAGGGGGTGCAGGGCCAGCGCGAGGCCGGTCAGCAGCCCCGCGGTCCGGCTCGCGGTCAACTCGCGCGCCACCAGGGCCGCGGCCGCAGGCGCCAGCGACGAGACCACGGCGTTCGCGAAGAACACCGCCTCGAAGCGCAGGCCCAGCCAACGCACCAGGTCCAGGTACACGGAGCGCACGCCCTCCCAGTGCACGAGCGTCCCCGACAGCACCGAATAGCCGTGCAGGTTCTCGTGAATCGGAGCGTGGGGCGCCACCCACCAACGCAGCGCGAAGGCCAGCGCGGTCAATCCCGCCAGGGCCAGGACGTCGGAGCGCGCGAGGAGGGGTGGAGCGCCGGATCGCATGTCCCGAGGGTAGCCGAAGCGCAGGACGTGCGGTATCGTATTTGGCGCACGCGACAGGGGCCCCACCATGCACGATCCCCGGCAGATCGCCGACCACGTGACCTTCTACACCACCAAGCACGCCGACCGCAGCATCTCGTGGCTCCTGAACCGCAAGCTGCTGATCCACAAGCAGCTCGAGCGCTCGCCGCGCACGCTGGTCGTCTACTCCGACCTGCACGGCTCGTACGAGAAGTTCCTGTTCTGGCTGAAGCAGGGCCTGGGCACCGTTCGCCTGCTGGTGCGCGAGATGCTGGGCCGCTGGTACGCCGACGACGTGAACGCGCTCTACGCGCGCCTGATCCTCCTGCAGAGCCGCGCGCGCATGGGGCTGGTCGAACAGGCCGTGGTGGCCGGCGACCCGGACGCCTGGGAGCCCGGCAAGCTCTTCGAGCGACCCGTGCCCGCGCACTTCCGCGAAACGCTCCAGGAGCTCGAAGCCCGGGGCCTGCGCCGCTCGCGCGTGCTCGACGACCTGCTGCTCATGCTGCGCGAGGTCACGCGCGACGATGAGCACCGCGTGTTCAAGGCAGCGCCGCGCGACTTCCACGAGAACCTGCTCACGCTGTACGTCGACGCCCCGCAACTGGAACCCATCCGACGCGCGCTGATCCGCGCCATCGTCGCCTCCGACGACATCTACCTGCTGGTCGCCGACCTGCTGGCGCGCCTGATCGACCTGTGCTTCGTCGACAAGCACGTGAACCTGGGCGACACCCTCGACCGCGGCCCCGACGCCGATCGCCTGCTCATGCTCTACCGCACCTACTTCGACCGCGGCGCCTTCTCGCCCTTCCTGCACTACATCTGGGGCAACCACGACCTGCTGTGGCTGGGTGCCTCCCTCGGGAACCCGGCCCTGGTGGCCACGGCGCTGCGCATCAGCCTGCGCTACTCGAACATGGCGTTCTGCCGGCGCTACGGCTTCGATCTCGAGCGCCTGCGCGCCTTCGCCCGGGCCACCTACCCGTCCCCGCCGCGGGGCGCCTACGCCAAGCGTGGGCACGACGAGCAGTGGAGCGAAGACGACGTGGTGCGCATGACCAAGGCCCTGCTGGTGCTCGAGGCCAAGCTCTCGGCCTCCGAGACCCGCGCCGCCGCACGGGAGCCCGGCCGCTTCCAGGCCGAGTTCGGGGCGCTGGCCGAGCACTACGAGCGCCTGCTGCGGCTCGTGCCCACGGGCGTGCCGGCCGACGGCGAGGCCGACTTCCTCGCGGCGCACCCCCTCTACACGGACGCGTTCTTCCCCACGGTCGACCCTGCCGACCCCGAGCGCCTGACCCCCGAAGAGCAGTCCGTGCTCGACGACCTGGTCACGCAGTTCCGCACGCTGCCCCGCTTCCAGGCCGACCTCCGCTGGCTCTCCTGGAAGGGCGAGATGTACCGCGTGGTCGACGGCACGCTCTACTTCCACGCGGCGTTCCCGGCCACCTCCGCCGGCGATCTGGCCGAGGTCGGCGGGCTGCAGGGCAAGGCGCTCTTCGACTTCCTGCAACGCGAGATCAAGCGGGTGGGCGAAAAGAGCCTGGCCGGCGAGGCCCTCACGGCACCCGAGCGGCACCTGTTCTTCTTCCTGTGGTGCGGTCCCCTGTCGCCGCTCTTCTGCAAGAGCAAGATGGCCACCCTCGAGCGCGCCATCCTGAACAAGGAGCCCGCCGCCTCGTCTCCCCTGACCACCTGGAAGGAAGAGAAGAATCCCTTCTACCGCAGCATCCGCGATCAGACCTTCATCCAGCGGCTGCTCGCCGAGTTCCACGCCGCCACGCTCTGCATCGGGCACACGCCCATCAAGGATCTCGGCGAGGGCATCCTCTCCGAGGAGTTCGCCGCGTTCATCGTCGACGGGGGCGCCTCCGATGCCTACGGCGATCGGGGCACGGTGCTCATCAAGACGCCGGAGCACGCCTACCTGACGCTCAACCCCCCGCTCGACGACCTGCGCACGGCCGATGTGGCCGACGCGCTCTACGAGCCGATCGTACAGAAGCTCGAGGCCCGCCACGGCCTGCGCCTGCGCGAGACCGAGACCGGCTACTTCCTGCAGGCCGAGCTCACCGCCATCGATCACCTGCTGGCCGAGCTCCTCCCCGAGTTCGTACAAAGGGTAGAGACTTGATGAACCTCGATCCGTGTGGTACCTTCTTCAAAACTGTCCGCCCCAGGGATGCCGCGGCATGATCCTGAAGATCGTTGACGACCAGGGACGTGTTCAGGAACGCACGCTGGAGGGCGCCGAGCTCACCATCGGGCGCGCCGCGTCCTGCGGGCTGGTGCTGTCGGAACGCAACGTCTCGCGCACCCACGCGCGCATCTTCAAGAAGGGAGACGCCTGGGTCATCGAGGACGCGGGGGCCCGCTACGGGCTCTACCTCAACGGCGATCGCCTGGTGGGGCCCACGGCCCTGCAAGACGGCGACACCCTCAAGATCGGCGACTTCGCGTTCGCCGTCGAGGGCAAGCCCGAGGCGGCCGACATCCGGGCCACGGCGCCCCTGCTCGAGGCCCTCGACGACGATCTGCCCTTCGACGACGACGGTCCCACGGGCGAGCGCCTGTCGCCCCTGACCGACGGCCTCACCACCGCTCCCTACGCGGCCCAGCAAGCGCCCGAAGCCGCCCCCGCCGGGCGCGCGGCCGGCGAGCCGCCGCCCATGATCCCCGAGGGGCGCCCCACGGCGGCCGTGGCCATGCCCCCGCAATCCAAGCCGGCGCCCCGTGAGGGCGGCGCCCAGCCCGTGCCGCCGCAGTTCCGCATGAAGCTCACGGGGCTCGCACCAGCCATGGCGGGCAAAGAGCTGGTCCTCGAGCGCGTGACCATGTCGGTGGGGCGCACGCCCGAAAACGATCTGGTCATCGACCACCGCTCCGTCTCCAGTTCGCACGCGCGCGTCGCCTTCGAGAACGGCCACTTCATCGTCTACGATCTGGGGTCGACCAACGGCGTGCTCGTCAACGGCGAGCCCTACCAGTCGTGCGTGCTGCAATACAACGACGAGATCCAGTTCGGCCACGTCAAGTTCCGCTTCGTGAGGCCGAGCGATCGCTTCGAGCCGGCCCTGGGCGCGGCCTCCGAGACCGACAGCGAACCCGGTGGCGCGGCCGCCAAGTGGGTGGCGCTGGTCATCCTGATCGTGCTGTCCGTCCTGGCCGGCGTGCTCTACATCACGCGCTTCTCGCACGACGCCACCGAGGTGGGCGTCGAGCCGGCCAAGGTGGCGCAGGCGGCCCAGCCCGCGCCCGAGCCCAAGCCCTCGAACGAGCCCTCCGCGCGGCTCGACGAGGCCACCCGGCTGCTCGAGGCCGAGAAGTACGCCGACGCCCGCGCCATCCTGCAAGAGGTCTACGCGTCGACCAAGGAGTCACCGGGCCTGGTCTCGGCCAACGCGCTGTCGCTGCTCGACCGCCTGGGCCGCGAAGAGGCGGCCAAGAAGAGGTTCGACGAGGTCGTGGTGCTGAAGGCGCAAGAGAAGATGCCCGAGGCCTACGCCCTGTTGATCGACGGCAAGTCCGACACGCCGGCCACGACGATCTATGGCAAACGCCTCGAGGGTCTCGAAGACGAGCTCCGCGTGGCCGCCCTCACGCAGCTGATCAAGCGCGCGGAGGACGCCCTGACCGCCGGGCAACCCGACGCGGCGCTCGAGGCCGTCAAGGCGGCCCTGCAGATCTCGCCCGACAACAGCGGGGCCATGGCCCTGCTGCAACGCGCCACCGACCAGAAGACCGCCGACGAGCGCAAGAACGCCGAGGCCCGTCCCAAGGCCGCCGTGGCGAACCCGCCGACCCCGCCTGCCCCGCCTGCCCCGCCTGCCCCGCCTGCCCCGAGCAAGGTCGAGGCGAAGGCCGCACCGGTCAAGACCGCCCCGGCGGCTGCGGCCGTCCCCGCTCCGGCC
>CAZBRS010000068.1:0-14202 GCA_964494475.1 uncultured Myxococcales bacterium | reverse complement strand
CCGGCGCCCAAGGCCGTCGGCGGCGCCGATCCCGACGCCGGACTCTCGGGCCTCGACCTGTTCAAGAAGGCCATCCAGGCCAAGTCGCAGGGCAAGCTGAACGACGCCAAGGAGTACTGCTACAAGGCCACCCAGAAGAACTACCCGGCGGCCCACAAGATGCTCGGCAACATCTTCCAGACCGAGCTCAACTTCAAGAAGGCCGCGTACCACTTCAAGCAGTACCTCGCAGCCTCGCCCAGCGCGCCCGACGCGGCGCCCATCCAGACCCTGATCCTGCAGCTCGAAAACAAGTAACTCAGATCAGAGTTACGTTTGCCCTTGACAGACGGGGTTCCAGGCCTAGCATTCGTCCTCGGGAACCCGAACCGAAGGAGGCTTCCCATGGCCAAGGAACTGACCCGCGCCGCGCTCGAAGCGCTCCCTGCCCTCGAGCTCAAGGATCTCGCCCGTGAGGCGCAGATCAAGAGCTACGGCAAGCTGCGCAAGGAGGCCCTGGTGGCCGCCCTGCTCGCGGCCAACGCGACCCCCGTCGCCCGGAAGACGCCCGCCGCCAAGGTGAAGGCCGCGGCGCCGGTGCCGGCCCCGGTGCTGCCGACGACCTCCGCGACCCGCCCCGCGGCCGCCACGCCGGAGCCGGAGGCGCCGCTGCGCGTCGTGCCCGAGGCCTCGCCCGGCACGCGTCGCCTGTACGAGCAGCGGGTGGCCGAGGCCAAGTACGCCGTGTCGCGGCCCACCGAGCGCCTGCGCGAAGACGAGCGTCTGGGGGATCTGCCCTCCAGCTACGGCACGAACCTGCTGACGCTCCTCCCCCTGAACCCGAACCGCGCCTACGCCTACTGGGATCTCGACTACCGGCGCCTCGGCGAGTACTACCAGGGCCTCTCCGACGGGCAGCCGGTCGTTCGCCTGTTCCGCAGCCACGACGGCCAGTTCCAGCCGGTCGCCGAGCTCGACATCGACCTGGGCGCCCACAACCACTACTTCCCGGTCGAGGCCGGCGCCACCTACGCGGCCGAGCTCGGCCTGCGGGGCGCCAACGGCTACCGCAAGATCGTCGCGTCCAACGTGCTGTCGGTGCCGACCGATCGCGTCTCCGAGCGGGCCGACGCCACGTTCGTCTCGATCCCCCTGGAGGCGCCCCTCCCGGTCGCGGCGAACCCCGCGGGCCTCGGCGGCGTGCCCGGTGGCAAGGTGCTGACGCGCGCCGAGTACGAGCAGTTGTTCGGCAAGGGCGTCCCGGGCATCCCCGGGTCCCAACACCGCTAGGTAGAGTCCCGACCGCCCCCTGCCCGCCCCGGAGGCCCCGATGGAACGAAAAGGCTACGTCTCCCTGGTCCTGCACGCGCACCTGCCGTTCGTGCGCCACCCCGAGTACGAGGAGTTCCTCGAGGAGGACTGGCTCTACGAGGCCATCACCGAGACCTACCTGCCGCTCATCGATCGCTTCACCAAGGCGGCCGACGACGGCGTGCCGTTCCGCGTGGCGATGGTGGTCACCCCCTCGCTGGCGGCCATGCTCTCCGACGAGCTGCTGAAGGCTCGCTACAGCCGCGAACTCACCAAGCTGATCGAGTTGGCCGAGAAGGAGGTCGTCCGGACCGCGGGCGACGACGCCGCGAACCGCGTGGCGCACCACTACCTCGATCGCTTCCGGCACTTCCGCTGGCTCTTCGAGGAGCGCCTGGGGCGCAACGTGCTGGCGGGCTTCCGGGAGTTGCAGGACCGCGGCGTGCTCGAGATCCTGACCTGCGCCGCCACCCACGGCTTCCTGCCCCTCATGCAGGCGAGCCCCGAGGCCGTTCGCGCGCAGATCCGCGTGGGCGTCGACGAGTACCGTCGCCACTTCGGCCGCTCGCCCGTGGGCATCTGGCTGCCCGAGTGCGGCTACTTCCCCGGCGTCGAGCAGGTGCTGGCCGAGCACGGCATCCGCTACTTCCTGGTCGACACCCACGGCGTGCTCTTCGCGACCCCGCGGCCCACGTTCGGGCCCTACGCGCCGCTGTTCACGCGCTCGGGCACGGCCGCCTTCGCGCGCGACGCCGAGTCGTCGAAGCAGGTCTGGAGCTCCGAGGAGGGGTACCCCGGCGACGTGGCCTACCGCGAGTTCTACCGCGACATCGGGTACGACCTCGACTTCGACTACATCAAGGGCTACGTGCAGCCTACGGGCCTCCGCAAGAACACGGGCATCAAGTACCACCGCATCACCGGCAAGACCCCCCACAAGGAGATCTACGACCGCGACGTGGCCATGCAGCGCGCGGCCGACCACGCGGGCAACTTCATGTTCAACCGCGAGAAGCAGGTCGAGTGGCTGGCGAACCAGATGGGCCGCCCGCCCATCATCGTGGCGCCCTACGACGCCGAGCTCTACGGCCACTGGTGGTACGAGGGGCCCGACTTCCTCGACTTCTTCGTGCGCAAGTCGGCCTACGACCAGCAGACCTACGAGCTGATCACGCCCTCCGACTACCTGGCCCGCCACCCCACCCAGCAGGTGGCCGACCTCAGCATGTCGACCTGGGGCGACCGCGGCTACGCCGACGTGTGGCTGAACGGCGGCAACGACTGGATGTACCGCCACCTGCACGCCGCCGAGGCGCGCATGGTCGAGCTGGCGCGGCGCTTCACGAGCCCCACCGACCTGCAGCGCCGGGCCCTGAACCAGGCCGCCCGCGAATTGCTGCTGGCCGAGAGCTCCGACTGGGCCTTCATCGTCACGACCGGCACCATGGTCGACTACGCCATCAAGCGGTTCAAGACCCACACCCTGCGCTTCACCAAGCTCTACGAGCAGCTGAACAGCGGCTGGCTCGACGAGGAGTGGCTGGCGACGGTCGAGTACAAGGACAACCTGTTCCCGTTCGTCGATTACGCGATTTATCGCTAATAGGCACACGGCTTGCAGTACTCTCCATCGTACGGATGGAGAGGACGGCAGGCATGCATCTTCCGACCAGGATCGTCGCGGTCGCGCTATCCCTCCTGGGGCTGATGGCGTGCGGCTCTTCGGCCTCCGTGGACACCGCGAGTGACGGCGGGGTCGACGCGTCAACCCCCGAGATCGCGCCCGCCGACAGCGTGACACCCGAGACAACGACCGAGACAACGGCCGACGCGCCCGCTCCCGTCGAGCTGACGTGCGCCGAGGGCGTCGTGGCTGTCGACGCGTGCGCCTCCGATGCGGCCTGCCGGGCGGCCGCCTACACCTCGTTGTCGGTTGAAGCCCGCGAGGCGTTCGACGCGCTCGTCGCGTGCCAGGCGGCGACCTGCGGTCCACTCGCGAGCGCCGAGTGCGTCGACGCGGCCCGGGCGTGGGCTTGTCGCGCCCTGTGGGACAGCTGTACCGCCTGCGAGCCGGGTTGCGCCGGCAACGCGTGCGGCGCCGACGGCTGCGGCGGTGTCTGCGGGGTGTGTGGCGCAGGCCAGGAATGCGACGCCGCGGCCTGTGTGACGCCGTGCGCGACGAACGCCGAGTGCGCGGACGACCAAGTATGTGCGCTCGCCGACGACGGCGTCACGGGACGATGCAAAGGCGCCTGTACCACCGCCTGTCCCGTCGGCGCGGGGCTGATGGTCTCCGATGGGTGCCATTGTCGCACGGTGCCTACCGGTCTCGAGAGCTGCCGAATCGCGACGGAAGGTTCGACCGACACGGGCTGGAACGGTCCCTGCGTGACGATCGAGGACGACCCCCTGCTCTCGCTCCAGGATGGAGCCTCGTCGCAGCCCCGCCCCGCCTTGCACGATCTGGGCGACGGGACGGTCGTCGACGACGCCACCGGCCTCGTGTGGGCGAAGGACACGAGCCCGCTCCGCGCGTGGACCGAAGCCGTGCTCTACTGCGCCAACAACAACTGGGGATTGCCCGGCCAGGGCTGGCGCGCTCCGACCCTGCTCGAACTGCTCGGGCTGATGCGGTTCGATGCCGGCACGCAGGCCTGGGGCGATGGGATCTTCGAGTGGCGTTCGGGATCGGAAGAAGAGCTTTGGACCGGGATCGAGGTGCCTTACGGCGCGCTCGTGATGGGCTTTGGACGCAACGTAGCCGTCGGCTCACAGGGAGTCGTCACCGAACTGGCAATCCGCTGTGTGCGAGGCGGGAGTTCCGGCGAGTACCGCGAGGACCGGTTCCTGCGCACGACGGCCGACGAGATCGTGGATCGCGCAACAGGCCTGGCCTGGGACCTGCACATGGGATGCCCTGCGTGCAGTTGGGTAGAGGCCCTCGCCCATTGCGCCGGCAGAGGCCCCGGCTGGCGGGCTCCCGACGTGCTGGAGCTCGCATCGTTGCTGGACTTCAACGACACCCTGACCTCGGGTCCTCACGTGCCACCGGTCTTCACCGCCGGAGAATCTCCGTTCCGCTGGGCCTGGTCGGCCACTCCCGTGCCAGGCGGCGCTTACGGACAAGCAATCGGCGTCGACTTCATGACCTACCGGATCAGCGGAAATCCCTTCGAGAGCGACCATGGCGTGCGCTGCGTGCGTGACGCGGTCGACGGCGACGGCGTGCGCGACGACGGGAGCGGCTCGGGAGTCCCGGGGGACCACCCCTGCACGGCTGGTGCCTCCGTGGGCTGTGACGACAACTGCCCGGGCGTCGCGAACCCGGACCAGGTCGACCGCGACGGCGACGGGGTGGGCGCTGCGTGCGACCGGCTGGATCACGACGATCCCCTGCCCTGGTGGCTCGACACAGGGCCCGCGGCCGACGCGGCATGCGTCGAGGGAAGCTGCGGGCTCGGACGGGTCGGCGAGAGCCTGCTGATGTGCGGGTGGTGCCCCGCGACCGAGGTGTGCCGTAGCCATGTCTGCCAGGCCGTGACGTGCGCGACCGACGCCGACTGCGCCTCGGAAGAGCCCTACCTGCCCGGCGACATTGTGCGCCGGTGCGACGTGGCAACGGGGTCGTGCGAGCTCCGCCTGACCGACGGCTCCATGCTGCTCTCGTATCTGCAGCAGGTGCACCGGGGCGCCGCCGTGCTGGCGCGCCGTGACGACCGCCTGCTCTGGAACGGCGAACTCCAGCCCTGCCTCCTACCCGAGGAGTGGGCCTTCAACCCCAGCGAGACGACCTGTTGCGAGTCGTATGGCGGGCCCGACTGGAACCACGACCGGCGCTGCACCTACGAAGGCGGGGACTGGTCGGGCACGTACGACGCCTGGCCCGAGTTGGGCGTCGAGGTGCTGGGGGACACACCGCTGACGTTCTGGTACCACGGCGGGTTACCGGACTGCTCGGCAATGCCCGCACCGGGGGAAGAGATCTATCGCGCCGAGGCGTACGACGATCTCGATTGCGACGGCCTACGGAGCACGTTCGCCGTACTCGGACGGATGGGGGAGCAGCCTCGCACGCTGGAGATTCCGCAGTCCGTCTTTCTCCGCCTGGTCGGCGCCACGACGAGCGTCGAGGGCGACCTCGCGCTCACCGAGGAACAACGGGCCGGCTTCGAGCCCCCCGCCGACGTCCTGTCCTTGAACCCCTTCTACGGCGAGGCGCGCGCGACGCTCGACGATCTGCTGTCCAAAGCGGTCGCGGCCTACCAGGCCGGCACGCCGGATGCTTGCCCGACCTGGTGGGCTTGGGGTACCGTGCTCCAAAGCGGCTCGTGCTGCCCTTTCACGAGCCTCGAGCCCCCCGCTGCGCCCACGCTCTGCCCGGTCGATCCCGCGGCCTGGGCCAGCCCGCCCTGGTCAGACCTCGGCTTCGCCGTGAGCACACCGACAGCGTTCGTGGTTACCATCGGCGCCTGGACCGAAGAGTCCGGCACCTCCCGTATCGAAGCCACGGCTTACGGTGATCTGGACTGCGACGGGCAGCAATCCACCTTCCGCCGCTTCGCGCGCACAGAGTCGACCCCCGATGGCTGCAAGGCCACGATCGTTCCGGGCCTCTTCACCTCCGCCGAGACCGAGTAGGGGGCGAGCATGACCACGCGAAGCCTGCTGCTGGCCTTGGGGATGGTGCTGACGCTGGTCGGGTGCGCCAACGCCGGGGGCGACCGGGAGGTCGTGAGCCCCGATGGATTGGAGACGTCGGGCGACACGGCACCGGCCCCCGACCCGGAAAACGAGGTCGCTGAGACCGTCGCGGCGCCGACGCTGCGGCTGGTCGAGCCGATGGCCCTGGCCGTGGTGGCAGGCTGGGTCCGGCTGTCCGCGGAGGCCCTGGGCTTCGAGGAACCGGTCCAGGTGGTCTTCACCTTCGACGACCAGCCCTTGGCGACGGACGGAGTGCCACCCTACGTGACGGCCTGGAGCACCGTGGGCGTGAGCGAGGGCCAGCATCGCCTGGGCGCATACGTAGCGCAAATGGCCAGCGTCGTACGGGCCGACCCGGTCGAGGTCCTGGTCGATCACACGCCCCCCGAGGGGCTGATCGTCGCGAGCCCCGCGGCCCACAGCCTGGTCGGCGATGAACTGCGGATCGAGGTGCAGGCCCAGGATGCGAACAGCGTGGCGCGGGTCACGGCCAGCGTGCCCGGAGCCGAACCGGTCGAGTCTGCGGCCGTACCCGCCGCCCTGACACTGAGCCTGGCGGCGCAGGAGAGCGGGCCCGTCACGTTGACGGTCACGGCCGTCGACCCGGCGGGCAACGCCTGCGCGCTCGATGTGCCGCTGATCCTCGACCGCCCTCCCCTGGCCACTCTGGAGAGCCCGCCCTACGGAACGTGGACGTGGACTCCCTTCCTGGCGCGCGCCGCTTGCGGCGACCGGGAAGGCGCGTCGCGACTCACGTGGACCCTCGACGGGCAGGTCCTGGCCGAAGAGGACGTGGCCCCAGGGGCAGCCGCCACCTGCCGCCTTGCCATCGATCCGACCCATCGGCCGGAAGGTCCGCACACGCTGGGCGTCCGCTCGAAAGACAGCGCCGGCCAGGAGACCTCGCACGAGATCGCGGTCGCCTTCGACCCGCCGCTTCGCGCGGAGGCCCTGGTGTGCGCGCCCGGAGCGGCGTGTCGAGCCTACGCCGAAGGGATTCGCGTTTGGGGGCTCACGACGGTGCAAGTCGAAGTGCGTGACGACGACCCGTTGACCGAAGCCGTGTTCCAGGTGAACGGACTGGACGTGCCTACGTCCATGGGTCCGCCGATCACGGTATCGATCGACACGACCGGGTACTACGACGGGCCGCTGCACCTGGTCGGAGGCCTTACCAGCAATTCGGGGCAGCAGCTATTCCTGGAACTGGACGTGCTGGTGCGCAACCACGCCGACCTGGACCACGACGGCGTCGACGGCCTGAACGATGGCGGCTCCGATTGTGATGACACGACCGCCGCGGTGGGCCCCGAGGCGTTGGACCTGGTCGACGGGGCGTGCGCGGCGTACGACGGCGCGATCTGGAGCGTCGAGGAGCCCTCGTTGGCCATGCCAGCCGAGGGCGGGCTCACGACGCTACACTACTTCGAGGAGGATCCCCGGGGTCGCCTGCGCGTGGTCCGCTCGTTGTGGGGAAACTCGAAGACGATCATCTCGGACGATCTGCGAAGCCCAGACGGCGTGTGGTCCGCGGTTACAGCCGCGTTCCCGAAAGGAATCCCGTCGCAGCTACTGCTGGGAGCCGACGACCTGCTGCGTGCCGTGCACACCAGTTGGGGATATGGCATGAGTCCGACGCCCGTCGAGGTCTGGTTGATGGACCATACCGGGTGGCGACCGCTCGCGACCTACGTACCGCCCGCCTGGAGGAAACTGACCGCGGCATGGCTCGATCCGGGCGACCGGGTCGTACTGGCGATCGACTCGCTATACGATCACCCGGAAGCGGGCGGCCCTGCCGTGGTTCAACTCGTCGACGACGCGTGGATCGAGGTGCCCCTGCCGCCGACGTTGGGTGCGGCCGATAGCCTGGACTTCTTGCACGATTCGAACGGACGGATCTCGGTGGTCGCCTGGTTCGGAGCGCTGCTCGGCGCGACCTGGCAGGTGCCTGATGGCTGGGCAGAGTTGGTTCCCCTGCCTAACGAGACGGCCCTCGATTGGCGACTGGTGAGCCTGCCGACCGCTGCCGGACCGCCTGTCGTCGGCTGCTACGACCCGTACACCGAGGGCGCACGAGTCGCCCTACCCGTCCTCGGGGGCTACGCCTCGGTGAGCGTCGACGCCGGACGGCCGCTCGAACCCGAAACACTGACCCTCGCGCTCGACGCCGCTGGAGCACCTCACCTGCAGGCGCGCGATCGCGACACGGACGAACTGCTCGACCTCATGTTTGACGAGTACGGGCTGATCTCGGTCGGCGTGGTCCCCGAAGTGGTCGTACCCAGCCTCGGCACGGCATCGCGCGTAGCTGAAGGTACGTTGGGGCGACGCTACGCGCTGCACGTCGGCGCCGGCTTCCTGCGCGTCGGTGTCACGGACACGTGCCTCGCGATCGCCGACGGCGGCGACGCGAACTGCGACGGGGCCGACGGCGTCGACCTCGATGGAGACGGCTTCGCGAGCTCGTGGTCTGGCGGAAGCGACAGGTATGACGACCTGGCCGACGTGAACCCGGCGAAGTCCGATCCCGTCGGAGACCTGGTGGACTCGAACGGCGATGGGCTCGACGGCGTCGACCAGGACGCCGACGGGGTGGCGAGCGTTCCCTCGGGCGGCCCGGACTGCGACGACCAGGATCCGAACGTGCGCCCCGGCCACGCCGACGCGGTCGCCGCGACCTGCGAGCGGCAGGCGTGGGACGTCGCGGTAGCTCCGACCCAGGCCGGTACGTCGCTCGAGCCCGTCGCGCTCGACTCCGAGCGCGTGGTTTCTTCCTTCCTGCACGGCGAGGAGAGCTACGGCACGTGGGACGTGGTCATCACCGATGCGTTGGGCGTGCATGTCGTCACGTCGGAGAAACTACGCATGACCGACTGGCCACTGGTCACCCTGGTCGCTGCGGCAAAAGACGGGTCGCTCCACCTGGTATGGCCGCCAGCGGAGGTGGACCTGGGCACCCATCGCTACCGAGCCTACGACGCGGACGGCGACGTCATCGTCGAGACGACGTTCGAGGGATCGCCGATCGCGCTGGCTGCCGATGCAGGCAAGGCATCGCTGGTCCTCTCCCGAGAAAACCAATCGGGGCTGTTCTTCATCGCAGACCTGGCAACGCCCGTGGTCGAGCCGATCGATGTACCCGCGCCGCTGGCCCCATCCTCCAGCCCCTATCTCGGCTTCGACGTGGGCGCAACGCCCGTCCTGGTCTACATCACCGCGGACCGTCACGTCGTCCTGGCAGAGCGAACGCCTTCGGGGTGGTCGGGGCAGACCATTGGCGAACCTATGCAGGCGTCTCTGTTGCCGTCTCCCCGGGTCGCCGCGAACGCCAGGGGGGACATCGCCATTGTCTACCGCGGGGTCGATGCGACGGGCTCTCCGCTCAACGCGCTGACCCATCGGCATCACGGAGCCTGGTCCACGTTCGCCCTGGCGCCCGAGATACCCCACTGGAGCTCGACGAAGCCTGGCCTGGGCGATGACGGAGCGTTGCGGATCCTCTACCGCTCGGCCCTGGCGCCGGCCTTTCGCGTGGGCACCTGGAACGGCCAAGGGTGGATCACCGAGGAGGTTCCAGCACCCCTGAATCCCTACGCCCAGGACTTCGTGCACGATGAACTCGGACGTCCTCTCGTAGCCATGGCCGACACGTCCGGCTTCGTCGCGTTGGTCGCGCAGACCGGCTGCGAGGTCGTCGGCGACGCCATCGACCGCAACTGCGACGGCCTCGACGGCATCGACTTCGACGGCGACGGCGTCGCGAGCACGGTCTTCGGCGGCACCGACTGCGACGATCTGCAGGCGAGCGTGTACCCGGGCGCCGTCGACGCCCCGGGTGACGGGATCGACGCCGATTGCGATGGAATCGATGGCGGCCAGACTCCCGCCCCGAACCTTCCTTGAGTGGAGGCGATCATGATCCTCTGGATTCGCTGCGTGGCCCTGGGTGCGGGACTCCTGGCCTTCGTAGCGTGCGCCTCCTCCGCGGGCGTAGGCGACGTGGCCTGCCCATCGGCAGATGCCAATGGAGAGGCCGTCCTGGCTCAGGACGCCGAGACGTCGGGCGCTCCCTGCACGCTGAACGCCGACTGCCGCGACGACCAGGTGTGCGCAGCGACGACCGAGGGTGGCGAATGCGTCACGGCCTGCGTCACGGCGTGCCCGGACGGCGCAGGTCTGCTCATCTTCGACGGCTGCCACTGTCGGACGGCGACCTTGACCTACGAGATCGCGGCCGAAACCTGCGCCGACGGTCACGTGGCCGGGTACTTGGTGGTGAGCCCGATCTACGACCTGGAGCCCTGGGCCGACCCACCCGACACCTCCATCGAACGCGATCTACTATGGCGCGGCGACAGGAACGGCGCGTTGTCCCCGGTACCCCGGGCCGGTGCGGCCGCGGCGTGCGCAGCCCTCGTCGACGAAGGGGGGACCGGAGGGTGGCGACTGCCAACGGTTCCCGAGCTGTTCGGTACCCTGGGCCCGGATTCCTGGCACGAGAACTGGGGCTACGCGTGGCGCTGGGGCGACGACAGCCTATGGACCTCGACCGCGCATCCAGACGGCCGGGGCTTCGTGGTCGACGCCGTCATGGACGCGGTCTTGGCGAGCGATCCCTCCGACTCCCACGCGTTCACCTGCGTTCGCCCGAGGTACGCGCCAAGCCTCGATTCCCGAGAGCGCTTCGTAGGTCTGCGCGACGGAACGGCCTTCGATCGCGCCACGGGCCTTGCGTGGCGCCCCGACCCCATCGGCACGCCAGGAAGCGTCGAAGACGGCGCCAAAGCCTGCGCAGCGCTCGGCCGGGCCTGGCGGTTGCCGCGAATCGAAGAGCTCCTCTCCGTGCTCGTGTTCGGAGACTCCGCTGCCTCGTCCCGCCGGTGGCCCGCGGAACTCGGGGAGGCCGACGGCGCGACGCCCGAATGCGCGTGGTCCACCACGTTCCGGCGGGCCCTGGGGGACGAATCAGAGGGCACGTTCCGCGTCGACCTCGTGACCGGAGAGGCGGCACCCGCCGACGCCTCGTTGGTGGAGGCGGGCGCGCTGTGCGTACGCGAGACGACCGACGGCGACGGCGTGAAAGACGACGGCAGCGCATCGGGCACGCCGGGAGATTGGCCCTGCCGCGACACGGATCAGACGGGATGCGACGACAACTGCCCCGGCGTGTTCAACCCCGACCAGGAGGACCGAGACCTCGACGGACTGGGCGACGCCTGCGATCCGTGCACGTTCGGGGCGCCAGGCGACGGCTGCGTCGATCGGTGCCTGTACAGGCGCGAGTGTGCCGATGGCGCCTGTGGCGCGGTCGAGATCGACGGCGTACTGATCACATGCGGTTGGTGCCCCGGCGACGAACGGTGCGTGGGAGGAGCCTGTCGGGCCGCCTCGTGCGACGACGACGACGACTGCGCCTCCTCCGACGGGCCATTCCTGCCGCTCGGCCTGGTGCGCCGCTGCGATGTCGGGAGTGCAACGTGCGGCTTCGGGTTGGCCTACGACGCCGAAGTGTTGACGAGGCTCCAGCGCCTCTACCGCGGCGCCGCGGCCTACTACGGCCGAGTCGACCGGCTGACCGCCGGGGGAACGCCCGAGCCCTGCCTCTTCCCGGCCAATCAGGCGGTCACGCCCATCGAGGGCACATGCTGCGCCGTGCACGGGGGCCCGAGCGGCAGCCCCGACCGTGACGGCGACAACCGCTGCGACGCCGACCCGGCCGCCTGGGACAACCCGGCCTGGGCCGACCTCGGCTACGTCATGCAATCCACGCACGCGGCCACCTACGATTGGACGCGCGTGTTCGACTGCGGGGCCACTCCCGCTCCCGGCGAGGCACTGTTCGAGGTTCACGCATACGAAGACCTGGACTGCGACGCACGCCTCGACACGGTCACCGTCACCGGAAAAGCCGGGTCCCAAGCCCACACGCTGGCGGCGCCTGAAGTGAGCGTGACCTTGCTCGGCCCCTCGCAGCAAACCACCGACGCCGTTCTCCTGACGCCGGACCAACGCGCCGGTTTCCTGCCGCCTGCCGGCACGATCTCGCTGAACCCGTACGACGCCGAGGTCTCGGCGAACCTCGCGCGTCTCGCGGACGCCGCCGCCGCGTATTACGAAGCTCAACCAGCGGGCGCGTGCGCCTTCCCGGCCGCCCAGGGCGTCACCCCCATCGAGGGCACGTGCTGTGCCATGCTGGGCGGGCCCGACCTGAACGACGACGACTGGTGCGACGCCGACACCCCGGTCTGGAGCACGCCCACGTGGCTCGCCCTCGGGTTCTCGCTCGACACGCCCCACAAGCACCTTTATGCGTTCGACGTTCCGGCGAGCCACCTGGGCGACGACGTGAGCCCGCCCAAGGGCACCGTGCCGATCGCGGCCTACGGCGATCTCGACTGCGACACCGTCCAGTCCACGTTCGTACGCTTCGTGCGGGGCGAGGCCTCAGCAGCAGGGTGCAAGGCCAGCATTGTGCCCGGCATGTTCCTTCGGGCCGAAAACGAGTAGGCCCGGCAGGAGGGCACGCGAGGACAAGCGCGACTTGACGCTAATCACGCACCGCGTTACTACCCCGCCATTATCGCGCCATCACGTCGGACACGGACCTGCGGCTGTGCCGGTTCTTCGGGCTCTCCAACGGCTACTGGCTGCGCGCCCAGGCGGCGTACGACACGGAGATGGCCGAAGACGCGCTCTCGGACGTGCTGGCGGCCATCCGGCCGTGGGTAGACCTGGCGTCTCACGCGGGCCGTTGAGGCACGAAAGGGAAGGGGTAGTTGTCGTCGATGATGCGGGTGCAGGGGCATGAACAGCGAACAGGCGTCTTCGGCGGCCTCGATCGAAACGTCGTAGAAGCCGCAG
The DNA here is from genome assembly GCA_964494475.1 of uncultured Myxococcales bacterium. Taxonomy (GTDB): domain Bacteria; phylum Myxococcota_A; class UBA9042; order CAZBRS01; family CAZBRS01; genus CAZBRS01. The sequence continues at coordinate 1,347 of CAZBRS010000068.1, read as the reverse complement.
GCGCGGGACAGCGCCACGGTGTCGGACTCGTCGAAGCCGACCAACGTCGGTCTCTCGTGCTACACTGCATCGCTCGATCCATTCTCGGAGGCCGCCCATGCCCGCCTTTCGACGGACCCTGCACGTCCTCACGTTGCTGTGCTCCGGGCTCGCCCTGGCGTCCGCCGCCGGGCCCTTTCCGCAACTCCAGATCGTGAACGAGGCCTGCGAGACGATCGGGGCGCTCGCGGCGGGCGACACCCTGCGCGTCACCTATCAGAACGTGGCCCAGAGCTGCGCCGGCGGTCGGTGTTCGGTCCTCGTGGACGAACCCCTCGATGCCAGCGTGGTCCAGGTCCAGGAGAAGGGGGGGCCCGTCACGGGAGTCTTCGTCAGCACGGGGCAGGCCTGCGCCGGGCATCCCGTGTGGCGCTTCGAAGGCGCCCTCCCGCGAGAAGGGGACCTGGCCCTGCTCCTGTCGCCGAACACCTCCTACGGCACGATCCCCATTCGGTCCGCGCGCCATGAACCCGTCGACACGAAGCGTCCGAAAGAGCCTCCGCCAGGGCTGCCAGACCCCTGTGTTCAGCCGGCCACCTTCATCGATGGCCGCGAGACTTCCGAGAGCCTGCCGCTCACGAGCTTCGACTGGAGTTCGCGGGAGATCGGCTGGGACGACCTGCACGCCCGCTTTCCGGTTGCGTCCCGAACGACCCTCTGGGCGGGAGCCGATCTGCGCGTCGAGTTGGTACTGGGCAACGACCAACTGGCTCTCGTGGTGGGTCGCCGCCAGGGCGGGCCCTGGTGCGCGACCGCGACCTGGTCCTACTACTTCGGCGGTCGGGGGCTCGACGTTCGCACCGCGGAGATCGTCGCGGTCGCGGGTGACCTCATCGTTTTGCTCGACACCCAGGGCATGTACAGCAGCCCGGAGGGCGCGGCCGAACGGGACGTGTCGGTGCTTCGCATCGACGCCGCGGGGCGCATCGGCGAGCGGCGCTGCTTGGAGCTGAAGGTTGCCGGTGGCGAGCGGACCGAGCTCGCGGTAGGCGAGGGAGGGGTCCCTCGGCTCCTGATCCACCGCACCCCGCCCGTCGACGTCTACGACCTCGGTTCCGGGCTGAAGCCGCACCTGCGCAGGCGTGGCCGCTAGGAGCCTGTAGCTCATTGGACAAGGATGGCCTCGGCGCCGCCGACGGCAGGTCGATGTGGTCGAGGAACGCAGGATCCGGATGCGGCCGTTGGCGTAAATTCCGCTGACGGGACGAGTTGAGCCCGCAGGCCAAACTCTCGCGAATGAAGCCCAAGACCTTCGTGCATAGGACGCATCAACGGCCTTTCGCCCCTTGAGGCCGAGGTTGACGAGCG
>CAZBRS010000067.1:14393-24608 GCA_964494475.1 uncultured Myxococcales bacterium | reverse complement strand
GTTGGTCTGCAACATGGGAGGCTCCATTTATGGCGCACTAGTTTGTGGGACGCACCAGGAGCCCGTAGCGCATAGCGCTACCGGGCTCCGTCTGGGGGTCTGGGGGCCCTCCCCCAGGCAATACCTGGGAGCCTGTCGGTCGTGTTTTCAACGGGTTGCTCCATAGGCGTCGATGTCGCCACGAGAGTCTCCACGGCATCCTGGTCCAATGCGCTACAGGCTCCTAGTTGAACAGGCGCGAGATGAGGCCGGTCTTCTTCTCGCCGAGGGCCCGGTCGAGCATGGCGCGCAGCACGTCGGCCGAGCCGGCGCCGGTGCGCGAGTCGACCACCTGGCCGCCCTTGAAGACCAGCAGCGTGGGGATGGCGCGAATGCCATAGCGCGAGGGCACGCCCCCGCTGGCCTCGGTGTCGAGCTTCACCACCTTGGCGCGGCCCTGGTACTCGACGGCGATCTGCTCGACGATGGGGGCCACGGCGCGGCACGGCCCGCACCACGGCGCCCAGAAGTCGACGAGCACGGGCTGCTCGGACTGCAGGACCTCGCGCTCGAACGTGGCGTCGTTCACGGCCTTGACGGGGGACGACGGGGCCTTGGCGTTCAGCTTGGGCAGGGGACGACCGGGCTTCATGGGGCTCTCCTTCGGGTTCAGGCGGGCAGGGAGGGGTTGCGCGTAGCGGCGCACTCGGCCGCGTTCCGCGTGGCCTGTCGGCCCAGGTTGTCGAGCGCGTCGACCGCGGCCGCCGCGAGGTCGGGGCTGGCCAGCGCGTAGATGCGGCAGCGGCCGTCGGGGCGGCACGCGAGCAGGCCGGCCTCGCGCAGCAGGCCGAGCTGCTTCGAGAGGGTGGCCTGGCTCTCGCCGATCTCCGTGACCAGATCGCCCACGATGCACGGGCCGCGCCGGAGACGATCCACGATGGCGAGCCGCAGCGGGTTCGACAGCAGGGCTGCCATCGCCGTGACCTGCTCGAGCTTGCGGACGGTCGTCATGTTCACCTCCCGACATATTTACCAGGTGGCATATGTCGCGAAAGGAATATGATGCCGGCGGGCGGAGTGTCAAGGGCCGAAGGGCGCCTCGGTCAGTACGAGTGCTCGTCGAGCACGACCTTGCCCCGGAACACGCGGTAGATGACGACGGTATAGACCAGTACGGCGGGTACGCCCAGCGCCGCGATGATCAGCATGGTCGTGAGCGTGGCCGGGGTCGACGAGGCGTTCCACAGCGTCAGCGCCAGCGCCGGGTCGTTGCGGCCCGGCACCAGGTTCGGGAAGAGCGCGGTGGCGGCTACGCCGATCTGGGCCGCGATGGCGAACGACGAGGCCAGGAAGGCGAGGCCCGGCCGGCGCCGGATGAGCGGAGGCACGAACGAGAGGGCCACGGCCAACAGGACGAGCAGGGCCCAGAACAGCGGCCGGAGCTGGGCGGTCGCCAGCAGCGTGGGCGTGTCGAGGTAGGCCACCACGGAGGTGATGGCGCCGAGGCCGATCCACGCGAGCCACGCGTAGCCGGCGGCGCGCTGCACGCGCGCGCGCAGGTCGCCGTCGGTCTTCAGGGCCAGCCACAGCGCACCCTGGGTCACGAACAGGGCGAGGCCCGTGAGGCCCACCAGCAGCGCGAAGGGGTTCAGCAGCCCGAAGAAGCTGCCCGCGAACTCGACCCGGGTGCCCGCCGCGTCGGTCACGCTCTGCAGGGGCAATCCGCGCAGCAGGTTGCCCACGGCCACGCCGAAGAGCAGCGCGGGCAGCAGGCTGCCCACGCCCGCGCCCAGGTCCCACACGCGCCGCCAGCGGGGGTCGTCGACCTTGCCGCGAAACTCCATGGACACGGCGCGCAGGATGAGCCCAAGGAGCACGAGCATCAGCGCCAGGTAGAAGCCGCTGAACACGGTGGCGTACACCGGGGGGAAGGCCGCGAACAGGGCGCCGCCCGCCGTGAGCAGCCACACCTCGTTGCCGTCCCACACGGGCGCGATGGAGTTCACGTACAGGCGCCGCTCGGCGTCGCTCCTGTTGAACAGGCTGAGCACGCCGACGCCCAGGTCGAAGCCGTCGAGGATGGCGTAGCCCGCGAGCAGCACGAAGAAGAGCACGAACCAGGCCACCTGGAGGAGTTCGAGGCTCATGCTTCCACCTCCGGGCCCGCGTCGAGCTTTTTCTTCAGGAGGAAGAGCCACAGGGCCCCGAGCGCGAGGTAGACCAGACCGAACATCACGATCGAGGCCAGGATCTCGCCCGCGCTCACCGTGACCGAGGCGGCGTCCTTCGTCTTCAGGAGGCCGTGCACGATCCAGGGCTGGCGGCCCACCTCGGCGGCCATCCACCCCAGTTGGCACGCGGCCACGGGCAGGGGCGTGGACAGGGCGATGGCCCAGAGGACCGGGCGCGCGCTGAACAGCCGCTTGCGCCAGTGCAGCAGGAGCGCGAAGCCCGTGAGGGCGATGAACCAGCCCCCGAGCAGCACCATGTTGTGGAACGACACGAACGACAGCCAGAGCTCGGCGCCCTTCGGCGTGCAGCCCCCGCAATAGACCTTCTGGCCCGCGGCGCACTTCGCGGCGCAGTCGGCCTCGACCTCGGCCAGGCCCTTGACCGGGGCGTTCAGGTCGCCGAACGCCATCCACGACAGCAGGTTCGGGATCTCGATCGCGGCCTTCAGTTCGGGCGGCTTCGTGTGGGGCAGGGCGAAGAGCACGAGCGGTGCGCCCCCGTCGCTCGACGTGTACAGGCCCTCGATGGCGGCGAACTTGCCCGGCTGGGTCGCGGCGACCTGCCTGGCGTGGTGGTGACCGAAGGGGAAGGCGGTCAGGATCGCCGCCACCAGGCCGAAGCCGAGCGACAGCACCAGCGTTCGCTTCGCCACCTCGACCGCGCGCCCCTTCAGGAGGAAGAGCGCCGAGAAGCCGGCCATGAAGAACGCGCCCGCGGTGAGCGCGGCGGCGATGGTGTGGTGGAAGCGGTGGATCATCGAGGGGTTGAAGACGGCGGCGGCGAAGCTGGTGAGCTCGGCGCGGCCCGTAGCCTCGTTGAAGGTGAAGCCCGCCGGCGTCTGTTGCCAGCTGTTGGCCACCAGGATCCAGAACGCCGACAACGTGGCGCCCACGGCCACCATGAGGATCGAGAACCAGTGGAGGCCCTTCGAGACGCGGTTGCGGCCGAAGAGGTAGAGGCCGAGGAAGCCCGACTCGAGGAAGAACGCGAACACCCCCTCGGCGGCCAGGGGCGCCCCGAAGATGTCGCCCACGAAGCGCGAGTAGCTGGCCCAGTTCGTGCCGAACTGGAACTCCATGACGATGCCCGTGGCCACGCCCACCGCGAACGTGAGCGCGAACACCTTCGCGAAGAAGCGTGAAGCCGACACCCACAGCGGGTCGGCTCGGCGCCAGCCCCGCCACTCGGTGACCACCAGCAGCCACGCGAGGCCGATGGTCAGGGGAGGAAAGATGAAGTGGAAACCGATGGTGAGCGCGAACTGCAGGCGCGCGAGGAGGACGGCGTCCATGGAGCTCCCTGGGGGTGGGGCGCGCCGGTACGATAGCGTAGGGCGGACGGAATTGTCCAGAAAGACAACAAGAACACCAACTGTTCTCGCCTGGTCGGTCGAGCAACGCTCGCCGTGTCGCGGCCCGCGCGACCCTTGACCGGGGCCCAGCGCGCTCCGATACTCTTCGAATGAATCGTGCTCCCTCTCGCTTCTGGCTCCTGCCCGCGGTGACCTGCCTGGCGGCCGTCGTGATCGGCGTGACCACGAGCCGGGAGCAGGAGCGGCAGTACGAAGGCGTTCGGGCGCTGGTCGAGGCGCACGCCACGCTGGTCGGGGCGCTCGTCCGAGAGAGCGCCCAGCAGGCGGCCCTGGCCACCGACCTGGTCTTCACCCTGACGGCCGGCGGCCTCTACGAGGCGGCCGGGCTGCTCGGCCCCGCGCCGACCTCGGGCGACTGCGACCAGGCCCGCGCGAAGCTGCCGGCGCTGAGGGTCTGGGCGTCGCGCACCGACACCGGCCTCGGCGGATGCTTCGACGCCGTGCCCGACGAGCGGCGCGGGCCGCTCTTCGATCAGGTCGCCGGGGCCGCCGATCCCACCTTCGTCGACCAGGGGCTCGCGCGCGACCTGGGCCTCATCTGTACCCTGCACGAACGGCAGCCGCCCACCATCGTCTGCCGCGAGCGGGAGCTCCTCGACGACCTTCGACGCGAGGTCGGCCTCGGTCCGCTGCTCGCGGGGCTGCGGGGGGGCGCGCTCCTGTACGTCGTGCTCCAGGACGCCACGGGCCTGCTGGCCGCTTCGCCCGGGACGATCACCGTATCGGCGTGGCGGGACGACCCGGCGCTGCAGGGGGTGCTGGACAGCACCGGGGCGGGCGTGACCAGCCGGATCGTCGAGGCAGCCCCCTCCGCGCCGGTCTTCGAGTCCCTGGGGGCGGTTCGGCTCGGCGACGGCTCTCGCGCGGTCGTGCGGGTGGGTCTCGACGCCTCCGAGCTCGTCCTGCTGCGCGCGCGCATCGACGCGCGCCACCTGGTGATGTCGACCGTGCTGGCGTCGGTCGTCGCGCTCAGCGCGGCGCTGGCGTTCGTCCTGGCCCGCGCGAGTCGGCGCCGTCGTGAACTCGTGGCCGAGCTGCGTGCCCGCGAGGAGGAGTCGCGGCACTGGCAGGCGCTCGGTCAGCTGGCGGCCACCGTCGCGCACGAGGTGCGCAACCCCCTGAACGCCATTGGGATGGCGCTCCAGCGGCTGGGCAGCGAGTTCCAGGTGGCGCCCGACGAGCGCGACGAGTTCGCCGAGCTCCTGCGGGTCGGGGCCGACTCGGCCGATCGGGTCGAGCGGGTCGTGGCCGAGTTTCTGGAGTTGGGGCGGCCGCTGGTCCTCGAGCTCCACCTCTTCGAGGCCCGCGAGCTGCTCGAACAGGCGCTCGCGCCTCTGGCGCTCCGGGCCGCGCGAGAAGGGATCGCGCTGTCCCTGACCGTGGAAGGCGCCGCCCACGTGCGCGTCGATCGGCAGCGCTTCGGTCAGATCGTGGGCAACCTGGGCTCGAACGCGCTCGACGCGGCGGGCCCCGGCGGCCAGGTGCGCGTCGAGGCGGCCTGCGACGACCAGGCCTTCACGCTGCGGGTCGTCGACGACGGGCCCGGCATGGACGAGGCCACGCTGGCCGGGGCGCTGACGCCCTTCGTGACCACCAAGGCGACCGGCACGGGGCTCGGACTGCCCCTCGCTCGGCGGCTGGCCGAGGCGCACGGGGGCAGCCTAGAGCTGACCTCGGCCGTGGGGCGGGGAACGGTGGCGGTCGTGCGCCTGCCCAGCAGCCCGCGCGCCTGAAGCGAAGAACGAGGAGGGGGCCGGATGGAGAGCTCGGAGAAGGGACGCCTGCTGCTCGTCGAGGACGATCCGGCGCAGCGCCGAACGCTGGCGGGCTTCCTGCGGAAGCGCGGCTACGCCGTGACCGAGGCCGCCTCGGCCGCCGACGCCGAGCAGGCGGCTGCGGGGGCCGGGATCGACGTGCTGCTCACCGATCTGCGGCTCGGCGGCCCCGACGGGATCGAGCTGCTCACGCGCCTGCGGCAGGCCGAACCGCACGTGCAGGGCATCGTGCTCACGGCCTACGGCGGCGTCGAGGACGCCGTCCGCGCCATGCGCGCAGGAGCCTACGACTTCGTGGCCAAGCCCATCGACCTCTCGCGGCTCGAGGTGCTGGTCGAGAAGGCGCTCGAGAAGGCCACGCTCTCCCGCGAGAACCGCTCGCTGCGCGAGGCCGTGGACGCCGCCGACGCTTTCGCGGGCCTGGTCGGCGAAGGGCCCGCGCTCGCGGCCGTGAAGGCGCTGGTCCGCAAGGTCGCCCCCTCGCGGGCGTCGGTGCTCGTGCAGGGCGAGTCAGGGACGGGCAAGGAGGTGGTGGCGCGGGCCCTCCATCGGCTGTCGAGCCGCCGCGACGGACCGTTCGTCACGTTGAACTGCGCGGTGCTCTCCGAGGCGCTGATCGAGTCGGAGCTCTTCGGGCACGAGCGCGGCGCGTTCACCGGGGCGACGGCGCTGAAGAAGGGGCGCTTCGAGCTCGCGAAGGGGGGCACGCTCTTCCTCGACGAGGTGGGCGACATCCCCCCGAGCGTGCAGGTCAAGCTGCTCACGGTGTTGCAGACGGGTCGGTTCGAGCGGGTGGGCGGCACCGAGTCCCTGGAGACCGACGCCCGGGTGGTGGCGGCCACCCACCGCGATCTGGAGCAGCGCATCGCCACGGGCCAGTTTCGCGGCGATCTCTTCTACCGCCTGAACGTGGTGACCCTCCGCCTGCCGCCGCTGCGCGAGCGGCCCGAGGATCTGCGGCCGCTGGTGTTGCACTTCCTGCGCAAGCACGCCGACCTGTCGACCGTGGGGGTGGCGGGGGTGAGCGACGAGGCGCTGGCCGTGTTGGCCCGGCACGGCTTTCCGGGGAACGTGCGCGAGCTCGAGAACCTGGTCGAGCGCGCCCTGGTCCTGGCCGACGAGCCCGTGCTCGGGCCCGCCGACTTCGCGGTCGGGGCCGCGGCCGCCGCGCCGGTGTCGGGGCGCCGTGGCCTCGAGGACCAGGTCGCCGAGGTCGAGCGCCGCCTGCTCGGCGAGGCACTGGCGCGACACGGCGGCAACCAGAGCGCGGCGGCGCGAGACCTCGGCCTCTCGGAGCGCGCCGTGCGCTACAAGCTGCGCAAGCACGGGCTCGTGTCGGCGCTCGACGCGGACGTCGAGACCTCGACGAAAACGTCGAGCTCGCCGGCCGACGTGCCGGGCCTCGGCCCGGGCTCGAACCTTGAATAGCGTAATGAAGACGTGTGAAACGCGTCGTCAGCGGCCCCTTGGCATGCCTCGTGCAATACCTCAAGCTCGTCGAGCCGATGGGCGGATCGACGGGGATCGAAAGCAGGAGGTGTGACCATGAAGACGATGCTCCGGAACCTGGTGGTGATCGCGGCGCTCGCGACCTTGCCGTCGCTGGCTTACGCGGACGAAGGCTCGGCGGTCGGCAAGGGCTCGGGCCAGGGCGCGCAGGATGGCAGCGGTCCGGCCTTCGTCGACGCCGACGGCGACGGCCTCTGCGACCAGCCGGCCGATGGCACCGGGCGGCGCGGCGGCGTGGGCAAGGGCAAGGGCCACGGCAAGGGCGACGGCCAGGGCCTCGCCAAGCGCCAGGGCAAGCAGGACGGCCAGGGCGACGGCCAGGGGCTCGGCCAGGACGGCGGCCAGGGGCTGGCCAAGGGCCAGGGCAAGGCGCTGCGCGGCGCCGGCTCGGGCGACGGCGTCGGCAACGGCACGGGCGAGTGCGACGGCACCCAGGCTGGCAAGGGCAAGAAGCAGGGCAAGCGCGCCCGGTAGGTGCGCGAGCGAAGACCCCGGGGAGGCGAATCCTCCCCGGGGCCGAGGAGCCGCCATGAAGACCGCCTTTCTCCTTCTCTCCCTCGTCCTCGTGATCTCGATCGTGGGCGTGCGCCCTGCGGCGGCCGAAGAAGCGGCGTCGCCATCGCCGCCGGCGAGCGAGGGCCCGGCCGTCGACGCGCCGACTCCGACGCCGCTCGACGCCGGCGAGCCCGCGTTCGTCGACCGCGACGGCGACGGCCTGCAAGACGGCCAGGAGCACCGCTTCCGCGGGCGCTGGCGGGGCCTTGGGGGGAAGGGTGGGCTCGGCGAAGGCCGCATGGAGCGGCGCGGCGGCGGAAACGGCCCGCGCGACGGCGAGAGCGGTGGCGGGCGCCAGCAGCGGGGAAACCCTTGATCTCTTCCCTCGACATGGTCGCGGCGCGCTGGTGCGCGGCCTTCGCGCTGGCCCTCTGCCCGGTCGCGGCTCGCTCGGCCGCGGCGCAGGAGGTCAACGCCTCGGGCGGGCTGGCCCACGTGTGGTCGGACAACGTCACGCTCTCCCGCGATCGCGCCGTCGACCATGCGCTGGTTCCCAGCCTGCGCGTCGGCGTCGACTTCGCGACGTACTGGACGGTCGACTACGAGGGCGTGGCCGAGTTCTACACGACGAACACCGACCTCAGCTCCAACGCGCACACGCTGCGCGTGGTCGCGAACCCCGCCTGGGGTGACGAGGGGCAACACGAGCTCGCGTTGGTGGTGGCGCTCGAGACGCTCGCGAACCAGGACGCGTACGGCGCCCTCAACTTCGTGGGGCCCCGCCTGACCGCCGCCGCGACCCTGGAGCCCGCGGCCTGGGTCGCCTGGCAGGTGGCGCTCGACGTGCGCTACCGAGCCTTCTACGACGATCCCGAGTCCGACGCGCTCGACCTGATGCCCCGCGCCGAGGTGCGCTTCACGTTGCCCTCGCGCACCACGCTGTCACCGCGGGCGGCGTACGGGCTGCGTTACCTCCCGCGCTTGAAGGGGGGGCAGGGTGCGGGGCGTCCCCAGCGCACCGAGCAGCAGGTCGACGTGGGCGTCCACGCCAGCCAGGGCCTGTGGTCGACGGGGGGGTTGCAGGCCGACTACGCCTGGCGCCACCTGGTCTCGGCCAGCGCCACCTTGCCGATCCGGCTGACCGAGGCCCAGTTTGCGTTCCTTTCGACCGACTTCCTGGCCAGCGGCCATCGCGCGTACCTGAAATACAAGCAGGTGCTGCCCGTCGCGCTCTGGCTCCTGGTCGGCGCCGAGCTTCGCACGCTGCGCTTCGAGGGCTGGCCCGCCACCGACAGCGCGGGCACCACGCTGGCCGACGATCGGGAGGACGTGCGGCTCGGCCCGACCGCGTCTCTCGGCTGGGCGCGGCGCTTCGGTGGCGCGCGAGTTAGCGCCACGCTGTCCTATGGTTGGCTCCGCCAGTGGTCGTCGTCCTACGACTACGACACGACCGGCCAGCAGGTGTCGTTCGAACTGGCCGCGGGGTTCTGACCCGGCCCGTCGAGCCCGGGCCCCCCGCGGGACCCGCAACCCCATCGATTCGAGGGTCACGCCCGCGTACAGCAGGGCTCGAGCCCGCAGGGCACGGAAAGGCCGCAGCAGGTGGCGTCGGTGGCCTCGAGCTCGCACGCCGGGCCGATGGGGCGGGCGCGGCGGGGGGGCACGAAGTCGCCGCGCCGGTTCACGAAGCCGGCGTCGACGCCCGTGATCAGGCGGAGCGCCGCGCCGCACACGGGGCAGGTCGTGGGGATCTCGGGCGCGTAGGGGTCGGCGACGTCGAAGCGCCGGTGGCACGACCCGCACTCGGTCTGCACGCACACCACGGTCGGGCTCCCGCTAGGGTCCTTGCGCTTCGTTTCTACACCCGAAGCCGATCAGTTGTCGACCACCCCGTTCAGGTGAGCGCCCCCCGGCAGCAGCTGGCCGTCGGCGCCGACGGTGGCGTCGTGGCAGGTGGTGCACGTCGCGTCGGCCGGGTGCGTGCCCGTGGTGGGCGGGTAGGCGTGGCAGGCGACGCAGGCCTTGGCGTTGATGAGCTCCAGCTGGCCGTCGCGGTGGCCGTCGTCGAGGGCGCCGGCGGCGTCGTAGACGGCGTGGCAGGTGGCGCAGTCGGCGCGCTGCAGGTGGGGCGCGCCGGGCGGGTTGCCGTGGCAGAGCAGGCAGCTCGCGCCCACGTCGACGGCGCCGTCCACGTGCGTGTCGCCGGTGGGCGTACCCTGGTCGTCGAAGCCGGGGTGGCAGGTGGCGCAGTCGGGGCGCGCGGGGTGGGGCAGGGCCGGCGGGAAGTCGTGGCAGGCCGAGCAGGCTTTGGCGTGCACGAGATCGAGGCCGCCGTCGCGGTGGCCGTCGTCGAGGGCGCCGGTGGCGTCGTAGACGGCGTGACACGTGGCGCAGTCGGTGCGCTGCAAGTGGGGCGCGCCGGGCGGGTTTCCGTGACACGAGACGCACGAGGTCTCGACCTGGCTGACGCCGTCGGGGTGGGGCGCGAGCGGGTCCGACGACGCGTCGAAGCCGGGGTGGCAGGTGGCGCAGTCGGGGCGCGCCGGGTGGGGCAGCGCGGGCGGGAAGCCGTGGCACGCGCTGCAGGCCGCGGCGTGCACCAGATCGAGGCCGCCGTCGCGGTGAGCGTCATCGAGAGCGCCGGAGGCGGTGTAGACGGCGTGGCACGTGGCGCAGTCGCTCTGCTGCACGTGGGGCGCGGCCGGCGGGTTGCCGTGACAGGAGGCGCACGTGGTGGTCACGTCGAGGGCGCCGTCGGGGTGGGCGCCGGTGGGGGTGGCGTCGGCCGCGAAGCCCGCGTGGCAGGTGGCGCAGTCGGGGCGCGCCGGGTGGGGCAGCGCGGGCGGGAAGCCG
>CAZBRS010000067.1:0-14293 GCA_964494475.1 uncultured Myxococcales bacterium | reverse complement strand
GGCGGTGTAGACGGCGTGGCACGTGGCGCAGTCGCTCTGCTGCACGTGGGGCGCGCCCGGCGGGTTGCCGTGGCACGCGGTGCACGACGTGGTCAGGTCGACGGCGCCGTCGCGGTGCGTCTGGCCCGTCACGTTGCCCTGCAGGTCGAAGCCCGGATGGCAGCGCCCGCACGCGGCGTCGGCCGGGTGGGGCGGCGCGGGCGGGGCTCCGTGGCACGAGGTGCAGGCCGCCTGCAGGTGTACGTTCACGGCGCCGTCGCGGTGCCGCGCGTCGAGCGCACCGGCCTCGTCGAAGGCTGCGTGGCAGGTGTCGCAGTCGTCGGCCGCGGGGTGGGGCGGCGGCGGCGGGTTCCCGTGGCACGACGAGCAGGTGCGGCTCACGTCGACGGTGCCGTCCACGTGGCGCGTGGGGTCCAGCAGCGTCCCCTCGTCGCCCACGTTGTCGTGGCAGGCGCCGCAGTCGGAGTCGGCGGGGTGGGGCGCGGGGGGTGGCGAGGCGTGGCAGGCGTCGCAGACGCGGGGCCTGTCGGTGGCGTCGTTCCACGCGGGGGTCGTGACGAGCCCGCCCTCGAACGCGCCCCCGTGGCACCAGACGGCCGAGCACGTGCGCGTCTTCGGGTCGTACGCGGGCGTGAGGCCGCCCGCGGTCGCCCGGGCTCCGAAGATCAGGTCGGCGGGCAGGCCGTCGTCGACGTGCCCCGGTGCGTCGACCGTGGCCGGGACCAGGTGGCAGTCGCCGCAGGTCAGCGCCGCGGAGCGCAGGGGCGCGAGGTGCGCGGCGTGGGCCCCCAGCGCGGCGCCGTCGGTCGCGCCCCGCAGGTCGCGGAGCGGCGCCGTGGCGCGGGGGCCGAAGTGGCAGTTGTCGCAGCGGGCCTCGGGGGAGTCGGCGGGCGCGCCGCCCTGGCGTGCCTCACTGCAGGCGACGAGCCCGGCCACGGAGAGCGCGAGCGCGAGCAGGCGGGGGGACGGCATCTTCACCCCTGACATGGAGAGAACGAGCCGCGGGGCGATCCCCGCGGCTCGCTCGTCTCATTGAACGTACGCGTAGTCGCCCGGCAGCGTCCACTTCTGCGAGGTCATCTGGCTGTAGATCATGCCGTTGGTGCCGTTCTTGACGCTGTAGGCGTCGTAGCCCAGCACCGTCAGGAACGCGGCCACCTGCGACGACTGCTGCCCCGTGTAGCAGTACACGGCGATCTTCTGGTCGGTGGGCAGCGTAGCCAGGAAGGCCGAGGTCTTCAGGCTGGCCTTGGGGGTGTACTGGTGGGCGCCCGTGACGTGGCCGGGGGCCAGGTATTCGGCCTCGGGCCAGTAGTTCACGACGTAGAACTCTTCGAGGGTCGTGAAGAACGTGGTCGCGTCGAGGATGCGCGTCGTCCCGGAGGCCTGGAGCGCGTCGATGCGGGCCGCCAGGATCTCCTCGGCCGTGTCGAACCCCGTGTCGAGCACGGGGTAGGCGCCCGCGGCGTTCTTGCCCGTGTCGGCGTCGGTCGTGAACTGGCCCGCCCACGTGTCGCCGGTCGACGCCGTCCACAGGTCGAAGTCGGCGCTCCAGGAGCTCATGCCCCACTTGAGGCTGTAGGCGTTGTAGCCGAGCAGGTTCAGGGCCATGACCGGGTGACCGGCCTCCTGCCCCGTGTAGCACGCCACCAGGATCTTGTCGTCCTTGGTCAGGTTCGTGGTCACGTAGTCGACCACCTCGTTCCACGCCAGGTTGACGGCGCCCTCGATGTGGCCGTCGTCGAAGTCGGGCGTGCCGTTCGCGACCATCTGCCACACGTCGCTGCCGTCGGGGCCGTATTTGTCCTTGGTGCGGATGTCGAGGACCACGTACTCCTCGAGGGTCTGCGCTACGTCGGTGGCCGCCACGACCTTGGGGAAGGCCGTGTTCATGTAGTCGGTGGCCTCGACGTGAGCGATGAGCTTCTCGAACTCGGTGGGCTGGGGCAGGCCGCCCACGTAGGCGTAGTCGCCGGGGCCGGTCCACTGCTGCTTGATCATCTGGTCGTAGATCATGCCGTTGGTGCCGTACTGCAGGCTGTAGGCGTCGTAGCCGAGCAGGTTGAGGAAGGCGGCCACGTGGGCGCTCTGCTGGCCCGTGTAGCAGTAGACGACGATCTTCTGGTCGGTGGGCAGAGTGGCCAGGTCGGCGCTGGTCTTCAGGCTGGTCTTCGGGGTGTACTGGTGCGAGCCGAGGATGTGGCCGGGGGCCAGGTACTCGGCCTCGGGCCAGTAGTTGACCACGTAGTAGCTCTCGAGGTCGTTGAAGAGGTCGACGGCCTTGATCGACTTGGCCTTGCCCGCCGAGTACTCGGCGATGCGGGCCTCGAGGATGGCCTGGGCGTCGGTCTCGCCCGTGGCGAGCACGGGGTACTCGCCGGCCGCGTTCTTGCCCGTGTCGGCGTCGGTCGTGAACTGGGCGGCCCAGTCGCTGCTGATGGCGGCCGACCACATGTCGAAGATCTTGTTCCAGCCGCTCATGCCCCACTTGAGGCTGCTGGCGTCGTAGCCGAGCAGGTTCAGCATGAGCGAGGCCTGCGAGGCCGACTGGCCCGTCCAGCAGACGATCAGGATCTTGTCGTCGGGGGTGAGGTTGGTCTGCACGTAGCTGACGATCTGGGTCCAGTCGACCAGGATGGCGCCGTCGATGTGGCCCTCGTCGAAGTCGACGGTGCCGTTGGGCGTGAGCACGAAGCCGTCGGCCGTGGCCGCGCCCAGGTCCTTGCTGCGCAGGTCGAGGATGACGTACGTGTCGAGGCCCGCGACCATGACGTCGGCGGCGGCGACGACCTTGGGCGCCGCCGTGTTCAGGTAGTCGGTCGCCTCGAGGTGGCCGATCAACGTCTCGAACTCGGTGGGCTGGGGCAGGCCGCCCACGTAGGCGTAGTCGCCGGGGCCGGTCCACTGCTGCTTGATCATCTGGTCGTAGATCATGCCGTTGGTGCCGTACTGCAGGCTGTAGGCGTCGTAGCCGAGCAGGTTGAGGAAGGCGGCCACGTGGGCGCTCTGCTGGCCCGTGTAGCAGTAGACGACGATCTTCTGGTCGGTGGGCAGAGTGGCCAGGTCGGCGCTGGTCTTCAGGCTGGTCTTCGGGGTGTACTGGTGCGAGCCGAGGATGTGGCCGGGGGCCAGGTACTCGGCCTCGGGCCAGTAGTTGACCACGTAGTAGCTCTCGAGGTCGTTGAAGAGGTCGACGGCCTTGATCGACTTGGCCTTGCCCGCCGAGTACTCGGCGATGCGGGCCTCGAGGATGGCCTGGGCGTCGGTCTCGCCCGTGGCGAGCACGGGGTACTCGCCGGCCGCGTTCTTGCCCGTGTCGGCGTCGGTCGTGAACTGGGCGGCCCAGTCGCTGCTGATGGCGGCCGACCACATGTCGAAGATCTTGTTCCAGCCGCTCATGCCCCACTTGAGGCTGCTGGCGTCGTAGCCGAGCAGGTTCAGCATGAGCGAGGCCTGCGAGGCCGACTGGCCCGTCCAGCAGACGATCAGGATCTTGTCGTCGGGGGTGAGGTTGGTCTGCACGTAGCTGACGATCTGGGTCCAGTCGACCAGGATGGCGCCGTCGATGTGGCCCTCGTCGAAGTCGACGGTGCCGTTGGGCGTGAGCACGAAGCCGTCGGCCGTGGCCGCGCCCAGGTCCTTGCTGCGCAGGTCGAGGATCACGTAGGTCTCTAGGCCGGCCGCCATGACGTCGGCGGCGGCGACGACCTTGGGCGCGGCGGTGTTCAGGTAGTCGCCGCCCTCACCCTCGAGGTAGCCGATCATCGTCTCGAACTCGGACTCCGGGGTGGTCGTCTCGGTCTCCTCGGCCACCTCGGTGGTCTCTTCGGCCACTTCCGTAGTCTCTTCGGCTACTTCCGTGGTCTCCTCGGCCGCCTCGGTGGTCTCCTCGGCGACCTCGGTGGCCTCTTCGGCCACGTCGGGGTCGGGCTCGGTCACGTCGGGGTCGGGCTCGCTCACGTCGGGGTCGGGCTCGCTCACGTCGGGCGTGGTCTCTTCGGCGGTCTCTTCCGCCGTGCCGTCGGGACCGACCTCGGACGCCGTGTCCTGCTCGAGGGTGTCGGTGGTGTTGCCGCCGTCGCTGCCGCCGCAGGCCCACAGGGCCAGGCCGGCCAGCACGATCCAGGTCGCTCTCCTCAGGGTCATCTCGTTCTCCTCCTCGCTGCGCTACGGGTTTACGGGGCCGGACGGGGCCTGCCACGAAGCGGGCAGGGAGCCGTCCACGATCACGGGCTGGTTGGCGCCGGCCTCGACGGGCCAGTTGGCGTCGACGAAGTCCTCCCACAGGTACAGGTCGGCGTTGGCGGCGCTGCCGCCGGGCTCGCCCAGGTGGCACGCTGAGGCGCAGCTGGCGCCCGCTGGCACCTGGGTGCGCGGGGTCCAGCGCCGCACGTTGTGGGGCGTGGTGTACTTCCAGGTGGGCAGGGCGTCGAACGCGGCAAGGGTCTCGGCCCCCCAGGGCTCGTACATGTCGGGCACGGCCGGCGCGTGCCGCAACGTCACGTACTCGAAGCGCCGATCGGGGAAGGGGTTTCGCCCGACGCGGAAGGCCTGGAAGGGGTTCTCGGCCTGGTAGACCGGGTCGGTGGTGTAGACGCCTCCGGTGTGGCAGCCCGTGCAGTTCTGGTAGGCCGCCTGCGAGTGGCACACGTGGCAGCTGAGGTCGTTCCAGTGCTGGTCGTGCCAGGCGTTGGCGGTCGAGACCGCGTGGCAGTGCTCGCAGCGGGGGGTGTTCTCGACGTGGTAGCGGTCGAAGGCGTCGCCGGCCGCCTGGTGGGCCTGCACCTCGCCGTGGCAGGACATGCAGCTCATGCCCTTCGAGAAGTGCACGTCGGGCAGGCGCCCCTCGTCTTCGGAGCCCAGGTAGTCGTAGCCGATGCGCGCGCCGTGGCAGGCCAGGCACTGGTAGGCCTGCGAGGGCTTCTCGTTGAACACGTGGCTCTTGATGAAGCCCTTGCCGTTGGCGTCGGGGCGGCTGACGTGGCAGTCGCCGCAGGTGGCGTGGCACTTGGTGCACTCGCCCTTGAAGCCGTCGCGCAGCGCCTGCGGGCACTGCTCGAACGAGGCGTAGCCGGCACGGGCGGCGATGGAGTTCGTCTCGCCCTGAAGCGTGGCGTGCATGCTCTGCCAGTAGGTGTTGGTCACCGGGGCGTGGCAGGCCTTGCACACGTTCGTATCGGGCGCGCTGGGGTCAGGCACGAGGCCCACGTGGGCGCCCTCGTGGTCGTCGAGCGCCGTGGCGTCGCCGCCGTGGCAGTGCTCGCACGTCATGGTCGCCATGTGCTGGTCCAACTCACCGGGGTTCGTCTTGTTGCCGAGCTTGATGAGCACTTTCTCCCATGCCTCCACCGGAGGCAACGAGCCCCCTCACCCACCTCCGTGTTCGGTCTCGTCCGGGGGCTCTTCGGGCAGGAGCGCCACCAGCAGGGCCTTGTCGGTGTGGCAGTCGACGCACGCGCTGACCAGCGGGGGCTGCTCGGTGTCGCCCGTGGTCTCGTCGGGCTCGACCGTCTCGACGATCTCGTCGGCCGTCTCGACCTCGGCGGCCACCTCGGCCGCCGAGGCGTCGTCGTCGGCGGCGACGTCGGCGGCGACGTCGGCGTCAGGCTCGACGGCCTCGCTCACCTCGGGGGTCGGTTCGACGGGCTCGGGGGAGAGCTCGACCTCGGCGATGGCCTCGGGAGGCACCGGCACGTCGGTCGGCACCTCGGCCGGGCCCAAATCGGGCGCCAGATCGGCGGTGGCCTCCGCGGCGATCTCGGTCGCGTCGGGGCTGCCCTCGCCGGCGCCGGAGCAGGCCAGCAGCAGGCCCGCGACCGCCAGCAGCGGCAGCGCTCGAATCCTGGGTGCTCGCGTCATCGTCACCTCCCGTTACGGCTGGATCGTGCGTTCGACGGGCAGCCCGGCGGCGGCCCAGTCGACCATGTCGGCGTCGGTGCGGCGGGCGGGGATCCCCTTGGCCATCAGCAGCTCGACCGCCCGGTCGGCCAGGATGCAATAGCGCCCGCGGCAGTAGGCCACCACCTGCCGGCCGGGAGGAAACTCGTCCAGGCGCGCTTCGAGTTGCTCGAGGGGCACCGAGAGGGCGCCGGGCAGGTGGCCCTCGGCGTACTCCTCGGGCGGCCGCACGTCGACCACCACCACGTCGGCGTTGGAGACCATCGCCAGGAGCTCGTCGCGCCCCACGCTCTGCGCGCGGCTGGGGCTCTCGGAGATGAGCTCGACGGCGTGCCGGAGCTCGATCGAGCACGTCCAGGCCATGTCCTTCAGGGCCGCCAGGAAGCGCTTCACGCAGTCGTCGGTCGTGGCGTAGGCCACGTGTTGGCCGCGGCGCGTGCTGGTCACGAGACCGGCAGCCTTCAGCACCTGCAGGTGGCGGCTGGCGTTGGCCACCGAGAGGCCCGCGAGGTCGGCCAGGGTCTCGACCGTGCGGGGCCCCTGGCTGAGCACGTTCAGGAGCACCAGGCGCTGCGGCGACGACACGGCCTTGCCGATCTGGGCGACGTGTTCGTAGGCGAAGGCCTTGAAGGCATCGTCGGGGATCTGGGGGAGTGGAGCCACGCGACCCTCGGTCACGCATTCAATTGATTGATTGAATACGCGAACGTCGGATCGCTGTCAAGCGGTGAATCGGTCGCAGCGGCGCTACGCCTCGTCGTGGAACGCGAGGCGCGTCATGACCAGGTAGTTGAGCACGGGCACGATCAGCGTCCAGCCGGCGGTCGAGGGCTGGCCGCGGCGCTTCTCGATGATCTTGTTCCACACGAGCACCAGCACCAGCAGGTTGAGGAGGGGCACGAAGAGCCCGAGCGTCCACCAGAGCGGGCGCCCCGACAGCCACACCATGTAGCCGAGGTTCACGACCGGGACCCACGCCAGCCAGGCGTTCGGGGTCTTCGTCTTTCCGGCGATGACGTAGAGGCACAGGTTGAAGTACAGGATGGCGAAGGCCCAGAATCCCATCCAGAACGGCGACATGGTCATGGTCGACTCCCCGCATTGTTGCGATGCAACATATTCTTGAGCTGTGTCTATGACACGTCCGGGCGGCTGTCAAGCGGAAATGCTGCGATGCAATATTGCAGCGCGAAAAAGCTCGCCGCGTCAGTCCATGAGTTCGGCCACCACGCGCGCCAGGAAGTCGTCCATCAGGCGGCCGGTGGGTCTTGGGATGCCGGCGGTGGCGGCCTCGGCGGCGGCGGCCAGGGCGCTCACGTCGGCGTCGGCCGGGGGCGCGCCGGCGTCGGCCCTGGCGAGCAGATCGAGCGCCGCGTAGCCCAGGAAGCCGTAGGTGGCCAGCGCGTCGCTCCATTCCTTCAGCTCGGCTCGCAGTTCGGGCGCCAGGGGCGCGGCGCCCAGGATCTCCTGCTCTGCCACGTAGGCGCCGAAGCGGGCTTGCAGGGCGGTTCCGGCCTGGTCGGTGGGGGTGCCTGCGGCGCGGGCGGCCCAGAATGCTTCGAGCTCGGCCTGTAGCTCCGGGGCGGCCGATCCCTCGAGCATCGCGCTGCGGTTGGCCAGGGCCAGGGTCACCAGGCCCTCCCCGCCGTGCTCGCCCGCCAGGGCCTGGGCCACGCGCCGCAAGGACGCCTCGGGCTCGTAGGCCGCGGGGTTCCAGGCGTAGTCGGCGGCGGTGCCGAGCCCGAGCCGCGAGGCCCAGGCCAGCGGCATGGCGTTCCAGAGCAGGCCGTCGACCGCGCCCGCCAGGTCGGCCGAGCGGCCCACCAGCGGGCCCAGGTGCAAGACGCCCGTGCGGCGTGCGTCGTCGGACACGGGGTAGTTGTCGCCCAGCGTGGGCGGGCGGCCGAGCAGCAGCGCCGCCTCGCGGGCGTCGGCCGCGTCGATCGTGGTCGAGCCCACCTCGGTGCCGGTCCAGGCGATGGGCCAGTCCAACGGCAACGCCGCCGCCAGCTTCCGCAGGTCGGTGCCCGCGTCGGGGTGGTGCGTGAAGTACTCGACCGGCGTGAGCGCCAGCGGCACGTCGGGGTGACGCGCGCGGAAGGCCGGCCCTACCGCGTTCAAGAAGTCGATCTGGCCGTCGACGAACGAGGCGTAGACGCCCTGGTCGGCGGGCAACAGGCCCTTGCCCGTGTCGTCGAAGGCCAGCACGATCTGGTCGACGCCTTCGGCCACCAGCGCGTCGAGCTTGGCCAGCACGGCGTCACGATCGGCCTGCGACGAGAACCGCACCGGCAGCCCGAAGCGCAGCGACCAGCCCACGCGCACGTGCCGTCGGTGTGCCGCCGCGGTCACCTCGGCCACGTGGGCCAGGTAGTCGGGGGAGAAGGGCGTGCGCCACTGCTCGTTGACCAGCGGATCGCCCTTGGGCGCGTACACGTACAGGTTCAGCTTCACCGACGCCATCCAGGCCAGGGTCGCCAGCCGATCTTCGGGGCTCCACGGCGGTCCGTAGAAGCCCTCGAGCACGCCGCGGACGGGCGCGGCGGGTCGGTCGACGATGACCCCCTCGGGCAGGGTGCCGTCTCCCGCGCCCGCGACGAGCAGCTGGGCCAGCGTGGCCATGGCGTGGGTGCGGCCGGCGGCGTCGATGGTGCCGACCCGCACGACCGGGTCCAGGCCCTCGCGCGCCAGGTCCAGGCTGAAGCCCTCGGGCTCGCCGTCCAGGCCGTAGGGGCACTGGGCGGCCCAACTTCCCGCCTGGCCGGGGGCGAGCCAGCGCACGCGCACCGCGCCCCCGGTGGCCACCACCGTGACGCCCGCGTCGGCCAGCACCTGGGCGGGTCCGGGATCGTCGTCGACGGCGCCCTCGAACGAAACGGTGTTCCCCGCGACGGCCATCCCCGACGGCAGATCGTACTTCCACGGGCGGGGCACGACGCCGATCATGCCGCCGCCACCGTACTCGCCCGAGGCGCCGCAGTCGAAGGGGGAGGGGACGTCCTCGGCCACGTCGAGCCCGGCGTCGACGTCGGCGGACGACGTCGGCGAGCCGGAGCACGCGGCCAGGACCAAGAGCAGGGAGGCGAGCAGGCAGGACGGCAGGCGCATGGCGCGGACCTCGCGGGTGGCGCCGGCATTGTCCGCACGCGCGAGGCGTCCTGTCAACCGGGGTCGAGCGTCAGCCAAGGGGTTGGCAGTAGGCGTCGTAGATGCAGCTCTCGTACGGCCCGCACGTGCCGCAGGCGTTGGGGTTGCCGCTGCCGTCGTCGCCGCACTGCTTGTTGGTGCAGTCGAGGCACTTGGCCCCCATCTCGGTCTCGGTGCAGCCCCCCGAGCAGGGCAGCTTCATCGAGCCGCCGCAGCCCTCGCAGGTGTGGCAGAGGGCCGTGCCCCCGTCGCAGCAGGTCGGTGTGCCGTAGCAGCCGCAGGTGATGCACTCCTTGTTCACGCACTCCTGGGCCGCGTTCGCGCACCAGCCGTAGCACTTCCCGGCGACGGTGCCGTCCGAGGCGCCGCACGCCGCGCCCTCGCAAGCGTTCAGGGCCTCGCACTGTCCGCTCAACGCGTTGCAGGCCGTGCCGGTCGGGCACGGGCCGCAGCTGCCGCCGCAGCCGTCGTCGCCGCACACCTTGCCCGCGCAGTCGGGAGTGCAGCACAGGCCGCTGGCCAGGCACTTGTCGCCGGGATCGCACGTGCCGCAGGTCACGGCGCAGCCCGCGTTGCCGCACTCCTTGCCCGCGCACGAGGCCGGCGTGCAGACGAAGCAGGCGTCGTACACCGTCTTGCAGCTACCCCCGTCGGCGACGGCGTCGGCCGAGCACTCCATCGTCGGGATCGCTCCGCAGGCTGTCTGGAGGCACGTCCCCAGCGCCTGCGCCTTCGTGACCTCGCCCGGGTACTTCTGGTAGCACGCCATCAGGCACGCCGTGTTGGTGGTCCCGCAGGGGGCCGCGCACGCCATGAACAGGGCGCACTGGGTCTGGTAGGCCTCGCATACGTGGCTGGTGGCGTTGCATACCTGGCCCGAGGGGCAGCTTCCGGCGCACGTGCCGGTGCAGCCGTCACTGTCGCCGCAGGCCGCGTCGGCGGCGCAGGTGGGGGCGCACTTGCACGTGTGCGTGGCCGTGTCGCAGGCCTCGCCCGCCGGGCAGGTGCCCAGGCACGTGCCGCCGCAGGTGTCGTCGGCGCCGCAGGTCTTCCCGCTGCATTGCGCGGTGCAGGCCACGCACAGGTTGGTCGACGCGTTGCAGGTCTTGCCCGCCGGGCACGTGCAGGTGCCGCCACAGCCGTCGCCGACCCCGCACTTGGCCCCGGGGCCGGTCGGGTCCATGCTGATGCAGGTCGTATTGCAGCACGAGGGCCCGACCTCGCCGGCAGGATCGAAGCACACGGCCGCGCCGCCGACCAGGCCCCCGCATAGCTGGACGGTCGTCCCCTGCACGTCGCAGGAGTCGAAGTTGCAGATGGCGTTGTTGGCCTGCGCCAACGGCGCGAGGGGCACGACCGGGCTGCCCACGTAGCAGCACCCCTGATGGGTCGTGCCGTCGGGGGTGCACGCGCCATTCTCGCACATGCCGGTGGCAAGGTTGCAGTCGGGCTTCTCGCCCGAACACGTGCCGCAGGACTGCCCGCAGACCGGGTCGGGGCCGCACTCGCGCGCACCGCACTCGGCGACGCAAGGCGTCTCGCACTGGTGCGTCTGGGCGTTGCAGACCTTGACGCCCGTGCAGGCGCACGTGCCCTCGCAGCTGTCGTCGCCGCACCAGTCGGCGGGGCAGACGGGAGCGCAGGGCTTGCAGAACGGGCCGGAGAGGGCCATCTGGCACAGGTCCCCGCCCGTGCAGTCCGTGGCGATCCCCTCGTTGGCCCCGCACGAGTCGAACCAGCAGATGTCGGCGCCGCAGCACGCCTGGTGGTCGTGGAAGGCGCACTCGCAACCCTCGATGGGTGTATGCGTGCAGCCGTTGGCGGCGCTGCAGGCGTCGAGCGTGCAGTCGTCACCGTCGTAGCACGTCCTGGCGGCCAGGTAGCACCCCACGAAGGCCAGGCACACGCCGTCGGCGCACGGCAGCTCGGTGGCGCACGCCGCGTCGGTCGCGCACGGCTCCAGGCAGGGCGGTTCGAGCGTCGTGACCTTGCACGCCCCGTCGACGCACTCCGTGATCGTGCAGGGTTGATTGTCTTCGCAGTCGGCGTCCGCGACGCACCCCAGCGCCGGATCGCACAGCCCCTCCTGCGCCGGGATGTGCAGGCACCCCTGGGGCAGGCAGTGGTCGGTGGTGCAGGGGTTGCCGTCGTCGCAGCGGTTCACGTTCCGGCACTGGCCCTCGGCGTTGCACGAGTCGTCGGTGCACGGGTCGTCGTCGTCGCAGGGCGCCTCGGCGTACAGGCAGACACCCACCCCGAGCTGGTCCTGGTCGCACGACGCGGTCGTGCACGGATCGTCGTGGGCGCAGCCGGCCGCGTCGGTGCAGGCCTGCAGCGTGAGGGTCACCTGCTTGCACGGATCCCCCTGGCCGTCGCAGCCCGCGGCGGCCGCCCAGCCCTGCACCTCGGCGGAGGCGCCCTGGTGGCCCGCGCCGACGTCGACGTACACGAAGCTGGTCTCGCCCTTCGCGAACTCGAGGCAGACCTGCCCCTGGCCGTCGGTGATGCCGTCGCTGGACCCATACGCGCCCTCGGCGCGCACCTGCAGCCCGGGCAAGGGCGCGGCGCCCTCGGAGCGGACCACCGTCACCTGCACGCAGTTGTCCTCGGTGTAGGCCTGGTCGGCGTTCCACCACGTGAAGTGCCCCACCTGGGCCGACCACACCTTGGGCGCGCCGGGTGCGGCTCCGGCCTTGACGGTGCCTTGCCCCTCCTGGCGCCACAGCCCGGCCTCGAGGTCGTACCACCACGCGTCGATGGTGTCGCCCGGCTCGTAGGCGTCCTGAAGGGATTCGGGCAGCGCGAACTCGACCGTGGCCTTCTTGCCCACCGCGAGCTGCACGGGCTGGCCGACGGCGCTCAGGCTGATCTCGGCCAGGTACACGCTCTTCAGGGCCACCGGAGCGGCGCCGCCGGTGGCGAGCCCCTCGAACGGTCCGGGCGCTGCCACCACGTCGCCGGACGTGGGGTCGAGCCCCGCGATGGTCAGGTCCACGTTCCCGGTCACGAGCGCGCCCGCCGCATCCACGAGCGCGCCGGGCGGGATCTCGACCCGCACGCGGCCCTGCACCAGGGCCGCCCCGTCCTCGGCTTTGAAGGTCAACGGCGTGCCCAGCGCCAGCAGGAAGACCGCCGCCTTGGCGTCGAGGCCGGGCCCCAGGTCGACCACGGCCGTCGAGGGGGCATACCCGGCCTTCGTCACCCGGGCGACCACCCGGCCTGCCGCGACGTCGTCGAAGCGCGCGACGCCCGCCGCGTCGGTGGTGAGCGCCTGCTCACCCAGCGTCACGGACGCGCCTGCCAACGGCGCGCCCTGCAGCGTCAGCACCGTGACCCGGAGCGCCGTCTGAGGGGTCGGCAGGTCGGCGGGCAGGTCGACGGGCAGGTCGGCGGGCAGGTCGGTCGGGAGGTCGGCCGGAACGTCGGGGGCCACCTCGTCCCCCGGATCGCTGCCAGGGTCCGTCCCCGAGCCTCCCCCTCCTCCTCCGCACCAGGTGAGCAGTGGTATCCACGCCAGGACCACGAGGAGCCGAGAACGCTTGCGCATCTCACACCTCCACCCCGGTTTGTCACCCCTCCCCATCCCTCGAGGGCCGGCGTCGAACGCCCGCCCGCGATGGCCGACACGACCGCGGCTCTCGCGGCGGTCACTCTTGACGATGTTCTATGACTCTATCGGACGACGATCGAAAGCCGATGTCAAGGGCAGAAATCAGAGCCCGAGCCTGCGGAATTCCTTGGCCGCCGTGAACTTCGGGTCGGTCTCGCCGGGCTGGCTGCTGGCGCGCGCGAGCTCGCCCACGCACTCCTTGACCCACAGGTACTGGATCGAGGGGATGGGATCGGGGCTGGTCGAGATGACGAACTTCTGGCGCACCTCGATGCGCAGGCGCAGGGCGTGCTCGATGGTGAAGACGGGCAGCTTGACGGTGCCCAGGGCGTCGACCGTGATGGTGTAGTCCTCGGTGCCGGCCTGGGGCACGCCCATGAGGCGCGCGTCCTTGAAGGTGGAGGTGGCCTGGTAGGTGGCGCCGACCTCGAGGGGGAACTGGAAGAGCGGCACGGGCGTGTCGTAGACCAGCAGGGTCTTGCCGGCGGCCGGGTTCTCCTTCGTCGAGGCGATGCCGAGGAGCCACACGCCGTCGGCGGTGGCCTGGTAGGCGGCCAGGATGGTCGGATCCTGCACCGAGAGGGGCGAGACGAAGGTGGCGGCCGGGAAGTGGGCGGCGAACCAGTAGCCGCCCGGTGCCTTCACGAAGAGCACGGCCTTGGCCTGGTCCGGGCCGGCGGTGAAGTCCCACACGCGCTCGCCGTCGTCGCCGGGCACGCCGTCGACGTCGACGCTGGCCAGGGTGCCCCCCGCGTTCGCCACGTACGAGGGCGCGGCCCCCAGGGCGACCGGCATCTCGCTGGCGTCGATGCGGCCGTCGTTGTTCTCGATGCAGAGGCCCCCCGTGTCGGGAGTGCCCGGGTCGGTGCCCGGGTCGGTGCCCGGGTCGGGCTCGTCGCCGTCCGGCGCGGAGGCCTCGGACGCGTCGGGATCGCCGGCCTCGTCGGGACCGGCTGCGTCATGGCCGCTGTCGTCGGGGCCGCCCGGGTCCTGCCATGACGCGTCGTCATCGGGCAGGGCCGCGTCACGGCCGAGCACGATGTCCTGGGTTCCGCAGGCCAGGAGGGCCAGCGCCAGCACCGGGAACAAGAACCTCACCCCCTGGCCCCCTCTCCATCGATGGAGAGGGGGGGGCTGGAGCAGCTCAGAAGCGGAAAGCAAGGCGCACCTCCGCGAAGTGGGCGGGGGTCGGATCCACGCCCGTGAAGACGTTGCGGAAACCGGCCAGCGGGACGAGCAGGGCGTACACGCCCGTGGCCTCGACGCCGGCGCGCGCGAACCAGGTGATCGCGAGATCGGTCTCGAGCCCCAGCGGCTTCGCGAGGCCCGGCGCGCTCTCGGCATACCAGGTGCGCGAGTAGATCTCGCTGAGGTCGACGCGCAGGGCGGGCCAGGGCTGCCAGCGCAGGCGCCCCTTCACGAACAGGCCGTCGGTGAAGGTGCCCACGACCCGGCGCCACAGGATCTCGTCGACGTGGTAGTTCGGGTGGAAGCGGAAGTTGTCGACGCGGGCGTCGCCGGGCAGGGCCAGTTGGGGCGCGTCGAGATCGCCGGCCTGGCCCCGGGCCTGGGTGACCGGCGAGGCCACGCCGAAGCCCCAGGCGGGGTCGCCCGAGGCCACGCCCACCTCGGCCAGCA
>CAZBRS010000066.1:0-25473 GCA_964494475.1 uncultured Myxococcales bacterium | reverse complement strand
TTCGCGTTCTCAAAGCCCAGCATGAGCCTGGCCCGGTCCTCTCTAACGAGCTTTTTTCTGACGCCTCCCGAATCCGTAAGCCTCCCGCCGAGCGTATCCCTGGCCTTGATCATGATGCGTGCCGTGCTCCGGAACGCGAACAGCCTTCTCAGCTTGAAGGCCTGAGCGGTGAACAGGAAATGCGTGAATGGCGAGAGGTGCATGTCGGTCATCATGTAGCCGTCGTCGGCCAGGTGGACACCGGCCGACATCGGGATCTCGTCGGCGCGAGTTCGAACGTCACGCATGGTGCCGGCGACCGAGAGCAGCGGATCGAAGAAGAAATCGAAGCCCGCCTCCCTGAGCCCGGTCTTGCGAAGGATCACGGGGGTGCCGATCCCACCGGCCGCGAGGACGACGGTCCCGGCGAACGCGTGCTTCGTCTGTCCTGCTTCTACGTATTCGACCCCGGTCGCCCGGCCGTTCTCCAGCAGCACGCGCGTCACCCTGGCGCCGTTCCGCATCACGGCTCCGTGTTCGACGGCGTCCTCGGCGAACATCCGAGCGCTCCATTTCACGCCGTGGGGGTCGCCCGCGTAGCCGAACGGCAGCCCGGGCTTCCACCGCTCCTGGTACATGAGCTTGTCCAGACGTCTCCAGTCGAAGCCGAGTTGTCTGGCGCTGTCCATGAGCCTGGACGCCATCGGCGTCAACATGGCGTCACACAGGTGGGCGATGGGCAGTTCGTTCCTGGCCTCTGCGACCTCGTCGCGCAGGTCCACGCCATGCCGCGCGAACATGTCGAATGGGACCGGGAAGCACGTCGCGTAGTAGAAGAGGGAGCTTCCTCCCGTCGTGAGCCCCCTGACCATCCCCACCAGTTCGGGGGTCACCAGCAGGCTTTTACCGGGAACGAGCAACTCGGAGACGTACTGCCGCAGGTTCCCTCGAACCTGCCCCCCGGGGCCCCACTCGAGGATGACCACGCTCTTTCCGCGCCGCGCCAGCTCGCGAGCCACCGTGGCCCCACCGGGGCCCGTGCCCACCACGATCACGTCGGCCTCGAGGGTTCCCGGCGGCGTCATGCGTTACGCCCCTCTGAACATCGGGTCTCCGTTCTCAGAACGGGCAGCACAACATGGCGACGCTGTTCACCGCCGTGTCGTCGCCACCGGACCCCTGGTCCCCCTCGACCTTCTGCTCCATTCCGCAGACGTAGAACCTGGCCGGGCAATATCGCCTTCCCCTCCAGTCCCCGAAGGCCATGCCCCCCGGGGGCTCGACCCATTGGACGTCGGCGCAGCCGTCGCGGCAGCTCATCTTGCCACTCTCGAAGGTTCCCGTGACGTTCAGGTTGCTGTCGACCTTCGTTCCGCCTGCGAAGTCGCTTTCGAAGTTCACAACCAGCGTATCGCCGGCGTAGTGCACCAGGGCCCGGCCGCCGTCGCCGCGCGGAGCGGGATCGTTGGGAACGATCGTGAAGTCGTAGCCCTTCATGCGGAGGTTGCCGCCCGTGACGACGCCGCCCTTCGAGTTGCTGTTCAGGTACAGGGTGTCGTTGGAGTCGATCTCGTTGCCGTCGGCCACCAGCGTCTGGTTGCCGTTCTTCAACCGCAGGGTGAAGCCGTCCAGCGCGTCGGTGACGTCGCCGCCGTTGACGGTCAGGCGCTGCGTCACCTCGCCGGCTACCTTGAAGTTGGTGGCCGCGGTGGACCACAGGGCGAACGGAGCCGGCGTGAAGCGCTGGCGGTTGGTCAGCACCACGTCGCCCTGGTCGGTCTTGAGGGTGATGCCCAGGTACAGGTCATCGGCGTTGTTGATGGCCGTCTCGAGGTTCTTGGCGCTGACCAGCGTGGTCGAGCCCAGCAGGACCGAGAACCGGCCGGCGTACACCTGCACCGCCTGCGTCTCGCTCCAGACCTCGGAGGAGCCGTCGTACACGCGAAAGACCATGGTGGCGGCGCCATTGGTCGCCGCGCCGTCGCGCTCGAGCGTTCCGGAGTAATGGATGGTGCGCGGCACCCCGTCGGTGGCGGGGTTGCCGTCGGCCAGGGCCCCCACGCCCACGAACAGCACGAAGGCCGTGACGGCTCCAACGAATCCCGTGGCGAACATCTTCAGCGTCTCGTTCATCATCGTCCTCCCTTGCGTTTCACGTTCGTTGTCTGGCCGCATGTCATCGCACCACGTACCCGCCGCTGGAGCACGTGTCGCCCGGTGCGCACAGGCAGTTGTCGGCCTGTTGGCACAGGGGGTGCGAGTCGGTGGCGTTCAGGGGCACGTCGCCCCGCAGCACCCACGTGGAGCCCACGGCGTCCTGGCCCACCAGGGCGGGCCCGAACACGGCGTCGGGCTGGGGGAACGCCGCGGCGCTGAAGCGTCCGCACATCCACCAACCCTGGCGCGGCGTGGCCACGTAGCCGGGGTTGGTGTGCAGCTCGTCGGTGGGGCAGCCCAGGTCGCAGCTCAGGCCGCCGTAGTTGGTGCCGCACCCGCATTGCAGGCGACCGAAGTCGTTGGGATTGCCCTGCCCGATCGTGCCGTCGGGGTCGGCCAGCCAGCCGGGGCACCGCCCGCGCCAGGCCGCCGTGATGGGGTCGAGCGCGCCGTTGGCCGGCCCCACGATGGCATCAGGGGCCCACTCGTTGATGCAGCCGCGTTGGTAGGGCGGCGGCAGGTCGCGATGGCGCACCACGGCGAAGCCCACCGCGCCGGGCTGCGGCGTGTCGACCAGCCCGCAGGCCAGTACGGGGTACCAGGGGTTCTGCGTCGACACGAACGGCGTCTCGGACGACGAGGCGCAGGTGGCGCCGCTGCAGTCCTGGGCGCAGTCGGGGTCGCTGTCCGGGCACACGACGCGACAGCGGTTCAGGTAGTACTCCTCGACGAAGTGCGGGGGCTGCAGCGAGGGCCCCTCGGGCGTGACCTCGTCGGTGACCTGCACGCAGCGGAACTGGCTGGCGTGCGACAGGCCGCGCCATACCGCGCCCTGGACGCACGGCCAGGGCGTGTTGGCTTGGGCGCACTCGGCATCGAGCGGCGGCAGGCTCACCTCGCACACGCCGTTCGCCGGCTGCACGCCGGGCTCGGGCGGCTCGTCGGTGGGCGGCGGCGGGATGGGGCAGCCCCCCTTGGCCGCCGGGCACGACCAGCGCGCGAAGTCCATGCCGAAGTCGGGTGTGGCCGGGCCGTCGGTGGGGTCGAAGCTGGCGTCGCGCCCGCGAGTGCACTGGCGCCAGTAGCTGCCGTCGTCGGACGGGAGGACGAACGGGATGGCCTCGGAAGCCACCGGCGCGCCGCAGCGAGCGCGCTCTTCGATCACCCACCGGCCCGCTCCCGGGGCCGAATTGTCGGCGTAGTAGCCGTTGACCAACTCGACGAAGTAGGCGAACTGGGCGAACAGCGCCGCGTCGCCGTCGAAGCCGGGCATGCCGTGCCACTCAGAGAGGTCGGAGGCCTCGTTGTCGTTGTAGTCGCCGTTGAGGGTGCACGCGCGGGTCAGGGCGTTCACCTCCTCGGCGCGCAGCCGGCGTCCGACCTGCGTGCCGTCGATGCCCGCGAAGGCGTAGGCCGGCGCAAGGGTCGAGGTCTCCTGCTCCAGGCGGTCCTGGTCGTCGTTGCGCACCGATTCGTAGAGCGGCACGGTCTTCAACGCGCAGGGCGTGGCGCCGTCGTAGCCGGCCACCAGCGTGCCGTCGGCGCAGAGCAGCACGTCGAGCTGCTGCTTGTACTCGTTGCGCAGCGTGAAGCGATCGATGTCGCGCACCCGGCAGCGAGCGTTCTGGGCCAGCGCCCCGTCGGCGGAGGTGACGTAGTCGCGGGCCGACACGCGCACCCAGCCGTCGTCGTCGGCGTCGCAGGACTTGGGCCGGCGCTCGCCGTCGTCCCAGTAAAAGCCGGGCAGGGTCTCGCAGATGCAGCTGGAGCCGCCCAGTCCGCCGGCCAGCGTGAAGGGCCAGATGCGGCCGGTCTCGCCGGCCTCGTCGCCGCAGTTCACGGTGCAATCGATGCAGGTGCCGGCGCCGGTGGTGGGGTTCTCGGACCAGGCCTGGGTAGCGCCGCACTTCGCGTCGACGCAGGTGGCGTTCGCGGTGGGTCCGGCGTCGAGGCAGAACTGCCCGGCCGGGCACACCGTGTCGAGGCACGTGAGCGGCGGCGCGCACACGTCGGGGTTGACGGTCGAGACGATCATGCCCTCGATGCAGCCCCCGCAGAACCGGAAGGGATCGCTGCCCAGGCACTGGCGGTTCTGGTCGGCGCAGCCCAGGCTCCCGCACGTCGCTTCGGGGATGCAGTCGCCGAAGTCGCTCAGGGCGAAGCCCTCGGAGCACCCGCCGCAGTGGGCCGGGTCGACGTCGGTGGCCGGCTCGCACACGCGGTTCTGGTGCTGGCAGTCTTCGAGGAGGCTGCCGGGTGCTTCCGGTTCGCAGTTCGGCGGGTAGACCACCACGCAGGCGCCTCCGTCGTCGACGAAGCCTTCGAGGCAGCCGGTGCAGGCCGCGTCGGTGTGGTCGCCTTCGGGCGCGCAGCCGCGGTGCTGGCCGGCGCAGTCGAGATCGGCGCAGGTCTTCACGGCGCGGCAATCGGTGCGTGCTCCGCCCAGGTCGGTGAAGCCGCCAAGGCAGTCGCCGCACGCGGCGCCGCCTGCATTCTCGACGCACGCGCGGTCCTTGGCGGAGCACTCGGCCAGGATGCTGCCGGCGGCGTCGGCCTGGCAGTTCGCGGTCGGGATGGCATCGCAGGCGCCGGCGTTCCAGGTGTAGCCCGGGTCGCAGGCCTGCTGGCAGGTGGCGTCGGCGCCCGCCTGTTCGTGGCAGAGCTGGTGCAGCACGCAGCCCGCGTCGGCGCAAGCGGTGGCCTCGCGGCACGTGTCGTCGTCGACGTCGCACACCAGGTGGTTGGTGCAGGCGCCCTGGTCGCAGGGGCACCCCACCAGGTCGTCGGTGCACGGCGCGCACTGCTGGTCGTCGCCGCAGCGCAGGTCGCCGTCGCACGTGCCACCGGTCGTGCAGGGGCAGCCTTCGCTGCCGGCCGGGCACGGATCGACGGCGCACACGCCGTTCTGGCACAGCAGCGCTCCGTCGCACGCGTCGGCGTCGCCGCACGGGCAGCCGTCCTCGCCGGGCGGGCACGTCTCGCACAGGTTTGCGGCGCCGCAGCGGGCGCCTTGGCTGCAGGTGCCGTTGTCGAAGCACGTGCAGCCCAGGGCGCCGCGCTCGCAGTCGACGCACCGGCTGTCGATGCATTCCCCGACGTCGCACGTGGTGCCACCCTTGCAGGCGCACCCGGTGGTGCCTTCGGGGCAGGTGGCGGCCTGGCACGCGCCCTCGACGCATGTGGCGCCGGCGCCGTAGTCGGCGACGCACTGGGCGTCCACCTGGCACACCGAGCACGCACCGCCGGCGCAGATGGAGCCGCTCGTCGGGCAATCGGCCGAGGTCGTGCACGCCGTAGCGCTCTCGCCGCTGCTTCCACCACAACGATCCAGTATCAGCACGCTCAATCCGAGCATCAGACCCAGCAGCAGCGGCCGGAGGGCCGTCGCGAGTTCGCGGAAGGGGCTCCCGGTCGGCCCGTCCGCTCGATCAGTTTCGCCAATCAACATGGGCTCCCTCCTCCTAGAACGCCGTGAAGTCGGTGTAGTACATGTAGATCCTCACGTCGGTCAGCGATCGGAGATCGACGTCCTGGTTCTCCACCTCGTCGCGCTGGTTCAGGTACAGCTCCCACGACGTGTTCACGTACGGTCGGTCCAACAGGCGCCGCGACCGGTACACGTCGGCGTCGAACACGCGGTTTCCGTTGAAGAAGGGGTTGACGATGGCCGTCTTCTGGGGGAAGCGGTAGTAGACCTTGCTGTCGTCGAGCGCGTGCAGCGTGCTGGTGCCTTGCTGTCGCAGGTACAGGCGCCCCAGCGTGTCGCCCACGTTCGAGCCGATCATCTCGGCCTCGAGGTACTTGATCTTGTGGTTGCGCGTCAGCGGCGACATCTCGGCCAGGGTGGTCGAGAACGGAATGCGGATGTAGCCGTTCTCGTCGAGCAGGCCCGGGTCGGTCAGGCGCTCGCGCATGCGCTCGATGCGCGTCGACTGGTCCAGCGGGTCGCCGTTGTCGTCCATCTGCGGAATGCGGAAGATGTCGTCCCGCAGGGACAGGATGGTCACGCGCAGCTCGGGCCAGCCGTAGGTCTCCTCGAAGGCCCAGTAGTTGTTCTGCAGGTCGATCAGGTAGTTCTCGAGGTTGGCCTCGCCGTACTGCACCATGCGGATCAGGAAGAGCTTGTCGCGTTCGGCGTACGTGGTCGAGGTGTAGTACTCGTAGACGCGGGTCAGGCGGTACACCTCGCTGATGGCGTCCTGGAAGGCCAGGTCGGCGTTCACGATGGCGTCGTTGCGGTAGATGCGCACGTTCGGATCGTTGCGCGCCGCGGCCACGTTGATGGCCAACTGCTCGGACTCGCCGAGCTCTTGCTCGAGGCGCTTGGCGCGGTTCTGCTGCTGCTGGATCTCGGACATGGCCAGGCTGGTCTGACGCGTGGCGCGCAGGGCATCGAGCTCCAACTGCCGCATCTGCAACATCACCGTCGCCGTGCGCGCGTTCGAGTCGATGGCTGCCTGGGAGCACTGCGCCGTGGTCTGCCACTTGGCGGTGGCCAGGTTGGTCTCGGCGATCTCGTTCTGCAGGCCGACGATTCCGGCCTCGAGCCCGATGGCGACCGCGTTGGCCGGGATGGCGGCGCTGAGGTAGGCCCCGGCGACGGCGGCCCCGGCGAGGCCGCTGCTGGCGAACTGCAGCGTGGTCGAGAACACCCCGACCACCCGGTCGAGCGCGCCGACGACGAGCCGCATGCTGTTGATGGCGTTCTCGAGCTTGCGCACCTTGTTGCCCTGCATGTAGGCGAAGTCGGCCATGTCGAGCACCAGGTTGCACTGCGCCTCGACGCGCGACTTCTCGATGGCCACTTCGGCGAGCAGGTTCTGCTCGGCCACCACCATCTTCTGCACGTCCAGCTTGGACTGCTCGAAGCCCACCATGGCCTCGTGGATGGTGCCGTTGCCCATCAGCCCGCACGGCTCGCCCAACGCGCGCGCCTTGGGGTCCAGGTAGGCATAGCGCGACACGGCCGGATAGATCTTGCCGTCGGGGCCCTCGAAGGTGCCGCAGATGTCGCCCAGTTGACCCTCGTAGTTCATGCGCAGGCGGATGAGCTCGGCCTGGAACTCCTCGCTGTCGGTCTCGAAGGACATGTTCTTCTGGATGGCCAGGTCCTCGCGGTACTTGGCCACCTCGACCTTCTGCTGGGCGCGCTTGAGGATGACCTCGAAGGCGTTGTCCTCGTACTGGTTCAGGGTGGGGAAGGGGATGTAGTCGGGCGCCAGGCCGAAGAAGTTGGTCTCGTCGGTGATGGCCGCGTAGGCCGTGCGCATGTCGAGCATGGCCATGCGGTAGCGCTTCTGCGCCTGGTCGAGCACCACCGCCACCTGCGGCCGGTCTTCGGGCTTCAGCGTGTCGGTCACGCGCACCATCAGCTCCGACAGCATGATCGACTCGAGGTACGTGGCGATGTAGGCGCGCTCGACCACGCGACGGGCCAGGTCGGGGCGGTTCAGGTTCTGGTAGCGCTTGGCCACCTCGCTCCACGCCCGCGACTTCTGCGTGGCGGCGCGCGTCAGGCGCTCGAGGTACCAGGTGACGGTCTCCTGCGTCACGAAGTTGCGGCCGGGCGGTTGCAGGGGGTCCTGGCCGTACTTCAGCGCCTCCCAGAACAGCGGCGACAGGGCGTAGAAGCGGTCCAGCGCCTCCTGGTAGTACTGGGTGGCGCGGTACAGGTGCAGCATCTCGACGCCGGCCGCGCCCGACAGGTTGATGCCGCCCGGCTCGAACAGCGAGCCCTCGAAGGTGGCGCCGCTCTGGCCGGCCAGGTCGAAGCGCGAGGCGAAGGCACGCGTGGTCGACTCGTCGCCCATCATCACGAGCAGCTCGGCGTACAGGCGCTCGAAGCCGTCGTGGGGGTACTCGGTCGCGGGCATGCCGCTGTGGCAGGCCTCGGCGTACGAGAAGTTGGTGCACAGGTAGTCGTCGAGCTTGGTCCGGGCCGTGCCGCCGGCGGCCGTCACGTCGCCGTAGTGGTGCCGCCAGATGTCCAGCAGGCAGTCGACGCGCTCGCGATCGGCCTCGATGTCCCACGGGGCGTAGCAGTAGGGGATCTGGTTCGAGTCGGGCACGCAGATCTCGGGCGCGAACGCCACGCTCTTGCCCTCGCGATTGCGGAACTGGGTCTTGTAGCGGAACGCCAGGTCGATGTCGGCGTACAACGGCGTGAACTTTGCGTTCTGCTCGTAGGCCACGAAGAACGTCTTGCCGTCGCGGAGGTCGAGGCGGTCGGTGTCGCAGAACACCTTGTTGGGGTCGGTGCAGCGCCAGACGGGCTGGTATTGGACCAGCGGCTCACCGGCCGTCAGCCAGTCGTTCAACGTGTTCTCGCACGTGCCGTCCTGCTGGCAGGGCTCGTCGGCCACGCCCTGCTGCGTGAGCTGATCGGCGTCGACCGTGAAGAACACCACGTCGCTGCCCGCCGGGCACGCCACGCGGAAGTCGCCGTCGGACCTCTTGCGCGCGCCGCAGTCGTCCTTGTCGGTGCCCACGGGGCAGATGGCTGTGTCGGCGCCGGGGCCGCCGTCGTCGCAGGCGCCGTTGCCGGCGTAGGGGCTGGTGGCGATCGTGCCCCCCGGCTTGGCCGGATCGGGCCAGTTGGTCTTGCCGCACGAGTTGTCGTTCGCGAGGCCCGACCAGGGTGACGTGACGGCGCCGGGGCCGCCGTCGAACAGGCCCGTCTCGCGGCACAGGTAGTGCACGGCCTCGTCACTGTCGGCGCCGACGGTGGCCGGGGTTGTGCTCGAAGGTACGACGCCATCGATCAAGGCGAGGACCAGGTCGTCGGCGTTCGTGGCCGTAACGGTGTTGTTGCCGTAGCCCAGCACGCGCTCGACCAGGTCGGGCGAGCACGTCACGTCGAGCAGGTCGTCCGGCTCGGGGCGCATGTCGGCGGGCACCGAGCCCTCGAACGTGTCGGGTACACTGTCGCCGTCGTCGTCGGCCAGGTCGAGGTCGGTGGCCTGGCGCTCGAGCAGCATGAAGCCGTACGCCGCGAAGGGCGTCTCGTCGTTCGGCAGGAACGAGGGGTAGGTCTCGCGGAAGATGAGGAACAGGTGAGACTGGTTGACCAGGGCCCCGTCGACGATCTCGAAGGTGCGGCGCCGGGCGCGGCCGTCGGGGATGGGGTTGGCCGCCGACAGGCTGGAGTTGGCCGAGAGCATCTCGTCG
Organism: uncultured Myxococcales bacterium; assembly: GCA_964494475.1. Classification (GTDB taxonomy): domain Bacteria; phylum Myxococcota_A; class UBA9042; order CAZBRS01; family CAZBRS01; genus CAZBRS01. The sequence continues at coordinate 16,170 of CAZBRS010000066.1, read as the reverse complement.
GGGATCTCGACGCCTGGGCCCGCGTTGGCGGGCAGCCAGGAATCGCGGCACTCGTAGCGGTAGGGCAACCCCGTGGAAGGGTCGACCTCGGTCGCGCGCTCGAAGCCGGGCACGAGCCACGGAACGCGCATCAGCTGGTAGCCCCCCGCCGCCTGGTCGCAGGTCGCGTCGGCCGACGTGGTGACGTAGCGACCGCCCAGGTCGGCGGCGGCCTGCAGGTCGTTGACGAAGACCATGCACGCGCCGCCCACCTGCGACTGGCAGGTGGCCGGATCGGCGCCCAGGCGCAACGTGACGGCCGGGCTGGCCGGGTACTGCAGGGCGGCCTCGGTGGCGATGCGGCCGCTCATGAGCTGCGGGTCGCCCGTAGGGTCTGGGAAGCGCACGTCCATGGCGAACGGCATCTCGACCACCCCGCTGGGGATGGGCCGCGAGCGCGTGTCGGAGCTGTAGACCACCAGGCCCAGCTCGTTGCTGTCGTAGGGGTAGCACGCCCCGGCCGAGGCCGGGCAGTCGGCCGCCACGCTGGCCCAGCGCCACGACTCGGAGCGCGTGCACGTGACCACCGCCAGCAGCTCCTCCCACGAGATGTTGCCGGTGCGGAAGGCCCACCAGCGCTGGATGAAGGCATTGCCTACCTTGGACGCGAGCTGGCCGACGTTCTCGCCGTTGGGGCCCGTCGCGGCCTCGCCGCGCAGCACGGTACGCCACGGGTCCAGGTACTCGGTGCCGAAGTTGGCGAAGTAGTAGAGGTTACCGCCCCAGCGTCCCTCGGGGCGCTCGGAATAGGCGAGCACGATGGTCTGCCTGCCGTACTTGCCGTGCACGACCTCGAGCCTTCCGTCCCACTTGGGCGCCGGCCCGCCGCCAGCGCCCTCGACGTGCAGGGTGGCCTGGCCGCCCTGGCCCTCGACACCCACGCTGACCTCGCTGACGGGCTCGACTTCACCCAGCGGACCGATCTTCAGCCAGTACAGGGGGCAGTCCTTGGCGGGATCGCACGCCACGTCGTCGAGGGGATCTTCGGCCTCGTTGGTGGTGCCGTCGGACATGAAGGCCACGTGGCGCAGCTTGCGCAACGTGAAGGTCTCGAAGGTCGGCCCGTTGTTCGTGATGGTGAAGGTGGCCGAGGTGGCCACGTTCGAGAACTGCAAGGCCGCGGTCGACAGCTGGAACGAGCCCTCGGTCGACGTGGCCGGATCACCGCTGGGCGCCTCGACCGCCTGGCACACACCAAACGACCCATCGTCGGTGACGCAGGCTTGGCCCTGGGGGCAGGCCGACGCGGCCTCGCCCTGGCCGGTCGCGCAGGCCAGGCGGCACACGTGCGCGTGGCACACGCGGCCGCCCGCGCAGTCGGCGTTCGAGGCGCAGTTCGAGTAGCACTTGCCGCTCAGGCAGGTCTGGAAGAAGGGGCAGGTGGTCTCGGAGACGCAGGTCGGCTTGGGCGCGCCGGGCGCCGTGCAGCTTCCGTCGGTGCACGCCTTGCCCTCCAGGCAGCCCTCCATCAGGCCCTCGGACGAGCAGGCCCTGAGCGTGCCGTCGCCTTGCACCAGATCGGCGTTGCAGGGCGTGTAGCAGAGCGGGTTGTCCGGCGGCAGGTCGCCGAGCTCGGACGCGGCGCGGCACAGCTCTGCGTGGCAGGTCAGGCCGGACTGGCAGGCTCCGTCGTCCTTGCAGACGCAGCCCTGGGTGCCGGGCGCGCACGGGACGCACGTACCGCCCTGACAGCGGTACCCGGCGGAGCACGTGCCGTCGTCGAGGCACGGGCCGCCCAGCAGCCCGGTGGCGTCGACGCACACCACGCCGTCGCGGCAGGTGAGGCCGGGCTTGCAGCTTCCCCCGGCGCAGGCGCAGCCCAGATCACCGGCCACGCAGCCGGCCGCCTGGCAGAAGCCGTCGACGCACGCATCGGACGCGTCGTCGCAGGTCGCCCCGTTGCGGCAGGCGCAGCCGCTCTGGCCCGCCGGGCACGAGGCCGCGACGCACACCCCGCCCTGGCAGTCCAGCGCTTCGCCCAGCGAGCTGACGCCGCACGCGTCGCCGGCGCCGCAGGGGCACCCCTCGGCGCCCGTGGGGCAGGTCGTTCCGGCGGTGCGGCAGGTGCCGGCGTCGCAGGTCAGGCCCTGTCCACAGGTGTCACCCGCGTCGCAGGGGCAGCCCTTGGTGCCCGCCGGGCAGGCCGTCGAGGCCGCGCACGTGCCGTCGGTGCAGGCCAGGCCGGCGTTGCAGGTGCCGTCGCCGAGGCAGGCGCACCCTTCAGCGCCATCGGTGCAGCCCGCCGCCGTGGTGCAGGCGCCGTCGGTGCAGGCCAGGCCGGCGTCGCAGGTGCCGTTGCCGAAGCAGGGGCAGCCCTCGGTGCCGGGCGAGCACTGCGGCGCGCGGCAGAGCCCCTGCTGGCAGTCCAGGCCGGCGCCGGCGCAGCTGCCGTCGTCGAGGCAGGCGCAGCCGGTCGTGCCGGGCGTGCACGTCGTCCCCGAGCTGCTGCCGCATCCCGCCAGCACCAGGGCCAGGAGCAGGCCTACGACGATTCCGTGCGAACTGGACATGGTTCCCCCGCGGAAGGCTCTGGCTACGAGGACACTGTAGGGAGCGGGCGGGGCGGTCGTATGTAGCGAAATGGCGACAGGAGGGGCCTTCTCGACGGCGTCCGGTGAGAAGCTGGGGCTACTTCTTCTTCTGGGCCAGCTGCAGCTTCTTCTCGAACACCCTCAGGTTGATCTCCAGGTTCGTCTGCTGCACGTGCGAGGAGGTCGTGATGTCGAAGGCGTGGCTCTTGAAGGCGACATCCCCGATCTCCCCGATGCCGACCTTGCCGGACTTCACGTAGTCGCTTTGCCCGAACTGCTGCACGAGCGCGAAGGCGTCTTTGCTGCCCAGCTTGCCGAGCATCTTGCCCGCGAGGACCGCGAGGTCCACGTTGAAGCCCTTGCCGTCCTGTCGCCGGCTGGTGCTTCCCAGCTCCATCTGGGCCTGGCCGTACTCGGTCCGCAGCTCGCTCTTCGAGGATCCGCGGGCCTGGATACCCTTGTCTCCCGAGTCGAAGAACGCGTCGCGCTGGTTCCAGCCGCCAACGCGCCCCGCGAACTTGGCCGACTGCCAGGCCACCTTCAGGCTGGGGCGCTCGCCCGGCAGCAGGCGGTTGCGCACCATCTGCGCCATGGACAATCGCAGGCTGCTGCCCCAGCGCAGCTTGACGGTGGCCACCACGCGGCCCCAGAAGCGCGAGCAGTCCGGGACCTTCGAAAGGCCGTCGGGATCGTGGGCGTTGACCGGATCTCCCCCCACGTAGCCGTAGGCCGTGGCCGCCTCGGGCACGTCGGTGGGATCCACGTCCTCCTGCACGCGGAAGGCCGGGTCCGGCGAGATCCACCGCCCGGTCCAGGGATCGTACGAGCGGGCGCCGAACTCGACCAGGCCCGTCGCGGCGTTGTTCACCTTGCCGGCGAAGAGGTGCCGGTCGGTCCCCTCGCCCGCGTGGCGGAGGGCGCCGAACGGGTAGTACCCGGTGCGGCTGACCACCACGCCCTCGGCGTCGGTCTCGGCGACCGTGTTCCCCAGGTGGTCGTGGAGCGCGTAGCGTACCCGCGACTCGCCCCCCATCAGCGTCCTCATGGCCGACGCCCTCAGCAGCTCGGTCGGGTCGCCAGCCGTCGCGTCACCCGCAAAGGCCAGCTCACCGCTGGCCACGCCTGCGGCCAGCCACGCGTCACCCGCCGAGATGACGCCGTCGGGCGCCGACGCCAGCGCACGGTCGTCTCCCGTGGCCGGGGCCACATCGGGGAGCACGTACGCGCCGAACGACGGATCTTCGACGCGGGCGATCCGTTCTTCCGGACCCATCACGTACGTCACGGCGACCCCGTCGTTCACCTCGAAGTCGCCCGCGAGGTAGTAGGTGACGTGGCCGTCGCTCCTCTCGATGAGGCGCTCGGGAGCCGGCCCGTAGATCCAGGTCGAGAGGACGTCGGTCCCGCGGGTCGCCTGGACCATTCGTCCGAGGTGGTCCCAGGCGTACGCCACGTCGCCGCGGGTGGTCACGTTGCCGGCCGGGTCGTAGCCGAAGTTCACGTCGCCCGCCCGGCTCACCGCGTGCACACCGGCAGCCTGCCCGTACTCGTAGTCGCCCACGTGCGCCGCGCTGGTCGCACCCAGGCTGGACGTGAGCGAGAGGATGCGCGCTCCACGGTCGTGCGCCACGGTCAGGGTCTCGTTCCAGGCGGGCCTCGCCGCGTCCAGCTCGGCGCTCGACAAGCGGTACAGGCTGTCGTAGGCGTAGTGTGCCGCGGCCGAGGGCTGCCCGTCGTCGGGCCGGCCGTCGACCACGTCGAGCACGTGGCCCATGCGGTCGCGGGTGTAGGTGAAGTCCAGAAGCGCCTCGTCATCGGGGCCGGTCGCGGCCAGCGACGTCAGGCGCTTGCGGCCGTCGCGCGCCATGCGGACCGTCACGCCGTTGGCCAGGTGGAACTCCGAAGGCAGCCAGCGGCTGTCCCAGGTCACCTGGTCCACGTACCCAGGGACCGCGGCCACCTCGCCGGTGCCGTCCAGCTCGATGGCAACCGTTCGCCCGTCGGGGTACGTGTTGGCCACGATTCGATCGGCGTGGTCATAGGTGGTGGCGAACCGGAATGCGCGTCCGTCGAGCGACCGCTCGGTCCGTGCTTCGAGGCCACGCGCCGTGTATCCGTGCAGGTCGACGCCCCGGCGGTCGTTGTCGAGGGGGTAGCTCACCCGCACGGGCTTCCCGGCCACGTTGCTGCACGAGGCGGGCGGACAGTCGCCCGGCCGGTCGTAGGTACGTTCGACGCGCGTGCCCGCCTCGTCGGCCTCGTCCCACTGGGCCACGGGCCGGTTCACCCCGTCGAAGGCGGTGCGCACGGCCACTCCGCGCGCGTCGGTCGTGAGCACGCGGTTGCCGACCTCGTCGTAGGCGTAGCTGGAGAGGCCGCTGTCGGGATCGTCGACGCTGGTCACCCAGCCGGCCAGGTTGCGGATCTCCTCGTGGCGGGCGCCCAACGGGTCGATCGTGCCGGCGGGGCGGCCCAACTCGTCGTACAGCAGCTCGTAGGTGAGGGGCTCGCCGCCCGCGACCAGGAAGTGGTCGATGGCCACGGTCTTCCCCAGGCCGTTGCGGTACGCCACGGTGGGCGTACCTTCGTGAGGACCGCCGGTGAGCGTGTCTTCCAGGTCGTGGTCGGCCACGGTCAACGGGCCGTAGACAGTCCGCTCGATGGCGTCGTCGGCCTCCTCCTCGGCCGCGGGCCAGATGCGCTCCTGCACGCGCCCCAGCGCGTCGTACCGGGTGCCCATCGTGCGCGTTCCCTGTGGGGGAGCCACGTCGCACTGGCCGCTGGTGCTCACGTAGGCGTCGGAGGTCAAGCGCTCCATCCCCTGCAGGTTGTAGACGGCGAAGCCCGTCACGCGGTAGCGGCCTTCGGCCTCACGCTCCTTCTTCTGGTACTGGCGTCCTCGCCCGTCGTAGCAGCGCACCTCCTCCAGGTCGAAGGCGCCACCCGCCTCCGAGCGCTTGCGGACCACCACCCGGCTGGCAGGTGACGCGAGCTCGTACGTGTAGGCCTCGGTGGGCGCCTCGGTGGAGTCGCCCGGCAGGATGCGCGTGGCCAGCCGTCCGAACTCGTCATAGGTGTAGTAGCTGCTGTTGGCGTCGTCGATCGCCTGGCCGCCCTCGACCACCATCCAGGCCGAGGCCGCGATAGGCTTGTCCCACACCGGATCGTACTGCACGTCTTGCCTCAGCGCGTAGGGGCCGACCGCGTCGCGAGTCAGCACCTCGACGCGCTCCAGCCGCAGGCCGTCGTCGCTCATCGTGTACTGGCGCCGGTGCTCCTCGCCGTCCGGCGCCCCCAGGGCGTCGAGGGACTCGACCACGTTGCCGTGCTCGTCCACACGGTTCCGCGCCTTCGTGGCGGCGGCGCCGTCGGCCGAGAGGGCCTCGACGATCCGGGTCACCGTGCCGTGCGTGACCCGGCCCCCGGGCAGCCCCGTGAAGGCCTCACCGTCGAAATACGTGCGGGTCTCGGCGACCTGGTCGGAGGCCGGCGAGCCGTCGGCGTTCGCCACGCCGTAGGTCCGAACCCGCACCACCTTGTCGAGGATCCAGCGATCGTCGTTGTCGGCCGGCACGGCGTACTCGGTCTGCGTGTAGGCCTCGTCGTTCAGGCAGTCCGGGCCGCACGGCGTGCCGGTGTAGCCGGAGTCTTCGCAGGGGCGGCAGGCGGCGCCGCCCACCGACGTCACGCCGAGCCGCGCCTCGCGCACCACGTTCCCGTATCCGTCATAGGTCCAGGAGGTCTCGATGCGGGCCCACAGGTCGGCCGGGGCCCCTTCGCGGTGCTCGGCCACCTCGTGCGTCTTGCACACGGTGCGGACGGGCCAGCGGAGTCCCTGGTCCGGCACGTCGGCCACTGCGCAGTCCGCGTGCTCGCTGGTCGTGAGCTTCAGCGAGCGGCCCTCGCTCACCTGTTCTTCGGCCAGGGTCAGCCCCGCGCGGTACGGATCCGCCACGCCCACGTCGAAGGTCTCGTACGTCACGCCCGCCTCCTGCAGGTCGTCGCCCGCCAGGGCGTTCTCGACCGACGCGTAGCCGCGGAAGCGCTTCTCGACGCCGTCGTAGTACCCGGCGTGGTAGGCGAAGGTGTTGACCGTGTGGGTGGCCGTGAGCAGATCCCACTCGTCGGTAGACGTCACCACGGTCATGGGCGAGGGCAGGGCGTGCTGCCAGGGCGCCGTTTCGGTGTCGCGCGCGCGCTCCACGACCGACGAGCCGTACGACACATCGGTCACCCGACCCAGGCCGTTGGTGATGCGCGCCAGCAGGTTGGGCCGCACCGGGAACAGCTCGAGGTACGTGACCGAGCCCGACTCGGCGCCCTGCACCCACACGACATCGGACGAGCCGTTGCCGTTCATGTCGGCGTAGAGCACGGTCGTGCCCTGCTTCTTCTCGGGCAGCTCGCCCTGCACGTCGGCGCTGGTGAGGGTGCGCTCGGGGTCGAAGCTGTTGCCGTTGCGGTTGATCCAGTAGCGGATCTCGTTGCCGGCCACCAGCACCAGATCGGCCAGGGCGTCGCCGTTCAGGTCTTCGAGCTCGGCGTCGACGGCCTCCTGGTCGGTGAAGTCGAAGCCGGTCACGACGCGCCAGTCTCCCCAATGGCCCCAGCCCAGGCTCAGGCGGTAGCGCAGCGAGTCCTTGGTGATCTGCGCCACATCGAGCAGGCCGTCGCCGTTCAGGTCGTTGAGCTCGAGCGCCGGCGCCTCGAAGCCCTCGCCGATGGCCTGCACGCCGGGGTCGCTCACGAAGCCCGCGCTCGTGTTGCGCCAGGCCAGGGTCTCGTTGGTGGCGCCCGAGAAGCGGCTGAGCATCAGGTCGATGCGCTTGTCGCCGTCGTAGTCGAAGAACTTCGCGGACGTCAGCGTGCCTTCGGCGCCCAGGTCGGGCAGCCCTCCGCCGGCGCCGAGGGCCAGGATTTCGCTCCAGTCGCCCTCGCCCCGGTTCAGCAGCACGTCGCCCGTCTGCTGGTTCACGAGGTCCGTGAAGCCGTCGCCGTTCACGTCGAGCACCTGCACGTAGGGCGTGCCCAGGGCGTGGGAGCCCTGGTTGCCGAGCGCGCTCTCGAACGGCGCCGCGAAGCCGTGCGCGCCATCCGCCCCCAGCACGTTCAGGAAGAAGCGGTGCGGCTGCCCCACCTCGGTGGTGTCGACCACGTCGGGCAGCGAGTCGCCGTTGATGTCGATCAGCGTGGCCTTGCCCTGCCCGATGTCGACGCCCAGGGCGCCCATGCCGACCACGTAGGGCTCGGCGCAGTCCTGGCCCGCCTGGCAGTCGACACCCAGCGCCCGCGAGTACTCGAAGCCGTGGTGCACCGGGTAGACGCCGTCGTCGGCCCCGAGCATCTGCACCCCCGTCAGGCGCGTGAAGCCGCCCGAGGTGGCGTAGTCTTCGTACGTCAGGTCGTAGTGCCGCAGGCGCGCGCCGTGGGCGAAGACGTCGACGCGAGCCAGGCGCTGGTCGAGCAGCTCCTCGAAGCCGGCCTTGCAGTCCGAGATCTTGTCGCTGCGGTCCTCGTAGGTGAAGACCACCTCGTACTGCGGTTGGGAGCCGTCGGGGAAGACCCAGCCGATGCGGTCGATGAGCGTGACGTCGCCGTAGCGCTTCCAGGTGTAGCGCAGGGCGTGGCCGTAGCGGTCGACGGTCTCGACCAGGTGCCAGCGGAAGGTGCCGCTGTCGCCGCCGACGCAGGCGTCGGGCACGGGGGTGCCGTCCGAGGTGGCGCCGTAGGTCGAGACCAGGCCGTTGGGCAACTCGGCCGTCCACCAGCCCGAGGTGCCGTCGCCGGGCTCGTGCCAGCGGTAGCGCACGAAGCCCTTCTCGAAGCGCGCGCGGTAGGTGCGGGGCTCGGTGCCGTCGACGACCACGAGCTCCTCGCCCCCGTCGACCGACATCTCGTCGTCGAGCGTGTAGCGCGGCAGGCCGCGCACGGTGAGGCGCTCGATGGACGGCATGGCCAGCATCCAGCCCATGCCCACCACCGAGGCGCCGTTCGACGAGCTGTAGGTCAGTGACACGGGCGGCGTCAGGCCCGCGAAGCCCTGCGGCACCTGGATGGGCACGCCGTAGGTCATGGCGCCCATGTTGAGGTTCAGCTCGATGTTCTCGCCGATGCCCTCGAGCGAGCCCGGCCCGTCGGGCAGGCTGAGGCGTTCCTCGGAGACACCGGTCACGGCCAGCGCGGGAGCCGCAGGCACCAGGGCGACGATCAGCAGCGTGCAGGCGATTCGAAGGTTCATGGTGGCCCCCTACTTCAACTCGACGCCCGGGTCGGCCACCGCCGTCCCGTGCCGGTCGTAGCACACTGCCTTGGACACCGTGACGCCCGTAGCGTCCTGCACGGAGCCGCCGACACCGGCCAGCGCGCCCACGGGAGCGGTGAACCCGGCGTCGGCCTTGGCTGAGAACGACAGCGCCAGGCGGGCCTCGTCGCGAGCCGTCACCCCCAGCACCGTCGCCGCGTACAGCACGTCGACGCCCGCGGCCTTCTCGAGCAGCACGTCACATGCGCGCACGTCGGCGTTGGTGACCACCAGGCCGCTGCCCGCCGCCGCCTGGCAGGTGTCGCTGGTACACTCCAGGCCGGCCTGGCAGGTGTCGGCGTCGCAGGGGCAGCCGAACGTGCCCACCGGGCAGGCCACTTCCGGTAGCTGGCAGGTGCTGTCACGGCACTCCAGCTGTGTTCCGGCTTGCTTGCCGCAGGGCGCGTCGGCATCGCACGGATCGCCCAGGTCGCCCAGGGGGGGCGTACCAGGCACCTTACACACGGTGTCGTCGCAGCTCATGACCACGCCGTCCTTCGAGTCGCACGAGCCGTTGGGGTAGCAGGGGCAGCCCTCGGAGCCCGCCGGGCAGGCCGCGACCGCCACGCAGAATCCTTGGGTGCAGGTCAGGTCGGTGTCGCACGTCCCGTCGGCGCGGCACGCGCAGTTGGTGGTCCCCGCGGGGCAGTCGGCCGTGCCGCTTCCCCCGCCGCCGCACGCGAGCAGCGCAACGGCGACGAACAGTCCCAACCCCGGCATCGCGAGCGATCGGATCATGGTCTCCCCCATCATGGGCTTGGCTAGGGCTTCACCGTACGAACGGCAAGAGCGACTGTATGTAGCGAAATGGCGACAACTTCCGGCGACGTACGGGACCGCCGACGTTCAGGCCAACGGGATGGGCAGGGTCACGTCCAGGCGGGTTCCACGACCGGGCTGGCTGTCAATGGCCACCGTTCCCCGCAGCAGGCGTGTGCGCTCGCGTATGCCCAGCAGGCCGAAGTGCCCGCTCTTCTCTGGCGCGTTGAGATCGAACCCCACGCCGTCGTCGACGATGCGCAGGCGCGCCGCCCCGTCGCGCTCGTCGAGGGTGACCACCACCGACGCGGCGCGCGCGTGGCGGGCGACGTTGGTCAACGCCTCCTGGATGATGCGGAACAGCGCGACGGCGTGTTCGCTCGGCAGGCTGTCGTCGGCCAGCTCGCTGGTGAACTGCCAGCGCAGGCCCCGTCGCCGGGCCAGCTCGCGCCCCATGGACTCGACCGCCACGGTCAGCCCGTGCGTCTCCAGGCCGCCCGGCCGCAGCTCGTTCAGGACGTCGGACACGGCCTCGTGCACGCGATCGAGGATGTGGCCCGCCTCGACCAGCGCACCGTCGAGGCGGGGCAGGTCGAGCTCGTTCTGCGGCATCAGGCGTCGAGCGTGGTCCAGCGTCAGCCGGAGAGCCGCCAGCACCTGGCCCAGCTCGTCGTGGATCTCGCGGGCGATGCGCGTGCGTTCGCCCTCCTGAATGGCGACCAGGTTGCCGGCCAGGTGGCGGATCTCGCGCGTCTGGGCTTCGACCTGCGCGTCGAGCTGGCGCGTCAGCAGCGACAGGCGCAGCTGGTTGTCGACGCGCGCCAGCAGCTCCTCGTCGTCAAAAGGCTTGGCGACGTAGTCGTTGGCCCCCTCACGCAGGCTTATCACGCGTGCCCGAGCGCCCACCACGGCGGTCAGGAGGATCACCGGCACGTGGCACAACGTGGCGTCGCCGCGAAGCGCGCGCAGCAGCTCGGTGCCGGAGAGGTTCGGCATCATGATGTCGCTGAGCACGAGGTGGGGCGCTCGCCGACGGGCTTCCTCGAGGGCCTGCGCGCCGTCGGCCGTGGCGACCACGTGGTAGCGCGAGCGTAGCAGCGACACCAGGTAGGCGCGCAGGTCGGCGTCGTCCTCGGCGACCAGAACCAGCGGAGCGTCGACGTCATCGGGCGGTCCGGCCTCGAACGGCCGGTCGTCGGCCGTCGCGTCGCCCGACGCGGCACGCCCGACGGCCCCGGGGGACGTCGCGAGACGATCGCCGGGGTCGTCACCAGCTGCAATCTCGGTAGAGCCCGCCGACAGGTCGCCGCGCGGCAACCGCACGACGAAGGTCGAGCCGTCGTCCGGTGCGCTGTCGACCTGCACCGAGCCCTGGTGGCGCGTGACGATTTCGTGGACGAGCGCAAGCCCGATGCCGACGCCGGCGTAGCGCTTGAACAGGCCGCCCTCCACCTGGTAGAAGCGCTCGAAGATGTGCGGCAACTGGTCGGACGCGATGCCGATGCCATGATCGCGCACCGACAGCGTCAGCTCGTCGGGGGTGGCTTTCAGGCAGACCTCGACCGGCCCGTCGTTGGGCCGGCTGAACTTCAGGGCGTTCGACAGCAGGTTGTACAGCACGGTGCGCACCTGGTGCTGGTCGACCCACGCCGGAAGCGCCTCGTGGGCAGGCACGTCGACACGCAGGCGCTCGGCCACGTCGGTCTGGAACTCCGAGGCCACGCCGCGCACCAGCGCCGCCACGTCGACCAGGCGCTTGACCGTCGTGACGCGACCGCTGTCGAGGCGCGACAAGGTCAACAGGTCGCCCAGCATGGCCAGCAGGCGCTCGGCGCCGCGAATGCCCACGTCGACGGCCAGGCGGCGCTCGCGCTCGTCGGTGGCCCGGGCGACCGTCCGCAGGGCTCCCACCACGTTGGTCAACGGCGTACGCAGCTCGTGGTTCACGTTGGCGAAGAAGTCGTTCTTGGCGCGGTCCAGGGCTTCCAGCTCTTCGGCGCGTCGCTCCAACGCCCGGCGTTGCAGGAAGTTGGCGCGAAGCAGGGTGACCACGATCTGCCCCACCGTGACCGCGGTGATCGACGACGCGAACAGCCACACCAGAGGTGCCCCCACGATCGGGTGGGACCACGCCTCGGGCCGCGTCACGAAGAACGCCACCAGGAACGACAGCACGATGTTCGCGGTGGTCGCCACCTGGGTCCAAACGGGCGCCACGACCAGCACGCTGAGGAGGGGCGCGGTGTACACGCCATAGAAAAGCGGGTCCTCAATGCCGCCGATGTGGGCCGTGAGCCAACCCGACGCCGCCAGCACGGCAGTGAAGCCCACGTTGGCCACCAGCAAGGGGTGGCGCGTGAAGCGTGGGACGAACTGCAGGAGCGCCGCCGCCGCCGTGCCCACGCCGATCAGCACCAGGCGCCACGTGAACATCGCGTGCGCCAGCGGCGACCCCGGCGCGAAGATCAGCAGGTCGGTCGGCCACAACAGCAGCCCCAGCAGTGCCGTCGAGAAGGCGTCGACCTTGGCGCCGGTGATGCTCAGGCGCGCCAGGTGCCCGTCGAGGGCCCGCTGATCCTCGGGCGACGCCTCGGCCACCACGGGAAGGTCAAGGTCGAGCAGGGTCACCACGCGTCGGGTCAGTCGCGCCAGCACCGAGCGCTTCGCCGCCATGCCTCCTCACCCCAGCAGGCCGTTGATGCGGGCGAACTCGACGATCTCGACGGCCGTGTGAACGCCCAGCTTGGCCTTGATGCGCTGCACATACGTGTTGACGGTGCTGGTCGAGACGGCGAAGTCGGCGGCCACCTCGGTGGCGCGTAGACCCCGGGCCAGTGAGCGGACCACCTCGAGCTCGCGCTCGGACAGCAGGTCGGAAGGCGCCTTCTCGACGTCGATTTGGTGTTGGAACAGGTAGTCGGCGAGCTCGGCCGTGACGTAGCGCCCGCCCGCGTGCACCTTGCGGATGGCGGCGATGAGCTCGCTGGACGAGCGCCGCTTGCTGATGTAGGCCCCGGCGCCCGCCCGCAGGAACGCGACCGCGTGGGCGTCCTCGGCGTACATGGTGAACACGACGATGCGGGGGGGCGGCGTCAGCCCCAACAGGCGATCGACGGCGTGCGCCCCGCCACCGCCCGGCATGTTCACGTCGAGTACGACCACATCGACGGGGCCGCGCGCGAGGGCATCGAACACGTCCTCGAGGCAAGAGGCTTCACCACACCACATCATATCGGGCAGGTCCTCGAGCACGCGCCTGAGCCCTGTCCGGACGATGTCGTGGTCGTCGGCCACGAACACGCGAATCACGATGCTTCTCCTGCGAAGACGCGGTTACCGTAGCACACAACATGCCGCTCTCACGAGTCCCCGTCTGTAGCGCTTTGTCGACGTCGATTCGGAACCTTGATTGGGGCACACGCAATGTCCTTCACCGAGCCGTGGACGACCTTGCAACGCCAAGCCATCCTCGGCGCTGGCGGTAGCGCTGGCACGCGCTCAGCGCTGCTGTCAACCAGCTCGACCTGGACTTTTACGCACGACGTCTCGGCAGCGAGGACGTGACGACCGTGACCGCCGGGAAGTTGCCTCCGACCGCTCGTCCGCAATGATGCGTCGCATGGAAAAGCGACAACACGTCTACGACCACCGGCTGCGAGAACTCGTGCGAACCACGGGCGACACGGGCGTCGCCACGCGCCTGGGCGTGACGCGCTCGACGGCTCGGGGCTGGCTCCGGGGTGAAGACAGGGACGTGGTGAGCTGCGACGTGCTGAACATCGAGGCCGTGGCTCTGCAGGCGGAAGTCGTGAGGCTCCGGCGCAGGATCTCGGTGCTCGTCACGATCGTCCGCCTGCTCATGGTGCTCATGCGGTTGTCGGGCGCCAAGCTCGAGGGCCGACGCCTGCCGGAAGGGGAAGCCCGAACGAGGCGTGGCACGTTGACATCACGTTCGTGCGACTGCTCGACGGTACGAAGGCCACATCCACGCGGTGATCGACAACTTCAGCCGGCGCACCTTGTCGTTCCGAGTCGCCGATCGATTCGAGATCGGCAACGCGGTCGCGGTGCTCGCGGAGGCCGCGCGGAACGTAGTGGCGAAACAGGAAGCGGGTGTCCCGATGGTGGTGGTGGACGGAGGCGTGGAGAACTTCAACGAGCGCGTCGACGAGTTGGTCGCGAGCGGCTTGCTGCGGCGGGTGCTGGCGCAGACGGAGATCGCCTTCTCGAACTCGATGATCGAGGTGTTCTGGCGGACGATGAAGCACCAGTGGTTGTTCCTGAACACGCTGGACACAGTGGCGGCGTTGCGGCGGGAGGTCACGTTCTACGTGGCGGCGCACAATAGCGAGATCCCGCACTCGGCGTTCCATGGACAGACGCCGGACGAGATGTACTACGGCCTGGGTGCCGAGGTGCCCGTGGAGTTGGAGTCGGCGCGACGGAAGGCGGTGGCACGCCGGCTGGAGCGGAACGGAGCGACGTCGTGCGCTGGATGCTCGGGGACGGCGAATCGGAACACGGCCGTCGCATAGGCGCCGTTCGTAGCGAAGACGGGAAGTCGGCGAGCGACAAGGCTCGCCAGGGATTTGCCACGACTTCCGGGCCTGCGACGACGTCGTGGCCGGCGTGTTCGCCACCGCGTCGACGAACGAGAACGCGTCGAGCGTGCCGATCGGTTGGCGCCCCGACCACATCGTTCGCCGCCGTCGGCGCCTCGTGACGAGAAGTCGTGCATGAAAGTCCGGGTTTAGCTGCCGATCCGCAGGGTTCGCGGTCTTTGGAGTGGTGGACGCCCGGAAAGTCGATCCGTCGTCCGAAGCCCGTCCGTCACGTCAACTGAAGCACATCTCTTCTCTCGCGTAGCGCATTCCCAATCGTCATCCCATCGAGGAACTCGAGGTTGCTCCCCATGGGGATGCCCGCCGCGATGCGGGTGACGCGCGCGCCGGCCTCGGCGAGCAGGTCGGCCACGTAGCTGGCCGTGGCCTCGCCCTCGACGCTCATGTTGGTGGCCAGGATGACCTCGGAGACCGACCATCGCCGCACGCGCGCTTCGAGCTCGGGCAGGCCCAGGTCTCGGGGCCCGACGCCCTTCATGGGCGACAGCACGCCGTGCAGCACGTGGTAGCGCCCGGTGAACTGGCCGCTGTGCTCGATGGCGATCAGATCGGCCACTCCCTCGACCACGCAGAGCTGGTGGGCGTCGCGATCGGGGTTCTCGCAGATGGGGCACGAGCGGCCGGCGTCGGAGAGGTTGCGGCATTCGGGGCAGAAGTCGACCTCGTCGCCCAGGCGGCCGAGGACCGTCGCGAGCTGCTCGCGGAAGGTGGCGGGCTGGCGCAGCAGGAAGAGCGCCAGCCGCAGCGCCGAGCGATCGCCGATGGAGGGGAAGCGCGCCAGCAGGCGCACGGTCTGACGCACGGCCTCGGGCAGGAAGGGCTCCACGTCACTCCCCCTTGAGGCCCGTCATCAGGCTGCCGAGGTCGAGGCGCCCCATGGCGCTCTCGCGGATCAGGCGCTGCGTGGCCTCCTGGGCGCGGTTCATGGCCGACGCCACCAGGTCTTCGAGCATGGCCACGTCGCCCTCGCGCACGAGCTGCGGGTCGATGGTGACCCGCGTCACGCGCTGCAGGCCGTTCATCTCGATCAGCACCATGCCGCCGCCGGCCTCGCCCGAGACCTTCTCGGTGGCCAGTTGCTCCTGCACGCGCTGGGCGTTCTCCTGCAGGCTGCCGAACATCTTCATCAACTTGCCGAGGTCGAGGGGGTCGCTCATCGTCGATCGTCTCCCAGGCGAAGGGTGGCGCCGAACTCGTGCTTGAGCTGCTGAAAGATCGGCAGTTGCTCCACGTCGCGTCGCACGCGCTCCTTCTCGGGCACCACCTCGGGCACCTCGCGGGCGGGCGGGCGGATCTCGGTCCAGTCGACCACCACGTCGCGGCCCGTGATGCGCTTCAAGGCGTTCTGGACGTCGTCGCGCTTGGAGCGCAGCTTGTCGGCCAAGAGCGCGTGGGGCGACGAGAGCGGGATGCCGAGGACCACGGTCGCGCCCTGCAGCGCGACCAGTTGGAGCTCGGCCACCAGCGGCAGCACGCCGCGCAGCACCGTCTGCGATTCGTTGGCCAGCCGGTCGAGCACGCGCGGGAACGCGTCGGTCGTGAGCTCGAGGCGGGTCGCCTCGGGGAGGGGGCTCACGTCCGGAGACTCGCCGGGGTTCGGGATCTCGGCCAGCAACGGCGCCGCGTTGACCTCGGCCTCGCTGGCCTCGAAGAGCGCGGACTCGTCGGGCTCGGCCGGGGCCGTCTCGGGCTCGGGCTCGGGCTCGGGCGACGACGCCTCGAGGGTCAACGCCGACGGCGGCGCGACGGGCGCCGGGCTCGCGGTCGCGGCAGGGGAGGGCGCCGGCGCTGCCGCTGGAGCGGGCGCGACGGGCGTAGCGGGCACGACGGGTCTGGCGGGCGCCGCCA
This sequence comes from uncultured Myxococcales bacterium, assembly GCA_964494475.1. Taxonomy (GTDB): domain Bacteria; phylum Myxococcota_A; class UBA9042; order CAZBRS01; family CAZBRS01; genus CAZBRS01. Next base: position 70 of record CAZBRS010000066.1, on the reverse strand, counting down.
ACGGGAGCTCCCAGGGCATGCGCTCGAAGCGCGACGGCGCCGCCTCGGCCGGGGCCGGGGCAGGAGCCCG
>CAZBRS010000065.1:0-25897 GCA_964494475.1 uncultured Myxococcales bacterium | reverse complement strand
ACCCTGCACGGTCGACGCCTGCGACCCGGCCACGGCCGCCATCACCCACGACCCCGAGGTCTGCGACGACGCCAGCCTCTGCACCGACGACGCCTGCGACGCCCTCACCGGCGACTGCGTGTTCACGGCCATCGTCGGCCTCGACGACGCCGACCCCTGCACGGTCGACGCCTGCGACCCGGCCACGGCCGCCATCACCCACGACCCCAAGGTCTGCGACGACGCCGATCCCTGCACCATCGACGCGTGCGACTGGAACACCGGCGACTGCGTGTTCGTCGCGAAGAACTGCGACGACACCGACGCGTGCACGGCCGATGCCTGCGATCTGCTGACCGGTGACTGCACCCACGACGCCCGCGTGTGCAACGACGGCAACTCCTGCACGCTCGACGGCTGCGACGCGGCCAGCGGCGACTGCACCGTGACCCCGCTCGACGACGGCGAGGCCTGCGACGACGGCGACCCGGGCACGGTGACCGACACCTGCACCTCCGGGGCCTGCGCGGGCTCCGTCCCGCCGCCCCTCTACGTGCGCTCGCGCGTCCTGCGCTGGGTGTCGCCCGACCTGACGTGGGACCTGGGCGGCGGCGACGCCGTCGTGAACACGAACGTGAGCGATCTGGCCACCAAGCACGTCCAGGACGGCACGTTCGCCGACGAGTTCATCCCCACGCCGATGTTCGGAATCGCACCGTTCCACGTGGCCTTGCCGGGCGCCAAGCTGCAGTTCGCCTACGGCGCCTGCGACGACCTCGCCCTGCCGATCCAGCTCACGTGCACGGTCGATCCCGACTTCCCCTACGGAGCGGTCGCGATCGAAACGTGGGCGCAGAGCGGCACGTGCTCCGACGTTCCGCTGCTCGAGGCTCCCTGCGTGCGCACGTCGTCGGGGGCCACGGCGGTGCTCTTCGGGGGCAACACGCTGCCGCTGGCCGAGGCCTGGATGGGCGCCACCCTCGACGGCGACCCCGTCTCCGCCATCACACGCGTCACGATCTTCGGCTTCGTCACCGCGACCGACGCGGAGACCGCGCTGATCCTCGTCAACGAGACCGACCGCATCCCCCTGGCCGACCTTCTGGCGGCCGTTCCGACCGAGACGCTCGCCGAGATCCCGGGCTGGTGGCTGCGCCTCGAGTACGACGCCGAGCCCTTCCAGATCCTCGGCACCGACTGACAGGCATTGAAACGCTGGACCGAGACTCCTATAATCCCCTGACTTTTGGGTAGAGTGAGGGGAATGGATCAGCTCGGCACAGCGAAAGAGAAGGACCTCCAGCACTACCTCTCGATCGTCCTGAAGAGGAAGTGGGTGATCCTGGGCGTGTTCGTGCTCACCGTCGCCGCGACGTGGTTCTACACGCGGCAGCAGGTGCCGGTGTACCGGGCCACGGCCTCGCTGGTCATCGACCGCAACCCCACCCAGGTCCTCTCGAGCGTCCGCGACGTCGTCCAGGTGGGAGGCCAGAGCTACTGGGCCGCCCAGGACTACATGACCACCCAGTTCGAGATCATCAAGAGCCTCGAGGTCACGCGCAAGGTCATCGACCTGCTGCGCGAGCGCGGCCTGATCGACCGGCTGAGCAGCCGCTTGACCACGGTCGAGCGCGATCCCGACACCGATCTGGCGCTGCTGCTCATGAGCAACCTCGACGTCGATCCGCTCGAGACCTCGATGCTGGTCTTCCTGCACGCCGAAGACACCGATCCCGAGCTCGCGCAGGCCATGGTCAACGCCTACGCGGTCTCCTACGCGGCGTTCAACCTCGAGTACAAGCGCAAGGTCATCCTCGACGCCCACGCCGAGCTCAACGAGCTGGTGGCGCGCCTCGACCAGGAGCGCGACGGGTACGAGAAGCAGGTCTACGAGTTCGAGAAGACCTACGACGTGGGCTCGTTCGAGAACCAGCGGGCGGCCATCAAGACGCGCCTCGAGGAGGCCACGCGTCGGCTGGCCGATCTCGAGGGGCGCAAGGTCGAGCTCGAGGCCAAGGTCCGCGAGCTGCAGCCCTTCGAACGCGTAAAGGACATCTTCTCGGTGGGCGCCCGCGAGATCCTGGCCGACACGCTGGTGTCCGATCTGAAGCGCGACTACCTCGACGTGCGCCAGCAGATGATGGACCTCTCCGAGACCTACGGTGAGAAGCACCCCAGGCTGGCCGCGCTGCAGCCCAAGCTGCTCTACCTCGAAGAGACCATCCGCAAGCAGATCACGTCGCGGGTCGACTCCTTCCGGCGCGAGCTGCGCGAGGTCGAGGCCTCGATCGGGGCCCTCAACACGGCCCTCGAGGTGAACCGCCAGGAAGAGACCCGCATCAACGGCATCTGGCTGCAGTACGCGCCGCTGGTGGCCAAGAAGACGGCCGCGACCGAGTTCTACAAGACGGTGCGCAACCGTCAGACCGAGACCAGCATGAGCGCGCAGGTCGAGACGAACAACGTGCGCGTGCAGGATCTCGCGCTGCGCCCCAAGACCCCCGTGCGGCCGCGCGTGCAGCTGAACCTCGCCATCGGCGTGCTGCTGGGCCTGCTGCTGGGGTTGCTGGCCGCCATCCTGATCGAGCTGCTCGACAACACCATCAAGACGCGAGAGGACCTCGAGGAGGACTTCCAGCTCACCTTCCTGGGCGTTCTTCCGAGCATCCGCAACGAGGAGTTCAAGGAGCTCTCGGCCGGCTCGTCCTCCAAGGAGCTCATCACGTTCCTGCGCCCGCGCTCGAACATCTCGGAGCTCAGCCGCAACATCCGCACGAACCTCATGTTCCTGCGCCCCGAGAACCCGCTGCACTCGATCCTCATCACGAGCGCGAACCCCCAGGAGGGCAAGACCACCATCTCGGTCAACGTGGCCATCTCGATGGCGGTCTCGGGCAAGCGCACGCTCCTCATCGACACCGACCTCCGGCGCGCCCGCATCCACACGGTGTTCGGGTTGAAGCGCAAGCGCGGCCTCACCGAGTACCTGGTCGTGGGCGGCGATCTCGACAAGTACGTGGTCCCCACGCCGGTCGAGAACCTCTTCCTGCTGCCGGCGGGCTCGGTTCCTCCGAACCCGACCGAGCTGCTGCACTCGGCGCGCTTCGACGAGCTGGTTCGCGACGTGCGCGAACGCTTCGACTTCGCCATCTACGACTCGCCGCCGGTCACGGCGGTCACCGACGCGCTGGTCATCGGCAAGAAGATCGACGGCATCGTCCTGGTGGCGCGCGCCAAGTCGACCACCCGGGGTGCGCTGCGCTTCGTGCTGCGCGAGCTGCGCAACCTGAACGTCAACGTCATCGGCGCCATCCTGAACGACCTCGACCTGCGGCGTCGGCGTTACTACTACTACCGTGGCAAATACTACCACTACAAGAGCCACTACTACGACACCGAGCCCGAACCCCTCAAGGAGGGCGACGAAGCGCGGGAGGACGACGTTGGGACGGCAAAAGGTGCCTGACATCCTGGTGCTGATGGGAGGTCGCAGCGGCGAGCACGACGTGTCGGTGCGCTCGGGCCGCGCGGTCCTCGCGGGCGTCGATCGCGCGCGGTTCACGCCGCACCCCGTGCTCCTCTCCAGCGACAACGCGAGCTGGCGCTTCGCCCACCCCGACGACGCCGCCGGCGCCGAAAGCATGTCCCTCGACGGAGCGGTCAAGCGCATCCGAAAGCTCGCGCCCGCGGCGGCGTTCCTGGCCATGCACGGGCCCTACGGCGAAGACGGCCGCATCCAGTCGCTGCTCGACCTGCTCGACCTGCCCTACGTCGGCTCCGATCACGTGGCCAGCGCGGTGGCCATGGACAAGGCGCACGCCAAGGCGGTCTACCGCGCCGCGGGCATCCCCACGCCGAAGTCCCTGCTGCTCGCGGTCCCTCGCTCGACCGAGGCCGCCGCTCGCGAGGCGGGAGCGCTGGCCGAGCGAATCGCCGGCACCTTCCCCTCCCCCTGGGTGCTGAAGACCCCCCGCCTCGGCTCCAGCGTCGGCATCGAGATCGTCAAGGCCCGGGCCGAGCTCGACGCGGCCGTGGCGCGGGTCGGAGGCCTCACGGGGCGACTGCTCGTCGAGGAGTTCGTGCCCGGCCGCGAGTTCACGGTGCCGGTGCTCGACCTGCTCGCCGAGGGCGGCGCCCGGGCGCTCCCGATCATCGAGATCATCGTGACCAAGGGCGTCTTCTTCGACTACACGGTCAAGTACGACAAGGCCCTGAACGACGAGGTGTGCCCGGCCGAAATCACGGACGATCTGGCCGATCGGCTCGGGAAGGTCGGGCTCGAGGCGCACCGGGCGCTCGGGTGCCGCGCCATCTCGCGTACCGACGTGCGGGTCACGCCCGGCGGGGCCCTGTACGTGCTCGAGACCAACACCCTGCCCGGCCTCACCGGCGAGTCACTCTACCCCAAGGCGGCGCGCGTCGCGGGCCTCCCCTACGGCGAATTGCTCACGCGCCTGCTCGACGACGCCATCGCCCGGGGTCCGGCCTGACCGACGTCCGGCGTCATTTCCGGGTCGACTTCTTCGCTAGAACCACTAGTCTATACCGGTCACTTCGGAGGCGGAGATTTCCGAGCGGGCCGGCATCCACTTCGACACGCACTTCAACATCCTCGTCGTTACGGTCACGTCGCGGGTCGAGAAGGAGATTCGTGACGCGCTCGAGCCCTTCGGCTACCGCCTCACGCTCACGCACGACGGCAAGAAGGCCGTCATGGTGCTGCGCAAGCTCGTGCCCGATCTCGTCATCTCCGAGGTCGACCTCCCCGAGATCAACGGCTTCGATCTCTGCCGGTACATCAAGAAGGAAGCCGAGTACCGGGTGATCCCCTTCCTGCTGGTCACGTCGTTCTACAACCTCGAGCACAAGGTCAAGGGCTTCCACGTCGGGGTCGACGACTTCCTGTACTATCCGTTCCACGAGCTCGAACTGCGGGCCCGCGTCAGCTCGCTGCTGCGCATCAAGCACTTCTACACGCGCCTGCAGAGCGAGAAGCAGCACCTCGACGACCTGGTGCAACGCCGCACCCAGGAGCTCTTCCAGTTGAACCTCAGCCTCATCACGGCCCTCGAGGGAGCCAACCGCCTGAAGGACGTCACGACGGGCAACCACGTGCGGCGCGTGTCCGAGTACGCCTCGGTGCTGGCCGAGGCGAGCGGCCTCGACCACTTCTCGGTCTCGCTCATCCGCACCTACGCGTCGCTGCACGACGTCGGGAAGATCGGCCTGGCCGACCACATCCTGAAGAAGACGGGCAAGCTGACCACCGAAGAGTTCGACGAGATGAAGCGCCACACGACGTTCGGCTACGAGCTGTTGAAGCAGGCCGGCGTCTCCGAGGTGGCGCAGAACATCGCCCTCTGCCACCACGAGCGGTGGGACGGCCAGGGCTACCCCGAGGGCCTGACCGGCACCGACATCCCCATCGAGGCGCGCGTGGTCGCCCTGGCCGACGTGTACGACGCGCTCACGACGAAGCGCAGCTACAAGGAGGCCATGCCCCTGGCCGAGGCGCGCGAGCGCATCCTCTTCCTGTCGGGGCGGCACTTCGACCCCACGCTGACCGACGCCTTCGCGTCGGTGGCCGACCGCTTCGACGAGATCGCCAACCACGGGACCGACGCCGACAGGGGCGAGCCGCCTCCGAACACGCCTCCTCCCGCCTGAACGCCTCCCCCCCTTTCGCTCCCGATCGACGGCCCTTATCATGAAAGGCAATCCGGACCCGTACGCCGAAGGAGGAGCCCATGCTCCAGGCCCGAGCGCTGCTGGTGGTGGGCCTCGTCGGCTGGCTGGTCGCCTGCGGCTCGTCCGGGGTCACCCCCGACGCGGTGAGCGCCATCGACACGAACGAAGCCTCGCCGGGTCAGGACGCCGAGGTGGAGCGCCCGGACGGTTCGACCGACGACCCCGGCCCGAGCGAGCCCGGGCCCGACGCGCACGATTGGCTGCCGCTCGACACGCTCGAGATCGGCGAGGCGGAGCCCACCGAGGTGCCGCAGGAGGAGTTGCCCCCCGATGTCGAGATCCCGCTCTCGGTCGAGGTGTACGTCGACTCGGCCGCCTGTGATTCGAGCACGCCCGGCGTCGGCCTCTACCGGATCGGATTGCGCTGGACCACGTCCATCGCGGCCACCAGCGAGATCGAGCTCGCGCTCAACGACTTCGAGGGCGCCGGCGTGTTACCCGTGGACGAGGCGCCCGACACCGAGCACGCGTTCGACCTGGCGTTCACGGCGTTCCATTTCGCGCAGGTGCCGAAGGTGGGCGACGTCATCCTGATTCGCGTGCGCGCACGGGCCCCGGCGGGCCAGATCGGGGTCTCGGAGCCCATCTCGGTGGCGGTCAGCGCGCCCGTGCGGGCCTGCCTGTACCCGTACGATCCCGAGTGCAGCGACAACGCCCCCGTGCTCTGCCGGCTGCCGCCGCCCTCGTGCGCGGCGCCCCTCGTGCTCGCGGCCTTCGAGGGCTGCTATCACTGCGTGTACGCCGCTACGTGCACGTGCGACGACGGCGGCGAGGCGACGTGCGACACCCCGGCGCCCGCCTGCGTCGAGGGGCAGGTGCTTGCCATTCAGGGGGGATGCTTCGTCTGCGTCCCTCCGACCACGTGCGTACCGGCGGAGTGATCATGAAGCGCCCCGAGGAACCCACCCCCCCCGTCTCCTGGCAACGCCGTTCCCTGCTCGACTGGCTGGGGAGGGCGACCGTGCTGGGGCTGGCGTCCCCCCTCGTTCAAGCCTGCGGAGGCGGCCGAGGCGCCGTCGACGACACGGCGGGAGCGCTCGACCAGGCCTCGAGCGACGCCGACGCTCACGGCGGGCCCTCGGACCTCGGCTGGGACCACGAGCCGGGTCCCGACAGCGGGGTCGACGTGGCCGACGGACAGCCGAGCGGCGACGATTCCGGCGGCGACCCGACCGAGGTCACGACCGACCCCACGAGCCTCACCGGCGGGCCCTGCGACGCGGGAGCTCTGCCGACCCCCTCGTCCAAATCGTCGCACCCCATCTACGAGGGCTGGAACGTGCGCACGGTCGACGAGCAGGCCCTGATCGACCTGCTCACGAACTGGAGGCTGCGCATCGACGGCCTGGTGGCCGAGCCCCGGACCTTCACCTTCTGCGAGCTGCTCGCGCTCGCGACCGCCAGCCAGGTGACCGACTTCCACTGCGTCGAGGGCTGGTCGGTGTACGACGTGCCCTGGGACGGCGTGCCGCTGGCCGCGCTGCTCGAGCTGGCGCGACCCACCGCCGCCGCCACGCACGTGTCGATCGGCTGCCGCGGCGGGATCTACGCCGAGTCGCTGCGCCTCGACGTGGCCCGCGAGCCGCGCACGCTGCTGGCCCTGGGCGTGGCCGGTCACACGCTCCCCCTGCCCCACGGATTCCCCGCCCGCGTCGTGGTGCCACGCCTGCTGGGCTACAAGAACCCCAAGTACGTCGAGACGTTGACCCTCACCGACTCGGAGCTCGTGGGCTTCTGGCCCAAGTACGGCTACACCGTCTCGGGCGAGGTCCCCGCCGAGCGCCTGCGCCCGGGCAAGTACTGAGGTCCCCTCTCCGCGCTTGAAATCCCCACCGCGGGCCGTACCTTGACCGTCGCCGGCCGCGAGCCGGTGCTTCACCTCGGAGGATTCGATGGAGATCAAGGTCTTCTTTCCCGGAGATCAGAAGGTGTACGCCGACCTCGGCGGTCTGATCGTCAAGACCGACCAGACGGGCGAGGCGCCCGCCCCGTTCGCGCTCTTCCTGGCGTCCATCGGCACGTGCGCGGGCGTGTACGTCAACGGGTTCTGCCAGAACCGCGGGTTGCCCACCGAGGGCCTCTCGATCACGCAGCGCATGCACGCCGACCCCGAGACCCACCTGGTCGGCGCCATCGAGCTGATCATCAACGTGCCGCCGAGCTTCCCCGAAAAGTACCACGAGGCGCTCGTCCGCGTGGCCAACCAGTGCGCCGTCAAGAAGCACCTGGAGCACCCGCCATCCTTCGAGACCACGGTGAGCGTGACGAAGTAGCGGCTTGATCCCGAGCTCCGTACCGGCGAGCATGCGGCAGGAGGATCGTCCGCTTGCCACCCGTATCGTTTTTTGTGATCCCTCTGCTGCTCGCCGCGCTGCTCGGCGGCCCGTCCGGACTTCGGGCGGCCCTGCCGGCACGCGTGGCGCCGACCTGTTGGCTGCAGCCCCAGGCGGCCGAGCACGTGATCGAAGCCCTCGGGTACCGCGACGACGGGTGGCAGGCCGCCGGTGGCGCGCGGGTGGTTGGCATCCGCGTCGAGGCCAGCGCCCTGCGCTTCCTCTCGGCCGGCGAGCCCGCCGAGGTGCTGGTGGCCACGCACCCGCGGAACACGCCGGCCGAAGGTCCGGACCCCGCCTGGCGAGGCGACGCGCTGGTCGTGTACGTCGCTGCGGGAGCGACGAGCGAGTGGGTCGCGGCGGCTCGCGAGGTGGGCGAGCGCCTGGGCGGGCTCGACTGGCGCTGTGGCGGGCTCGGCGCTTCGACCCTCCCGTCGGCGCTCCCCTGGCTCGCCTGGGGACTCCTGCTGCTCGGGGGAGGGCTCACCCTCCTGGTCCTCGCGCGCGGGGGCGCGGGCTCCGTAACGCGGCGCGAGCTCGCTGCGCTGCTGCTGCTGTTCGCGATCTCGTTCGCCCTGCGCGGCGCGCGCTGGTCGTCCTACCCGCTGCACTACATCGAGATGGAGCGCGTGCCGCCCTCCCCGAAGCCGGGCGCCGAGCTGGCCTCGGCCCTGGCCCTGCCGCTGCTGTCGGTCTGGGGCGACGGCGTGGCCGCACAGGCCGCGCTCAACGTGGGCCTCGGGGCGCTGGCGCCGCTGCTCCTGGTGGCGCTGGGGGCCCGCTGGCACTCGCGCGCCGCGGGGTGGCTGGCCGGACTCTTCCTGGCCTTCGCCCCGCTGCAGCTGCGCTTCGGGGGCTGCTCCGACGCCTCGGTCACGCTCACACCGCTGCTGCTCGGCGCCGTGCTGGCCACCGAAATCGGGTTGGCCACCGGGCGCCGGGCGGGGCTGCTCGGGGCCGGCCTGCTGTGGGGCCTGGTGCTCCCCCTCCGGCCCGACGCGCCGATCTACCTGGTGGCGCTCGGCGCCTGGCTCCTCGCCGACCGCCGCGGCCGGGGTTTGCCACGAGCCCGGAACTGGCTCCTGGCGTTGTTGCCTGGGGGAGGGCCCCCAGCCCCCCAGACGGAGCCCGGTAGCGCTATGCGCTACGGGCTCCTGGGTTCGCCCGCCCGCGCGGCCCTGCTGCTCGGCCCCATCGCGCTCGGGCTGGCCCTGGCCCTGCCCGGCCTGCTCGCGCGCGGCGACCTGCGGGCGCCGCTCGTCGGGTTGCCGACGCTCGCGGCCATGGCGCGTACGGTCGGCGCGGCCACGTGGGACCTGGTCTTCGATCCCCGCCTGCGGCCCCCGCTCGAGACCCTCCTCGCCCTGGCCGGGCTCGTCGTGCTCCGGAGCCCCGGACGGCTCTTCGCGCTGCTGGCGGGCCTGGCCCTGCCGGGGCTGGCCTTCGCCCTGCAGGGCGGTCGGCCGTTCGCCGACACGCCGCTGGCCCTCGAGGAGGCCAAGACGGCCCTGTACGGCCAGCCCTACTGGCTGCTGGCCGCCGCCGCGCTGCTGGCGACGCCCTGGCGGCTGGCGACCCCCTGGCGGGGCCGGCTGATCCCGATTGCCGCGCTCGGCGCGATCGCGCTGCTCGGTGCCGCCTGGGCCTACCGCGACACGGTGACCCTGCCGTCGCCGGTGCAGGCCGAGCACGCCTTCCTGGCCCGGGCGATCCCGGCGCTGCCCCCCCGCGCCGTGGTGGTCGTGCAGGGGCACGCCGACGGCACCAACGCTCCCGTGCACGTCGAACACCGCGTGGTGCAGGCCGGGCGGGCGCTGGTCGACGCGGCCGGGAGGCTGGCGAACGAAGACGGCGTGGTGGTGCGGGGCGAGGGCGACGCCCTGACCGACAAGCCCGCCGGGGTCCCGGTCTTCGGCCTCCGGGGCTGGCTCGCCTACGCCGAGCCCGACGGTGGTCGAGCGCCCCTCCCCGAGGGCTGCCTCCGGGTGCCCACCACGCGGCACCCGCGCACCGGCGAGACCACCCTGCCGCTCTGCCTGTGGGAGCTCACGTCGACGAAACCTCACGAAGACGTGCGTTGACAAGGGCCCCGCGCCTCTTCCAGAATGGAGCGTCACACCGATGCGCTTGGCCCGATGACGTCTGCACCGACCTTCCGCCTGCCGCTCGTGGTCCTGCTGGCCCTGGCGGCCTGCGCACCCGCCGAGGGCACCCCCGAGATCTACTTCTGCCCGGCCGACGGCTGCGCCGACCGCGTGATCGAGCGCATCGATCTGGCCGAAGAGACCCTGGTCGCGGCCGTGTTCACCTTCACGCACTACGGGATCGCCGACGCCCTCGCGCGCGCCGTCAACGAGCGTGGGGTCAAGGCCTGGGTGGTCGTCGAGCGCTCGCAGCTCGACTCGGGCATCGCGTCGTTCCTGACGAGCCGCGGCGTCGGCTTCCGGGTCGACGGCAACCCGCAGCTCATGCACGACAAATTCGTGGTCGTCGATGAACGGACCGTGGCGACCGGCTCGTTCAACTGGACCGACCAGGCCGACAAGAAGAACGACGAGAACGTGGTGATCTTCGACTCGACCGAGGGCGCTGCGCGCTACTTCGACGAGTTCCAGCGGCTCTGGGCCGCCGCCGAAGGGCTCTGAGCATGCGCCCCCTCCGCTCCCTCGCCGTCCTGCCGCTCGCGATGCTGCTCGGCCTCGGGATGCTGGCGGGGCTCCCCGACCCGGCCTGCGCCTTCGAGTACCCCGATCCGATCGTGGTCGACGACGAGGACGGCGTCCATCAGGCGTACGAGAACGGCCTCCTCACCGAGTTCGAACGCGACCGCCTGATCGACCTGCTGCGCGAACGCGTGGACCTGAACCGCGCCGACCGCGACGAGCTGTACGAGCTGCCGGGCATGACGTACGTGTGGGCCGACCGCATCCTGAAGCACCGCAAGAAGCACGGCGACTTCGCCCGCCCCGAGGACGTGCTCGAGGTGCCCGACTTCCCGGACGAGGTCTGGGAGCAGATGGCCGCCTTCGTCGACGCCGGCAAGGGCTGGGGATGGCTCAAGAACGTGCGCGGGCGCCTGCGCTTGCGCGGCAACGCCATCGACACCTACAACGCCGGCGACGCGGCCGGCGTCGAGGTCAACTCGGACGACCCGTTGCCCGCGTTCGTTCAACAGGCCGACTTCACCCTGGTCGACGACTACAGCCTGGGCTGGACGCTCCTGCTCGAGGAGCACCTGGCGCCCGTGCGCTTCGAGCCCTGGCAGGGCAGCCAGCCGGGCTACTTCGTCTCCGACGGGCCGACCTACGTGCCGGGCCTCTCCAACTTCAAGGCCTACGGCACGGGCCGCTGGGGCAAGTTCGACGTAATCGCCGGGCACTACCGCGCGGGGTTCGGCCAGGGGCTGACGTTCGACACCACCGGCAAGATCCAGCCCTGGGGCTGGCAGCGCGACCAGACCGTCTACGAGTCCTACAACGGCGTGGGCTTCTCTCTGTCGAAAGGGCAGCGCGGGGCCGCGGTCACCGCCCGCGGGCTCGAGGTCGGCGACGACCTGGCGCTCGACGTCGCGGCGTTCATCTCGTACTCCGACGACAGCGCCTACCAGTACGACTTCGGCCACTTCGAGGCCGACGCGGGCCACCCCGACGAACCGCCCGAGTTCTCGAGCTACGCCGTGTACCAGGGCTCGCCCGACGACGCGAACAAGCTCAGCTACCAGACCCTGCCGCGCGTCTACCACGAGATGCTCGGCGGCGGCGCGCTGCGCCTGCAATGGGGGGAGCGCCACCACGTGGGCGTGGCCGGCTACGGGTCACGCGTGATGTGGCGCCACGGCGACGACTTCGCTTTCTCCGAGAGCGCGCCCTTCCCCGAAGATCGCCAGACCTGGGGTGTCTTCGGCGCCCACTTCGGCACCGGGCACGGCCTCTGGTCGATGTTCGGCGAGGCCGCGCTCACCGACGAGTTGGCGCCCGCGCTCTACGCCCGCTCGCTCTTCGAGTTCGATCGGGTCGACCTCGACCTGTCGGCGCGCGAGTACGCCAGCGGCTTCGACAATCCCCACTCGCGCGGCAAGGCCGACGAAGACGAGCACCTCGGCAACCGTGACCGCGACGAACGCGGCGCCCGCGTGCTGGTGACGGCCAAGCTGCCGGGCAAGGTGCGGCTGTCGGGGGCGCTCGACGTGTGGCAACGACCCAGCCTGGGGCTATGGAACGGCGAGGTCTACGCGCGCGTGGGCTGGACCCCCTGGCGCTGGCTGGGGCTGGCCGCGTGGCTCACCTTGAAGGACAAGGACCTCACCAGCGGTGGCCGCGACGAGTCGTACGATACGCCGAGCAGCGGCGTGGCCCGCGGGCTCAAGTGGGACTGGACGGTCCAGGCGAGCTCCCAGCCCCTCGAGGGGCTGCTCTTCACCGCCTACTACAAGCGCACCCTCAAGGACGATTCGGCCTACGACGACGCCTTCGAGCCCACCCAGTCGTTCTGGGTGCGGGGGGCGTACCGCTTCCTCGGCGACTACCGCGTAGCCGCGCGGCTCAAGTTCTACGACGAGGACACCCTGGACGCCGGGCGCGGAGATCGCTATTGGGAGGTGTACGGAGAAGCGGAGGCGCGGCTCTGGAAGAGCGTGTACGCCAAAGCCCGGTACACGTGGCAGCGCGGGTCGCGGGTGGTGATCGACGCCGACGAGTCGGGGCGCGAGATCTCGACCGCCGACCTGCCGAGCTTCCACCAGATCAAGGGCATGCTCGAGTTGAAGTTCTAGGACGCAAGACGATGGGGGCGACGATGCGCGAGGTGAGCCGGGTTCTGGCGCTGGCGGGGCTGCTGTTCGGGAGCACGACGGCGCGCGCGGCGACGTGCGAGCTGCCCCCGGGCCCGCTGCCCACGGTGGTCATCAACGAACTGGTCGTGGCGGCCAGCGCCGCGAAGGAGGAGTTCGTCGAGCTGAAGGGCGCGCCGAACCTGGCCCTCGACTGCCTGGTGCTGCGACCGCTGAACGGAGGCGCGGCAGGCGACCAGTGCAGCGCCGAGGCCGTCATCAAGCTCGACGGCGAGGTCATCGGCGCCAACGGCTACTTCTTCGGCGCGGCCAGCGCCCTGCTGGCCGGGGCCGGCCTGGTCGACACCAAGTTCAACCTGCAGAACGGCCCCGACGCCGTGGCGCTGGTGTTCGTCGAGACCAGCGGCAACGAGGCCGTGCTCGACGTCGTGACCTATGGCAAGGCCCTGGCGGCCTGCGACCCGAAGTACGTCGAGGGCGGCGCCGCCCCGCTGCCCGACACCGACCAGAGCCTGGCCCGCTGCCCCGACGGCGCCGACACGGGTGACAACGCGAAGGACGTCGTCGTGGGCGTGTCGGCCACGCCGGGCCTTCCCAACGACTGCCCCGCGGCCCCCGACCCCTGCACCGGCGCCGACGCCGTCGTACTCAACGAGGTGCTGGTCGACACGGCGCTCGCTGACGACGCCGGATCGTTCATCGAACTGAAGGGGCCCGCCGGGGCCTCCCTGTCGTGCTACAGCCTGGTCCCGATCGAGGGCAACGACTGCTCGCTCGACCCGGCCGGCGCCATCTCGCTCTCGGGCCAGTACATCGGCCAGCACGGCTACTTCGCGGTGGCCTCCAGCGCCGACGCCGCCGACGCCGACCTGTTCACCCCCAAGGCCAACCTCGAGAACGGCCCCGACGGCGTGCAGCTCGTCTACCGCCACGACGCGCTCGGCGACCTGGTGATCGACGCGCTGTTCTTCGGCACGAAGCCCGCCGGCTGTGCGGCCGGCGAGGGCAACGCCGCGCCCAAGCCCGCCCAGGGCTCGAGCCTCGCGCGCCTGCCCGACGGCCTCGACACGGGCGACAACGCCGCCGACTTCAAGGTGTGTGCGTCCCCCACGGTCAGCGCCCCGAACGCCTGCGGATCGACCCCCACCGGGTGCACCGACGACGCGCCCAAGCCCCTGCTGCTCAACGAAGTGCTGCTCGGCGCCGGCACCACCGGCAGCCCCGAGTTCCTCGAGCTGAGGGGCGAGCCCGGCCTCGCGCTGGGGTGCTACGCGATCGAAGAAGTGAACGGCAAGGGCTGCGAGCTGTACAAGGACGTGCCGCTGTCGGGCACGTTGCCCCCCGACGGCTACCTGGTGATCGGCAAGACCGACCAGGTACCCGGCGTCGACCTCGTGAACGCCGGCGCCGATCTGCAGAACGGTCCCGACGCGGTGCGCGTCGTCTATCGGCACGACACCAAGGGCGTGCTCGTGCAGGACGCGCTGGCCTACGGCGAGGGCGACGACCTGGCCACCTGCAACGCCGGCGAGGGCGCTCCGGCCGCCAAGCCGGCGAACGGCCAGAGCCTGGCGCGCCTGCCCGACGGCGCCGACAGCGGCGATAACGCCGCCGACTTCTCCCTGTGCGACTTCCCCACCCCCGGCGAGCTCAACAAGTGCACCGGCCCCGTGGGTTGCACGGCGCTCGACCCCGATCTGGTGCTGAACGAGGTGCTGATCCGCACCGACGCGTCGGGCACCCAGTTCATCGAGATCAAGGGCACGCCCGGCACCGACCTCGCGTGCTACTCGCTCGACGCGACCAACGGCAGCGGGTGCGTGAGCTACGACAAGATCTCGCTCGCCGGCTTCATCCCCGCCGACGGCTACTTCGTGGTGGGTGCCTCCGACAAGGTGGCCGTGGCCGACCTGATCGACTCGGGCGCCGCCCTGCAGGTGGGCCCCGACGCGCTCGACCTGGTGTACCACCACAGCGAGACCGGCGCGGTGGTGGTCGACCGCGTCGTCTATGGTGGCAAAGCGCTCACGTGCGACGTGGCCGAGGGCACTCCGGCCGTCGACGCCCCCAAGGAGCACAGCCTGGCGCGCTTCCCCGACGGCGGCGACACGAACGACAACGGCGTCGACTTCGTCGACTGCGACACGCCCACGCCCGGCCTCGCCAACCAGTGCAGCCCACCGCCTTGCTCCGACGCCCCGCCCGTGGTGGTGATCAACGAGGTCGTGGTGGCCGTGGTCACCGACTCGACGCTCTCGACGTTCATCGAGCTGAAGGCCGCGCCGGGCACCGACCTGTCGTGCTTCCGCCTGATCGGCGTGAACGGCACCGGCTGCGGGCCCTACAACCTGCTCGACCTAGAGGGCGAGGTGCCCGAGGGCGGCTATTACCTGATCGCCGACGGCGACAAGCTGGCCAACGCCCAGATGCGCACGTCGAAGGCCGACCTCCAGGACGGCCCCGACGGGCTCGACCTCGTGTACCAGAGCGCGAAGCAGGGCGACCTCGTGGTCGACTCGCTGGCCTGGGGCGATGAGGAGATCCCCGACTGCGGCGTGGGCGAGGGCGCGATCGCGCTGCCCCCCGGCAAGGGCTCGAGCCTGGCGCGCGCCCCCGACGGGGCCGACAGCGGCGACAACGCCGACGACTTCACGGTCTGCGCGGCGCCCACGCCGGGAACCGCCAACACCTGCGAGGGCGGCACGGTCGACCCCGGCGATCCCACGAAGACCGGGGGCGGCGGGGCGGCGTGTGGCGTGGGTGCACAGGCACAGGGGTGGGGCTCCCTGGCCCTGGGTCTGGTCGCGCTCTCTTGCCTTCTCGTCGCGAATCGTCGGCGCGGTTCAGGTCGCTAGATCGAGCCCACCGGCCACGCGGTCACGTTCCTATCCACGGGCGTCGGCTCCGGTACCAGGCAGAGCAGCGCGCCGAGACCAACGGGTTGGCCCAGGGCTTTCAGGTGCTGAAACGCCCGCACGTCGTCGGAGCGCGGGTTCGCGGTCTTCTTGATCTCCACCGGATACAGGACCCCGTCCTTGTGGATGACCACGTCGATTTCCCGACCCTGCTGGTCGCGATAGAACCAGAACGGCGCCGGCCGGCCGGCGTTCCAGTAGGTCTTCAGAAGCTCGGCCAGGACCCAGGTCTCGAGGATGGCCCCGGACATGGCCCCGCTTTCAAGGGCCTCGGAGCTGGACCAATCGGTCAGCCACGCGACCAGTCCGGTATCGAGGAAGTACAGCTTGGGTGACTTGACCAGTCGCTTGGTGACGTTTGCGTGCCACGGCTCGAGCAGGTGGACGAGCCCCGAGGTTCGCAGGATCGAAAGCCACGCCTTGGCCGTGTTGGGCGCGACGTCGGCGTCCCGGGCCAACTCGGAGAGGTTGAGCAGTTGCCCCGTTCGAGCGGCTGCCGCGCGCAGGAATCTGAGGAACGAGAGTTCGTCGCCAACGCGCGCCAGATCTCGAACGTCGCGCTGTAGGTACGTCTCAACGTACGAGACGTAGTACAAATCACGATCGACGTCGGGATGGAGCGCGAGGCCAGGCAGCGAGCCACGCCATATTGCGGAATACAGCTCGCGAAGCGATAGAGGAGTCGCCGCCATTCCGCTCGTTGCCGCCGGCAGAGAGGACGGGAGATAAGGCGCCGTTCTGTCGCCCCTGCCCTGAATCTCGCGCCGGGAGAGCCCGGCAAGCTGCACGACGGCCGCGCGTCCGGCCAGCGACTCCGAGACGCCCTTCATCAAGTGAAAGACCTGCGAGCCCGTCAGCCAGAAGCGTCCGGGGCTCCGGTCCCGATCGATGGCGATCTTCAGGTACGGAAGGAGCGTCGGCGCATGCTGGATCTCGTCGACCAGCAGCGGCGGCGGATACCGTTGGAGAAAGAGGTCCGGTTCCTTCGTCGCCAACTCCCGCGCACGGGAGTCGTCGAGCGAAACCACCGTTCGGCCGGGCTCGGCCAACCGTTCAAGCACCGTACTCTTCCCGACCTGGCGCGATCCATGAACTACCAGCGCTGGAAACTGGGCCGACGCGCGCCGAAGAGTCTCCTCGATGGCTCGGGACAGGTAGATGAGACGCCTCCTCGACAAATTTGCAGCACGATTGCATTTTTGTCCAATAGTGCCAGGAAGTCAAGCCGGAAGAGGGGAATCCTGCCGTGACCGAACCACCCTTCCCTTCTCCCCCTTCGACGTGCTAGGTTCCTCACGCGCCCCACGACACGGGGCCAACGGGGGAACCATGGGCGACATGTACTCGCGGGTCCGCGACGGCCTGCACAGCATGAAATCACTTCTCATCCATGGGCGCTTCCACAGCCCCAAGTGGGACTACAGCCACCACATCGTGCCGCCTCTCAGCATGAACGCGGCCTACCGCCTCGAGAGCGTCGAGCGCGGCGGCCAGGGCTTCCAGCAGTTCGCGAACCTCGAGTACAGCACGCGCGACGAGCAGCCCATCTACATCTACGACCGCCTGCACGAGCCCACCAAGGGCATGCTCGAGGAGCGCATCGCGTTCGCCGAGAAGTGCGAGGTCGGCATCTCGTTCGCGTCGGGCATGGCGGCCATCTCGGGCGTGCTGCTCGGCATCCTGACGACCGGCGACGAGCTGGTCGTTCACAAGACGCTGTACGGCTGCACCTACAGCCTGGTGACGCGCTGGCTGCCGCGCTACGGCATCAAGGTGCACCTGGTCGACTTCACGAAGCTGGGCGAGGTCGAGGCCGCCACCAACGCCAACACGCGCGTCTACTACTTCGAGACGCCCGTGAACCCGAACCTGCAGCTCATCGACATCGAGAAGGTGGTCGCGCTGGCCCGCGCCAGGAGCGCCGGCCGCGACGAGGCCACGCGCATCAAGACGGTGGTCGACAACACCTTCGCCTCGCCCTGGTGCCAGCGCCCCAAGGAGTTCGGGGTCGACTTCGTGGCCGCCAGCCTGACCAAACACATCACCGGCTTCGGCACCGACGTGGGGGGCATCGTGTGCGCCGACCTGAAGGACGAGCCCACGCTGCTGCTGGCCCGCAAGGACATCGGCGGCTCGCTCTCGTCGCACGCCGCCTGGGGCATCCTCACCTATGGCCTGCCCACGCTACCGCTGCGCGTGCAGAAGGCCACCGAGAACGCGAAGGTGCTGGCCGAATACCTGGAGGCGCACCCCCAGGTCGAGCGCGTGCTGTGGCCGGGCCTCGAGAGCTTCCCCCACCGCGAGCTCGCCCTGAAGCAGATGCGCGATCCCGAAGGTCGCTTCGCCCCGTCGTCGCTGATCTACTTCGTGCTGAAGGGCCAGGGCGTCGAGGCCCAGGAGCGCGGCAAGAAGCTCTTGAACTATGTGGCCAAGAACGGCTACACCATGACCCTGGCGGTGTCGCTCGGGCAGATCCGCACGCTGTGCGAGCACCCCTCGTCGATGACCCACGCCGCCGTGCCGATCGCCGAGCAGGAGGAGGCCGGCATCGACCCGGGCGGCATCCGCATCGCGGCAGGCATCGAGGACGTGAACGACATCATTCGCGATCTCGATGCGGCTTTCGACGCGCTAGACGCCTGACATGCCCGCCAACCTGCCCCCCCAGTACCACGTGGTCGAGGCGCGCTACAGAGCCGCCACCGACCCCGCCGAGAAGCTGGCCGCGCTGCAGGAGCTCTGGGTGCTGCTGCCCAAGCACAAGCACACCGAGAAGATGCAGTGCGACCTCAAGACCAAGCTCTCGCAGCTTCGCAAGACGCCCGGGGCGCGCGCGGGGGGCCGGCAGAAGCCCGAGTTCTCCATCGAGCGGGGCGGCGCGGGCCAGTTCTGGATGATCGGCCCGCCCAACGGAGGCCGGTCGGCGCTGCTCGCCGCGCTCACGACCGCGACGCCCGAGGTCTCCGACGGCCTGTTCACCACCAAGAAGCCCGTGCCGGGCATGCTGACGTTCGAAGACGTCGCGATCCAGGTGGTCGAATCGCCGGCGATCTACGCCACCCTGACCCCCAAGTGGCTGGCGCCCAACCTGCGCATCGGCGACGGCGTGGTGCTCGTGTTCGGGCTCGGGTCCGACGAGCTGTTCGAGGGGGTCGACGAGGTGCTCGCGACGTTGCAGAAGGCGAAGGTCGAGCTCTATCCACCCGACGCCGAGGCGCCCGTACCCGACGACCCCGGCGTCGAGCCGCTGCCGGGCTTCATCGTGCTGAACCAGGCCGACCTCGACCCCGACGGAGGCCTCGCCGAACTCTTCGTCGATTACCTGGCCAGCCGCCCCGACGCGCCCCGCGACCTGCCCGTGCTGCGCGTGTCGGCCACCACCGGCGAGGGCCTGGCCGACGTCCCGCGGCGCCTGTTCGACGCGCTGGGCGTGCTGCGCGTCTACAGCAAGCTGCCCGGCAAGCCCCCCGACCTGGCCGCGCCCTTCGTGCGACCGAAGGGCACCACCGTCCTCGAGCTCACCGAACACATCCACAAGGAGCTCGTCGGGCGCTTCCAGTTCGCGCGCCTCTGGCGGGGCGACAAGTACGTGGGAGGGCGCGTGTCGGGCGAGTTCGTGCTGGAAGACAAGGACGTGGTCGAGATTCATGCGTAGCACCCCCCTCTCCCGATCGGGAGAGGGGCGGGGGGTGAGGCCTACGACCTACAGCCGTTCGGCGTGCAGCGACGCCTCGCCCGAGGCCAGGTCGAGCAACGCGTAGCGCAGCCTGCCGCCCAGGGTGGCGCCCGGTCGGACCAGCGTGACGCCGTCGCGCCGGAGCAGCAGGGGCGCGTGCTCGTGCCCATGGACGATCCACGTGGCCCCGCGCGCGCGGCCCCAGGCCAGCACGCGCCGCGTGAACGCGCCGTGCTCCCCCGCGCCGCGCATGCCGTTCACACGACCCGCCATCTCGGCCGCCAGGCGCCACGCATCGCGAAAACCGACGCGCACCGCCATTGCCACCGCCCAACTGCCCGCGCTCTCGAGCCAGGGCACGTGCCGGTGCAGCACGTCGACCTGGTGTCCGTGCAGCACGACCAACCGCCGACCGCCCACGTCGAGGCGCAGATCGTCGTGGTGGCCAGCGAGCCGCGAGAGAGAAGCGTCGTGGTTGCCCACCAGCCGAACGAAGCCGGGCCCCGAGAGCAGCTCGACCAGGGCCGCGTGCCGCCGACGAACCACCGCCAGTTCGTGCGCGAACGCGAAGGGCACCAACCCGTGCTGCAGCTCGAACACGTCGCCGGCCAGCACCACGAGGTCGACGCGAGCCGCCAGCGCCGCGAGCCGCTCGGTGAGCGCCCCGTAGTCGAAGGGCCCCCCGTCGGGGTGGTGGTCGCGGCCGACGTGCAGGTCGGAGAGGAGGGCGAGGGTGCTCAGCGGGCGGCTATACCCACGCTGGTTCAGACAGAGTCCAGGTTTCATCCGGCTCGCCGGGTCAATCGCGAAACCACCTTAGCCGACCAGCCTCGACCACCCAAGGCTCGTTCTCGAAAGCGTGATGTAGCGTCGATCTTTTTGACATCGTAAGGAGGCATCGTAACGTGGACGCAGCGCAGTGTCGTTATGGCGCGATCAAACGTCGGCGGAGGAGATTCCGGGTGAAGCGCCCGAACTACCGATCGGAGCCGGACAACAAGCGTACTGCCGAGCGCGTCAGCACGGATCTCCTGGCCAATCTCCGCATCGGCGCCCGCTCGTTCGGGGCCACCGTCGAAGACCTGAGCCCCGCCGGTGCGCGCGTGACCACGTCCTCCGTACGCGGAATGCTCGCGGACGGCGGAGAGATGAGCTTCTCCGCGCGACCCGACGTCCCGAACTCCGTGCCGTTCTCGATCGTCGCCCGCACGGACACGGCGGCCGACCGCACGACGCTCCAGGTGCGTTTTCGGGACGTCTCTCGAGACTCGCTGCGCGCGCTGTCGACCATCCTGGTGCCCCATTACACGAATCGCAAGGGCGCGACCTACGAGAAGCGCCCAGGCGTCCTGATCGAGGGCTTCGACCACGTCGCGACGTTCCTCGCGTACAACCTCATGCGCAAGGGGCGCACGCTCTCCATCGTCAAGGATGAGCGAGTGGTCCTCACCGGCCTCCGCGTCGAGGCCATCGATCCGGCGACACGCAGGCTCTCGTGCCGCTCTCCCGATGCCCTGGGCCTGAAGGAGAAGCTACCCGACGCGCCGTTCCGCCTGGTCTTCGCCGGCGAACTCGCGGTCAGCACCTTCGAGGTATCGCACGCCACACGAGAACGCGATCTCCTGATCGTCGATATCCCGGACCACGCCGAGCAGCGCCTTTCGCGCCTCACGCCTCGCGTGCCGGTAGCGAAGGGACGCGTCGAACTCGCGTTCCGTCACCCCCGCCTCGAGAGCCTCGACGTTTCCATCCCGTTGGAGGAGTTGAGCTACGGCGGATTCTCGTTCTCGGCCGTGATGGACGACGTCCTCTTGTTCCTCGGCGAGCGTATCGACGAGGTCGTCTTGCGTACCGATCGGAACGAGTACGGCGCGAGCGCAACGGTGCGCAACATGCGCCCCGATCAGGACGGCCAGCATCGGCTGGGCATGCAGTTCGAGACGACCGACGACGATCAGCCCATCGACCAGTGGTGGCACGTCCTGTTCGGCATCGAGTACCCCGAGGTCGCGACGGCGTCGACCGCCACGCTGGAGCCGAACTACGGAGTCCTCGAGCGGTCCGGCTACATCGCGAAGACCGGCGCCATCGATCTCGAGGAGCTCCACGACGGCTACAACGCCACCTGGAAGAAGCTCGCAAAGAGGAAGGATCTCGCGGCATTCGTGCTGTATCCAAAGGATTCCGCGCGGCCCGAAGGCACGATGTCGTTGAACCGCCTGTATCCGGACATGTGGGCCGTACATCATCTGGCCATCGACCGCACAGGCTCGGCCCGGGACAAGGCCGGGTTGTTCGCCGTGGCCGAACAGATCTTCGGCGGCATGGCGACCTACATGTATTACAACGACACGAAGTACTTCCTGGCCTGCTTCCAGGCCTTTGCAGACTGGAATATAACGTTATTTCAATCTTTTTTGAGAACGCTAAAAGAACCAATAAACAATATCTTCGACGTATACGACCTGTACCGCTGGGTCGGACCGGACGTGTCCGAAGGACGTTCGCAGGATGGCGCTGTGTTGACTCATGGTCTCGCCGCCAGGGTCGCCACATCGCAAGACATCGAAGCGTTCCGGCGCCTGATCGTCGACAGCATGTCGGCGTTCGAACGCGACGCGTACTCCTATGACGCAGACGACGTGCTGTTGAAGGACTTCTCGACCCGGTACACGCGGGACAAGTTGTTGCGCCGCCGGGTAATCCTGGCGGTTGGGGAAACCCCCAACGTCGGCTACGCGGTGTGCGAGTTGGTCCAACCCGGCTTGAACGTCTTCGAGATCTTCAACAACGTACGGTTGTTCATCGATAACGTCCCGACGGTCCAGAGGACAGCTGCCATCTCCGCGCTGGCCTCCTCGTCGTCCGAGATTTACCAGGCCGAAGGACTGCCGCGCTTCTTCCTGGCGGACCACGATCGCAGCGCCGAACACAGAAACGTTCTGCATCAAGCCGGCTACGTGCACGTCGAGCCCATCTGGCGCTGGCTCTCGTGCCGAGAAGTGCTTCCGTACTACCGGAACTACGTTAACGAAGCCATCGTGGCGTATCTCCGGGGCGAAGCCCGGAGGACGTGAGGCAACGCGAATGGGCGAGTCGCGCGAACATCCCGCCGAGATGATGCTGAGCTGCTCGGCCCTGCAGGTCGACTTGGCCTACGTTCTAAAGGAGTTCGGTTCGTATGCGCCCGCGCTTCGCGGTGTGAGTTACCCTGAGAGCTACCTGCTCGACGAGGATAACTGGGTAGACTACGACACTCTCCAACTCGTCTACCAGAACATCCGAGAAGCTTTCCCCGACGATCCCGAGGTCATGCGAACGATAGGACGAACGGTTATCGAGACAAAGGTATACGATACCGTACGACTTATTTCTTTTTTAATATACGATCCGGTGCTTATTTACAAAAAGGTGCCTACATTTGTTGAAAAAACATTTCGGTTTATAAGCGGTCGTTTTGAGCTGACCGACAAGCGTAAGGCGAAGATAACATACTCGTTCGCACCGCGTTGCTTACCTTCGGTAGAATTTGCCGAGCATATCGATGGCATCTTCGAAATGATCCCCTGCGTAGCCGGATACAAGGCCGCCCAGGTTACGCACGTAATTATTGGCCAAGATGTCGTATTCTCGATCGAGTGGAGCAACGAGAAAACAAAGCGCACGGCCTATCTTCGGCGCTTGAACATGTACCGGTCGGCCGTCGAGAAGCTCGAGACCAGCAAGAGCCTCCTCGAGGAGAAGAACACCGAGCTCGAAGACGCCAACAAGCGCATCCGCGAGCAGCTCCGGCGCCAGATCCGCCTTCACGACCTGGGCCTCACCAACGCTCGCATCCTGGCGGAGGAGCGGCTCGAGGAGAGCCTGCTGCGCTTCTTCGAGCGCAGCCTCGGGACCCGGCACGCCCTCTACGTCGTGGCCGACGAGCGCGGAAGGTACTTCGTCCGCTGGTGGCTGCGCGACGGCCACGTGGCGGTCGACCGCTCGACCGCCGACGTGGACCGGACAACGCCGCTCTCGCTCCAGCGCCTGATCGCGCAGGCCAGCCAGGTGCGGTACGAGCCACGCTCCCTCGACCTGTTCATCGAGGCCCCCGACTTCTACCCCGGCGTGGCCGGCTTCACGCTGCTGCCCCTGCTGGTCGAGGAGCGCCGGCACGCGTGCCTCGTGCTGCCCCAGGACACCACCGTCAAAGCCGAGAACGCCGACGAGCTGCAGTTCCTGCACGCGGTTCGCACCGAGGTCGAGCTGGCCCTGGCGCGCGTGGTGGCCGTGGGCGAGCTGAACCAGCTGAAGCAGGACCTCGAGAAGCTCGTCGAGCAGCGCACGGGAGAGCTGGCCAACGCCAACACCGACCTCGGCCGCGCCAACGCCGACATGGAGCGCGCCAACGACGATCTGGCGCGCGCCAACGACGAGATCCAGCGCCAACTTCGCCAACTGAAGGTGCTGGACCGCGTCAAGACCGACTTCCTCTTGAACGTCTCGTTCGAGCTGCGCAATCCCCTGAACCTCATTTTGTCGCCCCTGCAGGTACTGCTCGACGCCCGGCGCGAGACCGACCCCGAGACGCGGCACCTGCTCGAGACCATCAAGAAGAACACGCTCACGCTGCTGAAGCACATCACGCACCTGCTGCAGCTGCAGCAGCGCGACAACTACGACGTCTTCCTGAACTACCGCACGTTGAACCCCACGGAGTTGCTGACGCGCATCGTGGCCATCGCCGAGGAGCGCGGGCGCTCGACGGGCATCGCGGTGCAGCTGGTGACCGAGCCCGAGCTGCCCGAGATCATCGCCGACGCCGAGAAGATCTCGTCGGCGCTGCACGCGATCCTGTCGAACGCCTTCAAGTTCAACCGCCCCGGGGGCAGCGTCGAGGTGCGCGCCACGCGCGAGGAGGGCTGGCTGCGCGTCGACGTGCGCGACACCGGGATCGGGATCGAAGAGGACCAGCAGACGCGCCTGTTCGAGCGCTTCCAGTCCCACGGCGACCCCATGCGCAAGGAGTACGCAGGCATCGGCATCGGACTGTCGGTGGCCAGCGACTTCGTGCAGATGCACAAGGGCCGCATCGCCGTGAAGAGCCGCAAGGGCCACGGGACCACCTTCTCGGTCTACCTCCCGCTGGGCGACGCGCACGTCGAGGAGGCCTTCCGGGAACGCCGCCGCCGCGAAGGAGACGACAGCGCGCGCGGGCGCCGCACCGCCGACCTCGAGAAGACGGCTCTGTCGTCCTTCGTGGCCGACCAGGACACCCTCGAGTACATCGACATCGTCGACCTGCAGGGCTCGCGCGAACGACGCCAGGCGCGCTACTCGCTGGTCAGCCGCAAGACCGTGCTGTTCGTGCACGCCGACCCCCACTTCGTCGACATCGCCGAGACGATCCTGCTCGAATACGTGAACGTGCGCACCGCGCGCGACGGCGAGGAGGCCTGGGAGCTCCTGGTCAAGGAGCGCCCCGACGTGCTGGTCACGTCGCCCGCCCTGCCCAAGCGCACGGGCCTCGAGCTGATCCGCGACCTGCGCGCCACCGCCACGGTGCAGAAGACGCCGGTCATCCTGCTGTCGGAGAAGATCGACCTCGAGTCGAGCCTCAAGGGCCTCGAGGGGGGCGCCGATCTGTACATGTCGGTGCCGGTCGACTTCAACGCCCTGGTGGCGCACATCCGCCAGCTCATCGAGATGCGCGACCTCCGGGTGAACCTCGAGGCCGACAAGACCAGCCTGGAAGACAAGGTGGCGCGCCTGGCCGAAGAGCGCGAGAAGCTGTCGATGGGCGTGATCGAGGCCATGGCGCTGGCCATCGACGCCAAGGACCGGTACACGCACGGTCACTCGGCCCGCGTGCGCGAGTTCGCGACCCAGTTCGGGCGGCACCTGGGCCTGGACCAGCACGCGCTCAAGCGGCTCGAGTTCTCGTCCATCCTGCACGACATCGGCAAGATCGGCATCCCCGAGGGCATCCTCAACAAGAAGGAGCGCCTGACCGACGACGAGTGGAAGGTCGTGCGCTCCCACCCCGAAAAGGGAGTCGAGATCCTGGGCGCGCTTCCGGGCTTCCCCGACGCGTTGAAGGAGATCCGCGGGCACCACGAACGGTGGGACGGCCGCGGCTACCCGGACCAGTTGAAGGGCGAGAACATCCCCATGGGCGCGCGACTATTGGCCCTGGCCGACTCGTACGACGCCATGTCGTTCGGTCGTATCTACCGCGAGGCCCGCAACGACGACGAGATCCAGCGCGAGATCCAGCGCTGCGCGGGCACGCAGTTCGACCCGGAGCTCGCCGGCAAGTTCCTCGAATTCCTCTCGAGCCGCCCGTCGTAACGACACCCTGCGTCCTGCGCACACGAGGCGTCCTACGGACACGAGGCATCGTGTCCCTACAGCGACGAACGCTCCAGCGCCTTCGCCGCCGTCGGGTGGTAGCGCCCCGGGGCCAGGATGCCCT
>CAZBRS010000064.1:3905-29790 GCA_964494475.1 uncultured Myxococcales bacterium | reverse complement strand
GGCAGTCGTCGTGGGTGGTGCAGCGCGCCTCGATCAGGCAGCCGCTCGGGGCGAGGAGCGATAGCGCGACCGTCAGGGCGAACGGGAGCCTTCGCAACAGGGCATTCGGCGCCACGGTCCTCGGCTCCCTCGCCTGATTTCCGACATAGGTCTACAAAGGCCGGCGTTCGCCGTCAACCTCGACGTCGGCTGGATCGACGCCGTGGAAGCGCCCGTCGGCCACGCGCCGATCCTCCGTCGTGTCGTCGAGCCATCCGGCTCGCGAGGCGGCGTGCGCGTCGAACGCCGGCACGTAGGGCTTCACGTCGATCAGCGGCGTGCCGTCGAGCACGTCGAGGTCGGCCACGTGGAGGATTCGACCCTCCCGGCGCAGCAGGCGCACCACCGACAGGCCCACGGGGTTCGGGCGTCGCGGCGAGCGCGTGGCCAGGACCCCGTGCTCGCGGGTGTCGCGGTAGGGCACCACCCGCGGGACCCAGCCGTCGACCCGATCCAGCCAGTAGATCAACCAGATGCGCTCGAATTCTTCCAGATCATGAAGGGCAAGCTCGCAGTCCTCATCAAGGATTACGCGCCCCTCAGCGCCCTCGGCGTAGGCCGGCTGGATGGGCGTGCCGGGCGCCTCGAGGAACGGGCTGCGGATGGTGCCGATGCTGCGCAGGGAGAACTGAAGGGGGGTGTCGCGGTCGGGCATGGCGACCTCAGGCGTCGAAGCGCTGACCGGTCGCCAGCGCCTGGAGCTTCGGGCCCAGCTCCTCGGCCAGCACACCGAACGCCTCGGCGCCGGTGCAGTGGCCGGTGTGGATCGTCCCCGTGACCCCGTCGCGGAGCTCCCGAGCCAGCGCGCGAGCGTCGTCGCGGGTGACCGCCATGCGCTCGGAGCGCGGCAGGCAGAGGTGGAAGCCCCCGACCACGGCTCTGATCGGCACGCCAGCCAGGTCGCGACGCACGGCGTCGAGCTGGTTCAGCACGCCACGGTGGGAGCAGCCCGAGAAGAGCACCGCCCCGTCGCGCTCGACGATGGCGAGCAGCAGTTCGTGATCGAAGGCGTCGGGCTCGAATCGGTCGCCCTCGCGGGTGAGCAGGAAGCGGTTGCCCGGGGCGAGCGGGCGCGCCAGCGGCACGTGGGTGAGCACCCTCACGCCGGGAGCGAGCCAGGCGTCGGCGTCCAGCCAGCGCAGCCGGTCGCCCGCCAGCGCGAGCACACGCGGGTCGAGGCTGATGTCGCGCGTGACCAGCCGGGTGCGGTGCAGGAGACCGGGCAGGCCGGGCGCGAGGGTGCCGTAGTGCGGCCGCTCGGCGCCGCGGCACAGGACGACGGGGGCCCGCTCGTTGCGCTCGAGGAAGGTGGCCAGCCCGCCGCCGTGGTCCGAGTGCCCGTGGCTGAGCACGAGCCAGTCGACGTCCGCGAGGTCGACGCCCAGGGCGTCGGCGTTCCGCGCGAACAGGCCGCTGGAGCCGGTGTCGAGCAGCACCCGGCCGAAGAACCCCTCGATGAGCAGCGAAAGGCCGAACTCGGGGGCCACGCCGGGCGCCCCGCCGGCCGAGTTCTCGACCAGGACGGTGACGTTCATCGCGCCGCTCTACTACTGATGCCCGTGGCCGTGGTGCGCGCAAGCCGTCTCGGGGGTCACGAGGCGCAGCTGCCCCGCCTTGTACGCTTCGACCGTCTCGCCCACCGTAGGCGCGCCCGCCAGGTAGACCTTCACGCCGCCGGCAGCCAGCTTGTGGAGCGCGCCCTGCCCGATGCCGCCCACGATCACCGCGTCGATGGCGTGGCCGCTCAAGCTGGCCAGGGGCCGGCACATGCCGTGCTCGTGGTGCTGATTCAGGTTCGCGAGCGCCTCGCACACCCCCGATTCGGTGTCGACCTTCAGGAAGGCGGGCGCTGAGCCGAAGTGCGCGCAAACCGGGCTGTTCAAGCCGAGGTCCTGGTTGATGGGGATGCACAGGATCATGGCTTCTCCTTCTCGTCGTGCCACCGGCAGCAGCGTCGACCTTCGACGCTCACGGTTCCGCCCTCGATGCGCAGCGCCTTGCCGTGCACCAGCGCGTCGGCGACCTTGCGGTGAGCAGATTCCACGATGCGACTGAACGTGGGGCGCGAGACGTTCATCTGGCGCGCCGCCTCCTCCTGGTACCGACCGTCGAGGTCGGCCAGGCGCAGGGACTCGAACTCGTCGAGGGTCATGATCACCTCGTCGAGCTCGTGCACCGGAATGCCCACGGGCTTGAACACCGGCGCCGCGGGGCAACCGGAGATGGTCCGAGGACAGGGTGGCCTGGGCATCGTCTCGCTCTCCTGCCCGCATTATAGACATATGTTCACAACCGTCAAGCGTGTTTCTCGTCAGCGATTGTGATCGGCCGCGGGCACGTTCGGAGGTATCGTAGCAGCGCGCCCGCTGGGCGCCGACCCGGGAGGCACGCCATGAACGGAAGGGGTTGGAGGATAGCGGTGGGGCTGCTCCTGCTGGCGAGCGCACTCCGCTGCCGGGGCGCGGGCACGGCCGGGGGGGACACCGGCGTCGGCGGCTTCGACGGAGCGTCGCAGGACGTCACCCACGGCGAGGCCGACGTGGCGCAGGTTCCGGATGGCGTGGGAGAGGTCGCCGGGGGAGAGGTCGCCGACACGGACGCCGACGCCGCCACCGACGCCCCCACGCAGGAGGCCGAGGGACCGCGGTGCACCCACCAGGGCTTCCAGGTCGTGTCGGCCGCCGCGTCCACGTGCCCGGCCGCCGAGGGCGGGTTCCTGGAGCTGGCCGCGGCCGACAGCGCGACGGCGCCGGCCAACGTGTTCGGGCTCGAGCTGCTCCTGGACGAGCGGGCCCTCGGCCCGTTCGTGTTCGTCGACGAGAACTACGCCACCTGCGAGCGCTGCATCCGCATCGAGGCCGGCTGCTCCAACCAGGGCGGCTGCGAGAAGACGTTCCTGGTCTACGCGGGCCACATGGACCTCACGGCGTGGGAGGACCCGGGCGGGCAGTTCCGCGCCACCTTCACGGGCCTCCGGGCGCGCGAGGTCACCATCGCGCCGAACCTGCCGCTCACCTCGACGCCGGTGGAGGGGGGCGAGACGTGGTGCATCGACGCCCTCACGCTGGAGGTCGCGCCGCTCGGGCTCTTCTGACGGGGTCCGGAGACACGGTCTTGCGGCGCAGGGAACAGCAAAGGAGGCTCCCCTTGGCAAGCTCGTACCGCACGATGACGTTCCGGCGCCCTTCGGCGCTGCTCGCGCTGGCGGTGGCTCTGCTCTGCGCGTGCGGCACCACCACGCAGACGGCGCGGCTGCGGGTCACGGCCACCACCGATCCCGACGACGCCGTGGTCCGGCTGCGGCACGGCGAACGGGTGCTGACCGAGACCGCGTCGCCGCTCGCCGTCGATCGCGACTACGAGGTCGAGGTCCCTCGACGCGGCGGCGCCTGGGTGGTGACCGTCCTGGGGGGCATCGCGTCGCTGGTCGGCGCCGCCATGCTGACCGGGGCGGGAGCGAAGGACGACGCGGCCAAGGGCATCCTGCGATCGACGGGCGCCGTGATCCTGATCCCGGGCATCGTGCTCACGGGCCTCGGCTTCGTCGGCCTGGTGCGCTCGCTCCCCCCGGCGTTCGTCGTCGACGCCGTGAAGCCGGGGTACACCTTCACGCCCCGGATCGTCGAGCCGGGAGACGTACCCGTCCCCGTGTTCCTGAAGGGACAGCCGGAGAAGGTGGAGCGCTGACCGATGAAGCGGGCTACGCCCCCCCGCCGAAGTCGCTGCAGGCAGCCCAGGCGCTCGCGAACTCCGTGGCCGCGATCACCGGCATTCGGCCTTTCCAGGAGTGGCCTCTTCGCAGGTGGTGCAGTCGAGGCGCGCGATCTCGAAGCCTGAGGGGCCGCAGATCACGAGCAGCCCGGGCTCGCACGTGCTCGCGCCGGGTTCACAGGGGCGCTCAGCATAGGCGCACTCGGCCTGGGTCGAGCCGTCGAACTCGAACTCGACGCACGTGAGGCCGTCGTCGCATAGTCTCTTCTCGTACACGAACCCGCCAGCGCGCGCGCAGGTGCACGCCGCCGCTTCGTGACAGAAGCCGCCCGTGTCGGCGGGGCAGGCCAGGTCGGGGTAGCCGCAGAAGGTTTGATCGCCGGCCTCGATGCACGACGTACCCTCGGTGCAGACGGCCACCCGGGCACCGGCCAGGCCGTTGAAGCCGCAGCGATAGACGTCGCCCTCGGCGCAGAAGAGGGCGGCGGGGTCGGGGCAGGGCAGCCCGACGAACGCGCACTCGGCCCAGTCGGCCCCGGCCGTGCAGACGCTGCCGTCCTCACAGGCGACGCTCGTCGTCACGTAGCCCGTGGCCCCGCAGACGACGCGCAAGCCTTCGACGCAGGTGTCGTGGGTACAGGCGGCCGGCGGGTCCGCCACGCACTCGGCCGAGCCGTTGGCCTCGACGCAGCGGCCCGTCGAGCAGGCCTGGTGTACCCGACCGTCGCCTTCGACGTAGCCGCCCTCGACGCATTCGCGCTCGGTGCAGGCGCGGACCAGCGTGTCGCCCTCGCAGCGCGGCACCGCGCCCCCCTCGGTGCAGGCCCAGGTGGCCAGCACGCTCAGCAGCGCCAATCCCCGTCGCGTCATCGTGTCGAGCCCTCCGGCATGGCCTCGAAGGCATACCCCAACGGCGCCTCGGATACCAGCGGCGAGCGTGAAGGAGCGCCGGGGCGGGAGGATCCGGAGGGCCCCGCCCCTCTCGTGAACGGTGGCTACAAGCTGGCTTCGCACTCGCCTTCGTGGGCGACGGTCGCTCGCGCCGAGGCCGCGTCGCAGTCGTTCGCGTACGTGACCCCGTCGCAGCCGCACACGGGCGCCCACAGGTCGTAGCACGCTTCGGGGCGCGCCTGGCAATACCCGGACTTCGCGCCGCAGCCCGCCAGCTCGCAGTACTGGTCCTTGGCGCACATGGCGTGCTCCCAGCACAGCACCGGCGTCGGCGCGCACGCGCCCTGGGTGTCGACGCTGACGCCAGCGACGGCAGCGACGCAGTCATTGGAGTAGGTCTTTCCGTCGCAGCCGCAGACCGGGTCGTACAGCGCGTAGCAGATCTCGGGGCGAGCCTCGCAGCGGCCGGTCTCCTCAGCGCAGACCTCGAAGAAGCAGTACTCGTCGGCCGCGCACATCTCGTTGCCCCAGCAGTGCCCGGGCGTCACCGCGCACTCCCACACGCAGGCGGCCTCCTGGCACGTCCACGCGCCCACGCAGTTGATGATGGGCGCCAGGCCCGCGCAGTCGGCGGCGGTCAGGCACACGGGCTCCGCAGGATCCACCGGTGAGCAGGTGGGCTCGGTGGCGCCCGTCGAGAGCACGATCAAGCCCGCCAGGCCCACCCCCAGCGCCAGCGTTCGAGCGCGCGCGGTGAAGGTCGACATGGGTGCCCTCAAGAAAGCTGTTCCGATGAGCCCAACGTACCGAAAAGAGCCCGCCGGCACAAGACTCCCCTCGGAGATCCAGCCCCTGCGCGCCCGTCAGCCGCCCCAGCAGCTCATCAGGTAGATCAGCTTGTAGCGGGAGCCGCTGGGGTAGTTGGAGTTCATGACCTGCGCCGCCACGTGGGCGCGGCCGGCGGTGTCGACCGCGACCGAGGTGCCGAGGAAGACCTCGTGCTCCGGGGCCTCCAGGAGCGTTCGCGTCACGAACGTGCCGTCGGCGTTCCGCCGGGCCTCGATCAGCGTCTTCGCGTTGGAGGTCGTGAAGGTGACCACCGGCCCGTCGTCGGGCCCCACGCCCAGGGCGGCGTCCCCTCCCGACGCGAGCTCGAGGCCCGCGGCCCAGGGTGCCGAGGACGAGCCCTCCTGGTAGTAGACCTTGCCGCCCAGGGCCGACCACGCCGCCGCGAAGTCGAGGTCGGAGCGGGGCTGGAAGACGGCCTGGGTCGCGACCAGGAGCTCGGCCCCGGACCCGCCGTCGAGGTCGCCGGCGGCATAGTGCCAGTCGCCGTAGTAGTCCTTGTACGTCCGGACGAAGGCGACGGCGTGGCCGTCGGAGCGGAAGCGCAGCTGGGGCTTCGCGTCGTCGTACCAGCTCATCGTCTCGACGAACGCGAGCTCCGGCTCGGCGGCGGTCGGATCCGTGGACTCGTAGAGGCGCCAGTCGTTCTGGTAAGCCACCGTGCCCGCGTCGACCACGACCAGCGTGCGATCGCCGAAGCTGGCCGAGGCGGTGTAGAAGGAGCCCGCGGTCCCCTCGTAGAGCACCGTCGGCGTCAGCGCGCCGCTGGCGTCGATGGGGACCGAGTACACCTTGGCGAAGGTGCTGTTGCTCGGAACGCGCACGTACGTGAGCAGCACCCGGTCGCCGAAGGCGGCCAGCGACGGGGTCCCGATGCCCCCCCCTTCCACGAAGATCGCCCCCGGCGCCGCCACGACCTGCTGGATGGCGCCGTCGGCCAGGCGCTTGGTGGCCGGCGTGTTCCCGGCCCGGTAGGTGGCGTAGGCCGAGGTGCCCACCGCCACCAGGGCGTTGGCGTGGTCGATCGTGTAGTACGAGCCGGCCGACGAGTACAGCGACGACAGCTCCACCATCGGGGGCGTGGCCTGGCAAGAGGCGCAGGCCGCCACCTCGTCGGTGTCGCCGTCGCAGTCGTCGTCGCGGCCGTTGCAGAGCTCGGCGGGCACGCTCCCGCACTTGCCGCAGACGTTCAGGAGGCCCTCGTCGGTGTCGCCGTCGCAGTCGTCGTCCTTGCCGTTGCAGACCTCGGCGGGCACGCTCCCGCACTTGCCACAGGCGTTCAGGAGGCCCTCGTCCGTGGTGCCGTCACAGTCGTTGTCGCGGCCGTCGCAGGAGGTCTCGGTGGCCTGGTAGTAGGAGTTGCCCCAGGAGTAGGCCGCGGCGTCGCAGACCCAGGCCCCCGCCTTGCAGTACTGCTCGGCCCCCGCGCACACCCCCTTCTGCAGGGGGCAGAGCTGCCCGAAGTCCTCCAGCAGCAGGTCGGTGAAGCCGTCGCAGTCGTCGTCCTTGCCGTTGCACACCTCCTTGGGGGTGGCCGCGCAGACCCCGCAATCGTTGGCGGTGCAGCACGTGCCCCCCTGGCAGCCGCCGCCCACGCAGTCGGCGGGCTTGGCGCAATGCTTGCCGTTGCCGCACGGATCGCAGGCGTTTCCGCCGCAGTCCACGTCGGTCTCGCCGCCGTTCTTCTGATCGTCGTCGCACGAGACGCACACGTGGCCGTGGCAGCTCGCGCTCGCGCAGTCGGCCGCTGCGTCGCACGCGCTGCCGTCGGGGCAGGCCGCGCAGGGGCCGCCGCAGTCCACGTCCGCCTCACCCTGGTTCCGCAGGTCGTCCTGGCACGTGGGCTCCTTGCACACGCCGTAGATGCAGGTGGCGCTCAGGCAGTCGGTGTGCCCGTTGCACAGGCGGCCGGTGGCGCAGGGCGCGCAGGGTCCGCCGCAGTCCACGTCGCTCTCGCCGCCGTTCTTCACGTTGTCGCCGCAGCTGGGCGGCAGGGCGCACACGCCGCCGGCGCAGAGCCCCGACAGGCAGTCGGTGGCCGCGCCGCAGCCGTCGCCTAGGCCGCAGGGAGCGCAGGGGCCACCGCAGTCGACGTCGGTCTCGCCGCCGTTGCGCGCGCCATCGGCGCAGGGGTCGAGGGGCGGCACGTCGCCGCCGTCGTGCCCGTCCGGGGGGGCCGCGTCGTCGCCGATCAGCTCGACCGACCCCGAGTCCGGCAAGCCGCCGTCGCCCCCCGGGTCGTCGGGGCCGGCGTCCTGCAGCGCGGTGTCGCCGCCCGCTGCGTCCGACACGTCCGCCTCGCACCGGCACGCCAGCCAGCGCCGGTCGTCGCCGCAGGTCTTCAAGCCCGTACCGCCGGTCGCGCACGCGCAGGCGCGGTACTCGCCCAGAACGCACGCGCTCCCCGGCCCCTGGCTGCCATTCTCGTCGCCGCCCCCGCACCCGAGCAGCGCCACCACCAGGACCAGCGTACGAGCCACCCCGTCCCATGCTCTCATCTGCGCCTCGTCGCCTCGCTGTCGAGCCCTCCGCCACCCGGCGGCCGGGCGTGAGTGTACCTCAACACGCGCGAACTGCCACCTCCGGTCTTTCTCTCCCGCCGGAACCAGGTTCTCGCGCACCACCGCGTGCAGGGCGGTCCATTCAGGGCTCGCGGCGACGGCACCCGCCAGACCGTGGAAGGGGCGCCGCGCCGGACGTCACCCGCACCCGCCCCGGGCCACCGCCTTCTTCTGCAGCTTGACCTTCTTGACCAGGGGCCGCGCGGGGGCCGGCGCGCCGTGGCCGGTCGCGGCGTGCGCGGGCGCGGGGGGCGCCGCCTCGGCCAGCTCGCAGGCGGGCTCCGCCTCGTGGCGGGCCAGGTGGGGGTGGGCCGAGGGCGAGCGCGCGCCCACCGAGACCTCGAAGCTCCAGGCCAACTCGTCGCCAGCCGTCGGTCGCGTCGTGGGACGCGCCACGCAGGGGCTCGGCGGGTAGCGCCGCAGCCAGCCGTTCACGCCCCCCTCGAGCACGTAGAGGTTCACGACGCCCTGGGCCTTCAGGTCGCGCCAGGCGCCGAGGGCCGCGGGCTCGTCGTTCGACATCAAGAAGGTGATGGTGTTGTCGGGCGCCTCGAGCAGCCCCTTCACGACGAGCGGGTCGCGGGTCGCCCCTTCGGCCAGCCGGCGCGCGCCCGCCAGGTGAAAGCGGTTGAAGTCGGCCTCGGCGCGCACGTCGAGGATCTGCACGCGCAGCGACAGATCCTGCCACAGCTCGACGACCTCGGCCGGATCGACCAGCACCTCGCGCTCGTTCAGCTGGGCGTTGGCCTGGGGCGCGACCCACTGGAAGCGGTCGTCGACGCTCGGCTGGCCCACCAGCGCCACCACGAAGGCGCCGACCAGCAGCGCCGCCGCCGCCGCGACGTACCCCTTCTTCTCGGGCACGAGCCGCACGTCCTTCCAGGCCTTGCCCCGGCCGAACACGGCCTCGGCCAGCTCGGCCCCCCAGAACATGGTGAGCGCCATGGCCACCAGCAGCACCACGACCACGCCGTAGGGCAGGCCCAGCCACTCGGGCAGCGTGAAGCGCCCCAGGTAGGTCGCGTTGTAGAAGCCCTCGAAGGCCGGCACCGTGGCGCCGAAGGCCAGGATGCCGCCGGCGACGCCCAGCACGAAGAACACGCCGTCGAGCTTGAACGTCGAGGCCGCCACCAGCGACGTACCCGGGCAGAAGCCGCCCACGATGAAGCCAACGCCCATGATGAGGCCCCCCACGATGCCGGGGGCCAGGTAGGTGGGGTTCACCCACACGCGGCTGAAGTCGACGAGCTCGAGGGCCGAGGCCAGGAAGACGAGCACGCTGGCCACCACGATGCCCGTGAACATGACCTTCAGCACGGTCAGGTCCTTGAAGTAGAACTGCGCGGCCAGCTTGCGCGAGTCGCCGAAGCCCGACATCTCGAGCACGGCGCCGAAGCCGAGGCCGATGACGAGGAACACCAGGTCGGAGCCCCAGGCCCCGAGGTTCGCAACCAGGTCGAAGGGAGCCATCGGTCACCTCCCTCAGTTCCACAGTCTACGGACGAAGTACGCCAGGGCGTAGGCTCCGCCGAAGACCGCGAACATGAACGCGAAGCTGCCCACGGACAGCACCGCGCCGCCGCTCAGGGCCTGCCCCGACGTGCACCCGCGCGCCAGGCGGGCGCCGTAGCCCATGATGGCGCCGCCCACCAGCGCCAGCACCCAGCGCAGGGGCGTGGAGATGCGCGGCCCCTTGCGGGTCTCGACGCGCAGGCGGCGGTTCGCGAGCCCCGAGGCCATGCCGCCCAGGAAGGTGCCGAGCAGCATCCACACGCCGGGGTGGTCGAGGGGCGTGCGTGACCCGCCGCCCACCTCGGCCCAGCGCGCCACGCGGTCGACCGCGCCGGGCGCGATCACCTTCACGGCCGCCACGTCGACGTGCTCGATGGCGCCCGAGGCGCCCAGGCCGTTCCCCGTGACGAAGAAGGCGGCGAAGAGCACCACGCCGAGCAGGGTGCCCCCCAGGTAGGGGTTCACGTACGACCGGGCCGGCTTACCGGGCATGGGAACCTCCTTGCGTCTCGGCCTCGGGCACCTCGACGTCCTCCCAGCCGTGGACCATGGCGGCCAGGTTCGAGGTGAGCGTGCGCCCCGTGGTGGTCAGGTAGAGGTGCAGCACGAAGAAGGTCAGGAAGAGCCACGCGCCCAGGTGATGGAGGGGCGCCACGATGGTGAGGCCGCCGACCGAGGCGGCCAGATCGGGCCACTCGGACACGCCCCACATGAGGGCGCCGCTCACCACCTGGAAGGGGAAGAGCACGTTGAGGAGGCCCAGGTACGTGACCTGCTGCAAGGGGTTCAGCTTGCGCTCGACCGACTTGGGCACCGGGTGGGGCTGGCCGAGGAAGATGCCGCGCAGGTAGTAGCGGGCCTGGGCCGCCATCTCGCCCTGCAGGTTCTCGCGCGGCGGGAAGAACTGCCGGATGGCGCTGCTCGCCACGTGGTAGAAGAGCGAGAGGAAGGCGTTGGCGATCAGCACCACCGCGAACACGTCGTGCAGCCGCACCGCCAGCGGGATGCCGAAGAGGTCGAGATCGCCCCGGCCGTGCACCTCGAAGCCCGTGAGCAGGAGCACGATGACGCTGGCCGCCATGACCCAGTGCCAGAAGCGCTCGTAGGCCGGGTACATGTACAGGCGCTCGGCGCGGCCGTGGACCGCGACGTGCCCCTTGCGCGCCCGGTAGCGCAGGCCGGCGTGCACGGCGATGCCGAGGATCACCGCGGCGAAGAGCGCGAAGCCCACGCGCGAGGGCCACGACACGCACGACACGCCGAACACGTAGAAGTGGCAGGCGCCCTGGTCGCGCTGGAGGACGATGGCTCCCTGGGCGTTGACGGTGGCCGAGCCGACCAGCGGCCCCCGATCGGTCTCGAGCAGGGGCAGCACGCCCCCCGGCGCGCTGGTGGCGAGCACGAGGGGCTGCTCGAAGCGGCCTCCGCGGGCGTGGCAGTCCTCGCAGTCGCGCCGGACGCGGGCCCCCGACACGACGCCGTGGTTCACCGCGTGCGCCGTGACGTGCGCCCGGATGGCGGGCTCGCTGACGCCCACCGCGGCCAGCCGTGCCCGGACGGCCTCGAGCTTGAGGTCGGAGTCGAGCACGAGCTCGGCGCGGGCGAGCGCGCCGTCGCCGTCGGCGTCGAGGCGCTCCAGCAGCTCGGGGACCACGCGCTCACCGTCGTACCAGGCCCGCTCGACGAGCGGCCAGGGCACGGGCAGCCCCGTACCCAGGGACACCCACTCCCAGCGCGTGACCAGGTTGAAGGGCGCGAGCCGCGGGCCGCGCGCCGGATCGGCCGGCGCCAGCAGGAACGGCACGTACCCCTCGAGCAGCTGCGCGTTGAAGGCCACTCCCTCCTGCCACTGGAGGCCCCGGTACGTGGTCGCCGGGCGGCGGTCGGCCGTGACGACCGTGGCGTCCTCGGCCATGACCGCCGGCGCCATGAGCCGCGGCACGTGGCACGACTGGCACGCCAGCACCGCCAGGTGGCGCTTGCGGTAGGGCAGGAAGTCGTGGGCCTTCAGCGGATCGTGGCAGGCGGTGCACGTGGCGGCCGCGAGCCGGTGGTCGGGGCGGCGCAGGTACTCGGACATGCGCAGCCGGCGCGGGTCGGAAGCCAGCACTTCGAGGCCCGAGTCCTTGAGGTGGGCTCGGGCCGGGTTGTTGGGCGCGAAGTGACAGGCCGTGCAGCCCACGCCGCGGCGGGCGTGCGCGTCCCACGGCAGCGAGAGCGCCGTCTTGTTGGCGAGGTTCAGGAACGAGTCGGCCTGGTCGTCGGCGCTCACGATCTCGCCGGTGCTCCGGGTCAGATCGTAGGTGCGCGCGGGCTCGTCGGGCGTCGGGGCGGTCTCGAAGTCGGGGGGCAAGGCCAGCGGCTCGGGCCCCGAGTGCACCAGCCCGTGGCAGCGCGCGCAGTTGGCCGGACGCGGCGGCCCGATGAGCAACGCCTCGCGCCTCAGCCGCCCCTCGGCGTCGAAGGCGGCCGGGTCGGTGGGCAGGCGGCTGCCCTCGAGGTGGCAGTCGACGCACGTGGCCCGCACGCGATCCGACACGTGCACGTTGTGGTCGTCGATCCACGCAGTGTCGTGGCAGGCACCGCAGGTCTGGTCGGCCGAGGGCGCGAGCCCCGACGCGAGCACCGACGCGCCCGCGGCGTCGAGCACGGGGAAGGCCGGGTGCATCTCGTTGGGAGCCGCCGCGACCCACATCGGCGCCGTGCCCACCAGCCAAGCGAACATCAACCCGAGCGCGCGCGTCATCGTCGACCTCCCACCCGCATGGGATCACTCTCGTACCCGAGGGCCTTCCAATCGAGGCGCCCCTTGTCGCCGTGGCAGTCGTCGCAGCCGAGCGCGTTGCCCGCAGGCTCGACCATGTGCGAGAGCGGCCAGGCCATGACGGTGCGCGCGAACCCGAACTCGCCGCTGAACTCGAGGCCCGCAGCGCGCGCGCCCAGCGTGAGCGCCTTCTTCCAGTCGAAGTCGTGCCAGTACCCGCCCTCGCCGCTGAGGATCGGCGGCAGGAAGACCTTGCGCTTCGCGTCGAAGGGCTGGAGGGCCCGGTGCACCTTGAAGGGCCAGATCTTCGCGGCCGGGCTGGAGATGTCGCCCCTCGGCCGGTTGAAGTGCGTGACCCCCTCGGGGTCGATGGGATCGCCGATCAGGTAGCGCTCCACCGTCTTGTCGAACCAGCCGTACTCGGGCACCACGTCGTGGTCGTAGACGAACTCGCCCTTGATCTTCAGGTACTCGTGGGGATCGTCGGTGCGCCTGGCATCACCGGCCTTGCTCCAGTCCCAGTCGGTCTTGGTGGGCAGCTTGCGGGCGAAGCTCGAGATGTGGCAGGTCTGGCACGCCACCGCGGCCAGGTGCCCGTTCAGGCGCGGGTCGCGGTGCGGAGGCTCGCGATGGCAATCGACGCAGTCGAAGCCGCCCGCGTCCTCGACGCTGACCGAGAAGGCGCGGCCGCGGATGACGTGCTGCTCGGTGCGGTGGCAGTCGATGCAGAGGAAGCCGTACCGCCCCATGTGCACGTCGTCGTCCTCGCCGGGGTTCTCGAGGCTCGAGTCGAGATCGCCGTGCTTGACCCCCTGCCCTCCCCCCCCGAAGCTGTGGCACACCGAGCAGTTCGGGCGCCGCGGGTACGAGACCGACCTCGCGGCGGCCAGCAGATCGACGCCCTTCATCGGCAAGCCCTCGTCACCCTTCACGTAGGCGCCGGTCTGCTCGTGGCACACCAGGCAGTCGACGTTCTCGCCCCGCGCGAAGTCGAACGAGTCGTCCTTCCAGCCGTAGCCCACGTGGCACTTGGTGCAGGCCGCGCGGTTGCCCACAGTGGTGAGGCAGAAGTTGTTCAACAGGTTCTTCTTGCCGATGCGGCGCTTGCCCTCGTGCCCGGGCACCTCGACCTCGGGCCCCAGCCATTCCCAGTGCGCCGTGGCCATCACCTCGCGCGCCGCGTCGGGGTGGCAGCCGAGGCAGGCCCGGGTCACGTCTTGCGGCGTGGCGAAGGGCTCGCGGAAGAAGGGCCCGTGGTCCAGGTGAACCCGGGTCTCGGGCACGAACGCCGTTCGGCTCGTCGTGGCGGGTCGCCCCGCCTGCCACGCCACCGCGGCCCCCGCGCAGAGGACCACCAGCACGGTCATCAGCACCCAGAGCTGCTTGAAGCGCTTCATCGCGGTCGCCCTCGCCAGCTTCTTCTTGCGGTTACGGTCGCTTGCAGCCCTGCACGCACACGAGCAGGTCGCGCAGCCGGGGCTCGGCCAGTTGGTAGCACGGCACGCCTCCGCGCCTCGCCAACCGCACGAGCCCGCTCATGCGCAGGATGCGCAGTTGCTGCGAGACGATGGCCTGGGCCGCCCCGAGCCGCTCGGCCAGGTCGCCGACGCGCGCGTCACCGTCGGCGAGCGCGGCCACCAGGCGCAGGCGCAGCGGGTGCGCCACGGCCTTCAGCAGCTCCGAGATCTGCGCGGCGCGCTCGAGATCGAGGCTCACGGCCGACGCGGCGTTCTCCATGGGATTCCCCCCCCAACGAGACGGCGACATCTTGATATTGCTATATCGAGAAGTCAATCCCCTTTCGAAGGGTCGCGCGGATTCGGCCCGTAGCCCGGGCAACCGTTGGCTTCGGCGTGCCCGCGGTGGTCCGGGAAGGCCCGGCAGTGGTCGGGCTTGATGGCCTCGATGGCGCAGCCGTACAGGCCCGCGCCGTCCTCGACCAGCCAGGGGCAGCGATCGACGTCGTCGCCGGTCTCGGGGTCGACCCACGCGAGGTGCAGCACGTTGCCCGGCCCGAGGTCGAGCGTCTGCACCCACGCGAGCAGGTCGGCGCGCCCGGCCCGCCGCCAGCGCTCGAGGTCGCCCTCGCTGAGCGCGCCCCGGTAGGCGTCGACCAGCGTGAGGCAGCAATGGCCGCACCGGCGGCAGTGGAAGCCCGTTCGTCCCATGGCGCAACCGTACCCGGTACGGACGCGACCGCCAACCCCTTCGTGACGGCGGGCCCCCGGGTTCAGGGGATGGCGGTCAGGGCGGCCTGGACGAACGCCAGCGCATCGGGCGACGAGAGCAGGGTCCAGTGGTTCTCGAGCAGCAGGGTGTCGACGTTCAGGAGGGGGCAGCCCGCGGCCTCGAAATCGCTGACGTCGGTGGCCGAGGCGACGAAGACCATGCCGTCGGAGGGCCCGGTGGTCTCCCACGCCACGCCGCCGACGAAGCCGTTGCCGCCGGCCAGCGCCGCCACGGGCACGCTGGCGGGCATGGGCGCGGCGTGCAGCGCCTGCATGAAGTGGCCGCCGAGCTCGACCGCCGCGTCGATGCCCAGGCTGTGGCTGACGAAGCCGGTGCCGCCGTACCAGGTGGTGTACCAGTCCTGCTCCAGGCCCGACAGCGGGTAGGTGTCGACCCACGGGGTCAACGACTCGAGCAGGCCGTTGTAGGCGCCACCATAGATGCTGCTCTCGGTGAGGTCCTTCCACGAGCCCCACTCGAGGATCTTGTCCCACACCGAGGGCATGGGCAGGCTCAGGAGGTCGACGGTGTAGGTGGGGTTCGGGTGTCGGAAGCTCCAATCCAGGCCGCCGAGGGGCACGCCGACCAGGATCAACCGATCGACGTCGCCGGCGTAGGGCAGGCCCCACAGGGCGACCAGGCCCCGCACGTACGCCAGCGCCGCCAGGCCGCCCTTCGAGTGCGCCACCACCGTTACGCGGTCGACGCCCAGGCGCGCCCGCAGGATCTGCAGCGCGAAGGCCACCGTGACCGCCTGGTTGCGGTTCGACCCGAAGGGCGCCGCGAAGGTGAGCGCGAAGACCCGGTAGCCCGTTTGCGGCAGCGCGCGGGCCAGGGCGGCGTCGTTGACGAGCGCCGGCTGCATGAACGACTCGGTGGCGTTGGTGCCGGCGCCGGTCAGGAGCAGCACGACCGGCCCCTGACCGCTGTCCCAGCCGGGCGCCGCGTGCAACAGGAAGTCGGTCACGGGCGGGGCGTCGGTGCCGAAGGCCGCCACGATCTCGGGGTCGGTGGGGCGCGTCTTATCGAGGGTGGGTTCGGGCACCAGCCCCGCGCTGTCCAGCGAGTAGCGCTCGATGCGGTCCCAGGTGTCCGACCCGGTCACGGTGACGGGCTCGGGCGCGGTCGGGCCCGTGTCGTCGGTCTCGTCGCTCGCCTCGGCCGCGGCGTCGGCTTCTTCGACCGCATCGGGGGTGGGCTCCGCCGCGTCGGGGGTGGGCTCCGCCGCGTTGGGGGTGACTGTATCGGGGCTCGTTTCGGCCTCTTCTTCGACGGCGGTGACCTCCTCGATCTCGGGAACGGTGTCAACCGCGTCGGGCTCGTCGGCCTCGGGCTTCTGCACGTCGCCATCCGGCCCCGGGCCGTAGTCGAGCGCCTCGTGCGCGTCGTCCCCCGCGAAGCTCACGGCGCCCTGCTCGCAGGACGCGACCGTCACGGCCACCCACAACGCGACCAGCAGCGGGACCGAGCGCATCATCGCGAGCCTCCTCAGGAGCGAGCAGCGAGCCAACTCATCATGTTCGGCCAGATCACGGTGAGCGCCTCGGGGCCCATGGCGAGGCCCAGGTGCCCCACGGGGTACGCGAGCTCCTCCACGTCGGTCGTGCCGAGGCGCCCCTTCAGCTGGTGGGCGCAGGCGGGCACCACGATGTGGTCCTTGGCCGCGGCCAGGTTCAGCGTGGAGGCCGTGATGGCCCCCAGGCGCACCTCGCGCCCGCCCAGCATCAGGCCGCCCTTCAGGAGCTTGTTGCCCTGGTACAGGTCTCGCGCCACCACCCGGAAGACCTCGGCGGGCACCTCGACGTTGTCGGCCGTCCACGTCGAGAGCGCCACGAACTGCTTCACGAAGATGGGCAGGTGGCCGTAGCGCGAGAAGGTGGTCCACTGGCGCAGGCGCCAGGTGGGGATGAGCATGTCGAAGGCCGGCTGCAGGTGCTCGGGGGCCGCGTTGCCCACCGCGTCGACGAAGCCGTCGGCGTCGAAGGAGTCGCGCTTCGCCCACAGCGTGAGCTTGCCGCCCTGCTCGAAGTCGACGGGCGTGGCCCACAGCAGCAGGTTCTTCACGAGAGCGGGGTAGAGCGCTGCATAGATCAGAGCCATCGAGCCGCCCATGCAGTAGCCCCCGAGCGTGACCTGCGGCGCGCCCGAGAGCAGGCGCACCTTGCGCACGGCGCGGTGCAGCACGCCGTCGACGTACTCGGCGGCGGGCAGGTGACGGTCCTCGGCCGTGGGGCAGCCCCAGTCGAGCAGGTAGGTGCGAAAGCCGGCGCGCACGAACGCCCGCACCAGGCTGCTCTCTTCGGTGAGGTCGAGCAGCGTGTGGCGGTTCACCATCGACGGCAGCAGCAGCACCGGCGTGGCGTGCTTCGGGTTCGCCTGGTGGTAGGCCAGCAGGCGCGCCTTGTTGTCGGTCTGCACCACGTCGTGGGGCGTGGTCGCGAGGTCGACCGGTACCTTGCCGAGGGCCACCTCGACGGCGTTCTTGACCAGCGAGAGGACGTCACGCGCCTGCATGGCTCAGGCCCCCTGGCGGCGCGGCCGCTTCGTCGCGGTCACCGGCGCGGGAACCGGCGCGGTCACCGGCGCGGGAACCGGCGCGGACGCCGGCGCTGACGCCTGCTCCTCCTGGCGAAGCAGCAGCTCGTTCAGCTTGGCCTCGAGCCGGTGCACGTCGGCGGCCAGGCGCTCCACGTCGCCCTTCGAGGCCAGGCGGGCCTCGGACAGCGCCTTCTCGACGGCCTCGTCGCGCTTGGCCCGCACGCGGTGGCGCCCGTCGAGCGCGCGCCCGACGCCCCACACGAACAGGGGCGACTTCAGCACCACGTCGAGGCCGCTGTCGATGGCGTCGAGCCACGCGGTCCAGGCCTTCTCGGTCATCTGCACCAGGGCGGCGGTGGGATCGGTCATGATTGGAACCACTCGGTGATTTGTTTCTTCAAGAGCTTCCCGGCCGCGTTGCGCGGGAGCGCCTCGACGAACAGCACGCGGTGCGGCACCTTGTAGCGGGCCAGCCGTTCGCGCGCGTGCTCGAGCAAGGCTTCGGCCGAGAGCGCCGGGTCGCGGCGCACCACCGCGGCCACGGGCACCTCGGTCCAGCGCGGGTCGGACAGGGCCACGATCGCGGCCTCGGCCACTCCCGGGTGCCCCTCGAGCACGTTCTCGACCTCTTTGGGGTGGATGTTCTCGCCGCCCGAGATGATGAGCTCCTTCTTGCGGCCCGACAGGTACAGGTAGCCGTCCTCGTCCAGGTAGCCGAGGTCGCCCGTGTAGAGCCAGCCACCCCGCAGCACCTTCGCGGTCTCGTCGGCCTTGCCCCAGTACCCCAGCATCACGTTCGGGCCCTGCACGCGGATCTCGCCCTCGGCGCGCGCCGGAAGCACGCGATCCTGCGGGTCGACGATCTCGACCTCGACATACAGGCAGCGCCGGCCGACCGAGCCGGGGTGCGCCCGGAACTCTTCGGGCAGCTGCCCGGTGACGCCCGGGGCCGCCTCGGTGAGGCCGTAGCCCTGGGTGAAGTGCAGGCCCCGGGCCAGGTAGCGCTCGCCGATGGCGTCGGAGAGCGGCCCGCCGCCCGAGATCAGGCACGCGACCGAGCTGAAGTCGGTGGTGTCGAACGCCGGGCACTCGGCCATGAGCTGATACTGGATGGGCACGCCCACCATGCCCGACACGCGCTCGCGCTCGATGGCGCCGAGCACCGCGGCCGGGTCCCAGCGCTTCTGAAGCACCACGGTGCCCCCCACCGCCAGCAGCGGCAGCACCGAACCGTTCAGGCCGCCCGTGTGGAAGAGCGGCAGCAGCACCAGGCCCACGGCGCGCGGATCGATGCCGAGCGCCCAGCCGTTCACGACCTGGAAGAACACGTTGGCGTGCGACAGCACCACGCCCTTCGACGCGCCCGTGGTGCCCGCCGTGTACATGATGAAGATCGGATCGGCGTCGCCCACGTCGGCCACGAGCGCCTCGGAGGCCGGCGCCTCGGCCAGGAAGGCCTCGTAGCCGTTGTCGACCGCGTCGGCGCGCTGACGACCGACGACCAGGCGCAGGCGCAGGCCGCCGTACTCGGGCAGGGCCTTGGCCACCAGGGCGTCGAGGTCGACGTCGTGGATCAGCGCC
Source organism: uncultured Myxococcales bacterium (assembly GCA_964494475.1). Taxonomy (GTDB): domain Bacteria; phylum Myxococcota_A; class UBA9042; order CAZBRS01; family CAZBRS01; genus CAZBRS01. The sequence goes on along the minus strand of CAZBRS010000064.1, from coordinate 11,118 downwards.
ACGGGGGTGCCGTCGTTCAGCTGGTGCACGATCTCGGCCGGGGCCAGCCTGAAGTTCATGGGCACCGCGATGGCGCCCAGCTTGGCGCACGCGAAGACCACCTCGACCTGCTCGCACACGTTGAAGAGCAGCGTGGCCACGCGATCGCCGCGACCGACGCCCCGCGCCCTGAGGCCGTTGGCCAGCCGGTTCGCGCGCTCGTTCAGCTGCGCGTGCGTCAGATCGTAGCGGTCGCTCTTCAGCGCCGGTCGATCGCGGTAGACCTGCCCGTGCTTGAGGGGCCAGTAGCCGAGGTTGATCTTCATCGCTCCTCCGTGCCCGCCGCGGAGCCGACTTCTAGCCGACTCCGCGGCGGGTCGCAAGCGTCACGGGAACCTCAGGCCGCGTGCACGCGCGACGCCTGCTCGACCGCCTTGCGGGTGTTCTCGACGCCGGTGCGCGTGGCCTGCTCGACCAGGCGCGTGGTCTCGCGGATGGCGTCGAACGCGCGCTGCACGGCCTCGACCGTCTGCTTCTGCGCGGCCGCCAGCTGGGTCTCGAACGCCGCCTTCTGGGTCTCCTGATACTGCATCGCAGCATCGAACCCCGCCGTGACCATCTCCTGGATCGCCTTCACGTCGAACATCTTGTCCATCGCCTTCGGGTCCATGTCGCTCCTCCTTGGTGGGCGCTGCCGTTGTCGCTATGTTGCACCGCAACATGCGTCGATACTGTAGGTACGCGCCGGCGGGAGTCAAGGGAAATTATTGCACCGCAACATGAACGGTCTTTGCAAGAGCTCCGGGCTGTGCTACGGTGCGGGTCGGACCTACGACACGGTGCAACACGATGGCCGCCCCGCTCGTGATCAAGAAGTACCCCAACCGGCGCCTCTACCACACCCTCGAGCGCCGCTACATCAACCTCGACGACATCGAGCGCCTGGTCCAGGCCGACGTGGAGTTCCGCGTGCTCGACTCGGCCACCGACGAGGATCTCACGCGCCGCATCCTGGTGCAGGTCATCCTCGAGCAGATGAAGGAGTTCGATCCCATCGTGCCGGTCGACTTCCTGAAGCTGCTCATCAAGCAGCGCGGCTCGTCGTCGACCTGGACCGAGCTGGTCCAGCGCTTCTTCCAGCCCGGCCTCGCGAAGCCGCCCGCGTGGCTCGACCCGTTCGGGCTTTTCGGCGGCGCCCCGCCCTCCCCCGCCGCGGGAACGCCCCCTCCGGAGCCCACGCCCCCCGAACCGCCGGCCCCGGCCGCCGACGTCGACCTGGCCGGCGAGCTCGCCCGGTTGCGCGCCGAGATGGACCGCCTCGCGGGCCTGGTGGCCTCGAACCCGCCCCGGAAGCCGGGTGCCCCGCGTTCGTGACCCCCGAGACCGGAAAGTTTTGACAACGTCGCTATCATGAGAGTGTGGATGGAGGATGCCATGGCTGGCCGTGGCCTGCTGCTCCTGGTCCTGCTCTCGTCGTTCGTCTGGCTCGTACCGTGCGCCCAGGCCGAGCCGCAGACCATCGTCGACCTGCAACCCAACGCCGTCAGCGTGACGCGCGCCATCGAGGGCGACGACGCCCGGCGCGGCCAGGCCACGCTCACGAACCTGAACCCGGCCGTCAACGCCTGGTTCGTGCTCACGCTGCGCTTCGAGGGGGACGATCGGGTCGAGGTCTACCACCTCGAGAGCGCCGATCCGGCGGCAATCCAGGTCTCGCTCGACGCCCAGAGCCCCCGCGGCGTGTGGCTCTCCACCCCCGAGCGCTCGTTCGCCTGCCCGCTCTGGGGGGGCGCTACCGAGCCGCCCCTGGTCCGCGCGCGCGACTTCAAGATGCCCTACGCGCCGCTCTGCGGGGCCCGCCTCTTCCTGCGCAACAGCACGCGCGGCCACAAGACGTCGCTCGAGAAGGTGACCGACCTGCTGCGGCGCCACGTGCCGGGCGGCGAGTCCCTGACCGGCTTCGTGCGCGAAGAGTTCTTCAAGGACGCCTTCGCCGAGACCGCGCCCTCCGAACGCGGCTCCGCCACGGCCTTGGAGGCGTCCCCCCGCTCCGACGGCCCGACGCCTGCCCACCTGGCGCGCGAGCACGCGGCCGACGTGCTGTGGTCGCGGAACCTCGGCATCGAGCCCGAGGGCGCCCCCGATCTGCGGCTGCCCGCGGGGCGCTGGGTGCCCGCCGCGGGCGTGCCCGGCGTGTTCCTCAGCGTCGTGAAGCCCGCGCTCCTCCACCCCGACCTGCTGGCGGGACAACCGGGCGCGGTGCATCCCCTCGACCCGGTCGAGCGGAACGCGCTCGTGTACCTGGTGGCCTTCGATCTCGAGCGCTACGGCCTGGGCTTCACCCTCGGCACCGAGCACCCGGCCATCGGCTGGTCCGAGCGCGTGCCGGCCCGCATCCGCGACACCGATCGCCCCGGCCCCGACGGCCTCGACACCTCGGCGCCCCTGATCCGCACGGGCATGCTGAACCCCGTCGACGCGGCGCGCGTGGCGGCCACCTTCGTGGGCGGCTTCAAGCGCTACCACGGGGCCTTCAAATCGGGCGACCTGGCCTTCAAGAACGACGGCAGTCACTACGGCTTCATCGAGAACGGCGTGGTGTTCAGCCGCCTGATCCCGGGCCTCGCCACCGCGCTGGTGCTGGACGACGGCACGGTCGAGGTCAAGACCTGGGAGGCCGACGACGACGCGCGCCTGCCCCACGTACGCTTCGCGCGCCAGAACGGCGTGACCGTGGTCGAGCGCAGCGCGAGCGGCGTGGTCGTGCCCGGCCGCCTGGTGCGCCACTGGGTGCCCGGCAACTGGTCCGGCACGGCTTCGCAGTCGCTGCGCACCGTGCGCGGCGGCCTCGCCCTCACCGAGCGCAACGGGCACCGCTTCCTGGTGTACGCCTACTTCTCGGCGGCCTCGCCCTCGGCCATGGTGCGCGTCTTCCAGGCCTACGGGGTCAGCTACGGCATGATGCTCGACATCAACGCGCTCGAGCACACGTACCTGGCGCTCTACCGCACCGACGAGTCGGCCATCCGCGTACAGGCGCTGGTGCGCGGCATGGAGGACAAGGACGGCGAGAGCGACGAGGGCAAGCTGGTGCCCCGCTTCGTGGGTAAGCCCGACAACCGCGACTTCTTCTACCTGATCCGCAAGGAACCCCGATGACCGGGTGGCTGCTGGGGCTGCTCGCGAGCGTGGCGCTCTCGAACAGCGGCGTCGACCCCGTGCCGCACCAACGCGCCGCGCTGAACGACGCGCTGATCGAGCGCCTGGCGGCGTCGCAGAAGCTGACGGCCGCGCAGGTGGCCGCCGTACGCGCCCTCTTCGCGGGCTCCGCGCGCCTGGGCCAGGGCAACCCCGCCATCACCGAGCACGCCCTCGACGAGGCCACCTGCCTCGAGCGCCGCAAGGCCTCGCCCATAACGGCGCACGACACGCGGTACGACGCCCTGTGCGGCGCGCCCTACATGGCGCCCCTCTACGACCCCGCGACGCAGAAGGCCGAGGACGCCACGGCCTGCATCGACCGCTTCGAGTTCCCGAACGTGCCCTGCACCTACCCCGTGGTGTGGATCAAGGCCGAGGAGGCCGCGCGCATGTGCGAAGCGGTCGGCAAGCGCATGTGCGACGCCCACGAGTGGGAGGGCGCCTGCGCCGGCGCCGTGCTGGCCCCCGACTACCCCTTCGCCTCTGCGCGCGGCAAGAGCCCCCGCGACGCCGTGAAGTCGATGCGCACCGCCTACCACCGCAAGTGGGAGCCCACGAAGAACTGGAGCTACGGCCCCCAGTACAAGAAGGGGGTCTGCGGCACCTCCAGCTTCAAGCACGCCAAGTGCAACGGCGGCGCCTGGAACGACTGCGGCTCGAACACCTTCCCGACCGGCTCCTTCCCCGCCTGCCGCAGCGCCCTGGGCGTGTACGATCTGAACGGCAACGCCGCCGAGCACATGAACCTGCCCTTCGACGATAGCGAGATGGCGAGCAAGGGCAGCCAGAAGCTCGGCTACACCGAGATGAAGGGCAGCTGGTTCGTCTTCGACCGCATCTACGCCCACGAGGACTGGTGCCGCTGGCGCGCGCCCTACTGGCACGGCACGCGCGTGCGGAGCGCCGGCAGCCACCTGAACTACCATTTGGGGTTTCGGTGCTGCAAGGACGTGAAGCGGTAGGGGTACTGGCGTACGGCCTGCCCGAGGACTATCTTCCGCCCTGCCAACTCCGCGGGGCTCCCCATGAAGCTCGTGTCGCGTGCCGGGGTCGTCGTCGCCCTCCTGCTCCTCGCCGCCTGCTCGGGCGGCCTGCAGTCCAGCGCCGCCGCCGACGACCCGTACCTGTGGCTCGAAGAGATCGACGGGGAGCGCCCCCTCGCCTGGGTGCGCGCCGAGAACGCCCGGACGGCCGCGGCGCAGGAGGGAACGGCCGAGTACCGCGCGCTCGAGGCCGACGTGCTCGCCGTCCTCGACTCGACCGAGAAGATCCCCTACGTCACCAAGGCCGGGGGCTTCTACTACAACCTGTGGCGCGACGCGGCGCACCCGCGCGGGCTGTGGCGCCGCACCACCCTCGACGAGTACCGCGAGGCGGCGCCGGCCTGGGAGACCGTGCTCGACGTCGACGCGCTCGGGGCGGCCGAGGGGCAGAGCTGGGTGTTCCACGGCGCCGTGTTCCTGAAGCCCGGGTACGAGCGCTGCCTGCTGCTGCTCTCGCCGGGGGGCTCCGACGCCGAGGCCGTGCGCGAGTTCGACGTGACCGCCAAGGCCTTCGTGGCGGGGGGGTTCGAGGTGCCCGTGGCCAAGAGCGACGTCAGCTGGCTGGACGCCGACACCCTGTACGTGGGCACCGACTTCGGCCCCGGCTCCCTGACCACCTCGGGCTACGCGCGCGTCGTGAAGCGCTGGCGGCGCGGCACCCCGCTGGCCGAGGCGGTCACCGTGTTCGAGGGCCAGGCCACCGACATGGTGGCGCTGGTCGTGCACGACCGTACGCCCGGCTTCGAGCGCTCCCTGGCCATCCGCAAGCCGTCGTTCTTCACGCAAGAGACGTTCGTGCTCGACCGCGACGGCGCGCGGCAGCGCCTCGACGTGCCCGCCGACGTGCGCGTCGACGTGCAGCGCGAGTGGCTGCTGCTCTGGCCGCGCGCCGACTGGCAGGTCGGCGGAGCGACCCACCCCGCGGGCTCGCTGCTGGCCGCGCGCCTCGACGCCTTCCTGGCCGGTGACCGGCGCCTCGACGTGCTGTTCGCGCCCGACGACGCCTCGGCCCTCACCGGCTTCGCCTGGACCCGCCACCACCTGGTGCTGAACGTCATGCACCACGTGGCCACGCACCTCGAAGTGCTGACGCCCGAGGCCGCCGCCTGGACGCACTCGGCCTTCCCCGGCCTGCCCCCCTTCGCCACCGTGGGCGTGCTGGGCGTCGACGCCGACCTGTCCGACGACGTGTTCGTCACCACCACCGACTTCCTCACCCCCGAGACGCTGCTGCTCGCGACCGTCGGCCGGCCCCCCGAGCGCCTGAAGTCGGCGCCGGCGTTCTTCGACGCCAGCGGCCTCGAGGTCCGGCAGTTCTTCGCGACCTCGCGCGACGGCACGCGCGTGCCCTACTTCCAGGTGGCGCCGAAGGGCCTGCCGTCCGACGGGCGCGCGCCCACCCTGCTGTCGGGGTACGGCGGCTTCGAGATCCCGCGCCTGCCCCGCTACAGCGGCACCCTGGGCCGGGCCTGGCTGAGCAAGGGTGGAGTCTACGTGCTGGCCAACCTCCGGGGCGGCGGCGAGTACGGCCCGCGCTGGCACCAGGCCGCGCTGAAGGCCAATCGCCCGCGGGCCTACGAAGACTTCGAGGCGGTCGCGCGCGACCTGATCGCGCGGGGCGTGACCTCGCCCCGCCACCTGGGGATCGAGGGCGGCAGCAACGGCGGCCTGCTGGTGGGCAACATGCTCACGCGCACCCCCGAGCTGTTCGGCGCGATCGTGTGCCAGGTGCCCCTGCTCGACATGAAGCGCTACTCGCACCTGCTGGCCGGCGCGTCGTGGATCGAGGAGTACGGCGACCCCGACAAGCCCGAGGAGTGGGCGTTCCTCCGCACCTTCTCGCCCTACCACAACCTGGTAGAGGGCGCGGTCTACCCGCCCGTGCTGTTCATGACCACCACGCGCGACGACCGCGTGCACCCGGGCCACGCCCGCAAGATGATGGCCAAGATGGCCGACCTCGGCCACGACGTCACGTACTTCGAGAACGTCGAGGGCGGCCACGGCGCCGGCGCCGACAACCGCCAGACGGCGCACTTCTGGGCGCTGGCGTTCACCTTCCTGGGGCAGCGGCTGCGGTAGGGCGCGAGGCTCTCCGAGAGGCCGTCCGGACCGTTACGGTCGGGACCCACGTGGCTTCCGGAACAGGTACATGGCCCAACCGAGGCAGTCCCGTCCCCAGCGAAGGTAGGCGTCTCGATTCCGGTTCGAGGTCTGCAGCAGCGGCTCCACGTCGGGGTCGTCGGGATGGTCGGCCGCATAGCGTTCGGCCGCTTGCCACTGGAGTCCCTCGTACCGGTCCCAATCGTCCTCGTTGGACACCACCGTGTACAGGAGCGAGAGGCCGAGGTCCTCACCGGTCTGCACGTTGCCGGCGTGCGTTCCGCACAGGCTGGCGTCGTGCCCGGTCCGCTTCAGGTAGTCAGGATCCGGTTCCGTCCTCCAGAAAGGTTCGCCGACGAGAACGAGTCCCCCCGGTTGCACCATCCTGGCGAGCGCCTCCAGGGTTCCCTCGTGGCCGTGGTAGATCCACGAGCCGCCAAGGCACGAAGCAAGGTCCAGCTTCGCCCCCGGGTCGGGCTCGTAGGCCGCCCCGTCCAGGTGGAGCAGCTCGATGCGCCCTTCCAGTCCACGGGCCGCCACGTTCCGCCGCGCCTCCTCGATGGTGATGGGGGACAGGTCGATGCCGGTACCCGCCACCGGGTAGCGCTCCGCCACCCGGCAAAGGAACTCCGCCTTTCCACAGGCCACATCCAGGACGCGACCTGCGTCAGCCAGACGCAGGCACTCGATGAGCTCCTCCGTCTTGGCCAGGCTCATCGGGTTCATCACCGTGTGGTCCGTGTGCGTGATGCCAAAGAACTTCCACATGTCCATTTCCATGGTCGCTTCTTTCCTCCGAATCGAGTGGACCCGCGCCGACTCGACACGACCCCTGGAGCAGTTCGGCGGTCGCGCGCTTCTGCGCCCGCGCGAGGCGCTGGAGCGCG
>CAZBRS010000064.1:0-3805 GCA_964494475.1 uncultured Myxococcales bacterium | reverse complement strand
CTGGAGCAGTTCGGCGGTCGCGCGCTTCTGCGCCCGCGCGAGGCGCTGGAGCGCGAGGTAGCGGGAGCCCGCGAGGTCTGCGTGGGTGGGTTTCGGCGTCACGAGAGGATCCTGAGGGCCTGCAGGAGGGAGGGCTCGACCTTGGGGAAGCGTCGCGCCATCGAGAGGAGAGCGGCTGGCGTCGCGCTCGGGCGCTTGAGCCAGCGCCGCAGCGCCTCGACGGCAAGCTCCTCGCCCTCCTGGTGGCGGAGCCGGAAGGCGTCGATGACGCTGCGCTCGGCGCTGTACACGCCCAAGGACAGGCCCTCGTCGACCTCGATCGTCTCGCGGCCAACGAGGAACGTGTCCTCGTGGAAGCGGTGCCAGCGGACCGGGGCGTTGACCCTCGGGGGACGCCGCGATCGCGGCAGGGCGACATCGATTTCGGAGGGGATGGCGTCGGTCAGGTCGTGGAGAGACAGGGCGGAGGTCAAACAGAGCGTGGCCTCGGGCGCGCGGAGCGCGATCTCGATTCGGTCGAGGTCGGCAGGCGGCGCATCTGCCTTGCGGTAGAAGCCATGACCCAGGCGCTCTAAGACCCCGTCGGCGACGAGCCCTCGGAGGACGCGGTCCGACAATCCGCGTTCCTGGGCGAGACCGTAGGAGAACGCGTTCGGGAGGGTATCGAGCATCATGCCGGAAAGTGTAGCCACGTAATAGTGACGTGGCAACATTTACCGCCGCGCTGACGCCAGGGTCGTGCTTCCAGAGACGGAGAGACAGAAACGGCCGTTTTCGGCCCCGATCTGGGGGTGCTCGTCGTCGAGGACGCGGTGGCGGTTTTCGAGGGTCGGAAGCGCGTTACGGCCTACAGTGAGACCGCGGTGCGCGTTATCGAGTGGGAAGGGAAAGAGCCCGCCCTCCGAGCGGAGGGCGGGTTTACACAAAGGACGTTCGGTGGAGCCAGGTGGGATACCGAGGTCGCGGCGCGGCGCGCGTCAGCGGTCCGCGCAGCACCGGAAGCCGGTCGAGTAGTCCCAGTAGCGCACGTCGTGGGCTCGGCTGTGGTACTTGCAGCCCTCGCCGTTGCCCCGGGTGTCGACGTAGTAGCCCCCCAGGAAGGTGCCCGCGGGATCGGCCGTCCACTCGTGCAGGTTGCCCATGAGGTCGTAGGCGCCGTCGTCGGTGACGCAGCCGGGGTGGTCGCCGGTCAGCGCCAGGCCGTCGGCCACCTGGTTGATGCACGAGTTGCCCAGGGCGCTCCAGATCCACTCGTCGGTGGTTTCGTAGAGCTCGATGGCGGGGTGGCGCGAGCGCTCGCCGTTGCAGACGCCCGAGCGGCGCTCGTTGCCGTAGGGGTAGACGTTGTCGGCCTCGCCGCGGCAGGCGCGCAGCCACTCGTCGTCGCGGCACAGGCGCTTGCCGGCCTCGGCGCACGCGCGGGCGGCCTGCACCTGGCTGATGTAGCCCTGGGGCACGGCGCCCGCCGCCGACTTGGCTCGCAGCGGCAGCGTGCCGGGGTTCAGGTAGGGCGACCAGGGCGCTTCGGAGCCGTCGGGCAGCACCTCGACCACGAAGGCCTCGTAGCGGTCGACGCAGAAATCGGTGACCGCCACCATGCCGTCGGGGCAGCCCCCCGAGCCGGGCTCTTCGACCAGCCCGAGGTTCGGGAGCGGCGGGAACGAGGGGTCGCACACGAAGGGGATCTCGACGACCTCGGGCTCGAGGCCCGGCTCGCCCGGCAGCACGTCGAGGACCTCGGGCAGGTCGACGACGTCGGGTTGCTGCGACAGGCAGGGGCCGCTGACCAGCAGCAGCGCCAGGCCCACGACGGCAGGCCAGCGCGTCACCAGGCGATCTCCAGTGTCGACAAGGGACGATCCCTCCGCAGCTTCGTGATTCGAAACCCCTACCGGCGAACGGACGCGCTCTCGGTCTGAAAGAATCAGCAAGACACTCGGTGGGTTTTCCACTTTCTTGACAAGCGCCGTCAAGTGTAAATCGCCGGCTGGCGCTCCAGGCGGGTTCAACGCCCGTTGGTTTCCGCCGTGCCGTGCGGTACATTGAACCCTCTTCGGAGGGGGTCGGGAGCATGGCGCGGGTCTTCGTTTTTTCGCTGCTGACGCTCGTCGTCGCGGCCTGCGGCGACAGCCAGAGCAGCGGCGGCGGCACCACCATCTACGACGTGGAGGCCTCCTCGCCCGGCGAGGACGGGGTCGCGGCCTTGGACTGGGGCCGCGGCGACGGCGACACCGCCCTGCCCCGGCCCGACGACGACGCCCCCGAGGCCTCCCCCGCCCCGGACTCGCTCCCCTCCGAGACGGGCGCGACCGACCTGGCGGGTGACGCGGCCACCTACGTGCCCACCTGGCACCTGCGCATCGTGTCGCCCGCCGACGGCGCCGGCGTGTCGGCCGCGGTGCTGGTCCGCGTCGAGCCCGTCGAGGTGGCCGAATTGAAGGTCGACTCGCTGGTCGTCTCGCTGGGGGCCACGCCCCTGTTCACCGACACCAAGCTGCCCACCGAGTTCGTGCTCGACACCGCGGCCCACCCCGCCGGCAGCCTCGAGCTCACCGCCGTGGGCTCGCTGGGCAGCGTGCTCGCGACCGACACGGTGACGCTCACCGCGACGAACCCCGACTTCGCCCTCGCGGGCGTGGCCGCCGATCGCACGCGGCTCTCCGACGGCGACGTGGTCACCCTCGACGTCGACGCCGGGAAGCCCGGGCTCACCGTCACGGCCGACCTCTCGGCCCTCGACACCGGCTTCCTCCCGGCCGCCGGCCAACTCCAGGACCTCGGCACCGGCCACTACGCCCTGGCGTACCAGGTCACGGCCGGCAACGCCGCGTCCGACGGCACCTACGCCATCCCCGTCACCGCCGGCGACGGCGCCGCGAGCCTGACCTCCACGCACCTGCGGCTCACGCTCTCGAACGTACCCCAGAACCCCCTGCGGCTCGAGGGCGGCCTCTTCGTGCCGGGCTCGGTGCCGCCGGCCTCGCCCGGCTGGAGCCCCCCCATCTCGAGCGTCAGCGGCGGCGACATGGTCATCACCGGCGGCTCGGCTGCCCTCGCGGTCGACTTCTCCGGCGCCGGCGCGCTCGACGAGATCGTGGGCCTGCTGGTCGGCGTGGGGGGCATGGCGGGCCACTACCAGAAGCCCCTCGACCCCACCGACGGGCACGAGGAGGTGCTGCTGCTCCTGCGGGCCTACGCCGAGGGCGAGACCCCGCCCGCCAAGCTCACCGTGCAGTTCGCGCTTCGCGACATCCGGGGCCGCATCTCGCCGGTGCAGACCCACGACCTCGCGGTGCAGGCGGTGGGCAACGGCGACGTGCAGGTGAGCATCGCCTGGGACACGGCGACCGACGTCGACCTGCACGTGGTCGAGCCCGGGGGCTGCGAGCTCTACTACTCGAACAAGACGTGCCCGTCGGGCGGCTGGCTCGATCTCGACTCGAACCCCGCGTGCGCCCTCGACAACATCAACCACGAGAACGTCTTCTGGCCCACGGGCCAGGCGCCCCTCGGCACCTACAAGGTGCGCGTCGACTACTACAGCGACTGCGGCGGCTTCTTCTCGGACGGCTACCCCGCCAACTACACGGTCACGCTGCGCTACTGCGGCAAGATCGAGCTCGTGAGCGGAGCGTTCGCGGCGGGCGCCGACGACGCGGGCGGCGGGGGCAGCGGCGTCGAGGTGGCCACGTTCAACAACGAGGCGTGCGGGCGGCTGCTCCGCGGCGACCTGCGCTTCCAGGACCACGTGATCGACCGCGCCGGCACGGGGGCCCGGCTCTGGAGGCCCGTGCGGTTCGCCACG
>CAZBRS010000063.1:0-32457 GCA_964494475.1 uncultured Myxococcales bacterium | reverse complement strand
GAGTGACGGCTACCGCACGCGCCGCGCCGGGAGGAAGGCTTCAACGAGCTCGGTCCTGGCCTGCACGGCACCCCGCGCTCGCTCGACGAGGCCCAGGTCGACCAGCTTGTTGACGTCGCGGGAGAGCGTCTTGTCGGTCTTCCGGCGATAGAGGGCCGCGAGCTGGGGCGTGAGCCCCGCGAGGTCGGCGACCGGCACGGCGCCACCCCGCGACGACAGGTCGAGGACCACCTGGCGCTGGCGGTCGCGCGCGGGGGACGACGGCTGCGCCTGGAAGCACTGGTGTACGTAGCTGATCCACGTAACCTGCAGTTGCTGCGCGCGGACGAACGCGACCTGCTCGCGAAGCAGATCGACGAATCCCTGCACGGCGTAGCGCACGAACGGCGCCAGATCGCCACCGTTCACGCTGGCCTCGTCGAGGCGACGGTAGTACTCGGAGCGCGTCTGGTTGTAATGATTCGACAGCAGGTGCGCCGCGGGAGTGGGGACGCCCCCCTCGAGCAGGACGCGGAACTCGAGGAGGCGTGCCGTACGCCCGTTGCCGTCACCGAAGGGATGGATCCACACGAAATACACGTGGGCCACGATGGCCTTCACCAGCGCCGAGGGCAACGCGGGCCCCGCGATGGTCGCGAAGCCCTCGTCGAGCCAGGCGCAGAGCCGCTCGAGGAGCACGCGACCGCGCTCGAACGGCGGCCCGAGGTAGCTGCCCACCCGGATGGCGTGCTCGCGGAGCGCCCCGGGGACCACGTCCGGTCGAAGCGGTAGGCCGCGGAGCACCAGCCGGTTGTACTCTTCGAGGTCCGCACCCCCGATCGGCCCTGTCGGCCCAGTGAGAGTCGCCTCTCCGATCCTGTTGCAGGCGAGGACCACGTTGTCGACCTCGAGGCCGAGGTACTCCCGGGAGGGCGGAAGAGCCGCCGTCCCCGCCAGGCGCGCCAGCACTTCGTCCTCGGTCAGCGTGTTGCCCTCGATGGCGGTGGTCGCCTGCGCGCCCTTGGCCAGGTACAAGCGGTGCAGCAGGGCGGCGGTCTCGGGCTGCAGGGGCACGCCTGCCAGGTGCTCGCACTTCGACTGCGCTTCACCGAGCAGCAGCCACAGGTCCGGCGGGAATCGTTCCGTGTCGAAGCGAAACGAGAGCCAGGGGTGCGTGGGGATGAGTGTCTCTCGGGATGTCCGCGACTCGTCCGTCATAACTTCTTGACTTTATAGCGCTTAAACGGACTGCATTCTAACTTTCGTCCGCTTGATTGTCCAGCCCTGACCGCCCAGAGCGCGCCCGCCACGCCGTGAACAGCCCGATCTGGAGCGCCATGGTCGCGAGCAGCACCACGGCGCCCGGCACGAACGACGCCTTGGCGCCGAACCAGCTCGCGACCGTGACGCCCACGGCTCCGGAGGCCAGGCTGCCCACGCCCACCAGGCTCTCGTAGAGGCTGATGTTGCGATCCTTGTCGTGCTCGACCATGAGGGCGTAGGCGGGGGCGGCGAACACGGCGAACCCGTGGGCGGCCCCGATGAGCAGCGCCCCCGCCACGTACACGGCCACGCTCTTCGTCAGCACGAAGCCGGCGACGGCGGGCAGCGCGAGCGCCTGGAACAGCAGGACGTAGCGGAGGCGGAAGAGCCAGAAGCGCCAGCGCCGCATGACCAGCACGAGCGCGATCAGGGCCACGTACATGATCGCGTTCACGGACCCGACCAGGGCGGGCGCGAGGTGCTCCTCCTTGGCCATCTCGGTGAACAGGTAGCGCACCAGCGCGATCACGAAGCTGGCCGAGAACGTGGTCAGCCACATGAGGGTCAGGAAGATGCGGCGCGTGGCGAGGTCGGCCTGGTGGGGCGCGTCGCGGGCGGGCGCCGGACCCGCGCCGACGACGCCGCCGGCCTCGCCCGGGGGGGCGAACGCGGCGAACCGGAAGAAGACGGCCACCAGCGCCGCCAGCACCGCGCCGCCCTGCAGCAGCCACGACACGCGCTGCCCGAGGCGCGGCAGGTCGGCCAGGTCGACGTTCAGCACGTGGCCGGCCAGCCAGGGGCCCAGCATGAACCCGGCGACCCAGCAGATCACGTAGCCGCCCATGGCCTGCACGAGCCGCTGCTCGCCCAGGCCCTCGGTGAACCAGGCCTGCAGCGCGGGAAAGAAGAGCCCGAGCCCCCCTCCCGCCAGCACCGCCGCTGCGAACAGCGTCGCGACCGTCGGGAACGCCCCCAGCAGCCCGAGCGCCGCGGCGAAGGCCGACGCCCCGACCACCAGCGCCGTCACCCGGTCGTCGAACGGGCGCCAGCGCGACCCGGCCGCGCAGACCGACGCGTAGGTCACGGCGGCGGCCAGGTTCGCGACCGTGCCGAGCGCTCCAGCCCCGAGCACCAGCGCGACGTAGGGCAACGTCAGCACCATCGCGCCGTTCAGCACGTCGACGAGCGCGGCGGTCACGTAGCCGGCGAGGGTTCGATTCATCGGCAGATGATGCCACCGCTTGATCACCCGCGCCAGATGGTCTAGCGTGCAGCCATCGAAACCCGCGGCGATAGCGCGATGAGCACCGAACCCGGAGCGCTGGGCTCGCGCCCCAGGGCGATCGCCCTGGTCGCTCTCACGGTGCTCGCGTGGCTGCTCCGCGCCTTCGTGACGCCCGCGGCGCCCTTCCACGAGAACTTCCACGGCTATTCGGCGCTGGCCCTCGATCCGTTCAGCGTCCCCGGCGAGCCGTCGCTCACGTCGTCGTTCCTCGGCGCCGCCCGTGCGTTGGGGCTCCAGGGCGACCGCCTGCTGGCCGCCAACCAGGTGATCTCGGCGCTGACGGTGGCGCCGGCCATGCTGCTGGCGCAGGACCTCCTGGGGGGCGTGCCGGGGCTGCTCACGGGCGTGCTGGTGGCCACGCACCCGCTGCTGGTGCGCCTGGGCGCCAGCGAGAGCCCGTTCGCGTTCTACACGCTCGCGCTGCTGCTCTCGCTCGTCGCGGGTCGCTCGGCCGCGCGCCGCGAGAGCGCGCCTGGCTTCGCCGCGGCGGCGCTGCTGGCCTCGGTGGCGGTGTTCGCCCGCGAGTTCACCGTAGCCGCCGCGGTCGTGTTCGCGCTCGTGACCGGCGGCCTGCTCCCGACCGGTCGGCGAGCGCTCTACGTGGCCCTGCTCATGCTGCCGTTCGGGGCCGCGGCGCTGCGCGTGGTCACGATGAAGAGCCTCGGCGACGGACCCCCCTTCCTCCTGAACCCCGCCATCCTCGACCCCGCCGGGCGGCTGCTGATGACGGCATGGTCCGCCTCGTTCGGCGCGCTCACGCTGCTTCGTACGCCGGCCGCCTTCCCGTGGCTGGCGGTCGCCGGCCTCGGGCTGCTGCTCGCGCGCGCCCCCCGCCGGGCCGGTCTCCTGGTGCTCGTCCTCGGCGCGCTGCAGGTGCCCTTCGCCGTCAGCATCAGCCTGGCCGCGACGCCGCTCTCGGGGGCGCGCCACCTGAGCCCGGCGTTGCCGTTCTGGGCCATGCTGGCCGCGCTGCCCCTGGCGACCGGCGCCGGTTGGCTCGGCCGCCGCCTGCCCGCGCGCCTGGCCCCCCTGGCTCCCGTGCTGGCCGTCCTCGCGCTGCTCGCGGCGCTGCCCGACGCGTGGAGCCTGGCTGCCCGGCGCACGCTCACCGACCGCGAGTACCCGGTGCTCCGCCAATGCCTCGAGCGCCTGCCCGACGAGGCCCGCTACGTGGTCGTCGACGGCGGGCCGACGGAGATGCACGTGTCCCGCATGCACCCGTGGCTACGCGCCGAGCGCCCCGACTGGGCGCCGCTCGACGAGGCCGTGCTGGCGTTCGATGCCCGCCGCGACCGGCGCGTCCCGGTGGTGCTGCTGATCGATCATGCCTGCACGGCGCCCGTGAGCATGACGGGCGAGCCGGACGGCCGAGCCGCTCGCGAGCCCACCCCCTGGGGCCCGCTGGCGCCGGCGTGCGCGCGGGCGTTCGAGGGACGCGCGTGGCAGACGGTGGTGAGAGAAGACCTGAGGTCCGACGTGGACGCGGACGGCGTCGGGGGACGAATCTATCCGGTAGGTTGCCTGGTCGAGGTCAGCGCAGGCAGCCCGTATACGACTGCAGCGACTTGGCGGCCTCGAGGCAGGTGACGAGCTCGGGGTTCGGATCGCGGGTGCAGCGCTCTTCGCACTGCGTGAGCGACGCCTTGAGGCCGGCCTCCTGGGCCTTCCACTCGGCCAGGGCCTCGGCCTGGGCGTCGGCGGAGAGCTCTTTCGTGGCGTCGGTCAGCGCCGCCTTGGCCAGCGGCACGCCCTTGGCGCAGGCGGCCTGGCAGGCCTCGGGCGAGTGCGTGGCGCAGCCCGCGAACAACGACAGGACGGAGAGCACGAGGACGAGGCGGAGTGCGTTCATGGCCGCTCTGCTGCTGGGTCCGCCGGCAATGTAGCACACGGGTTTTCCGTTGTCAACGCGAGCGGAACGGCCTAGAATGCTGCGGAACTCGATTTCGAGCGATGTCGGAAGGGGGGAGTCCATGCCCGCGAAGCTTGTGTTCGTGCTGGGGTTGCTCACGCTGCTGGCGCTGTCTGCCTGCGGCGCCAGCGAGTCGACCGTCGAGCCCGAGAAGTGCACACCCACGGCCTCCCGCTGCGGCAGCGCCACCGTGCTCGAGACCTGCGAGGCCGACGGCCTGACGTGGGCCCCGACCGCCTGCCCGACCGGCGCCACCTGCTTCGAGAACAGCGACGTGGTGGCCACCTGCGTCGCGACCTTGGACACGGTCGACGACACCGAGCCCGAAGAGGTCACGCCCGTGTGCACGCCCAAGGCCACCGAGTGCAAGGGCGAGAAGGGCATTCGTACCTGCGCCGACGACGGCAAGTCGTGGCTCGAGTCCGAGTGCTACTTCAAGTGCACCGTCGAGAACGCCAAGGCCCTCTGCAAGGACAAGGTCTGCGAACCCGCCTCGCACCGCTGCGGCGGCTCGAAGAACCTGCTGGTCTGCAAGGAAGACAGCCTGGGCTTCGACACCTTCCCCTGCCCGGTGGGCGCCCAGTGCGACCCCAACCTGAAGCCCGAGCCCGAGTGCGTCGCGGGCCCCAAGTGCGCGGCCGGCGAGAAGGCGTGCGACGAGACCGACAAGTACCTGAAGGTCTGCGTCAAGGTGGGCTCCGACTACACCTTCGACTGGCAGAAGTGCCCCTACGGCTGCGACGAGGCGGCCAAGGCGTGCAAGGAGCCCGTGTGCGACGTGGGCGCGCACCGCTGCATGGCCAGCGATCCGGACACCATCGAAGAGTGCAACCCCCAGCAGACGGGCTGGCAGTTCGTGCAGAAGTGCCTGACGGGCTGCAAGAGCGGCGCGTGTGAGAACAAGCCCTGCCTGGCCGGCCAGAAGCGCTGCAACTACTACGCGGTCGAGGTGTGCAAGGCCGACGGGACGGGCTGGGAGCACTTCGAGGGGTGCCAGGGCACGACCTGCGTGCAGGAGGCCAACGCCGCCTACTGCGCGGGCTGCGTGCCGGGCAAAGATTTCTGCGAGGGCGACGACGTCATGACCTGCCCCGACCCGGCCCAGCCCGCCGAGGTCAAGGAGTCGTGCGCCGTGGGCGAGACGTGCGTGGAGGCGGCCTGCGTCGAGCAGGTGGTGCTGAGCGACGCGTTGGGCACCAGCGAGAGCTACCTGGCGCTGGCCGAGGCCATCACGTTCTGCTGGATGAACCACGAGGGCGACGACGAGAGCGCGCTCTGCGCGGCCGTCGACGCCGAAGACTGGTCGACCGAGGTCACCAAGGAGGACTTCATCGACCTGTGGTACTGCGACGACGACATCTGGTACGAGTTCATCTACGACGCCTTCGCCGACGGCGACTCCGACGCGCTGTGGCAGGCCGAGGGCCTGTTCTCGTGCTACGAGCCCGAGAACCGCACCGTCGACATGAAGGCCCCGATCCCCGCCGGCTCGGTCAACCAGATCTGCATCTTCTACGACACCTGGGTCACGCCCGAGATCATCCTCAACTCCTGCGAAGGCGGCCTGTTCTAGGCCCCCGCGCGCACATCCATGCGCTCCCGCCCGCCCCTCCCGACCCTCACCCCGTTGCCGAAGCAGCGCGTGATCTACGTCGACCGCGACATCCTGGTGGTCGACAAGCCGAGCGGAGTGGTCTCGACCCGCGACGTCGCCGGCCAGTTCGACACGCTCCAGGATCGCGTCGAGGACTACCTGCGCCGCCTCAAGATCGCGGGGCCCACCTGGAAGGCCGTGAAGCCCGTGCACAGGCTCGACGCGGGCACGAGCGGCCTGCTGCTCTTCGCCCGGCACCTGATCGTCTGGCGCGAGCTCAAGCAGGTCTTCCGCGTGCACGCCATCGAGCGTCGCTACCTGGCCCTGGCCCACGGCGACGTGCCCGCCCGCACCATCCAGAGCTTCCTGGCCGCCGACCGTGGCGACCACCTGCGCGGATCCGTGCGAAACCCCGGCAAGGGCAAGCTGTCGATCACCCACGTGAGGCCGCTGCAGAAGCTGAAGGGCGCCACCCTGATCGAGTGTCGCCTCGAGACCGGGCGCACGCACCAGATCCGCATTCACCTGGCCGAGGCCGGTCACCCCCTGCTGGGCGACGAGCGCTACCAGCGCGACTTCCGGGGCACGATCATCCCCGCGCCCCGCGTATGCCTGCACGCGGCGGTGCTGGGCCTGCTGCACCCACGCACCCGCCTGCCCATGCACTGGGAGAGCCCCCTGCCCCCCGAGCTGCAGGCCGTGGTCGACGCGTTGCGATGACGCGCCGCCCCCGAAAGACCAGCGGACGCGCGGTCACCATCGCCTTGCGATTGACGCGGGCGGCCGGGTTGATAGTGTACAGGCCGACGAAGCGGAGGGCTCGATAGCCTCATGAACACCACGCAGCGCGTAATCAGCGTGAACGGGGTCGCCCTGGGGGGCCCCGAGATCGCCCTGATGGCCGGCCCCTGCGCCGTCGAATCGTCCGAGCAGATCCAGGCGTGCGCCGCGGCCGCCGCGTCCGCCGGGGGCACCTTCCTGCGCGGGGGCGGCTTCAAGACCCGCACGTCTCCGCGCTCGTTCCAGGGCCTCGGCCTCGAGGGCGTGAGGCTGCTGCGCGAGGCCGCCGACCTGCACGGCCTCCGCACGGTCTCCGAGGTGCTCGACGCCTCTCAGCTCGAGGCCGCCGCGCCCTGGCTCGACCTGGTCCAGATCGGGTCGCGTAACATGCAGAACGTCACGCTGCTGCGCGAGGTCGGGCGTTCGGGTCTGCCCGTGCTGCTGAAGCGCGGCTTCGGCGCCACGATCGACGAGTGGCTGCTGGCCGCCGAGTACGTCCTGGCCGAGGGCAACGACCGCGTGGTGCTCTGCGAACGGGGCATCCGCACCTTCGAGACCGCCACGCGCTTCACGCTCGACCTGGCCGCCGTGCCCGTCGCCAAGGCTCGCACGGGCCTGCCCGTGGTCATCGACCCCTCGCACCCGGCGGGCCGCCGCGAGCTCGTCGCACCCCTGGCCCTGGCTGCCATCGCGGCGGGCGCCGACGGGTTGCTGGTCGAGATCCATCCCCAGCCGTCCGGCGCCCGGTCCGACCCCGACCAGGCCCTCTCGTTCGACGCGTGGCAGGATCTGGTGCGGCGAGGTCGCGCGGTGGCCGAAGCCGTCGGACGGCGCCTGGGTTCAGGCGCAGAGTAGACCGTCAGGCGCAGAGCGAGCCGGTCGTCACGCCAGCCTCTCCTCGATGGCCTCGAGCTCGGCCACGAGCTCGCGCGGCAGGCGATCGCCGAACGTGGGGTAGTGGTTCGCGCGCACGTCGGCGATCTCGGCCCTCCAGCCCTCGGCGTCGACCGAGAGCAACTCGACCATATCGGCCTCGCTGACGCCCGCGGGGCGCTCGATGGCCTGGGGCGTGGGCATGATGCCGATGGGGGTCGAGACCGACGCGCCCTGCACGCCCTCGCACTGCCCGAAGATCCACGCGAGCACGCGGCTGTTCTCGCCGTAGCCGGGCCACAGCCACTTGCCGTCGCGGGCCTTGCGGAACCAGTTGACGAAGAAGATCTTGGGCAGCTTCGCGGGGTCGGCCTCGGCTCCCAGCTCGATCCAATGCCGGAAGTAGTCGCCCATGTGGTAGCCGCAGAAGGGCAGCATGGCGAAGGGGTCGCGGCGAACGGTGCCCACCTTGAGGTCGAGCGCGGCCGCGGTGATCTCGGAGCCCACGATCGAGCCCATGAACACCCCGTGGTTCCACGACGTGGCCTGGTGCACGAGCGGGATGGTCGACGGACGACGGCCCCCGAAGAGGATGGCGTCGATGGGCACGCCGGCCGGGTCTTCCCAATTCGGAGCGATCGACGGGCAGTTCGACGCGCGCGCCGTGAAGCGCGAGTTCGGGTGCGCGGCGGGCTTCTGGCCCTTGTCGGCCTTGTTCTGCACCCAGGTGTTGCCGTTCCAGTCGACGAGCGGGCCGGGCGCGTCGTAGCCGATGCCCTCCCACCACACGTCGCCGTCGGCGGTGAGCGCCACGTTCGTGAAGATGGTGTCGTGCTCGATGGCCGCCATGGCGTTGGGGTTCGAATCCTGCGACGTGCCGGGCGCGACGCCGAAGAAGCCCGCCTCGGGGTTGATGGCGTACAGGCGGCCGTCGGCGCCGAACTTCATCCACGCGATGTCGTCACCGACGGTCTCGACCTTCCAGCCCGGGAGGGTCGGGACCAGCATGGCCAGGTTGGTCTTGCCGCAGGCGCTCGGGAAGGCCGCCGCCACGTACTTCACGACCCCCTTCGGGTTCGTGAGCTTCAAGATGAGCATGTGCTCGGCCAGCCAGCCCTCGTCGTGGGCCTGCGCCGAGGCGATGCGGAGCGCCAGGCACTTCTTGCCGAGCAGGGCGTTGCCGCCGTAGCCCGAGCCGTACGACCAGATGGTGCGCTCTTCGGGGAAGTGGCTGATGTACTTCTGGTCGAGCGGGGCGCAGGGCCACAGCCCGCCGTCGTCTTCGCCCGCCGCCAGGGGCTTGCCCACCGAGTGCAGGCACGGGATGAACTCGCCGTCGACGCCGAGGGCCTCGAGCACGCGCGACCCCACGCGCGTCATGATGTGCATGTTCGCCACGACGTACGGGCTGTCGGTGAGCTCGACGCCGATCTTGGCGATGGGCGAGCCCACGGGCCCCATCGAGAACGGGATCACGTAGAGGGTGCGGCCCTTCATGCACCCACTGTAGAGGCCGCGCATGACGCGCTTCAGCTCGGCGGGGTCCATCCAGTTGTTGGTGGGGCCCGCGGCCTCGCGCGTTCGGGAGGCGATGTAGGTGCGGTTCTCGACCCGCGCGACGTCGGAGGGGTCGGAGCGGAACAACACGCTCTTCGGCCGCTTCGAGAGCGGCGTCGCGAGCCCGGCTTCGACCGTGAGGGCGATCATGCGATCGTACTCGGCCCGGGAGCCGTCGCACCAGACCACGGCGTCGGGGGTGGTGAGCGCGGCGCACTCGTCGACCCAGGAAGCGAGCTTGGCGTGCTGCGTGGGAGCCGTCATGGTGATCCTTCGCGCGGGTGTTCGGAGACAATGAACAGGCGTTTGCCCCGGCGTCAAGCCTCGTCGCTATCCGTGCGCCTCGTTCCACGTTCGGCCGAGGCCCGAGTCGACCTTCAGCGGCACCTTCAACGTGCACACCCCCTCCATCACGTCGGCCACCAGGGCGCGGGTGGTCTCGGCCTCGGCCTCGGGCGCCTCGAGCATCAGCTCGTCGTGCACCTGCAGCACCAGCCGCGCGCGGAGCCCGGCGGCCTCGAGGCGCGGAACGAGCGCCACCATGGCCATCTTGATGATGTCGGCGGCCGTGCCCTGCACGGGCGTGTTGACGGCCACGCGCTCCGCCGCCTGAACGTCGTTGCGGTTGGACGCGCCGAGCTGCGGGATGGGCCGGCGGCGCCCGAACAGCGTGGCCACGTAGCCGTGCTCGCGCCCGAACGCCAGCGTGGCGTCGATATAGCGCTGGATGCCGGGGTAGCGGGCGAAGTACTGCTCGATGAAGGCCTTGGCCTCGGCGCGGGGCACGCCGAACTCGCGCGCCAGGCGGAAGGCGCTCATGCCGTAGAGCACGCCGAAGTTGATGGTCTTGGCCCGCCCGCGCTGCTCGCGCGTCACGTCGGCGGGCGGCACGCCGAAGATCTCGGAGGCGGTGCGCGTGTGGATGTCCTCACCCCGGACGAAGGCGTCGATGAGGCTGGGGTCGTCGGCCAGGTGCGCCAGCACGCGCAGCTCGATCTGGCTGTAGTCGGCGCCCACGAACACGTGGCCGTCGGCGGGGATGAACGCCTCGCGGATCTTGCGGCCGGTCTCGGTGCGGATGGGGATGTTCTGCAGGTTGGGGTCGGAGGACGACAGCCGCCCCGTGGCCGCCACGGTCTGGTTGTACGAGGTGTGCAGGCGCCCGCTGATGGGGTGGACGAGGGTGGGCAGCACGTCGACGTACGTGCCGAGCAGCTTGGCCAGGTGGCGGTACTCGAGGATCTTCGCGGGCAGGGGGTGCTGATCGGCCAACTCCTCGAGCACCGTGACGTCGGTCGAGGGGCCCGACTTGGTCTTCTTGACCACCGGCAGCTTGAGCTTCGTGAAGAGCACCTCGCCGAGCTGCTTGGGGCTGTTCAGGTTGAAGGCCTGGCCCGCGGTCTCGTAGCAGGTGCGCTCGAGGCGCTGCAGCTCGATGCGCAGCTCGCGGCCCAGGGCCTGCAGGCGCGCGCCGTCGATGCGGATGCCCGTGCGCTCCATGGCGGCCAGGATGGGCACGAGCGGCATCTCGACCTCGTCGAACAGGCGGCGCAGCTCGCGGTCCTCGAGGCGGGGCGCGAAGCGCTCGTGCAGGCTGAAGGCCAGGTCGACGTCTTCGCCCGAGTAGCGCGTGGCCACTGCCAGGTCGACGCGGTCGAACATGGCGTCGGGAGCCACGTCGGCGAACGCGAGGGTGGCGCGGCCCAGTTCGCGGGCGGCGCAGGCGTCGAGGCCGTGGGTGGGCAGCTCGGGGGAGAGCAGGTACGAGGCCAGCATGGTGTCGAAGCAGGGCTCCCCGAGCCGGAGGCCGTGGGAGAGCAGGATCGAGCCGTCGAACTTCAGGTTGTGCCCGATGCGCACGAGGCCGGGCGTGGCCAGCAGGGCAGCCAGGCGCGGGCGCACGTCGTCCCAGGCGAGCTGAGCCTCGTCGGTGCGGTGGCCGAGGGGAACGTAGCCGCCCGTGCCGGGCGCGGTCGACAGCGACACGCCCACCAGGCGCGCGGTGAGCACGTCGAGCGAATCGGTCTCGGTGTCGAGGGCCACCCGCCCCACGCGGAGGGCCTCGGCCAGCACGGCGTCGAGCGCCGCGAGCGTGTCGAGGCGCGTGTACACGGGAGCGGCCTCGGGCGCGGTCTCGGCGGGCGCTGGCGCGGCGGGCGGCGGGGCGAAGAGGTCGCCGGACGTGCCCGCGAACAGGTCGCCGGACGTGCCCGCCGGGGGGGCGACCACGGGCGCCGGGGGCGTGGTCGGCAGACCCAGCTCGGCCAGCAGCTTCAGGAACTCGTACTTCGCGAACACGCGCCGCAGCTCGGCGGGATCGGCGGGCGCCAGGAGCGCGTCGTGGGGAGCGAGCGGCAACGGCACCGCCGTGTCGAGGGTCACGAGCGTGCGCGACAGCTCGAGGTCGGCCCAGCCGTGCTCGAGCCGCTCCTTCAGCTTGGGGTTCCGGAGGGTGGGCAGCGCCGCCTTCAGGGTCTCGAGGCTGCCGAAGTCGTGCATGAGCTTGGCGGCCGTCTTCTCGCCCACCCCCGACACGCCGGGGATGTTGTCGGAGGCGTCGCCCTTCAGGGCCAGCAGGTCGCGCACCTGGTTGGGCCACACGCCCCACTTCTCGCGCACGCCGGCCGCGTCGTAGCGCACGCCCTTCAGCGTGTCGAGCATCCAGACGCGGTCGCCCACCAGTTGGGCCAGATCCTTGTCACCGCTGACGATGACCACGTCGAAGCCGGCCGCCCGGCCCTGCACGGCCAACGTGGCGATGATGTCGTCGGCCTCGTAGCCGGGGGCCGTGACCAGGGGTACGCCCAGGGCCTTCAGCACCTCGAGGGTGGGCTCGAACTGCACCGCGAGCTCGGGGGGCATGGGCGGCCGATGGGCCTTGTACGCGGCGTAGAGCTTGTTGCGGAACGTGCCGCCCTTCACGTCGAAGGCGGCCACCAGGTGGCTGGGGTGCTCGTCCTTCAGGAGCTTCAGCACCATCTTGGCCACCACGAACACGGCGTTCGTGGGCAGGCCGTCGGAGCGCGACAGGCGCGCGCCCGCGTGGAAGGCGCGGAAGAAGTAGGAGCTGCCGTCGAGCAGGAAGAGGCGCGGCGCGGGCGACGTCATGCGGGGGCCATCAGCGCGGTGGTGCTGCGAATCTCCCACACCGGGGAGCGCGCGTCCAGGGGGGAGTCACCGGGCGCCTGCGCTCCCCGGAAGCGTCTCGATCCAGGGGGCCAGCCGCGCGGCGATCTCGCGATTCAGGAGGGGCTTGGGGTGCATGCTGCGCTCGTACCACCATTGGTTGCGGTGGCCCGGATAGGCCAACTCGCGGGGCAGCACGAAGCGCGCGACCTCGGGAGGAACCTCCGGCTGGTGCTCGGGCGACGCCGTGGCCGTGTAGTCGAGGAGCGCGAGCCGGGCGCCCTGCCCCGCCAGGCGGCGGGCCGCCTCGACCAGGCGAGCGCGCGTGCGCTCGACGTGGAGGGGTCGCTTCCAGTCGTCGGCGCGCCGCACGTTGGCCTCGTGCAGTCGCTGCAGCACGCCCAGGCGGTTGACCAGGTTCACGAGGGGCGGCAGGGTCGGCGCGAGGTCGACCAGGGCCTGCGCGTCGAGCGGGTCGAAGTCGGCCGCCCCCAGGTAGCCGAACACCACCACGTCGACGCGATACCGGCTCGCGAACACCTCGGCGGCCCGCGCGTAGCCCAGGACCCCGTTGCCCACGGCGGCCGCGTTGGCCACCAGGTAGCGCCCGGGCGCCCGCGCGTCGAGCTCGCGCCGCAGCAGGTGCGTCAGGGTCTCCTCGTTGCTCGGGATGCCGTCGCCCCAGACGTACGAGTCGCCCACCAGCAGGACGCGCCGCACGCCCTCGTCGGCGGCGGCCCCCGCCCCCCGCGACCAGCGCGCCTCGTCGAAGGCGACGTCGCGGTAGCCGAAGTGGTTGGTGACGGAGCGGACCGCGGGGTAGTTGTCGTTCACCGTGTCGTCGGGGGGCGCCACGCGTTCGGTGTCGGGCGGCCCGGCGACCAGCCCGAGCTCGTTGGCCGACAGCGCGCTGACGACCGGCAAGGCCGCGAGCCCGGCCATCGCGGCCGCGGCCCCGAGGCCCAACAACGCACGGCGGGCGCGCGCCGAGCGTGGGCTCCACCAGGCACCGAGCGCGGCGATCAGCCCCACCGGCATCAGCGCGGCGGGCAGGGCGCCGGCCAGCCGCGGATCGGAGCCGATGGTCAGGGCCACGATTGCGAGCACGACCGCGGCCAGCGCCCTGGGCTTGGGCGCGGGCGCCCGACCCCAGGCCACGCCCAGCCAGGCGAGCACGGCGAGGCGCAGGCCCACGGGCCCCCCGAACAGGAGCAGCGAGACCGGGGAGAGGCGGTCGAAGGTGAGCCCAAGATACGCGGCGGTCAGGGACGCCGACGCTCCGACGAGCGCAACGGCCACGACCAGGGACCACGTAGCGGCCGACTCGGCGAGACGTCGGACCGGGGGCAACGGTCTACTCGACGCCCAGGAGCTCGACCTCGAAGACCAGGGTGGCGTTCGGCGGGATCAGGCCGCCGGCGCCGCGCGGGCCGTAGCCGAGCTCGGACGGGATGATCAGCTTGCGCTTGCCGCCGATCTTCATGCTGGCGACGCCTTCGTCCCAGCCCTTGATGACGCGCCCGGCGCCCAGGGGGAACTTGAAGGGCGTGCCGCGATCGACGGAGCTGTCGAACTTGGTGCCGTTGGTGAGCCAGCCCGTGTAGTGCACGACGGCCAGCTTGCCCACCTCGGCCGGGGCGCCCTCGCCTGCCTTCAGCTCGACGAACTTCAGGCCGCTCGGGGTGGTCTGGGCGTTCGGCTCGTTGGCCAGGTCGACGGCGGGAGCGGCGGCGACCGGCGCGGGCGCGGGGGCCTTGGGCGCGTCGGCGGCGGGCTTCACGGCCTCGGCAGCGGCGGCCGGCTTCGGGTCGGCAGGCGCGGGCGCTTCGGCCGGCTTGGAGCACGCGACGGCGAACAGCACGGCGACAGAGGCGAGGATCATCGTACGCATCGTGGGTTCTCCCCAACGGGTGGTTGGCTCCTCGTATGGGGCAAGCGTCGAGGAAAGTCAAGCGAGGGCGGCGCTTCCCCTACGGCTGGTAGAAGAGGGGGTGGTGGTAGTCGTGGGTGCACCAGACCCCGCCCGCCGGCGTCAGCCTGGCCTTCACCTGGCCGCTCGGCCAGTCGATGCCCGCGATCCAGCAGAGGTCGTGATCGACCATGGGCAGATCCTTCACCTCGAAGACGAGCACGCCGTGGATGTAGACACGCACGGTGGCGAACGACGGACCGTAGCCGTGGTCGTCCCAGTAGTTCACGGCCACGGCGTAGGTCTTCCCGTCCTCGGGCTGGCAGAGGTTCACGTTCTCGGGGCCGTGGCCGTCGACGTCGTCGAGGTCGAGGGTGGCGTTGTCGTCCACCGCCGAGATCGAGCCCCAGTTCTGCAGCGGGTAGAACCAGAACGCGTCCCAGGAGGGATCGAACCAGGGGTCCTTGACGCCGTCGCCGTCGAGGTCGGACTGGCTGGCGTTCGGGTGCGCGAAGTGCAGGTCGAGGTCCGTGCCGGCCTCGGGCCCCTCGTCGTCGGGGTCCGGATCGTAGGGGCTCGTCCACAGCAGCTCGACGTGGATGGCGCAGCCGGTCCCGACCACCACCTGTCTCAGGGCGGAGAAGCAGCTCTTGCGGCCGAACTGGTCCCAGACGGTCAGGTGGAACACGTACTTGCCGATCACGTTCGCCTCGAACACAGGGCTCGGGTAATTGGCCGAGGGGATGAACTTCGAGGCCGAGAGCGCGGGCTGCTCGACGGTCCACTCGTACTTGGTGATGGCTCCGGCGGTCGAGGTGGACTCCTCTCCGTGCAGGTGCAGCACGGTCTGCGGCAGGACCTCCTCGCCCTCGTCGAGGCCCAGCACGGCCACCGGGCAGTCGTCGCCGATACCGAAGCCGGAGACGGGCACCTCGACGCGGGGCACGAAGGCGTCGGAGTCGACCACCAGCGTGGCGCTGTCCTTCAGTGGCTGGCCCGTGGCGTCGACCTCGGCCTGGGCGGCCGGCGCGTAGAGCACGTTCACCAGGATCGAGGCGCCCTCCGCGACGACGAGGGGGCTCGCCGGGCCGATCTCTCCGCTGCCGAGTTCGGGGGGGATCTGCACGCAGAACGGGCCGGCGCAGCGATCGATCCCGCCCGCCAGGTCGAGCCGCGAGATGGCGAGAGGCCGCGAGGCGCTGCAGTTCTTCAGCTCGACCGGCAGCAGGTACTGGCTCGAGACCGGCTTGCCTCCGAAGTCGACGCGGGGCGGCCGCACCTCGAGGCACACGCCGGCGTGGTTCGCCGTCACCTGGACGACCGTCCCCGCGGCTCCGGAGACGGGATCGTTCGAGAACAGCACGAGGCGTGCGCTGGCGGGCGCGGCCTGGTGGGCCGTGTAGCTGACCTCGAACACGGTCGCGGCGTCGGGGGCCAGCACCAGCGGCGCGTCGAGCTCGCGCCGCGCCTGGTCGACGCCGGGCGCGAAGGTATGCCGCACGTTCTCGAGGTCGAGGGCCAGCCGGAAGTCGGGGCTGGTCGACTCGAAGAGCAGCCCGGTGACCACCAGGTCGGCGGTGCCGCTGTTCCGGAGGGTGGCCTCGCGCGCGCCGGTCTGATCGAGCGACACCTGGCCCAGGTCGAGCGCCTCGGGCACCACGCGAAGCAGGGGCGCGGGGCGGGTGGCCGTGACGGGCACGAGCAGCGTGGGCGACGAGGCGTCGTCCGACACGATGCGGAGCTCGGCGCTGCGATCGAGGCCGTCGTCCACGCGCGTGAAGGAGATCGTGACCACCAGGGCCTCGGACTGGCCCGAGCCCGGCGTGCCGATCTGCGCCGGCAGCGCGGGCAGCGCCGCGCGATCGAGGCGCAGGGCCGGCGTGGCCTCGTGAGCACCCGCCGGGGCGTGGACCACGAGCGCGAGCTCGCGAAGGGTCAGCGCCTTCGTGCCGGCGTTCGAGAGCACCACGTCGAAGGCGCCGGTCTCGCCGGGCGCGATCGAGGCCATCGGCAGCTGCACGGCGGCCGGATCGACCACCAGCATGGGCTGGGGCGTCTGGGTGGGCGAGGCCGAGCCGCACGAGGCGGTGGCGCCGAGCAGGCCGACGAGGGCCAGGAGGAGCAGGGTCGAGCGCGTCGTGACGGGCAGCTTCATGGGCGCCTCCTCGCAGGTTCGAGGAGGTACACCCGCCACGAGGCCGGAGATTTCCATACGGAGCAGGGCGGTCGCCTGGCGACTAGAAGTCGTCGGCCCCCTCGATGGCACCGAAGTCCTCCTCGGCCTGCCTCTCGCCGGCCGTCGGGGGAGCCGCGTCGGGGCGCGTCGGCGGGGTCTGTGACGCTTCGGCGGCCTCCCGGTAGGCCAGGAAGTACTCGTAGACGTGCGGGCGCAGCGTGCGCAGCAGCTCGGGGCGCAGGATGAAGTAGGAGAAGCACTCGGCGAAGTTCTCTTCGGCGTCCCTCCCCCCGTAGGTCGTGATCGGCCGGTCGCCGTCGGCGCGCACGGCGCGCCGGAAGGCCGCCTGGGCCGAGAGCGTCTCGTGCACTTCGGCCGGCCTCTCGGTGGGCCGGTCCGACACGGCGTGCCCGAGCTCGTGGAAGAGCACCTGCTGGAAGAGCTCGGGGGCCAACCTCTCGGCGTCGGTGTAGACGAGCACCTCGTAGGCCCACGTACCGGTGCTCGCGTCGAACTCCGCGTCGTACATGGCCGCGAAGCCCTCGGGGCTATGATCGGCCACGCCGGCGACGAACCTGAGCCCCTGGATGCGCGACAGCACCGAAAGGGGGAACGCCCCCAGGGCCGTGAGGATGCGGCTCCAGAGCGGCGCGCCGACGTCCGGCGCGTGGGTCAGCCCGTACTGGGCGGCCAGCTCCTCGGTCAGCGCGCCCGCCGCCGGGGCGCGCGGCCCGAGATCCTCGATGAGCAGGCGGGTGCCCCCCACGAGCGTGAACCGCACGTCGTGGACGCCCCCTGCGCCAAGGGATGTATAGGCCAGATCGACCGCGTGCATCACCACGCGGTTGCCGACGGGCCGCGGCGCGCGACGGGCCGGATCGAACTCCTCCGCGATGGGCTCTCCCGTGGCCAGGTCGATGCCGACCAGGCTGAGGGCCAGCAGGCTGAAGCCACGCCGGGTCCGGGCGTCGCTCCCGGCCCCCTCGGCGAAGATCGGCCCCTCGAACTCGTAGGTATAGGCGGCCGAAGGCGGCGCCGCGTCCGGCACGAAGAACACGCGGACGTCCGGGTGGTTGTCGGAGCGGTCCACCAGGGTCGCGCGGCGGGTGGCCGCGGGCAGCTCGGTCAAGGCGTCGCGCTGGATGCGCGCGACGGCGTAGGTGCCGGTGGGGGCCAGGGCCACCGCGGCACCCGCCAGCAGCGCCGGCGCCGCCGACACGGCCGCGCGCTCGTCGACGTCCGAGGGGTGGCTCACCTCGAAGCGACCGCCGGCCGGGACGCGGCCCGGCCCCTGCTGCACCGTGTGCGCCACCTCGTGGGCCAGCACGCGCGCGCCCCGCTCGGTCGCGGGCTCGAACTGGCCCGCGCCGAAGTGGATGTCGCGCCCGAGCACCCAGGCGCGTGCGCCGAGCGCGGTCGCGGCGTCGGCCGAGGCCGCGCCGGTGTGCACGCGCACGTCGCCCAGGCCCGTGCCGGTGGCCCGCTCGAAGCGGCGCCGCAGCCCCTCGGGGAGAGGCGCCCCGGAAGAACGGCGCGCTCGCTCGACGGCGGTCGCGGACCCGAACGACGCGGTTCCCTGCACCAGGGCCTCGATCTCGCGGAGCTCGTCCCAGCCGAGCAGCCCCTGCACGCAGGCCTCCCGCAGCCCACCGACGAGCGCCTCGAAGCCCGGCGCCCGCTCGACCAGGCGCTCGAGGAGGTCGCCGAGCTCCCGGCGGTCGCGGCCCGGTCGTTCGACGCGAGCGGCCGACGGGGCCTGGACGTGACGCCGGTCCTGTCGAAACGCTGCCATGGCACGCTCCACGCAGCCGCACGCCAGAGCGCTTGGTCTACGTTTTCTATACTCTTACAGACAGGTTAGGGGCGGGACGCGGGGCGTCAACGGGAGGGTTTGGGGGGCGCGCTGCCTGGCGCTCTACCGGACGCTCCGCGGAGCGCGCTGGCCAGCCCCGAGAGGAGCGCGTGGCCCGCGGCGATGCGCAGGGCGAGCTGCAGGGCGCCGACCTCGGTGGGCCCCCAGGCCTTGCCCGTGCGGCCCCCGGCCATCTCGAAGAGCGTGGTGCCCGCGGCGATGCCGAGCAGCATGCCGAACGAGCGCGCCAGGGCCATGAGGCCCCCGGCCACCCCCTGCTGGTGGCGCGGCGCGGCGCCCATGAGCGTGGCGGTGTTCGGGGAGATGAAGGTGCCGATGCCGAGGCCGCAGAGCGCGTACCAGGCGGCCACCGTGCCGGGGCTCGACCCGGCGTCGACGAACGACATGCCGAAGAGCCCAGCGGCCAGCACCAGCATGCCGCCCACGGCCAGCCCGCGCGTGCCGATGCGATCCGAGAGCGCGCCGGCCTGGAAGGCCACCAGGGCCATGACCACCGGCTGGGTGGCCAGCACCAGCCCCGCGCGCGACGGCCCGAGGCCGAGCGCCTCCTGCAGGTAGTACGAGAGGAGCAGCGACGAGATGAAGACCGCGACGTAGTTGAAGAGCGCGGCGATGGCCGAGCCCGTGAAGGCCCGGTTGCGGAAGAGGCCGAGATCGACCAACGCGTCGGCGCGGCGCGACTCGACCACCAGGAAGAGCACGAACGACAGGGCGCCGGTGGCGAACACGCCCAGGGTGAGCGCCGACGACCAGCCCCAGGCGTAGCCGCGCGACACGGCCACGATGACGAAGGGGAAGCCGAGCACCATGATCGCGGCGCCGGGCAGGTCGGTGAAGCGCGC
The DNA here is from genome assembly GCA_964494475.1 of uncultured Myxococcales bacterium. Lineage (GTDB taxonomy): Bacteria > Myxococcota_A > UBA9042 > CAZBRS01 > CAZBRS01 > CAZBRS01. The sequence goes on along the minus strand of CAZBRS010000063.1, from coordinate 13,291 downwards.
CGCGCGCGCCGTGGGCTTCGGGAGCCAGGCCTGCCCCATCGCGAAGAGCACGAGCCCCACGACGCCCATGGCCGCGAACAGCGCGCGCCAGCCGAGCGCGTGCACCAGCGCGCCGCCGAGGGGCGGCCCCACGGTGAGGCCCAGGTAGGTGGCCGTCGACAGCAGGCCGAACGAGCGCCCGCGGCGATTGGACGGCACGGCGGCCGTGAGCAGCGCGGGGGCCACGGCCATGAGGAAGGCGCCCGACACGCCCTGCACCAGGCGCCCGAGCACCAGCACCGAGAGGTTGGGCGCCACGGCGGCGATGCCGGCGCCCAGGGCCAGCAGCAGGGCGCCCGCGTTGTGCACCAGGCGGTGGCCCAGCCAGTCGCCCACGCGACCGGCGATCACGAGCAGCACCGACGCGCCCAGGAAGTACGCCAGCATGACCAGGCTGGTCTCGCCGAGGCCCAGGGACAGGTCGGCCCCGATGACCGGCAGCGCGATGGGGATGGCCGAGCCCGTTATGGAGCCGAGGAAGGCGCCGATGGCGATGATGGTCAGGACGTGGCGGCTGCCGACGTCGCGGGGCTCTTCGGGCGTCACGACTCCACCACCACCAGGGCGTCGGCCACGCGCGGCACGCCGTCGTCGCCCACGATCACGGGGTTCAGGTCGACCTCGACCACCTGCGGATGCGCCAGGGCCAGGCGACCCACGGCCACCAACATGCGCGCGAGCGCCGCGCGGTCAAGGGGTCGCTGTCCGCGCACCGCTCCGAAGACCGCCGCTGCGCGCAGTTCGTCGACCAGGGCCGCCGCTTCGGCCTCTGTGATCGGCGCCAGGCGGAAGGTGGCGTCGCGAAGGGCCTCGGCGTGGACGCCGCCCACGCCCAGCATGAGCACGGGCCCGAAGCCCGGCGCGCGCGTGAGCCCGATCGCGAGCTCGCGGCGACCCGGCAGCACGGGCGCGAGCAGGCGCCGGCACCCCGGGGCCGCCGCCTCGACGGCCGCCCAGGCGCGCCGCAGGTCGGCCTCGTCGCGGAGGCCCAGGTGGACCAGGCCGGCCTCGGTCTTGTGGGCCACGCCGGGCGCCAGCCCCTTCAGCACCAGCGGCCACCCGACCAGCGGGGCGACGGCGAGGCCCTCGTCGAGGTTGTCGGCGGTGCGCTCGGCCGGCAGCTCGAGCCCGGCGTGCGCGAGCACGCGCTTCGACGCGGCCTCGTCGAGCGCCACGCGCCCCGGACGACCCGCCAAGGCAGCGAGAGCCGGGGACGGCGAGACCTCGCCGGCCTCGAAGGAGGGCACGTCACGATGCAGCGCCCGTCCGGCCCGGACCAGGGCCGCCAGCGCCCGCACCGCCGCCTGCGGGCAGGGCACCAGGGGGATGCCGCCCTCGCGCATGGCGCGGGCCGCGTCGTCGTGCCACACGAAGGTCGAGGCCAGCACCGGCTTGCCCGAGGCACGCACGAGCTCGAGGAACGGCCCCATCGGCGCCCGCGCCAGGTCGAGCATGGCGTCGCGCGCGACGGGCACGTACGGCTTCACGAGCTCGTACATCACCTCGAGGAAGCCCGTGTCCATCATCCCGTGGATGAGCAGCGCGTCGACCTCGTCGGACGCAAGCAGCTCGCGCGGGAGCGTCTCGGCGAAGACCTGGTTGTCGAGGAAGAAGGTCAGGTCGACGGGGTTGCGCACCGACGCGGTGCCGAGCACGTGGGGGCGCAGGCGCTCCTGCAGCGCGACCGACAGCTCGGGCACGGCCAGACCGCGCCGCTCGCACTCGTCGGCCATGCAGGTGGCGGGGCCCCCCGAGTGGGTGAGCACGACCACGCGGTTGCCCCGCGGCGGGGGCATCACGGCCGCCGCCCAGGCCCAGTCGAAGAGATCGGCCACGCTGGGCGCGCGCACCACGCCCGCCTGGGCGAAGAGCCCGTCGTAGAGCGCGTCGGCGCCGCCCAGGTTGGCCGTGTGCGAGAGCCCCGAGCGGCGGCCCGCGCCCGTGCCGCCCACGTACAGCGCGAACACGGGCTTCACGCGCGTGACCTCGCGGGCCACGGCCAGGAAGCGCCGCGCGTCGGGGAGCCCCTCGATGTAGAGCGCGATGGCCTTCGTGGTGGGGTCGGCCCCCAGGTACTCGAGCACGTCGACCAGGTCGATGCTGGTGGAGTTGCCGACGCTGACCGCCTTGTTGTAGCGCACGCCGCGCTCGGCCAGCAGCATGGGCAGCTGCGCCACGAACGTGCCGCTCTGGCTGGCCAGGCTGAGGGGCCCGGGGGCCGTGAGCGTGTTCAGCACGGTCGTGTTCAGCGGATGGTGCGTGTTCAACACGCCGATGCAGTTGGGCCCCACGAAGCGGATCCCGTGGCGCTCGGCGACCTCCTTCAGGCGCTGCCCGAGCGCGGCCCCGTGGCCGCCCACCTCGGCGAACCCCCCCGAGATGACGATGGCGTGCCGCACGCCGCGCTGGCCCAGGCGATCGAGCAGGTCGGGCGTGCCGGGGGCGGGCGTCACGAGCAGCGCGAGGTCGGGCACGAACGGCAGCTCGGCGGGGTCGCGGTACGCGGGCCGTCCGAAGAGCGTGGAGGCCTCGGGGTGCAGGAACACGACCTCGCCGCGGAACCCGTTTCCGAGCACGTTCATGGCCTGGATCGAGCCCATCTTCATGGGGTTGGCGCTGGCGCCGGCCACGACCACGGACCGCGGGTGCAGGATGGTGTGCAGCGGATGGTCGAGCCGCGGACTCTGCGTCATGGGACCCTCCAACAGGGCACCGTCGGACCCTGCAACGCGGCAATGTACGCCGCGCTGCGTCGCTTGACCACAAATTCGTCTTGACGCAGCGCGTCGCCTGCCTACACTCGCGCGGCTCGAGGAACACGAATCGGAGATCCCCATGCGCGCGCTGCATCTTCTCGTCGCCGCGGCCCTGCTGCTCGTCGCCGCCCCGGCCTTCGCCACCGTCGACGTGCTGCTCGACGTGAACGTGCCCTACCAGCAGCTGCAGACCGACGACGTGTGCTTCGCCCGCACGCCCATGTGGGCCCAGGTCGGCATCCCGGTGGGCAGCGCCATCGAGGGCTCGCTGAAGCCCTGGATGGTCTACCGCCAGACGTTCTCGGGCACCTCGGGCCACGTGAACCTGAACCTGCTGGCGGAAGGCAAGCCCATCGGCTTCACCTTCGTGAGCGACGCGTACGTGGGCACGACCTACGAGGTCAGCGTGGTGCTCGACGTGACGGCCCTGTCGGCGGCCAACGGCACCACGGTGGCGGGCCGCACCAAGACGCTGCGCGCCGCCAAGCTGGCCCTGCTGGCGGTGGTGCGCGACCTCGACGACCTCACGGTCGGGCTCTGGCGCGTGAAGGTCAAGTTCGTGGGCCTGCCCTCGCAGAGCAGCCTGCCGGGCACGAAGCTCTACGCCACCACGTCGTCGCCCTACTCGGCCGCCAGCGCGCTGCTGGCCGCCTACACGAAAGAGCTCGTGAACCGCGAAGGCTCGTGCCCGGAGTAGTTCGGCGCCTCTCCATCCCCCCTCCCCAACCCTCCGATTGCGCGCCGTCCCCCCGCGGGGCATAATGGCGCGTCTCTTCCCCGTCGAGGTCGCGACCATGAAACGAGCACGCGTCGAAGACATCCTCAAGGGAACCGTGGCCATCGGCGCCGACGTCGAGGTGTGCGGCTGGGTCCGCACGCTGCGCGAGTCGAAGCACGGGCTCTCGTTCCTGCACATGAGCGACGGCTCCACGGTGCCCCCGCTGCAGGTGCTGGCCGACCCGCGCCTGCCCAACTACGACGCCGAGGTCCGGCGCCTGAGCGCCGGCTGCTCGGTCCTCGTCCGCGGACGCCTGGTGGCGTCGCAGGGCAAGGGCCAGGCGGTCGACCTCGAGGCCACCGAGGTGCAGGTGGTCGGCTGGGTCGACGACCCCGAGACCTACCCCATCCAGCCCAAGCGCCACTCGCTCGAGTACCTGCGCGAGGTGGCCCACCTGCGGCCGCGCACCAACCTGCTGGGCGCCATCGCGCGCGTGCGCAACTCGCTGGCCCAGGCCATCCACCGCTTCTTCCACGAGCGCGACTTCTACTGGATCCACACGCCCATCATCACGGCCAACGACGCCGAGGGCGCGGGCGAGATGTTCCGCGTGTCCACCCTCGACCTCGCCAACCTGCCGCGCACGCCCCAGGGCGCCGTCGACTTCGACCAGGACTTCTTCGGCCGCGAGACCCACCTGACCGTCTCGGGCCAGCTGAACGTCGAGTGCTACTGCATGGCGCTCAGCCGCGTCTACACCTTCGGCCCCACGTTCCGCGCCGAGAACTCGAACACGCGCCGCCACCTGGCCGAGTTCTGGATGGTCGAGCCCGAATTGGCCTTCGCCGACCTGGCCGCCGACGTCGACCTGGCCGAGCAGTTCCTGAAGACCACGCTGCGCGCGGTGCTCGACGAGCGGCCGACCGAGATGGCGCTCTTCCAGCAGCACGTCGACCCCGAGTGCCTGAAGCGCGTCGAGGCCTTCGTGACCGCCGACTTCGAGCGCATGGACTACACCGAAGCGGTGAAGCGCCTCGAGGCCTGCGGCAAGAAGTTCGAGTTCCCCGTGCGCTGGGGCATGGACCTGCAGTCCGAGCACGAGCGGCACCTGACCGAGGTGCTGGTCGGCCGGCCCGTGGTGGTCATGAACTACCCCAAGGAGATCAAGGCGTTCTACATGCGCCAGAACGACGACGGCCGCACCGTCGCCGCCATGGACGTGCTGGCGCCCGGCATCGGCGAGATCATCGGCGGCAGCCAGCGCGAGGAGCGCCTCGACCTCCTCGACCGGCGCCTGACCGAGCTGAAGCTCGACCCCGCCGCCTACGGCTGGTACCGCGACCTGCGTCGCTACGGCACGGTGCCCCACGCCGGCTTCGGCCTGGGCTTCGAGCGCGCGCTCATGTACCTATCCGGCGTCGAGAACATCCGCGATGTCATCCCCTTCCCCCGGGCGCCCCGCAGCGCCGAGTTCTGAGCGATCCGAGCCTCTCGAAACTCTCGAAATTGCGTTGACGCGGCCGGACCCCGAGGCGGAAGATCAGTTCATCGCCAGAGCGTTCGGAGGTCGGCATGAAGCGCGGAGTCATGTTCTTCGTGGTGATCGCGGTCGTGCTCGGGGCGCCGGCCTGCGGCCCCTCGGCGGACTCGGAGAACGCCGACGCGGCGGCCGACGTGACGCCGCAGGATGCCCGCGAGGCGACCGACGACGGCGCCACCGAGCTCCCGGCCGACGCGGCCAACGACCCCGGGGGCGCCGACCCGCACGACGGAGCGCCGCCGGACCCCGCGGCCGAAGCGGGCCCCGCCGACGCGCTCGACGAGGGTGACGCCGAGGCGGCCGAGGCGCCGGGGGAGGTCGTCGTCCCTCCCCTGCACGCCACGCTCACGGGTCGAGTCCTCGTGTGGCCCTCGGGCGTGCCCGCGGCCAACGGCTTCGCGCGCGTGCAGGGCGGCCCCGAGCAGGTCGCGACGGGCGCCGACGGCTCGTTCGCCCTCGAGCTCGAGGCGGTGCGGCGCGTGCTGATCGTCCTCGAGGCGCCGGGGCACCTGCCCCAGTACCGCCACGCGGCGCCGGCGGCGGGCGACGTCGTGCGGCTCGACGACGCCAGGCTGCTGCCCGCCGACCCGCGCGTCACGTCCATCGCGCCCGACGACACCAACGAGCAGGTCGCCCGCAACGAGGCCGGCACCATCCGCGTACGATTCCCCCCCGGCACCGTCACGGAGCCCCTCGACGTGGTCATCACGGGCTTCCCGGCCGCGGCCACGCTGCCCGCCCCCCTGCCCGCGTCGAGCCAGTTCACCTTCGCCGTCGACCTGCAACCCGACGGCGCCACGTTCGCGGGCGAGGTGATCCTCGAGGCCGTCTCGCCCCACGCGCTGCCCGTGAGCCTCCCCATCCCCGTGGGGCGCTTCGACCCCCAGACGGGGGCCTGGCACCACGTCACGCAGGGGCGCGTCGTCCAGAAGGAGGGCGTGCCGACCATCGAGGCGCGGCTGACCCACTTCTCGTCGTGGGACTGCAACGACCCGGCGGGGGTCGAGGACGACGAGACCGAAGAGAAGGAACGGGACGACACCGAGGAGGAGGACGACTGCAACAAGGCGGGCGACGGCGGCTCGCACCTCTGCTATGGCAGCGGCGAGCTGCTCGACTGGCTGCCCCTCCTCAGCCTGCGCACGCCGGACGGCGCCTTCACGCCCAGCTTGCGGTACCGCGGCAGCCACGCCTTCCCGACGCGCCGCATCGGGCGCATCTGGAGCACCACGACGCCCGACAAATTCGACCACCTGCGCGCGCGCCTCGACGTGGCGGGCGTTCGCCACGAGACGCACCTGGCGGTGCCGGCCGGCGGCGTCGAGATCGCGGCCAGCTACCTGGCCGAGCTGCGCGGGCCGACGGGGTCGTTCCTGGCCACCGGCAGCTACGGCTACACCTACAAGCTGTCCAAGTTCATGAAGGGCACCTTCTATTCGGCGGCCTGCTTCGGCTGCCCCGCCACGACCAGCACGAACGTCGCGACGGGCGATCCCGTCGAGTACGGCCGGTCGATCCAGGGCCGCGTGGTGGTGCGCAACGAGACGGGCAGCCCCTTCGGCGCGGGCTGGACGCTCTCGGAGGTCGACGAGGTGCGCGCCACGCCCGAGGGCCGCTTCCTGGGCCTGCCGGGACGGGGGGCCTCGGCGGCCTACGAGCCCGACCGCATCGCCCTGCGCGTGGTCGGGACTGGCGAGCCGGGGTGGTCCGACGACGGCACGCCTGCCCTGGAGGCGCAGGTCGATACGGTCACGGCCCTGGCTGTCGACGCCGACGATCGGTTGATCTTCGCCGACCAGAACGGCCGCGTCGTGCGACGCATCACCGCCGAGGGCCGCCTCGAGACCCTGGCCGGCGCGCGCGGCGAGTTCGACGAGGCCGGGCCGCTGGCCGGTCCCGCGACCCGCGCGGCCCTGCCCCAGGTGCACGACGTGGCGGTCGAGGACGCCGACCACCTGCTGCTGGCCACCACGTTCGGCGTGCTGCGCGTCGACCTGGCGGCCCGGACGCTGGCGCCCGTCGCGACCTGCGACGCCGACGACCTGCAGGGCTCCGATTGGGTCGAACGCGACGGCGCCTGCCTGACGGTGACGACCCGCGTCGACGCCCTGGGGGGCGGCGCGCTGCTCGCGGCCGACCATTACCGCGTCAAGCGCATCGGCGCCGACGGGAGCGTCGTGACCCTCCTGGGCGCCCACTCCCGCGACCAGCGCATCGACCCGACCTACTACGGCCAGCACCTGGGCGAGGGCGCGCCGGCCGCCGACTCGCGCCTGTGGCCCATCCTCGACGTGCTGCCCCTCGACGCGGGGCGCTGGCTGGTGTCGTCGCTGGGCTACGGCGTGTACGAGGTGCCGGCCGCGGGCCCGGTTCGCCGCCTCGCGGGGCGGGGCCCGCAACCCTACAGCCTGTGGGATCCCCGCGCCGTGGCGTTCGCGCGCCAGCTTCGCACCACCTCGCTGGCCGACGGCGGCGACGCCCGCGAGCACCCGCTGGTCTGGCCCTTCGCCATGGTGCCCGGCCCCGACGGCTCCGTGTACGTGCTCGACGTGCGGGTCACCGACTCGTGGTGCGGACCGACGGCGTCGCAGGCCTACGCGGGCATGTTCGCCCAGACGGTGGTCAAGCGCCTCGACCCCGACGGACGCGTGCACGTCGTGGCCGGCGCGCGTCCCGAGCCCCAGGCCTGCTACTTCTTCGATTCGGACGTGACGCGCGCCGACAAGATCGCGGCGCTGCTCCCGAAGGGCGGGCTCGCCTCGCGCCAGTGGCTGCTGGCCGATCTGCAGGGCGGCCTGCTCGTGCAAGACAAGGTGTGGACGCCCCAGACACCCCTGCAGGGCGGCGAGCGGCCCTCGAAGGTCTTCTCGGCGTACAGCCCGACGGGCGACGGCGGCAAAGGCGTGCAGGCCCTCGGCGGCGACCTGGCCGTCGACAGCGTCGGGGCGCTCTACGTGGTGGCGGCGCGCTCCACGTTCTCGGACGACGACGAGATCTCGCCGTGGCAGGCCACGGCCAGCCACGTGGTGACCCGGTTGGCCCTCGAAGACGCCGAGGGGCGGCGCGTGCACACGGCCCCCGACGGGCGCGTGCTCTACCAGTCGGCGGAGGGCCTCGAGACCTGGGAGCCTTCGCGGGGGCGCCGCGCCCGCTACGACGGCCAGGGCCGCATGACCTCGGTCGAGCAGCCGGGGCGCGGCCGCCTCGACGTCGAGCGCGACGCCGCGGGGCGCGTGGCGGCGCTGCGCGCGACCGGCGGCTCGCGGCTCGAGTTCGCCTACGACGCCGCCGGTCGACTGGCGAGCCTCTCGGATGACCTCGGCCGCACGGTGCAGGTCCAAATCGACGGCAACGGCGACCTGGTGAGCGTCACGGATCCGGTCGGCCGCACGCGGAGCTTCGCGTACGACGACCAGCACCGGGTGATCAGCAAGGCCTCGAATACGGGCGCCGCCACGACGCTGGGCTACGGCGCGGGCGGTCGCATCGCCCTGGTGTCGCACCCCGACGGCTCGAGCACCGCCTACACCCCCTACGCCAACCAGTCGGTGCTGGAGCCGGGGGTGAGCGACCCCGCGACCCTCCGCGTCGCGCCGCCCCCGCCCGGCGACGTGACGATCAGCGGTCCGGGCGGCACGTGGCGGCGCGAGATGAGCGCAGCCGGGACGACGCGCTCGAAGACCGACCCCCTGGGCCGGGTGACCCTCGTCTCCGACGCGCAGCAGCGCGGCACGAGCCTGGGCGGCCTGCACGAGACGAGCACCCGCGCCGACGCGCGCGCCCCGGCCAAGGTGACCTTCCCCTCCGAGCTCGGAGGATCGGTCTCGACGGTCCTGCGCGACCCGCTGGGGCGCGTACGGTCGCGGGCCTGGACCACGACGTTCACCGACGCGACCACGCGCTACGCCTACGTGGGCGACAGCTCGCGCCTGGCCGAGACCCGCGCGGTCCTGTCGGCCGACGAGGAGGTGCGCCGCAGCTACGAGCACGACAGCCAGGGGCGCCTGATCGGGCTGACCGATCCCGACGGCGTGACCCTCGCGCTCAGCCGCGACGCCGCCGGCCGACTGAGCGCCGTGACGGGCGCCGACGGCCTCGTCACCACCCTGGAGCGCGACGCCGACGGATGGGTGCAGGGCCTGCTGCGAGGAAGCACCTGGCATACGGAGCTCACGCGCGACGCGGCCCACCGGGTGGTGGCCGTCACGACCCCGGCGGGCACCACGTCGTGGACCTACGACGACGTGGGCCGCCGGGCCAGCGCGACCGACCCGGCCGGGGGCCTGGTCACGTTCGCGACCGACGCCACCCTCGGGTGGCACCGCGTCACCGACGCCCTGGGCAACGTGACCACGACCCAGACCGACGAGACCGGCCGCGTGAGCACGGTCACCTGGCCCTGGGCCGAGGTCGTCACGTCGACCTGGCTGGACGGCGAGCGAAGCGACGTCCATGCGGGCGGTGAGCGCATCACCACGAACACCGACGAGCGCGGGCGCCCCCTGACGCGCTGGCTGCTGGTGGGCTCCGACACCGTGGACACCCTCGAGTTCACCTACGGGGGCGTGCTCGGCTTCCTCGAGAGCGTCGCGAACGACACCGCCGAGGTCGTGTTCACGCGCGACCCGCTGGGCGTGTTGACGAAGCGCCAGGTCAAGGGGGAGGCCTCGGTGCTCGGACCCCTCGCCAACAAGAGCATCGGCTACACCTGGGCCGGCGGCGGGGCCCGGCTCGAGAAGCTCGGCACGCTGGCCAACGCGGGCCTGGTCTTCGCCCACGATCCGGGCGGAATGCGCGCCAGCGGCTTCTCGCTGGGGACCCTCTTCGCCTGCACGCTCGAGTACGACGCGGCAGGTCGCCCCGTCCGGCGCGCCTGCGGCACCGGCGAGCCCGAGCGCAGCCTGCTGCGCGACGACCTGGCGCGACCCGCCCACCTGATCTACACGCGAGGCGACGACGATCTCCTGACGATCGACCTCGAGCGCGACGCGCGCGGCTTCGTCGTGGCGCGCACCTTCACGACGCCCACCGACTCGTGGACCGAGCACGTGGAGGTCGACGCCTTCGGACAGGTGCTCGCGGCCACGTACCCGGCCCCCCACGCGGCCGAAGACTTCGCCTGGGACCCCATGGGCAACCCGTCCTGGGGGGAGGTCGACGTGGCCCCGGGCAACCAGGCGAGCGGCGTGGCCGGCGTCGCCTACACGTACGACCCGCGCGGGCGCGTGGTCGAGCGGCTCGATCCGGCCCTGGGCGCTCGCGACGAGCTCGACTGGGACCCCATGAACCGCCTGGTCGGCTGGCGCCGCTTCACCCCCGCCGACGCCCCGGAGCCGAGCGCCGAGGCCACCTACGCCTGGGACGGCCTGGGCAACCTGCTGGTCCGCACGGTGGGCGACGACACCTGGCGCTACTTCTGGTCGCAGGGCCGCCTGGTGACGGTGTGGCGCAACAACAGCGAGGAGTTCGTGCTGCACCGCGACCCCTCGGACGGGAGCCTGGCCTTCGCGCGCTACGGCGGCGACCTCTTCGCCGTGCTCACCGACGAGGCGGGCACGCCCGTCGAGCTGCGCGACGAGAACGGAGCCGAGGCTGGCAGCCGTCGCCACGCCGTCTTCGGCGCGCGCCTGGTCGACACGTTCACGGCGCCGCTGCCCCTCGGCTTCACGGGAGCCCTGACCGACGACGCGTCGGGCCTGCTGCTCCTGGGTCGCCGCGTCTACGACCCGCGCACGGGGCGCTTCCTCAGCCCCGATCCGGCGGGCTACGCCGACGGCTGGAACCTGTACCGCTACGCGCGCAACAACCCCCTGGCCTGGGCCGACCCCACGGGGCTGGAGAGCGAGCCCTGCTGCGACGACGCCATGAAGCAGCAGATCGACAAGCTGCAGGACGAGATCGACTTCACCTACGACGCCCTCGACGCCACGAAGAGCATGCGGGACAAGCTCTACGAGCAGCACCAGGACGCCGTGCTCGACCTCATGAACACGATCCAGGCCCCCGACGGGGGCGAGCTGGGCGACTACGACGCCGCCGAGGTCGACTCGATCAAGGATCTGGGCAGGGGCGGCGGCACCTATTCGCCCGAAGACACGTTCTCGCCGGACCTGACGGACCCCTACGTCAAGGAGGGCCAGCTGCAGCGCCAGCTCGACATCGTCGACGCCGACCTCGAGGCCCAGCGCGACCACGTGAACCGCATCACGGGAGAGCTGGCCCACCTGCTGGCCATCTGCAGCAAGTAACCACGGCGGCCGGGCCGCCTCGCACGAAGGAAGACCATGCCCCACGACCACCACCACAAATTCGACCCCGCCCACCTGGCCCGCCTCGACGATCCGCGCCGGCGCCAGGCCCTGCCCCCCGACCGGCTGGCCGCCGCCCTGCCCCTCCGCCCCGGCCACCGCGTGGCCGACGTGGGCTGCGGCGCCGGGTACTGGCTGTTCGCGCTGCTCGACGCGGCCCCGCCCGACACGGCGTTCTGGGCCGTCGACACCGAGCCCCTCATGCTGCAAGCGCTGAAGGTACGGCTGGGCGACCACCCGCGGCGCGCCGACGTGACGCTGCTGCAGTCCGACGAGCACGGGGTGCCCCTCGGCGACGGCGCGCTCGACGTGATCGCGCTCGGCATGGTCTACCACGAGCTGGCCGACCGGAAGGCCTACCTGGCCGAGCTGCGCCGGCTGCTGGCTCGCGACGGCCACCTGGCCCTGGTCGACTGGGACACCCTGCCCCCGGGCGTGGAGCGCACCATGGGCCCGCCCGTCGAGGAGCGCGTGCCCTTCGTCGTGGCGAGCCGCGAGCTCGAGGCCGCAGGGTTCGGCGGGCTGACGCCCATCGAGGGCTTCGCGGCCGGCGTGTACGGGGTGGTGGCGACACGCGGTTGAACGGGACGCGCGGTCACTCGATCGCGACGCACAGCCCCTGGTCGCAGCGGGCCGCGGCGGGCGGCGGCGCGCAGTCGCACACGGCCTGGGTGCAGAAGATGGCCGCGTACTGCGATCCGAGCGCGCGCAGCGCCTCGGCGCGCACCGCCACGTGCACGGCGTGCCAACAGCCGCCCAGGCCGTTTCCGCACTGACCGTCGACGATGGCGCAGTCGGCGTCGGCGGTGCACGTGCGGTGGTCGTCGCCGGTCAGGAACGCGTAGGCGGCCTCGATGTCGGCGCAGGTCTCGAAGCCGGCGCCGCACGCGAGGCCGTAGGGGCCCGCGTCGACGCACGCGTCGGTCGTCCCGCAGGGCACCGACACGTAGCAGTCGCCCTGGCAATAGAGCGCGGCCTCGTCGAGGCCGGCCCAGCCGCAGTGCGCCTCGTCGAGGTCGCACGCGCAGCACCCGCACTCGAACCCGCACTCGGACCCGCACACCGGGGCCATGGCGCACCCGGCCAGCGCGCAGGGGTCGCCCGCGTCGACCTCGCCGACCTCGCCCACCTCGGCGACCTCGGCGACCGTGTCGCCGCAGTTGGGGTCGGGGAAGATCTCCATCCAGGTCCAGTGCCCCGCCTCGCAGGTGAGCAGGTTGCAGAAGTGGCAGGGATCGGAGCACGGCCCGCCGCACACCCGACCCTCCGACGCGCACGGCTGGCCGTCGGCGGCCTGGAAGTCCTGCGGGCAGGGCTCGCCCGTGTCGGCCGGGCCGACGTCCACGGCTGCGTCGGCGACGGCGTCGACCAGATCGGGTGCGGCGTCGGAGGGAGCGATCGCGTCGAGCGCCACGTCGGCGCCCGCGTCGGCCGGGGTGTCGTCCCCGGCCTTCGAGCCGGCGTCGGTCTCGCAGCCGGCCAGGGCCAGCGTCACGACCAGCAACGAAAGGAGCACGAGCCATCGAGCCATGGGAGCCTCGGCGCGGTCATCGATACCGCTCGAGCGTAGCGAAAGGGCGCAGGGGGCGCAAATGGGCGCGGCTCCTAGCGCACGCAGCGCACCTGATAGTCGAAGCCCTTGTCGTCGAAGTCGACCAGGCCCTCGTTGAAGTCGGCGTAGTGCGCGTCGGACTTGGACTTGCCCTCGCTCGACGTCCAGTAGATGCCGCACGAGCCCGACAGCTCGGACGGCCAGCGACATCGGCGCATCTCGTCGTCGACCATCAGCGCCTTCAGCTCGTCGATGGTCGGCAACCGCCACCCCGCCCCGGGCAGCTCGCCCCGATTGGCCGCGCAGTAGTCCTGCGCCGCCTTCCACGGCATGGCCCGGTCGGCCGCCTCGCGCTGCCACACCAGGCGGCTCGCGGGG
>CAZBRS010000062.1:23880-33741 GCA_964494475.1 uncultured Myxococcales bacterium | reverse complement strand
CGCTGGAAGAGAGGAACTGGCGACGATCGACGATGGGCATGCGGGCTCCCGCGCCGGTGAACGTTCGTGGGATTGTAGCAGGACTCTAGTTGTAGAGAAGGGGCCAGCAGGCGTGGGTCGCCGTGCAGTCGGTGGCCGCAGCGGCGCACTCGAGGGCCGTCGCGCTCGGCTCCTTGTCGGCCTCGTCGCAGCTCGTCTCGCAGGTCTCGATCGTGTCGTCTTCGGGGCACGCCGCGACCATGTCGGCGCAGAAGTCCTTGCAGGGGCCGACGGAGCCGCCGCCTCCCGTGTCGACCGTACCCTTGGTGTCTTCCTTGTCGTCGTTGTTCGCCGTCTCGCAGCCGGTGGCGAGGCCGAGGAAAGCACACGCACAGAGCAGGGCGAAGAGTCGACGGAGGGCCATGGAGCGCCTCGGGGGTGATGGATCGTGGCTTGAGGATACCACCAGAGCGGGAGTCACGACAAGCGCCACGGAACCGCGTTCAGCGCAGCTTGCCCCCCTGGGGCGAGATCGACGGCCCGCCGTCGGCCAGCAGGCGCTCGAGGGTGATGACGTGCTCGGCCCGCGTCAGGGTGGGTGGGGCGTGCACGCCGGTGTCCATGCGGATGGCGTCGCAGGGGCAGGCCTCGACGCAGTTGCCGCAGAAGATGCAGAGCAGAAGGTCGATCTCGAAGACGCGCGGGCGCTTCTCCATCCCGCGGTCACCGATGTCCTCGGCCTCGATGGTGATGCAGCGCGCCGGGCAGGCCGTGCTGCAGCACATGCACGCCACGCAGCGCACCGTGCCGTCGTCGCGCTTCATGAGGCGGTGCCGGCCGCGGAAGCGCGCGCTGTAGGGCCGCTTCACCTCGGGGTACAGGATGGTCGGCGCGTCGCGGTAGGTGCCGAAGTTCCGGAAGAAGTGCCGGCTGGTCGCGAGCAGGCCCTTCACGATCTCGGGCAGGTACGTCGCGGCCAGGCCTCCGCGCTCGGGGCGCTCCATGGTCTTGACGCCGATGGTCATCTCACACTCCGAGCACGGCGGCCATCACCACGGCGGTGAGGGCGATGTTGGCGAGCGACACGGGCAGCAGGCCCTTCCAGCCGATGGCCATGACCTGATCGTAGCGGAAGCGCGGCAGCGTCCAGCGCACCATCATCATGACCCAGATCAGGAACACGGTCTTCGAGATGAACACGCCGGCGTGGAGAGCCAGGCCCCACCACGTGTCGCCGAGGGGCGCCACGTAGGGGATCTGCCAGCCGCCCAGGAAGAGCGTGGCCGTCAGCGCCGCCACCACCACCACCTGCACGAACTCGGCGAAGTAGAAGCCCGCGAAGCCGAAGGCGCTGTATTCGGTGAAGTAGCCCGAGATGAGCTCGCTGTCGGCCTCGACCACGTCGAAGGGCGCGCGCTTGTTCTCGGCGATGGCCGCGATCAGGAACACCAGGAAGCCGAGCGGCTGCGTGAAGAGGCCCCAGTTCGGCAGGAAGCCGAGGAAGGTGCCCGACTGGCGCTCGGCCAGCACGGCCAGGTCGAGCGAGCCGTACACCATGAACACGCCGACGGCCGAGAGCCCGAGGGCCACCTCGTAGCTGATGAGCTGCGCGCCGCTGCGCATGGCGCCCAGCAGCGACCACTTGTTGTTCGACGCCCAGCCGCCGAGCACGGGGCCGAGGATGCCGAGGCCCGACACGGCGAACAGGATGAGCACGCCCGTGGCCGCGCTCGAGATCTGCAGGTGCGGGCCGGGACCGAAGGGGATGACGATCCACACGAGCAGGGGGCAGGCCAGGGCCAGCACCGGGGCGATCCAGAACAGCACCTTGTTGGCGCCGTCGGGGATGAAGGCCTCCTTGGTGAAGATCTTGATGCCGTCGGCCAGCATGTGGAACAGGCCCACCGCACGGAAGCCGAGGATGTCGGCGCGGTTCGGCCCGTAGCGGTCCTGGATGAGCGCGGACTGCTTGCGCTCGACCCAGCTGAGCACCGCGCCCAGCCCGAAGGCGAAGGCGAAGACGATGATCACGCCCTTCAGCAGGATGAGGAGCACGTCGACCGCGGTGAACGTCATGCCCGCCCCCCGTTCTGTACGGGCGACCCTTGCGGTCGCCCCTCTGCCAGCGCGCGCAACACGGCCTCACGGGCCTGCTCGCGGGTAGCCGGGAAGTGCTCGCCGCAGCCCGCCACCTTGGCCAGGTTGCGCAGGTGCACCCAGGGCGAGCGCGCCACCTCGGGGCCGTCGACGGCCTTGGCGGCGGCCTGGACCACGCCGTCGACGTTCACGTAGGTGCCGCCGCGCTCGAAGGGCGAGAGCGTGGGCAGGGCCACGGCCGCGCCGCGGGCCAGGGCGCCGTCGAACGTGCCCGTGAGCACCACGTTGACGCCGAGCGCCGGTAGCTCGGCCATGGGGCACGTGTCGGGCACCTCGGGGCAGAGCGCGAGCAGCGTGCGGCCGCTCGCGGGCGGCAGGGCGACCAGGGTCGTGAGCTCGAGCCCGAAGTGAGCGGCCAGTTGCCGGAGGCCGGCGCCGTTCGAGTTCTTGTCGGCCGAGACCAGCACGTCGTCGCCCGCCCCGTCGGCGCGCCGCGTGACGTGCACGGGCCGGCCGCCGAGGTGCGCCTTCGCGAACGCGAACGCCAGGTACAGGTCTTCGAGCGGCAGGAGCTCGCTGACCGCCAGGTCGACCCGGGCGCCGTCCTTGACGAGCTCGGCCGCCCGCGCCAGGGCCTCGCCCTCGGTCACGTCGCACCCGCCCACGCACGGCCTGAGCAGCCGCCCCGCCTCGTAGCGATGGAACGAGAGGCGCCCGTCGTCGCAGGCCCACCAGCGGTTGACCGCGGCGTTGAAGCGGGGCACCAGGCGGTAGATGACGCCCTCGTGGTGGTCGGCGCGCACGTTGCAGCCCCGCGCGCAGCCGGTGCAGATGGTATCGGTGTGCGACAGGAACCACACGCGCTTCTTGAACCGGAAGTCCTTGCTGGTGAGCGCGCCCACCGGGCAGAGGTCGACGGTGCACAAGCTGTACGGGTTGTCGAGGGGCTGCCCGGGGTAGGTCGTGATCTCGGAGCGGTTGCCGCGCTGCTTGATGCCGAGCTGGGTCTGCTTCGCGATCTCGTCGCAGAAGCGGATGCAGCGCGTGCACAGGATGCAGCGCTCGGCGTCGAGCATGACGTGGGGCCCCAGATCCTCGGCCTTGGCCTTGTGGTTCTTGCGGAACTCGTGCTCGGACGGCGCCAGGCTGTGCTGGTCGTAGTTGTCCTGCAGCAGGCACTCGCCCGCCTGGTCGCAGATGGGGCAGTCGACCGGGTGGTGCAGCAGGATGAACTGCAACACGCCCTTCCGCGCCTCGATCACGCGCGGCGAGCGGGTCTTGACCTCCATGTCGGGCATGACCGTGGCGTGGCAGGCCGGCAGCAGCTTGGGGGCCTTGTTGGTCTCGACCAGGCACATGCGGCAGTTGGCAGCCACGCTGAGCCCATCGTGGTAGCAGAACACGGGGATGTCGACGCCCACCTGGCGCGCGGCCTTCAGCAGGGTCGTGCCCTTCGGCACGTGCACCTCGGTGCCGTCGATGACCACGCGCACCAGGTCGCTGGGGTTCGGCTGCACGGTCATCGGTCGATCTCCCCGCCGATCATGTTGATGGAGTCGAAGGTCGGGATGATGTCGGCCAGCATGCCGCCCTCGACCATGAGGTGCAGCCCCTGCATGAACGCGAAGCAGGGCGGCCGCACGTGACAGCGATACGGACCGCCGTGCCCGTCGGAGACCAGGTAGAAGCCAAGCTCGCCGTTGCCGCCCTCGACGTAGCCGTAGGCCTCGCCGGGGGGCACTTCGATGCCCTTCATGATGAGCTCGAAGTGCGCGATCATGCCCTCGATGGTGTGGTAGACGTACTCCTTCTCGGGCAGCGCCACGGCCCACTCGGGAGCCAGGAACGGCCCCTCGGGCAGGCGCGCCAGGCACTGGTCGATGATCGAGATGGACTGCAGGATCTCTTCCATGCGGCACAGGTAGCGGTCGAGGTTGTCGCCCTTCGAGCCCACCGGCACGGTCCAGTCGAGCTGGTCGTACACCAGGTAGGGGTGCGAGCGCCGCACGTCGTAGGGCTCGCCCGTGGAACGCAGCACCACGCCCGTGAAGCCGTGCTCGATGGCGTCGGCGCGCGAGATGCAGCCCACGTCCTGGTTGCGGTCGAGGAAGACGCCGTTCTTCGTGAGCACCACGTCGATGTCGTGGTGGAGCTTCAGCATCTTGTCGCGGTACTCGCGCCAGCGCGCCCCGAAGTCGACGGGCAGGTCGTGCTTCACGCCGCCCACGCGCGTGTAGTTGACGGTCAGGCGGGCGCCGGTCAGGTCTTCGACCAGGTTGTACAGGTGGTCGCGGGCCTCGACGCCCCACACCATGGGCGTGAAGCCGCCGAGCTCGAGGGCCGACGCGGCGATGGCGGTGAAGTGATCGGTGATGCGGCTGACCTCGCTGATGATCACGCGGATGTGATCGGCGCGCGGGGTGCTCCTGGCGCCCAGCAGCTTCTCGAGGGCCAGCACGAAGCCCACGTTGTTGATGAGCGGCGACGAGTAGTTCAGGCGGTCGGTGTAGGGCAGGCACTGCGGCCACGTGCGATTCTCGCACATCTTCTCGAAGCCGCGGTGCAGGTAGCCGACCTCGGGGTCGCAGCTCACGACGGTCTCGCCGTCGAGCGTGAGCTTCATGCGCACGGTGCCGTGCATCGCCGGATGCGACGGCCCCATGTTGAGGGTCATCAACTCGGTGTGGAGGTCGCGAACGGGCATGGCTCAGGCCTCCTCGTCGGGCTTCTGGCGCCAGGGGAGCTCGTCGCCGTGCAGGTTCGGCATGTCGAGCCGGGGCTGGTAGCCGCGCACCGGGTAGTCTTTGCGCAGCGGGTGCCCCTCGAACTCGTCGTAGGTCAGCAGGCGCCGCAGATCGGGGTGCCCCTGGAAGCGGATGCCGAACATGTCGAAGGTCTCGCGCTCGAACCAAGAGACGCCCCTCCAGACGCCGACCCCCGAGTCGACCACGGGATCGGCCTCGGGCACGGGCACGCGCAGGCGAACGCGGTGGTTCTTCGTGGTGCTGCGCAGGTGGTAGACCACCTCGAAGCGCTCGGCGTGGGGGCGCGCCGGCTGGTAGGCCTGGTAGTCGACGCCGCACACGTCGATGGGCATGTCGAAGGCCAGCGAGGGCTCTTCTTTCAGGAAGCGGAGCGCCGCCAGCAGGGCCTCGCGCTTCAGGATGACCGTTTCGTCGCCGCAGCGATCGTGGGTGGCCACGACGGCGTCGGCGAACCGGGCGGAGAGAGCTGCGACCACCTGGCGGCTCATGGCGTCACTCCCACTTCAGCGCGCCGCGGCGCCATACGTACACGAGGCCGGCCGCCAGGATGCCCACGAACAGCAGCATCTCGACCAGCGCCAGCGTGCCGAGTCCGGGCTCGCCGAGGAACGTGCGGTATTCGGCGGCCCAGGGGTAGAGGAAGACGGCCTCGACGTCGAAGACGAGGAAGAGGATGGCGATGACGTAGTACTTGACCGGGAAGCGCCGGCGGCTGGTCGCCGACGGTGGATTGCCGCACTCGAATGCCTGGCCCTTGCGGGGGTTGGGGCGCTTGGGGCCGAGAACCTGGTTCAGCACGAAGATGGCCAGCACGCCGCCGATCACCAGCAACGCCACCAGGGCCATGGGAACATAGGGTAAGAGGTGCGAGGGCATGGGGCTCCCGGTCTGGGGGGAGAATGGCGTTTTATAGCGCGGTTCGACGAGCAGCGTCAACGACTCGTCGCCTTCCGCCTTGCCGGGCGACGCTCGGCTGGCTATCGTCGCGCCGAGGGCTCCGACCAGCGGTCGGACCGACCAGGGGTAGCCATGACGACCGGGGGCGCATCGAGCGGCGGCTTCGTCGATCTCGCCATCACCCAGCGCTGCAACCAGCGCTGCATCTTCTGCTACGAAGAGAAGCGCGGCGGCCCGGGCGAGATGCCGTTGGAGGAGATCAAGCGCCTGGTGCGCGAGGCCGCGGCCACCCACGAGAACATCGTGCTGTGCGGCAAGGAGGCGCTGCTGCGCCCCGACATCCTCGAGGTGATCCGCTACGGACGCAGCCTCGACCGACGGGTCGTGGCGTTCACGAACGGGCAGGTGCTGGCCCGGCCGGGCTTCATCGAAGAGCTGGTCGAGGCCGGCCTCACGTCGGTGTCGATCTCGTTCCACTTCCCCGACCGGGAGGTCTTCGCCGAGGGGGCCCAGGTTCGGCCCCTGATGTTCGACCGCGTCGTGAAGGGCATGAACCGGCTGCGCGATTACAACCGCGCCCACCCCGACGCCCGGCTCGAGGCCACCGTCGAGACCGACCTGTTCGCCCTGAACCGCGGGCGGTTGGCCGAGATGCGTGCGCTGCTCGCGCGCGAGTTGGGCGACACCTTCACGGCCTACACGCTCGGCGGCATGACCCCCGTGAACCTGGTGGGGGGCGCTCGCAGGTCCATGCTCGAGCCCCTCGACGAACGGCGGGCCGAGCTCGCCCGGTTCCTCGAGACGCACCCCGCGAGCGTGCGGCTGCGCTTCACGAAGACGGCCCTGTGCCTCATCCCCGGCAACGAGCACCGGTCGCTCGAGGTGCAGTATCGCCTGTCGGCCGCGCGCATCCGACACAACCTGTACGACGCGACCACCATGGTCGACGACGACCAGACCGTCTCGGCCACCCACGACTTCGACGAGGGCCTGCGCCAGAACCCCTACCGCTGGGTGTGCCGCGCGTGCTCGCTGGTGCGCCTGTGCCGATCGGCGCGCACGGCCTGGTACGCGCCCAACTTCCTGCCCACGCGCGACCAGAAGCCCCACCCGATCCTCGACACCTCGCCCGCCGACGTGCTCGCGCGTTGGCGCGAGATCGAGCCCGACCGCGCCGACGGCGTCGACCTGGCCGCGGTGAGCGCACCGGTCGCCGGCGAGACCCCCGAGGAGCGCCTGCTGGCGGTGCTGCGGGCCGCGAGGCCGGGGGAGCCGGTGCTGTCGGACGCCTGGCTCGACGGACGGCGCTTCCTCGACGTCGAGCTCCACGCCGACGACCGCGAGCTTCACCTGCACCTGGGGCTGGTCACCGAGCCCCGGCGCGACCTCGGCTTCGTGGTGAGCTACCTCGACGTGGTGCCCGCGCTGCACGGCGCCCGGCGCGCCGATCTGCTGGCCGTGCTCGAGCGCCTGGCCGGCGGCGACCTGCCCTCCTTCGACGACTGGGGCCCCGAGCGCGGCCTGCAGCTCGACCGCGCGCGGGTGTTGCTGGCGGCGTGGACGCGCCTGGGCCGACGTCTGTGGCCGGGCCACGAGCTGACGGGCGGCTTCGTCACCGCCGGGGCGCGCCTGGCCGGCGACACGCTCGGCGTCACGGCCATGGCTCCCGACGGCGCGCGGCTCGACGTGTCCTACACGCCGGTCTTCCACGGCCGCGCTCACGACCTGCAGCGCGAGATCCTGATGGCCCAGCGCCCCGACGCCCCCGCTGACTCGCCCCTCGACCCGGCCGTGCGCGCTGAACTGTCGGGGTTGTTCCCCGCCGCGTCGACCACCCTGCGGGGCCCGGCCGGTTGGAACGGCCGCGTGTTCGATCTGGTGGCCGTGCACGAGGTGCGCCATGGCTGACACGAACCGCGGGGGCGACCGTCGCCTGCTCCTGATCGAGCTGGTCACACGCGACCCCTGGGCCTTCAACGGGCGCTACTTCCCGTTCATCGCCGGGTGCGCGCGCGCGGCCGGCGTCGAGGTGCAGTGGCTCTGGTTCGGGGTCACCTTCGCGACCGAGCCCACCGACCACGGCCTGCTGGTCGCGCCCGTGCTCGACGACGAGGGCACGGGGCGGCTGGCCGACGCGCTGGCCTCGTTCCAGCCCACGCACGTGCTCACGAGCCACCCCCTCCCCCCGGGAGGCGCGCTCGAGCGGCGGGTCCGTGACCGCGCTCCCACGCCCACCCTGCGCGCGACGGCCGATCTGGGCCGGTCCAACTCCCCACCCGCGACCGAAGGGCCCGCGCTGCCCGAGTGGCACGCGTCGCGGCTGGCCGGGCTCTGCGACTGGCTCGGCCTCGATCCCACGCGCTTCCCGGCCGGGGGCGGCTACCTGGTGGGCGCGGCCCCCCCCTGGTACGGCGCGCTGCCCGGCAACCGCGCCGCCACCGAGGCGCAGCCGCCCCAGGTCGTCGTGGGAGGCGTGGCGTGCGACGACCAGCGGCCGCTGGCCGAGAACCCGTTCTTCGCGACCGTCGCCACCGGCCCCCTGGCCGACTGGAGGGGCTGCGCGTTCTGCACGACGTTGCGGGTGCCGACCTCCGATCCCGCCGCCGACCCGGTCGAGGTCGCGCTGGCCCAGATCGTCGAAGCCGGCCGCTCGGGCCTCGAGGGCGGGCGCCGCACCGGGGTGTTCCACCTGCACGACGTGCGCCTCTTCCGACACCTCGACCGCCTGTTCGACGGGCTCCTCGCCGCCGGAGCGCTCGCGGCCGCCTACGAGCTCACGCCGCGCGTCGATCGGCTGCTCGAGGCCGAAGCCTCGCTCCAGGCGCTGCTGCCCCGGCTCGAGGCCACGGGCAACGTGCTGCGCATCGGCCGCCTGGGGGCCGAGACCCTGGTCGACGACGAAAACCTGCGGCTGCACAAGGGCCTGACCCTCGACCAGGTCGATCGCGCGACCGCCCTGCTCAAGCGCTTGCTGACGGCGCACCCCCGGGCCTTCGGCTGGGACGGCACCTTCGCCTACATCGCGTTCACGCCCTGGACGACCCTCGACGACCTCTCGGCGCTGCTCGACGCAGCCCTCGAGCGCGGGCTGTCCGAACGCGAGGGGTGGCTGGTCACTCCCCTCGAGCTGCGCCACGGCAGCCCGGTGCTCCGGCGCGCCGAGGCCGACGGCGACCTGCTGGTCCCGGCCTTCCAGGACCCCGCGTGGCTGTACGAGCCGTCCCAGGGCGGCATCGACACGGCGTCGTTCGCCCCCTGGCGCTTCCGCGACGAGCGCGTGGGCCTGGCGTTCCGGCTCGTGGTCCGCTTCGCCGCGGCCTCGTTCACCGACACCTGGCCCGCCGCGGTCTTCGCCGCCGATCCCCTGTACGCGTGGCTCCTGGCCGAGGCCGCCCGCCGGGGCGTGCCCCTCAAGCGGCCGGCGCTGTTCGCACGAGAGGTCGTGCGCGGGCTGGCCGAAGCGCCGAGCCTCCCGACCCCCGAGGAGGTGGCCGCCGCTGCGCTCGATCGGGTGGCCGCCCTGCCCGCCCCCGCCGCCGGGCCGGCGCCCTCCGAGACCGAGAGCCAGCCCGGCCTGACGCCGGCCCCCCGCGCGCGCCGCCTGCTGCAGGCCGCCATCGCCACCCTGCCCTCGCTGCGGGCGATCCGCCTGCGCGAGGTCGGCACCTCCGGCGTCCGAGGTCATCTGCGCGTGGCCCTGACCCTCGGCGCCCTCGACGTGAGCCTCGAGCTCGAGCCGCGCGTGCTCGCGAAGCCGTGCTGCTTTCGCGTGGGCCCCTTCGACGTGAGCCACGGCCGCGACACGCCGGTGCGCAACCCCGACGACCTGAGGACGCTCCGGCTGCTGGTCGAAGCCTACGTGCGCCTGGCCGGACGCTCGGCCCCCGACCTGCTGCCGCCCGACGGGCGCGCCGAGGGGACGCCGTGAGCTCCCCCTCTCGGGACCGGCGCCTGCTGCTGGTCGAGTTCGTGATCCGCGAGCCCTGGATCTTCAACGGCAGGTTCTTCCCCTACCTCGCGGGGCTGGCCGAGCAGCACGGCGTTCCGGCCACGTGGCTCTGCCTCGGTGTGCGCTACGGGCACGAACCCTCCGAGCGCGGCTTTCGCCAGTTCGCGGCCCTCG
>CAZBRS010000062.1:0-23780 GCA_964494475.1 uncultured Myxococcales bacterium | reverse complement strand
GTGCGCTACGGGCACGAACCCTCCGAGCGCGGCTTTCGCCAGTTCGCGGCCCTCGAACCCGCCGACGTGGACACGCTCCGCGCCGCCGTCGCCGAGGTGAGGCCCACCCACGTGGTGCTCTCCGAGACGCTCGCGACCGGCCGGTTCGCCGAGCTGTTCGGGGCCGGCCCCGAGCCCCGGGTGCTCGCCACCTGCGACCGCGAGGTGGTCGATCCCCGCGCCGTCTCGGTGTTCGAGCTGGTCACCCCCCCACAGGCCCTGCCCGACGACCTCGATGTCGACGAGCGCCGCTGGGCTCCCTGGTCCATCTGGCGGCTGGGCCGGACCGACTGGTTCCTCGACTGGCTGGGCGAAGACCGGGCCTCCGCCCCCGACTTCGGGGGCTACCTCGCCGGATCGGCCCGGCCCGTGTACCGCGCCCGGGTGGCCAACGAACTCGGTCGCGAGTTCCGCCCGTCGATCCTGCTGATGGGCGGCATCGCCTGCGATCACCGCAAGGAGCTGCGGTCGAACCCCTGCTACGACGGGCTCGACCTGCTGCCGGGCACCGTCGACGTCGGGTGCGCGTTCTGCACCTACTACCGCGGCCCCACCAGCTCGCCCCGACTCGACGCCGTCGAGCTGGCGGCCTCCCAGCTCGCCGCGATCCTCGACGACCGCGGCCCCGACGGGCGCTTCTTCGGCACCATCGACGTGCACGACGTGCGCCTCTTCGGCCGCCTCGACGAGTTCGTCGACCAGCTGGAGCGCCTCCGCTTCCCTCCCTGCACCTTCGTGTTCTCGCCGCGCGTCGATCGCTTCCTCGAGGCGCGGCTCGACGACGTTCTGCCCCGCTTCGAGCGCGGGGGGTGGGTGCTGGCCATCTACCGCATGGGCGGCGAGAGCCTGGTCGACGCCACCAACGCACGCTTCAACAAGGACCTGACCCTGGCGCAGCTCGACGCCGGGCGCGAGCTCTGGCAGCGGCTGAAGCGCGAGCACCCCCGGGCGTTCGCCTACGACGAGACGCTCGGCTACATCACCTACACGCCCTGGACCACCCTCGAAGAGCTGGCGTGGCAGTTCGGCGCCGCGCGCCAGCGTGGGTTCCACGAGGAGGACGTCTGGATCTACACGCCCCTCGAGCTGCAGTCGCAGTCGGGGGTCACCCTGCTCGCGAAGCGCGAGGGGCTGGCGCAAGAGCGCTTCGACGACCCGGCCTTCCTGTACAAGGTCTACCTGAACAACATCGCGCTCGACAGCATGACGCCCTGGCGCTTCCGCGACGAGCGGGCGGGCGTGGCGTTCCGGCTCATCGTGCGCTACTGCGCGGCCGTCACGCGCGCCCACAACCCCGACGCGGTCTTCGACGGCGACGAGCTCTACGCCCGGGTGCGCGCGCGGGTCGACGCCCTGGGCGCCGATCGCCCGACCCCCGGCGCCTTCGCGCTGGCCGCAGTGCAGGCCCTGCTGGCCGAGCCCGGCGCCCTGCCCGATCGCCTGCTCGACCTGGCGCTGGCGGCGGCCGACGTGCCGCGCGCCCCGGCCCCACCGTCCGAGGCCGCCGGGCAGGCCCGGCCCACCGACGCTTCGGCGACCGCGGGACCCGACCCCCGCTGGGACAGGGCCACCCGCCGCGTAGCGCGTTGGGCCGAGGCCAAGCTGCCCGGCGTGCGCGTCGCCCTGCGGGCGGCCACCAGCGAGGGCGCGTGGCTTACGGTCAACGTGGGGGATCTGGCCTACGAGCTGCACGTGCAGGAGCGCGGGAGCGCGCCGCGCCCGTGCTTCCTGGCGACCGAGCGGCTCGAGCTATCGCACGCCCGCGAGACCCCGATCTCGAAGGCGCACCTGCCCCACGTGCGGCTGCTCGCGAAGGCGTTCGAGCACGTGCTCGCGAAGGCCTCGGAGCCGACGCGGGAGTAGCCCTGGACCTTGCCGTCAGGGGCGTTTCGCCGCCCCACCCCCGAGCACCTGGTCGACCAGCTTGCGCACGTCGTCGAAGGGGGTGGTGGAGCGCACGCTCGCGAGGTAGCGGCGCGCCTCGTCGTTGTCGAGGTCGGCCAGGGCCTGCACGGCCGCCGCGATCTCGCGCGGGCTCTCGGCGCCTCCGGCCAGCGCGGCCAGGGGCCCGGCGGCCTCGGCGGCGCGCAGCTGCCCGAGGGCTCCGATGGCCCGCAGGCGCAGCGCGGGGTTCTGGCTCTTCAGCAGCGCCAGCAGGCGCGGTACGCCCGCGGTCAGGCCGCGCTCGCCGACCAGGGTGGCGGCGTACTCGATGAGCGCGTCGTCGTCGGCCGAGAGCGTCGCGATCACGTCGGCCTCGGCGGCGTGTTGCAGGGCCACCTTGCGGTCCAGTTGGCGCAGCGTGGCCCGCGTCAGGCCCTCCAGTTGCCGCGAGAGCGCCTCGCCGAAGCCTTGCGCGTCGGCCTCGGTCAGGGGCTGCTCGGCGATGCGCTCGGCCTGGAAGGTCAGGGGCGGCTCCCCGGGCACGGCCACGGCCAGGTTGGCCTGCACGCCGGCCGTGAGCACGCTGCCGGCCAGCGCCGCGCGCGTGCTCTCGCGATCGGAGGTGACCACCCCGTAGAGCAGGGCCAGGCTGATGGAGGGGGCGCCGGCCCCGGGCTCCCGGGTGAGGCGCAGCGACGTGGCGCGCGCGAGCTCGTCGGCGGCCCAGGCGGTCACGTCGGGCAGCGCGTAGCCTTCGGGGCGCTCGTCGGGCGAGGTGAGGTCGGTGACGCGCACGCCCGCGACGGCCAGCGGCACGCGCGCCTCGGCCGCCCGAGCGGAGGGGTCCGCGCCGGGGGCCCTCGAGCAGGCCAGGGTCAGCAGGGTCGCGAGCATCACGAAGGAGCTGGGGGTCGGGAAGACGCGCGGCGGACGCATGGGGACGGCGGGCCTCAATAATCGGTGACGGGCGGCTTGTAGCACGTGCGCGCGCACATCTTGCGCTTGACGCCGTCCTGGTCCTCCAGCTCCTGGCACTGCCAGCCCTGGGGGCACACGTTGTCGGGGTCGGTCTCGTCGCAGGCCACCAGGCAGAAGGCGCCCTTGTCGTTGCCGTCCTCGTCCTGGAAGTTCACGCACATGTTCTCTTCGCCGCACGACTTCACGTCGTCGCCGTTGCAGGCGTCGCAGTAGGGCCCCTCGGGCTCGTAGCACTCGCCCAGGGTGGACGAGCCGGCGTCGTTCTGGCACATCAGGCCGAACGAGCAGCTCCAGGCCGCCTTGCAGGGCTTGACCACGCACGCCATGTTCTCGCAGATCTGCTTGGCGGTCTTGCAGTCGATGTCCTGCAGGCAGCCGTCCTTGCACGTGTTGCTGGTCAGGTCGCAGTAGGTGGCCGGCTTCTCGCAGTCGCGCCAGTCGAGGCACGAGCCCGGCTTCTTGCAGCGGCCCTCTTCGTTGCACTCGAAGCCAGGATCGCAGGGGTTGTTGACCGCGTCGCAGGGGTCGGTGCAGTGGAAGCCCGAGCAGATGAGGCCCTCGGGGCAGGTGCCGTCGTCGATGCAGCCCGGCGCGCAGACCTTGAGCATGGGGTTGCAGATCTCGCCGTAGGGGCAGTCGGCGTCGCCCTCGCAGTCGGACAGGCTGCCGCAGGCGCCGGTCTCGGGCAGGCACTGCTTCTGGGCCACCCCCGGCAGCTCGCGGCACTTGTACTGGGCGGGGCAGCCATAGTCGGACACGCAGCCGCGGCCGCAGTAGGCGCCGCCGTCGAGGAACTCGACGCACGAGCCGAACTCGGCGCACTGCGAGCCCGACTCTTCGCAGACTCCCGTCGAGGGGTCGCAGTAGGCCAGGGTGCAGGGCTGGCAGAGCGTGCGCACGGGGAAGCACATGTGCACGCACGGGTCGCAGTAGTTCTCGGAGCCGCAGTTCAGGTCACCCGCGCAGGGCACGCAGGCGTCCCACAGGTCGGGGCAGTCGGACTCCTTGCCGCAGAGCTGCGTCTTCGAGCCCTTGTTGCAGTAGAGCAGCCCGCGCTCCACGCACTTGTGGCGGCAGTTGCACACCGTGTCGTTCTTGCAGTCGCCGTCGGAGATGCACTCCCAGAACTGCGACGGGTCGGTCGTGTCGGGGTCGGTCACCTGCCCGTCCTTCGGGGGGAAGAGCGAGTCACCGATCACCTCGACGTCACCGCCCGGCGTGTCGGCGCGGCCGTCGGCGCCGCCGTTGTTCGAGCTGGAGCTGCACGCCGCCAGGGCCAGGGCCGAGAGCACGAACAGGATGCGAGGCATCATGGGCCACCCCGTACGCTTCAGGGTTTCTCTAAACCGTAGATGTAGCCAGAGTCGGAGAGGATGTACAGCCGCGAACCGGACCCGGCGGGGACGGTCGAGATTCCGTGGAAGAACGCGAGCCGCAGGCTGCCGTCGGGCGCCTTCTCGTCGAAGCGCAGCAGCGACGTGCCGTCGGCCAGCCAGAGGTCGCCGGCCACCGAGGCCGCGTCGCGCACGGCGCCCGTTCGGAGCTCGGCCACCGGGGTCAACGCGCCGTTCTTGGGGTCGACCTGCAGCAGCTTGCGTCCGTCCTTCACGACCAGCAGGCGGCCCTGGTGCGACGTGGGGAACGAGAAGGCCGCGCCCTCGTCGTGCCAGCGCACGGCGCCCGAGGCGGCGTCGAGCCCCCACAGGCCGCCGGAGTACGAAGCGGCGACCAGCAGGTCGTCGAGCACGAGGAAGGCAGACTCGATGTCGGCCAGATCGCGCGCCCCTCCCGAGAGATCGAGGTCGCGCAGCACCTCGCCGGACGTGACGTCGAGGGTGAGCAGGTGCCCGTCGGGGAAGCCGGCCAGGACCTCGGAGCCCCGGACCAGCAGCGCCCCCTCGGCCTGCACGGTGAAGCGCTGGGCCACCTCGCGCCGGTGCCGCCACTGGCGAACGCCGCTCGTGAGGTCGATGGCCTGCACGGCTCCGCGCGCGTCGGTGAACAGCACGCGATCGCCCGACACCACCGCGTCGCCCGTGACGGCGTCGCCCGCGCGGGTCTCCCAGGCCACGGCGCCGGAGGCGGCGTCGAGGGCCCAGAAGAGGCCGTCCATGTTGCCCACGTAGACGCGCCCCCCGTGGACGAGCGGCGTCACGCGGATGGCGCCCTTCGACGCGTGGGTCCAGCGCTCGCGGCCGGTGCTCCAGTCGAGGCAGCGCAACGTGCCGCTGCGCCCCCCCACGAAGACCGAGGCTCGGCGCGCGTCGACCGCCACGGGGGCGGGCTCCTCGGGCAGGGCCTCGAACAGCCCCACCTCGCCCAGGCGCACCTGGAAGAGCACCCTCCACGGGTCGCGCTCGACGGACCACTGCGCTGGCGTGACGACGGAGAGGAGCGCGAGGATGAGCGCGGTCATGCGCGCGAGCCCTAACCCTTGAGGAAGGCGATGCGCTTCTTCAACTCGTTCTGGAAGAACTCCTCGGTGCTGCCCGCCTTGCCGGTCGCGCGGTCCTTGAGCAGCGCCAGGGCCTCGTTGTAGTGGTGCAGCGCCTTCTCACGGTCCTTCACCGCGCTCTTGGCGTCGCCGATGAAGGGGTTGTAGAGGTCGCCGAGCAGCTTGGCCAGCGCGAGCCTGGCCAGCACGTCGTCGATCGCGCCGGCGCCTTCGAGCGCCTTCACGCCGCCCTCGAGATCGCCCTTGGCCTTCAGGCCCTGGACGGTCGAGAACAGCACGGGCAAGGCCAGCACGCCGGCCTCGGGGTCGGCCTTCAACTGCTCGAGGATCGGCAGGGCCTCGGCCGCACGGGCGCCCTGCACGAGCGCGGAGGCCTTCAGCAGGAGCAGCGTGCGACCGGCGGGCTCGCCGGCGTACTTGCCGAGCAACGGCTCGACCTCGGCCAGGGCCTTGTCGACGGCGGCCTTGCGGGCCTCGGCGTCGGCCGCCCCGTCGATGGCCTTCTGCGCCACCAGCACCTTGTCGAGGTCGGCGCCCACGGTGGCCGCGCTCGACTCGACGCGCTGCGCGATGACCGTGATGGCCACGATGACCACCAGGAGCACGGCCAAACCTCCGAGCGCCAGCCACTTGTACTGGACGAGCTTCTCGAAGAGCGTCTCGAGGCTCGACTGGATGTGCTCGGCCTGCTGGATGTCTTGCTCGACCCCGATCTTCTTCTCGGGGCGCTTGTTCTTGGTGTAACGAGCCACGCGGACCTCCCTATGCCAGAAACGCGCTTGGACGCGACTGTATACCGTCGTCTGCGGAGGATGTCAACGCGCCGCGCACGCCGACCTTGTCACTCGTCTACTTGGCCGTCGCAGTCGTCGTCGAGGCCGTTGGGCACTTCGACGCCGGCGTTCGACAGCGTGGGACAACGCAGGCCGGAGCCGTCGACGTGGCAGGTGGTGACGCCCCCGGAGCACGCGCCCACGCCACAGGGCACGCCGGCTCCCCGGTAGGTGACGCCCCCCGGATCGAGCACGCCGAAGTCGTCGTCGAGGTCGCCGTCGCAGTCGTTGTCTTGCCCGTCGCAGGCGAGCTCGACGTCGGCCTGGTACCTGGGGCCGTACTCGAAGGCTCCACAGGCGCTCCACTGACCACCCTGGCAGAGCGAGGCGGGCTTCGCGACGCCGAGGCAGACCCCCTGCTGCAATTCGCACGGGCGCGCATCGAGGGCCAGCAGATCGGCCTCGTCGGCGGCGTCGACCAAGCCGTCGCAGTCGTCGTCGAGCCCGTTGCAGGCTTCTCCGGCGGCCAGGTACTCGGTGGAGCAGACCACGCCCTGACCACCGGCCGCGCAGACGACCTCGCCCCCCTGGCAGAGACCGGCCCCGCAGGGGACGCCCACGCCCCGGGCCACCACCCCGTCGTTCAGCGTGACCGCGAAGTCTTCGTCGGCCTCGCCGCTGCAGTCGTTGTCGAGGCCGTCGCAGGTGGCCTCGACCACCGGCTCGAACGTGGAGCGCTGCGCTCCGTAGGTCGCCTCGACGCAGCCCTGCCAACGCCCCGCGACGCACAGGGCAGCGGGCTTCTTCGTGCCCAGGCACACGCCCTCCTGGTGGACGCACGGCGGCTGGTCGTGCACCAGGAAGCCGTCGACGCGGTCGTCGGCGTCGGCGGCGTCCGTGGCGCCATCGCAGTCGTTGTCCTGCCCGTCGCAGATCTCGGTCGAGACCCGAGCGAGGGAGGAGCAGGTCGTGCCAAGGCCGTCGGCGCGACACACGGTGACGCCCCCCTGGCACGCGCCCACGCCGCAGGCCACGCCGATCCCCGCGACCAGGGCGTCGTCGGGGGCGAAGAACGAGAAGTCCTCGTCGGTGGCGCCGTCGCAGTCGTTGTCCTGCCCGTCGCAGGTCGCTTCGGTGCCCGGCTGGTAGGTGGGGGCCCCCGCCGCGTAGGCCGCCGCGTCGCAGGCGAGCCAGTGGCCCAGCACGCAGAGGCCGACGGAGCGCTTCGAGCCCGCGCAGACGCCCGCCTGGTTCTCGCAGGGGAGCGCCTCGGTGGTCAGCAGATCGGGATCGGCGGCGTCGGTCAGGCCGTCGCAGTCGTTGTCGAGGCCGTCGCAGACCTCGCGGTCACCCTCGGTGGAGCAGACGAGGCCGGCCCCCGAGGCCGCGCACACGACCACGCCACCCGCGCACGTCCCGGCCCCGCAGGCGTCGCCCTTCGCCTTCGAGGCGCCGCTGGCGGGGTCGACGTACTCGAAGTCTTCGTCGGTGCTGCCGTCGCAGTCGTTGTCACGCCCGTCGCAGGTGGTCTCGCCCGTGGGCTGGAAGTGCAGCGAGCCGGCGGCATAGTCGGCCGCACCGCAGGCCTGCCAGGCGCCGGCGACGCAGCGCACGGCGCGCTTGGTGGCGTGGGCGCAGGCGCCCTGCTGGTTCTCGCACGAGGGCGCAGCTTGCAGCGCCCCTGCGAGGTCACCGTCGGCGGCGTCGATGGCGCCGTCGCAGTCGTCGTCGCGGCCGTTGCACACCTCGGGGGCGCCGCGCCGGACCGCGCCGTCGTAGGGCTGGCAGTCGGTGCCGTTGGGCTCGCCGTCGCCGTCGAGATCCTCGTCGCAGGCGTCGCCGGCGCCGTCGGTGTCGAGGTCGGATTGCGCGGCGTTGGACGCGACGGGGCAGTTGTCGACGGCGTCGAGGCGACCGTCGGCGTCGTCGTCGACGTCGATGCAGTCCGCGACGTGGTCGCCGTCGGTGTCGGGCGCGCCCGCGTCGACGAGCCCGTCGCAGTCGTTGTCGTAGCCGTCGCAGCGGGTCTCGGGTGCGGGCTGGTAGAGCGCCGCGTGGTCCAGGTACGTCAGGTCGGAGCACGGGCTCCAGGCGCCCTGCTGGCAGAGCGCGGGGGGCGTGGCGGCCCCGGCGCAGACGCCCGCCTGGTTCGCGCAGGGGCGCGGGTCGTGGCTCAACAGGTCTTGCGGGTCGTCGGCGTCGACGAACCCGTCGCAGTCGTCGTCCTGCCCGTTGCACACCTCGGGGCCGGCCAACGCGGCCGACGAACAGGCGAGCGCTGCTCCGTCGGGCGTGCAGATCGTGAGCCCCCCGGCGCAGGCCCCGACGCCGCAGGGCCGCCCCGAGCCCACGATGACGGCACCGTCGGCGCCCTCGACCTGGAAGTCGTCGTCGACGACGCCGTCGCAGTCGTTGTCCTGCCCGTCGCAGGTCACCTCGACGCCCGGCTCGAAGCCGGAATCGCGCGCGCGGTAGGCGGCGGCATCGCACGGGAGCCACGCCCCCGCCACGCATCGCGACGCGGGCTTGCGGGCGCCCGCGCACGCGCCGAACTGCAGCGCGCACAGTTGGGGATCGGCGTCGATCAGATCCGGGTCGGTCGCATCGGTCAGGCCGTCGCAGTCGTTGTCGCGCCCGTCGCACACCTCGGGGGTGGCGCGCCCCTCGGAGGGACACGCGAGGACGAGCCCCGACGCGGCGCACGCGGTCACGCCGCCTCCGCAGACGCCGACGCCGCACGCCCGACCGGGTCCGTCGACGGTGCGTCCGTCCTTCAGCGTCACCGAGAAGTCCTCGTCGACGGCCCCGTCGCAGTCGTCGTCGCGGCCGTCGCACGCCCCCTCGGCGCCCTCCCGGTAGACCGGATCGTGGGCGCGGTAGGCGTCGGCGTCGCAGGCCGCCCAGGCGCCGTTCACGCAGAGCCCCGCGGGTCGCGTCGCGCCGGCGCACACGCCCGCCTGAAGCCCGCAGGGAGCATTCGCTCGCAGGGGCGTCGTGCAAACCGTCCCACCACACGCCGTGCCGGTGTCGGCCGCGTCGGTCGCCCCGTCGCAGTCGTCGTCGACGCCGTTGCAGACCTCTTCGCTGCTCTGTCCGTGGGTGCTGCAGGTCGTCCGATCGCCCTGGGGGCCGCACAGGGTGACGCCCCCGGCGCACGCGCCCACGCCGCACGGGGCGCCCACGCCGGTCGGGCGCGCGCCGCTCGGGTCGACCAGCACGAAGTCCTCGTCGACAGCGCCGTCGCAGTCGTTGTCGGCGCCGTCGCACGAGGACTCGACGTTCGCCTCGTAGGCCGAGGCGTGCGCCGCGTAGGCCGCCGGGGTGCAGGCGTCCCACGCCCCCTCTTCGCAGAGCGGCGCGGGCTTGAAGGCCCCGGCACAAACGCCGCGCTGGTTCGCGCACGGCCGGGGATCGAACGCCGCCAGGTCGACCGCGTCGGCGGCGTCGACCCGCCCGTCGCAGTCGTCGTCGACGCCGTTGCAGCGCTCGTTCGACGCCTGCGCCTCGGCGGCGCACGTGACGCCGTTGCCCGCGGCGTTGCAGGCGGTGAGGCCCCCGGCGCACGCGCCGACCCCGCAGGGCACGCGGACCCCCGAGACGTCGCGCCCGTCCTTCAGCAGCAGGCCGAAGTCTTCGTCGACCGTGCCGTCGCAGTCGTTGTCGACCCCGTCGCACGCCGCCTCGACGCCCGCCTGGTAGCGCGCGTCGTGGGCCCGGTACAGGGTGGCGTCGCAGGACGCCCAGGCGCCCGCCTGGCAAGCGCCGGCGGGCTTCGAGCTCTGCGCGCAGACCCCCGCCTGCAGCTCACACCTCTGCCGGTCGTGGGCCAGCAGATCGACGGGGTCGGCGGCGTCGGTCAGGCCGTCGCAGTCGTCGTCGACGCCGTTGCAGCGCTCGGGGCCCACGGCTCCGGCGGTCGTGCACCGCAGCCCGCCTCGATCGGAGCTGCAGGTCGTGACGCCCCCCGCGCACGCGCCCACGCCGCAGGCCGCGCCGACCCCGCCGGCCAGGGCGCCGCCCGGGCCGGGAAGCGTGAAGTCTTCGTCGGTCAGGCCGTCGCAGTCGTTGTCGAGGCCGTCGCAGCTCACCTCGACGCCCGGTTCGTACGTGAACGCGTGGGCCCGGTAGGTGGGCGCGTCGCACGCCAGCCAGGCACCCGACGCGCAGAGCGTGACGGGCTTGGTGGCGCCAGCGCACACGCCCGCCTGCTTCTCGCACGTCACGACCGTCAAGGGAGTGTTGCAGTTCGCTCCGGTGCACCCGGTCTGGGTCCCCGCGTCGGCGGCGTCGGTCAGGCCGTCGCAGTCGTCGTCCTGGCCGTTGCACGTCTCGGGCTTGGCCTGGGGCGTGCTCCCGTTGGGGTTGGTCGAACACGCGACGATGCCGGCCCCGCGGCACTCGACGGTGCCCGGGCCGCAGGCCCCCTCGCCGTCGCAGGCCGAGAAGAGGACGAGACCGTTCCAGGTGAGGCCGTCGTCCACGTCGCCGTCGCAGTCGTCGTCCTGGCCGTTGCAGATCTCGACCGAGGCCTGCGGGGTGCTCCCGTCGGCGTTGGTCGAGCAGGTGGCCACGCCCGAGGAGCCGCACTCGACCACGCCCTCGGCGCAGACGCCGCGCCCCTCGCACGACTCGCCCTTGGCGCGCAGCAGCGACGTACCGGGCTGGCGGTAGAAGAGGCCCTCGTCGGTGGCGCCGTCGCAGTCGTCGTCGCGGTCGTTGCAGGTCTCGTAGCCGAGGCCGCCCGAACACTCGACGCTGTCGGCCGTGGGCGCGCACACCACCACGCCCGTGCACCCGCCGCCCACGCAGGCGTCGCCCTTGTGCAGACCGCCGGCCAGCGCGAAGTCTTCGTCGGTGGCTCCATCGCAGTCGTTGTCGACGTTGTCGCACGAGAGCTCGACGCCCGCCTCGTAGGTGGGCAACAACCCGTAGTCGCAGCTCCAGCCGCCCGCGGCGCACGTGGCCCGGACCGCGCCGCCGGCGCACGCACCCTCGTCGAGGCACGGGGCGTCCGCGGCCTTCGCGTCGAGGCCCTCGTCGGTCAGACCGTCGCAGTCGTCGTCGACCCCGTTGCAGGCCTCGGGCGCGGCCCCTGCAGCGCCGGGGCAGGTGAGCGCGTCGGCCGTCGCGGCGCAGACCGTCACGCCGCCCGCGCACGCGCCCGCGCCGCAGGCCACGCCGGCGCCGAACACCGCCACGCCGTCGGCTCCGATCCACGAGAAGTCTTCGTCGACCGCCCCGTCGCAGTCGTTGTCCTGCCCGTCGCAGGCCTGCTCGACACCAGGCTGCCAGGCGGTGGTGACCGCGCCGTACTGGGCAGCGCCGCAGGGCTCCCACGCCCCGAACCGGCACTGGGCGAGGGTATGCACCGCACCGGCGCACTCGCCCGCCTGGCGCTCACAGGGCGAGGCCTGCAGGGGCACGTTGCAGACGGCCCCCACACACGCCGTCCCCGCGTCGAGGGCATCGACCCGGCCGTCGCAGTCGTCGTCGACCCCGTTGCAGGCCTCGACGGTCGGCGAGCCCCCGCCCACGCAGATCATCCCGGAGCCGTCGCCCGCGCACGCCGTGAGGCCGCCCACGCACCGACCCGCACCACACGGCCGGCCCGGGCCGACCACCGCCGCGCCGTCGGGCCCCACGAACGCGAGATCGTCGTCGGTCGCGCCGTCGCAGTCGTTGTCCTGCCCGTCGCACGACGCCTCGGCGCCGTGTTCGTAGGCGCCCGCGGCAGCGGCGTAGTCGAGGGCCTCGCACGGCTCCCAATGGCCGCCCACGCACAGCGTCACGGGCTTCAGGCTCCCCTGGCACGCGCCCTGCTGCTTTTCGCAGCCGCGCGGGTCGGTCGCGGCCAGATCGGGGTCGGCGGCGTCGGTCAGGCCGTCGCAGTCGTCGTCTTCACCGTTGCAGCTCTCGGACCGGAGGGCGCCGGAGGTGGAGCACACCAGGCCCGACCCGTCGGCCCGGCACGCGGTGATGCCCCCCGAGCAACGCCCCCGGCCGCACGCGGCGCCGACCCCCGCCACGGGCTCGCCGATCGCCGACGCGTACGTGAAGTCTTCGTCGGTGGCGCCGTCGCAGTCGTTGTCGACGCCGTCGCAGGTGGCCTCGACGCCCGCCTCGAAGGTGGGCGCGTGCGCCAGGTAGTCGACGTCGGCGCAGGGCAGCCAGGCGCCCAGGACGCACAGGTGGGCCGGCTTGGTGGCGCCGGCGCAGACCCCCGGGGCGCGCTCGCACGCCACGTCGGTCTGCAGGTGCGAGCTCGCGAAGGCCCCCGCGTCGTCGGCGTCGGTCAGGCCGTCGCAGTCGTCGTCGAGCGCGTTGCAGACCTCGATGGCGGTGGGCGAGATCGCGCCTCCGTCGACGGGGGAGTCGTCGCAGTCGCCGCCCTGCGGGGCCGTGTACCCGGCGTCGAGATCGGCCGAGCACAGACACCGTACGTCACCATCGACGCCAAAGCCGTCGCCGTCGGCGTCGCGGAAGAAGTCGGAGCACCCCAGGGCGCCGTCTTCGTCGACGGCGGCGTCGCAGTCGTTGTCGACGCCATCGCAGGCCTCGACGCTCGCGACGTCGTCGACGCAGATCACGCCCTGGCCGTCGAGCCGGCAGGCCCGACGACCGCCGGCGCAGAGATCGGGGTCGTCGGCATCGCAGACCTCGCCGAGGCCCGGGAAGTCTTCGTCGACGGACCCGTCGCAGTCGTTGTCGCGTCCGTCGCAGGCGCCCGCCTCGTCGCCCGGCCGGTAGCCGCCGACGGCCGAGTAGTCGCAGCCCCAGCCCTCGTCGCCCAGGCACACCGCGGCCACCGGCCCGACGGCGCAGACCCCCAGGTACCGGCACGTGCTGTCGAAGGACACGAGGCCGTCGTCGGTCGCGCCGTCGCAGTCGTCGTCGACCCCGTTGCAGAGCTCGTCGGTGGCTTCGGAGGCGCTGCCGCCGCGGAGGGTCGAGCAGGCGGCCGCACCGGACGGACCGCACTCGACCAGGCCCGCTCCGCAAGCCCCCAGGCCCGGGCAGGCCTCACCCACCGCCAGCCCCAGCCAGGTCAGGCCGTCGTCGACCCGGCCGTCGCAGTCGTTGTCCTGCCCGTCGCACACCTCGGCGACCCCCGCCGGCCGGCTGCCGTTGGCGTTGGTCGAGCACGTGACCGTGCCGTCGGGCGCGCACTCGGCGAGCCCGACCCCGCACGCCCCCAGCCCCTCGCAGGCCTCGCCGGGCCGCCGGGAGGCGCCGGAGGGCTCGACGTAGACCAGGCCCTCGTCGGTCTGGCCGTCGCAGTCGTCGTCGGCGTGGTTGCAGGCCTCGAGCGCGCCGCTGGTCAAGAGCACGTGCGCACACGCGCCCGTGGCGGTCGCGCAGGAGTCGGCCGTGCACGGATCGTCGTCGTCGCAGTCGGTCGACTGCCAGGGCTGGCACTGCCCACCGGCGCAGCGGGCCTCGTGCACGCAGGCGTTCTGCGCCGGGCAGGCCGCGCCCTCGTTGGCGGGCAGGGCCACGCAGGCACCGGTGGCGGGCTGGCAGACCCCCACCGTGCAGGCGTCGGTCACGTCGAGGCACAGCACCCGTTGCTCGGCGCGACACGCCCCGGCCTGGCAGTGATCGCTGAGGGTGC
Source organism: uncultured Myxococcales bacterium (assembly GCA_964494475.1). GTDB lineage: Bacteria > Myxococcota_A > UBA9042 > CAZBRS01 > CAZBRS01 > CAZBRS01. The sequence continues at coordinate 10,039 of CAZBRS010000062.1, read as the reverse complement.
ACGCGCTGCCGTCGTCGCAGGCGGTGTCGACGTCGGCGTCGACGAAGTGGCACGCGCCGGACTCGGGCTGGCACAGGTTGCGGCGGCACGTGGTGTCGAGGGCGTCGTCGCACGGCGGGGGCACGCTGGCCGCGTCGTGCAGGCAGCGCTCGTCGAGGCAGCGGATGAGGCCGTTGCAGCGATCGCCGTCTTCGAACGGCAGGCAGCCCGCGTCGTCGGCGCAGTGGCACGCGGCGAGGCCCTCCTCGAACGCGCCCACGCACGCACCGGCGTGGCACGCGTCGTGGCGCGTGCAGGCGTTGGTGTCGGAGCAGCGCGCGCCCTCGTATCGTGGCTTCGGCGCGCACACCCCCGTGGCGGGGTCGCAGGTGGCCCGCGTACACGCCGAGTCGTGTCGGGCGTCGCAGCGGACCACGCTGGCCGCGTCGACGTGGCACGCCCCGGCCACGCAGATCAGGGCGCCATTGCAGAGGTCGCCGTCACCGAAGACCGCCTCGCACGTGTCGTCGTCGGGCGTGCACGCGCCGCACCCGGGGTCGTACCCGCCGCCCACGCAGGCGCCCTCGACGCAGGCGTCCTCGAGCGTGCAGGGGTTGCCGTCGTCGCACGAGGCCGTGTTCTCTGCGTGCACGCAGCCGTCGCCCGGCTCGCACGCGTCGTCGGTGCAGGGATCGCCGTCGTCGCAGGTCAGGAGCGTGCCCACGCACGCCCCCTCGTTCGAGCAGGCCTCGTCGACGGTGCAGGGGTCGTCGTCGCCACAAGGCTCTCCGGGCGTCACGAGGACGGGCACGCACGCGCAGGCGTCGGCCGACCACTGCAGGCGCTCGCAGGGACCGAGCTCGGAGGGCCCCGCGGGTTCGCACGCCTGGACCTCGCACGGAGCGGCGTCGTGGTCGGAGGCGTCGAACGCGTCGGGAGCCTCGACGACCTCGGGCTCCGACCCGTCGGGGGCGTCGACGTCGGCCACGTCGAGGACCTCGGCGGCGTCGGGTGCATCGGCGGGCTCCACGGCGTCGGGCTCGGGCTCGACCACGTCGCGCGCGACCTCGACGGGCACGTCGACGGGCGCCGTGTCGCGGTCGAGTTGCCAGGCGGGCGTCGGGGGGGGAGCGAAGCACGCCGTCACGAGCAGGAGCAGGCCCAGGAGCGTTCCGGTCTTCGGTGTCCGCGGTTCCATGTCGCGCCTCGTCGTCAGGGCGTCGATTACCAACGATAGGTCGCGGCCAGCGAGCCGCGCGGGTCGAGCGACAGCGACACGGGCGAGCCCGCGGCGCGGCCGTGATCGGCGAAGAGGATCAGGTAGACCGCGCTGCCGACCACCGCGGCCCCGCCCACGCCGTACATCACGCCGGCCACCACCTGGTTCCGGGACACGGTGGACTTCAGGTCGTTGTAGCGGTCGTACGTGGCCCGATCGGACAGCAGGTCGGGGTCGTCACCCAGTTGGTGGTCGAGGGCGACGAGGTCGTCGTGCTTCAGCTTGGCGAGCACGGTGAACACGGCCCCGGTCGCCAGCAGCGCTCCTCCCGTGCCCACGCCGAGCCAGCCCCACAGGGGGCGCGGGGCGCCGTGGCGGGAGGGGACCGAGACGTCGGCGCGGAGCGGGGCCTCGGCCACCGGCGCCTCGGCCACCGGCGCCTGCGCGGGGAGCACCGGGGAGGGGCCCCCCTCGAACGAGAGGACCAGGGACTCCCCGGCCTCGACCAGGATCGAACGCTCGTCGGCCGCTCGCCCCGGACACGCCACGCGCACCGTGTGGGGCCCCGCGTCGAGCTCGCGGACGACCTCGACGCCCTCGCCCACGCGCGCCCGGTCGACGAACACGAGAGCGTCCGGCGAGCCGGTGCGCACCGTCACCCGACCCGTCTTGCCCAGAGGTTCGAGCACCATGTCGACCGTGCGGCGAACCCCACGCTCGATGGCGACCCGCGCCGAGGCCGGACGGTGCTCGCCGTACAGCAGGCGCACCTCGTGCGCGCCCGGTGCCAGGAAGGCCGTGAACGGGGTGGTCGCTTGGCCCTCGAGGCCGAGCGCTCGTCCGTCGACCTCGATGCGCGCGCCCTCGGGCCGGCTGGTGACGACCAGGGCCCCCCGGGACTCGAGCAGCTCGGCCTCGAGCTGCCCCACCACGTCGTCGACCGCCTTGGCGCGCTTCGCCCACGCCGACCCGCGCGCCGCCGGGCGCATGGAGTACGAGGACAGGAAGGCCCGGTAGGCCTCGATGGCGAGCTCGATCTGCCCCATCTTCTCGGTCGCGAGGCCCACGCCGAGCAGCGAGCGCCACCGGTGCTGGTGGTCGGCACCCGCCATGGCCAGCCCCTGGCGGAACTTCTCGAGCGCGGCCGGGAAGCGCCCTTCGTTCAGGTCGCGCGTCGCCTCGGCATAGAGGGCGTCGGCGGAGGCCCCGGTCGGCTCGGCGCCCTGCACGGAGAGGGGGAGAACGCTGACCCAGAGGAACGCGACGAGCACCGGTCGCACACCACGCATGGGGGCTCCAACCTCTGAGATGAACCGGGTTATCGCGGCCAGTATACTAGTCGAGCAGGAGATCGTCGACGCCCTTCTTGGGCTTGGCGGCGGGCTTCGCCACGGGCTTGGCGGCGGGCTTGGCGGCGGGCTTGGCGGCGGGCCTGGCCACGGCCGCGGGGGCGGGGGGTGGCTCTTCTTTCTTCGCCTGGGCCGGATCGGCCTCGAGGATCTTCGAGAAGAGCTGATCGTCGGTCGGCACCAGCTCGGACTCCTGGCTCAGGTAGCCGGCCAGCGAAAGCACCAGGCGCACCTTGTCGTTGCCCTTGGGGACCTTGTACAGGAGCGGCGTCTTGCCGACGCGTTGACCGCTGAGATCGACGTCGGCGCCCTGGGGCGTCGACGTGATGGTCAGGGACACGTACTCGATGGCCTTCGGCTCCTCCTTGGGGGTCTCGGGCGCGGGAGCCTTCGCGGGCGCGGCGGCGGGCGGCGCGATCGCCACGGCAGGAGCCGGGACCTCGGCCTTGGAGGGGCGCAGCGCGAAGAACGCCCCCACGGCTCCCAGCAACACGACGGCGAGGCCCAGGGTGAGCCAGAGGCCCTTGTTCGACGGCTCGGAGGCTTCGGCGTACAGGCGCGTCGCGTCGTCGTCGGTGGCCCCCTGGGCCTGGCGCACCACCGTATCGGAGCCCCTGGCCGGCGAGGGCGCGCGCGCCTTGGCCAGGTCGGAGAGGGCATCGGCCGCACCGCGGAAGCCCGTGCCCGTGACGTACAGCGGCTTCATGCGCTCGGAGTCGGACGACGAGGAGTCGGCCATCGCGGCCTTCAGGTCTTCGCGGAACTTGCCGGCGTTGGCGGGCCGCTCCTCGCGCTGCTTGGCCAGGCAGCGCCAGAGGAACTCGTGAACGGAGCGCGGCAGCATCACGTCGGGGCAGATCTCTTCGATGGGCTGCGGCTCCTTCTGCAGGTGCGCCATCATCATCTGCATGGGGGTCTCGGCCGAGAAGGGCACGAGGCCCGCGAGCATCTCGTACATCATGATGCCCAGGGCATAGACGTCGGCCTCGGGCCCGATCTTCTCGCCGATGATGGCCTCGGGCGCCATGTAGGCCGGCGTGCCCTGCACGATGCCCGTGCGGGTCATCTTGGTGTCGGTCAGCGATTGGGCCTTGGCGATGCCGAAGTCGAGCACCTTCACGAACTCTTCGTCGTCGCCCGTCTGGCCGCCTGCCCTGGCCAGGAAGATGTTCTCGGGCTTCATGTCGCGGTGCACGATGCCGGCCTCGTGGGCCTCGGCGAGGGACTCGGACACCTGGTCGAGGATGCGCACCGTGTCGTCGAGGGTGAGGCGCCCGCGCTCGTCCATCTTGGCGCGCAGATCGCGCCCCGCGAGCAACTCCATGGCGATGTAGAGGACCCCGTCCTGGGTCTTGTCGAAGTCGTAGATGGTGATGGTGTGGGGGTTTCGAAGCCGGCTGGCCGCCTTGGCCTCGAGGAAGAAGCGCTTGACGACCGTGATGTCTTCCTGGAACTCGGGCTTCAGCACCTTGAGGGCGACCAGGCGATCGACCGAGGCCTGGTGGGCGACGTAGACGGTCCCCATGCCGCCCTCGCCGAGCTTCTTCTTGACGAGGAAGCGCCCCGCGATCTCCTTGCCCACCAGGGGATCGACCGACTGCTTGAACGGGAGCAGGCGGCAGCCGTCGGTGGGGCACTTGCCGAGATCGTCGTCGAACTGGGCGTCGCACTCCGGGCAGATGTACTTCATCGAGGGCGGTTCCCATCCCCATGCTGACTTGCAAGAATACCCGTTCTTCCGAGCCGGTCAACTCGCGTCTCGTCGTCAACTTGACGAGGGCGACCGTTGGGCTACGGTTGTCGAAACGGGGGGGGAGTCTGCCCACATGACCCGATGGTCCCTGGGCCTGGCGCTGGTCGTCGCGGCGCTGGGGTGCCGCCCCGATCCCGGCTACCGCGACGCCGACTGGCAGGACGAACGCGAACCCCAGCAGGAGGCCTGCGACCGCTACGTGGGCTACGCCGAGGACGCCGCTGACGCCACGGGTTTGCCGGTGGCGTTGATCATGGGCGTGATGCGGGTCGAGAGCGGCTACCGCGAGGACGCCGAGTCGCACGCCGGGGCCGTCGGTCTCATGCAGATCATGCCCGGCACGGGCGACCACTTCGGCTGCGACGACCTGTACGACGCCGAGGTCAACGTGGCGTGCGGCGCCCGCGTGCTCGCCGACTACACCGCGCGGGTCGGGGGCGACGTACAGTACGGCCTGGCCGCGTACAACGCCGGGCTCGCCAACGCGAAGCGCTGGAAGAAGGCCGGGGCCCCCCCGGCGAACCTCGACTACGTGCGGCGCGTGCTCCTCTTCACCGACCTCTACGAGAAGGGCGGCTGCGCGGCCATGGGCAGCGGCACGAGAGCCTGGGAGTCCGAAGGCCGGACCCGGACGGTCGTCACCCATGACTGAGAGCTGCTCATGAAAAACCCACCGGCTCTCAGGTTGTTGTTGTCGGCGTGGGCGCCCGGAGCCCACGCCGGGCGGGCGTCCGATAGCCGCCCGCATCAGAGCCTGTGAACATGTTCACAGGCTCTGACTGCTGGTGGCCGGGGCAGGACCCGCTCTACCGCGCCTACCACGACGCGGAGTGGGGACGCCCGGTGGCCGACGACCGGCAGCTGTTCGAGCACCTGTGCCTCGAGGCGTTCCAGGCGGGGCTCTCGTGGCTCATCGTGCTTCGAAAGCGCGAGGCCTTCCGGCGCGCGTTCCACGACTTCGACCCGGCGCGGGTGGCGACGATGACGTCGGCCGACGTGGAGCGCCTGCTCACCGACGCCTCGATCGTCCGCAACCGCGCCAAGATCGAGGCCGCCATCCACAACGCCGCCCGCTGCCTCGACCTGCAGGCCGAGGCCGGCTCGCTGGCGACCTTCCTCTGGAGTTTCGAGCCGCCGGAGCCGCGCCCCGCTCCCCGCGAGCGCGCCGATCTGCCGACCACGTCGGTCGAGAGCCACGCGCTGTCGAAGGAGTTGAAGAGGCGGGGCTGGAAGTTCGCCGGGCCCACCGGGCTCTATGCGTGCATGCAGGCCGTGGGGATCGTGAACGATCACCTGCTGGAGTGCCGCGCGCACGAGGCCTGCGAGGCCGCGCGCCGATCCTTCGCCCGGCCGTGAACCCTCAGGGGCAGACACCGCTCTGGTCGCCTTCGATGATCAGCTCGATCAGGAAGTTGCCGATGACGGTGGAGTTGTGTTCGGCGGCCGTCTCGATGTAGGACGAACTGAAGATCCAGTTCACGGTGTCGGGGTTCGCCGCGGGATCGTCGTCGAAATAGACCCTGCGCTCGGCGGCGGAGCCTCCCGAAGTCACGAACGTCCACATGACGACGACCGGCTCGTCGAGAACCAGGGGCGTCGGGTACACGTAGGTGTTCCATCCCGGTACCACCGAGGTCGTGAAGGCGCTCTCGGTCGACGACCCCGGCACCAACGTGCCGAACTTCCTCTCGTCGAAGTCGTAGGGCGGCCCGTGGTCGAAGCGTTTGCGCATGCGTCCGCTGCCCGTGTTGTAGGTGCCCCGCTGGAAGTAGCGCACACCGAGCACCGTCACGGGCTCGGCGAAAGCAAACGTCTGGCCGTAGACGAAGGCGCCGTCCCACGGGATCCACTTCTGGTCGACTTGGGCGGGCGGCGGATCGGGCCAATGGTGGTACTTGAGCACCTCGTTCACGACGGGCGCCTCGACCTGCACGGCGGCCTCGCCCCAGGGGCCGGCCAACGCGCCGTCGGAGGGCACCACGCGGCAGGTGACGCGGTCGCAGAAGTCGGTGCGCGCGGCCGGTAGCGTCCACTGCCCCGTCAGGTCGGCCAGCAGCAGCCCGTCGAGGTACCAGAGGGGGGTGTAGGTGACGAGGCCGCCCTCGGGGTCGGCGGAGGGGACCGCCACCTCGCACTCCAGGTCGTCGTCGACCGTGGGCGCAGCGGGCGTGAGGGCCACGCCGGGGGCGGTGGGGGGGCGATCGGGCTGACCGCTCGGGAAGCACGCGCCGGCGGCGTCGGTGAGCGCCGTGGGCTGGCCGGTGAGGCCGTTGGGGCCGGAGTCGACCACGCCCTGCTGCTCGACGCGCTCGAACGCGAAGAGCAGCAGCGTATTGGCGTCGGAGGCCGGGAGCGACGGGGGCGCGAAGCTGAGATCGTAGCGCGCGACCGACGAGAGGCGCAGGTCGTCGAGGTCGCCCGCGAAGGGCGCGGCCCCCACCACCAGGTCGCCGTCCGGCGCCAGGAACCCGCCGAGGGGCGCGCCGGCCTGGAGCGCGCCCTGCACGTAGAGGCGGGCCGAGGCGCCGTCCCACTGGGCGGCCACGTGCCCCCACTCGCCCGGCGCGAGCGCCGACGCCGAGACCAGCTCGATCGCACCGGCCCCTGGCCCCCCGGTGGTCAGGCCGAAGCGTGCGGCCCCCGTCGCGGTGAGCCCCACGTCGTACCGCGACCCTCCGGCGAGGCCGCGCGCCGCCACCGAGGCCGGTACGCCGGCCTGCGCGGGCCGGACCCAGGCCTCTACCGTGAGCGCGCCCGTGCTGTAGAGCGCGCCCGTGGCGGCGACGGTCACGCGCGAGCTGACACCGTCGAAGTGGGCGCCGAACGAGCCGTCGAACACCGCGGGCTCCGACACGGCCGAGGACAGGCCTCCGAAGCCATCGTCGGCCGTCGTCGTGCAGCGGAGCAGGTCGCAGCGCGTCAGGCCGCTGGTCGGCAGGGCCGCGCCGGCGCCGAGCTCCGTGCCGTCGTCGAGGGTCCAGGCCGTGGCGTAGGTCAACCCGTCGCCGTCGGCGTCGAAGGGCTCGGACGTGCGCACGCACTGCAGCTCGGCGTCGCTCGAACCGGGCTCGTCGGGGACGATCGTCACGCCAAAGGCGCCGGGCGGCGAGTTCGCGACGATCACGGGGCCCGACGAGCGCGTCGAGCCGGCCTGGGTGCCGTCGGACGGCGTGGCCAGGCAGAACACCGTGTCGCCGCGCACGAAGCGATCGTCGTCGAGGGTGTCCGCGGTGACGTCGGCCTGCAGCGCGCTGTTCACGTACCAGGCCCAGGCGATGGTGACGGAGGCGCCCTCGGGGTCGACGGCCCCCTCGGCCACGCAGACGGCCGGCGTGTCGGTGGTCAGCGTCGCGGGCTCGAGGTGCACCGCCTCGAGGGCGGGCGGCTGGTTGCGCAGCGTCACGGTGTTGCTGGCGACCTCGCTCCCCTCGATGGTCCCGTCGAAGGGCGTGACGCTGCAGCTCACGGTCTCGCCGTCGGCGGCGGCCCCGACCGCGTAGGTGGACGCGCCCTGGCCCTGGAGGAGCACGCCGTTGCGCGCCCACGCGTAGAGGGCGAGGGCCGTGTCGGCGGGGTCGGGATCGGCCAGCCCCGCGGCCGCGCACGTGAGCGTGGCGCCCGGCCCGGCGGGGTCGGGGGTGAGCGTGACGGGCCCCACCGAGGGCGCCGAGTTCCACACGGTGACGGCCGCCGAAGAGACCGCGCTGCCGGCCAGCCCGTACATGTCGACGGGCGTGACGCGGCACAGGACGGCGTCGCCCTCGTCGAACGACCGGCCGTCGAGCTGGGCCTGCGCCTCGTCGGCCAGGCCCTCGCCGTTCACGAGCCACTCGATCTGCAACGCCACCGCGTCGCCGTCGGGGTCGACCCCCTGGTTGGCCGAGCAGAGCAGCACGTCGCCCTCGCGGGGCTCGGGCGGCGCGAGGGTCACGTCGGCCACGCCCGGCGCGTGGTTGACCAGCGTGACGGCGGCCGCGTCGACGGGCACGGCCTCGGCCTGCCCGTCGCTGGCGCCGATGCGGCACCTCACCTGCTGGCCGGGAGCGCCGTTCTTGGGCCGGAAGGTCAGGGCGTGCTCCCCCGCCTGCTTCTGCCCGTTCAGGAACCAGTCGATCGTGAACCCGGGCTCGGCGCTGTCCTGCGGGTCGAAGATCGTGGCCCAGACCTGCGGATCGTCGAGGGGATCGGGGTCGACGAAGACGCCTCGGACGCAGGTGAACTCGGTCTGGCGACCCCCTTCTTGCGGAGAGAGCGAGGCCCCCGCGAGCGTGGGCGGCGTGTTGACCACCGTGACCGTGGGCTTGGCGACCACGACGGCGCCCGTCAGGCCGTTGGCCTCGGGCGTGACCGCGCACTCGACGCCCTGGCCCTTGTCGAAGCGGGCGCCGCCGAGCGTGGGCCCGTGCTCCCCGTCGACCGGGACGCCGTCGACCCGCCAGTCGAAGCGGAAGACCACCTCGTCGTCGTCGGGGTCGGTGGCCGCGCCGGGGGTGCAGGCGAGCACGGTGCCCTCCGTGGCCTCGGCGGGCGAGAGCATGGCGGCCGGGAGCACCGGAGGCGCGTCGGCGAGCACGACCTCGTTCGAGGCCACCGGCAGGCCGTCGAGCAGCCCGTCGGAGGGCACGACCTCGCAGCGCAGGCGCTGCCCGCGCTGGAAGAGGCTGCCCGCCACGCTGGTGGAGGTCTCGCCCGGCAGCAGCGTGCCGTCGGCGCGCCAGCGGACGCCCAGGCTGACCTCGTCGCCGTCGGGGTCGGCCGCGCCGTCGGCCGTGCAGGTGTAGGTCGCGGTGACGTCGCCAGCCAGCGGTGAGAGCGTGACCGAGCCCACCGTGGGCTCGGCGTCGGCGATGACCACGGGCTGGCTCTGGACCGGCGCGCCCTCGAGCTCACCGTCGAACGGGTGGACCCGGCACGCGAGCTGATCGCCGCGCACGTGGCCGCCGGGGAAGAGCGGGCTCGAGCCGGCCGGGCCGAGCTCGACGCCGTTCTTCAGGAAGACGTAGCGCGGCTGCTCGGGGTCGCCGAGGTCGGGGTCGCTCCACCCGTACCAGGCGCAGCTGAACTGGGTGGCGGCCGTGCCCACGCTCGGGAGCACCACGACGGTCGTGACCGCCGGGGCCGAATCGACGACGACGACCTCGGCCGTGGCCGCCGGACCCTCGCCCCACGGGTCGCGCGGGACGGCCGCCACGCTCCACGTCTCGCCCCGCGCCGTCAACGAGGCGCTCAGGGTCTTGGACGTGTTCTCGAGGGCGAGTACGCCGTCGCGGGCCCAACGATAGGTGTACGAGACGGGGTCTCCGTCGGGGTCGGTGGCGTAGGTGTCGAAGACGACCGTGAGCGTGACGTCGGTCGTGGGCGCCGCCGGCTCGAGGTGCACGGCCGGCGCGGTCGGCACGAGGTCGACGCGCAGCCCCTGCGTGACGGCGCGCAGCACGCGCCCGTCGGGATGGAGCAGCTCGAGCGAGAGCACGTGGGCGCCAGCCTGCAGCCCGGTCACGTCGCGGAGCACCTGCCCCGACGACGAGGGCCGCAGCTCGAACAACGTACCCCCGAGGCTGCTCGACGCGCGGACCGTGCAGCCGAGGCACGTGGTGTGAAGTTCGAACGAGACGACCGCGCCGGGCAGGACCACCGCCCCGTCGAGGGGCGCGTCGACCTCGAGGGTGGCCGCGCTCACGACGTCGGGGGCGTCGGTCTCGGAGCTGGAATCGGCGGAGGTCTCGTCGCCTCCGCTCG
>CAZBRS010000061.1:0-34474 GCA_964494475.1 uncultured Myxococcales bacterium | reverse complement strand
ACTTCACGAACATGTCGATGATGCCGTCGAGCATGCCGCGCAGCGCGAGGTTCAACGTGAAGTTGTCGGCGGGCGCGAAGCCCGGCTCGATGTTGAGGGCGCCGTCGACCAGGCTGGGGTCGACGAAGAGCAGGCCGCCTAGGGTCGGGTCGTCCCACACCAGGTAGGGCAGGCGCGAGACCACGCCGTCGGCGGGGATCTCGAAGGGCGTGCCCACGAAGTGCGGCGCGTCGACCAGCAGGGCGTCGGCGGTGCAGATGAAGCCCGCGGCCCCCGCGGCCTGCCCGCCGTTGGCGGCGATCTCGTCGGGGCACTCCCACTCGATCTGGAAGTTCGAGGGGTTGGCGCCGTCGGGGTCGTACTCGATGCGGGGCAGCACGGCGCGCAGGCCCACCGGGTGCTGGTGGAAGGTGCCCCAGTCGAGGGCGATGGGGGCCGGCACCAGGTTGTTCACGACCACGATGGCCTGGTGGATCTCGAGGGCCGACAGGTCGATGGGGATCAGATCGCCGAGCAGGAACTGCAGCAGCCCCGTCTTCGACATGCCCACGACCAGGGTGGCGATCTGGGCCAGCGAGTCGTCCCAGGTGGCCAGCGAGCCCGGCGTCGAAATCGCGGTCAGCAGGTTCTCGTAGGTGGTGCGCACCTTCGGCGTGAAGGTCATGGTCAGCGGCACCTCCTCGGGCCCCGCCGCCTTCGAGTGGTCGACCTTGTTCCGGAGCACCAGCGTGTCGGCGGCGAGGTCGGGGTCGAAGAAGGAGATCGTCGACTCCGTGGGCGTGGCGCCGTCCAGGCGCTCGAACGCGGCCAGCAGGTGCTCGCCCACGCCCTTCAGGCGCCGGTAGCCGTCGTCGGCCAGCGCCAGCCCGTCGTCCTCGCGCAGCTGGAAGAAGCGCGGATCCTGGTCCAGCAGGTAGCCGAGCGTGTTCAGGATGAGCCACACGTCGAGATCGTCGGCGCCCGTGACGAACGAGATGACGGTCATCACGTCGGTGTGGAAGTCTTGCGCCACCAGCAGGTCGCACACCCAAATGAACACGTCGGTCACGGCCCGGATGAGCTCGAGGTCGGTGCGCGTGTAGGTGCCGCGGAAGACCATGATGGGCCGCACGCCGGCGTAGAGCGGCACGCCCTCGATGTCCCAGGCCAGCTCGACGTCGCCCAGGGCGTCGAAGTGCGCCTCGGCGGCGGCGAACTCGGCGCGCAGCTCGTTCAGCAGCGTGTGCAGGGCCTCGGCCAGGTAGTCGTTCTCGGTCTGCTGGGGCAGGGGCAGCACGCCCACGGGGGGCGGGGGAAAGCCGAACGCCTGGCCCGTGAGCATCTGGACGATGGTCAGGAACTGCTCGGCGCCGTAGACCAGCTGCGCGAGGCCCGCGCCGAAGCGCGCGTCGGCGTTGCCCGGGGCGAGGTCGAGCGCGCGCAGGAAGGCGTCCTTGGCCATCCAGGGCTCGGCGTTGGCCAGCCAGTGCTTTCCCTCGTCGATCGCGGCCTGCACGGCCGGGTCGACCACCTCGGGCTCGGGCTCGACGGCGTCGATGGCCTCGGGGGCCGGCTCGTCGCCGTCCTTGCCGACCGCGTCGGGATCGGTCCCGTCGGGGAGGTGCCCGTCGGCCGCCACGTCGACCGCGTCAGTGACCGCGTCATGGTCCGAGGCGCCGCCTCCGCACGCGAGCGCGAGGAGAGCGAACGACAGCAGGAGCGAATGCGTTACGGTTCGCGTCATCATGCCCGGCCTCCTACTCGTCGTTCCATTTGGCGTAGGGCGGGGGCTGCACGTCGGGGCCCTTCATGTGGTGCCAGATCACGTAGCCGAGCCCCTCGGCGCCGTCGACCACGCTGAAGTCGAAGCCGGCCGAGAGGTCGGCGCCGAACTCGGCCCCGGTCCCCACGGCGTAGGGTACGTCGGGCACCAGGGCGGTGTACGGCGCGGTGTCGGGCTGCTCGTCGGCGGACAGGAACACGTCGTACATGGGCGACGTCGAGGCCGTGTTCAGGTTCATGGGCGGCAGCCCGAACAGCATCTCGATGGTGCGGAAGACCGAGGGCATGGAGTAGTGCACGCTCGAGACGTAGCCCTTCTTGACCCTGGGGCCGAGGACCAGGCAGGGGCTGCGCTGCGGGTGGATGTGGTCGCCGCCGTAGCCCTGGGCGTCGTCCTGGAGCACGAAGACCACCGTCTTCTCCCACTCGGGCGTCTTCGACAGACCCTCGATGAGCACGCCGAGCGCCTGGTCGTTGTCGGCCACCATGACCTCGGGCAGGGGTTCGCCCTCCTTGGTGCCCTTGGTGTGGTCGTTCGGCAGCGCCACGAACACGAACTGCGGGAAGATGCCCAACGCGACCTCGCGCAGCACCTCCTTGGCCTTCAGCACGTCGGAGATCGACAGGTTGAAGAACGGCACCTTCTGGTTCGCGAAGGGCTCGTACTTGCCGAACCAGTCCTTGGCGAAGCCCACCCACTGTCCGTACACGCGGAAGCTGACGTCGTGGTCGAAGAGGTGATCGAAGATGGTGCGCTCGTGGGCGATGATCGAGGGGTCGTAGCCGATGAGCAGCATCTGCACGCCGTCGGTCTTCTCGAACAGATCGTTGACGTCGGCCTGGGTGGCCCAGTTGTGGCCCTGGGTCGAGTGCTCGGAGTCGCAGTAGAAGTTGTCGAGCAGCGCGTAGCGCCGCGCCAGCGCGTGGGCGTTGGGTGTGTACTTCTCGCCGAACACGGCCAGCGCCGGGTCGCCGTGGCCCTTCTCGAAGTCGCCGAAGACCGCGTCGTAGGTCTTGTTCTCCTTGAGGACCACCACCACGTGCTCGATGGGGCGCTGATCGCCGCCGGCCAGCACGTTGGGGACGGGATAGGGGCAGTCGGTCGGGTAGAACGCCTTCATGCGGGCGTTGTTGGCCGCCACCTGGGCCGTGAGGGCCGCGAGGCCGGCCTCGTCGGGCAGGTCGACCAGCGAGACGCTGCCCGTCACCTTGTTCGGGCTGTCGCCCACCGAGCCCACGCCCTTCGAGTTGCAGATGAGCAGGCGCGCGCCGTCGGCCGAGACGGCGACGCCGGTGGTGTAGAAGCCGCCGGGGATGCGCCCCACGACCTTGCGGGAGGCCACGTCGAGCACGTCGACCTCGTTCAGGTCGGCCTGGCTCACGTACAGGCGCGTCCCGTCGGGGGAGAGCGCGAGCTCGTTGGGCGAGCCGCCCAGGGGATCGTCGGGGCTCACGCGCAGGTCGAGGGTGTCCTGCACCTGCAACGTGGCGGTGTCGAGCACCGAGAGCGAGTCGGCGTCGCTGTTGGCGACGAAGAGGTGCGCGCCCGTGGCGTCGAGGGCCAGCCCCATGGGGTTCAAGTCCGTCGGCACGACCGCCACGACCTCGCCCGCGGCGAAGTCGAGCACCGTCACGTCGTCGCCCCCGGCGTTCGACACGTAGACCGTGGTGCCGTTGGCGGCCACGGCCACGCCGTAGGGGTACTCGCCGGCCACCAACTCGGCCTGCACCGCGCCCGTCTGAGGCTCGACCTGCCAGACGCGGCTGTTGGTGTTCGACACGACGTAGAGCCACTCGCCCCCGGGGCTGAGGGCCACGGTGCCCACGAAGGCGTCGAAGTGCCAGGGCTCCTCGGCCGTGAGCGTGCCGTCGGCCTGGCGCACCAGCCGATGCACCTTGCCCGACTCGGCGCCGCCCACCCACAGGCGCTGCCCGTCGGCGCTGATCGCCACCCCGCGGTGGGTGGGCACGTCCAGCTCCTGCAGCACCGTGCCGGCCGCCACGTCGAGCACGTCGAGCTGCCCGATGCCGTTGTGCGCCACGTAGGCGAAGGCGCCGTCGGGGCTGAACGCCGCGGCCAGGGGCCAGCGATCGGTGGTGAGCACGCGCCCGGCCGGCGCGACCCGGCGGCCGATGGGCACGATGGTGCCCCCCGCCTCGTCGGTGCCGCTGAACTTCAGCGCTTCGGCGGTGGGCTCGCCGGGTACGCAGCCCTCGAGGGGCGTGGGCGTGAGCGTGGCCGGCGGTTCGCTCTGGGGCGCTTCGGTCTCGTGGCAGGCCAGGGCGAGCAGCAGGCCGAGCACGGCGATAGCCTGGACGGGGCGGGCCTGGATCATCGACGGGCCTCTTGGGAGGGGCATCTTGCCGGGTAGTGTCCGGGGGGCTCCTCGCGAAGTCAATAGCGCGCGCACGATGAAGAAAGCCCGCGCGCGGGCGTCCAACGATTGCGTGCCCGGCGGGTTTCCGGGATACTCGCCGTCGAACCGTCGTCCAGAGGAGGATCGCATGCGAACCGTCGTGGCCCTGTTCGCCGTGTTGGTGCTGTTGCCGTCGCTGGCCCTGGCCGACGGCGGCCGGTTGGTCGACAACCCCGCCAAGGACAGCCCCGAGTGGGTCATCCAGAAGACGCTCGAGGCCGGCGTGGCCGACGACTTCAACGGCTGGTACACCACGCACTGCCACCCCGACTACTGCCTGAACACGCCCGTGAACATCAAGGAGTTCCAGAAGTACCGCTGGAAGCAGTTCCTGAAATGGGCGCCCTCGTACGTGAAGGACTCGGGCAAGAAGAGCTTCGAGATCACGAGCACGAGCCCGGCCCAGTTCGACGCCGCGTCGACCGAGGTGAAGTTCTTCCTGAAGAGCTCGCAGCGCGACAACCCCGTGCCCATCATCCTGAAGAAGGACGGCAAGGGCGCGTGGAAGGTCTTCAATATGTCGTTGTGAATTTCTCTTGATATGTGGGAGGCGGCCGCGTACTTTACACCGACTTGTTTCGGACGCGGAGCGCGACCATGGCGAACACCAAGACCCTCACCGGTGACGTGCGCAAGACGGCGAAGCGCAAGGCCCGCAAGGCGCTGAAGGCGACCTACGCGACGTTGACCGGCGAGCAGCAGAAGAAGTTCCGCAAGCGCGAGGATCGCAAGGTGGGCGTGCGCGCCTTCCTGGCCGCCAAGGCTGGCTGAGCCCCTCTTCACCACGTCTCTCCGGACGCCGATGTACGATCTCGAGAAGAGTCGGCTCCACGAGATCCGCCTGTTGCTGGCGAATCTCAAGGAGTATCTTTGACCCTGCCGGGTTGGAGCGTCGCCTCGCCGAGCTCGACGAGCTCACGGGCCAGGAAGAAGTCTGGACCGATCGCGAGCGCCTGACCGTCCTCAGCCGCGAAAAGAGAGAGATTCAGGACCGCCTGGCGGGCATCGCCACCGTCGAGACCCGCCTGGCCGACGGCGAGGCCCTGCTCGAGATGATCGAGGAGGACCCCGACGGCGGCGCCAGCCTGGGCCCCGAGCTGGTCGCCCACGTCAAGGACCTGGTGGCCATGGCCACCGACCTCGAGATCTCGCTCATCCTCTCGGCCCCCGAAGACCGCGCCGGTGCCATCGTGGCGCTCAACTCGGGCGCCGGCGGCACCGAGTCGCAGGACTGGGTCGACATGCTGGCGCGCATGTACCAGCACTGGGGCGAGCGCCAGGGCTACAAGCTCGAGCTCATCGACAGCCAGCCCGGCGAGGAGGCCGGCTTGAAGAGCATCAGCTTCCTCGTGAAGGGCGAGTTCGTGTTCGGCCGCCTCAAGGGCGAGACCGGCATCCACCGCCTGGTTCGCATCAGCCCCTTCGACAGCCAGGCGCGGCGCCACACCACCTTCGCGTCGGTCTTCGTCTACCCCGACATCGAAGACACCATCCAGATCGAGATCGACGACAAGGATCTGCGCGTCGACACCTTCCGCGCGGGCGGCGCCGGCGGTCAACATATCAACAAGACCGACTCGGCCGTGCGCCTCACCCACCTGCCCACGGGCATCGTGGTGCAGTGCCAGAACGAGCGCAGCCAGTACAAGAACAAGGCCTTCGCCATGAAGGTCCTGCGGGCGCGCCTGTTCGACTACGAGCAGAAGAAGCGCGACCTGGCCAAGGACGAGCTCGAGAAGGCCAAGAAAGAGATCGCCTGGGGCCACCAGATCCGCTCGTACGTGCTGCAGCCCTACCGCATGGTCAAGGACCTGCGCACCGATCACGAGACCAGCAACACCGACGCCGTGCTCGACGGCGACCTCAACCCCTTCATCAAGGCCTACCTCTACAAGAACCTCGTGAAGCCCACGGGCGGCGAGGGCAGCGGATAGGCCACCGGTCGAGCCCTCACGCTTTTCCTGTTGACGCGCCAATCGGTTTGCGTTGTCCTACAGTCAACGGAGCAGTCGAGTCGAGAGACCGGGAGGTCACCATGTGGGGCTTCGCGAGCAAGGTCGTCACCTTCGCCACGGTGGTGGCCGTGGGGGTGGCGTTGGCGGTGGTCTCCCTGGTGTTGCCCGACGAGGTCGTCGACGAGGCGGCCCGCGGCGAGGGCGATCCGGCCTGACGGGGGAGGCGTCCCCGGTCAGTCCATCCCGTACTTCTCGAGCTTGTACCGCATGGACCGGAACGTGATGCCCAGGTGCTTGGCCGCCTGGGTCTTGCTGCCTCCGGCCTTCTCCAGCGCCTGCAGCAGGATGCGCTTCTCGATGTCGGCCAGGTAGTCGTCGACGTTGAAGCCGGTGTCGGGCAGGCGAAGCTCGGCGGGTGCGGCGGCGGGCGCCGGGGCGGCTCTCTCGTGCAGGCGCTCGGGCAGCGACTCGCGGTCGATGCTCTCGTCGTTCGAGAACGTGACGGCGTGCTCGATGATGTTCTCGAGCTCGCGCACGTTGCCCGGATAGGCGTACTCCTTCAGCACGGCGATGGCCTCGGGCGAGATCCACCGCGTCGGCTTGCCGAACTCGGCGGCGAACTTCTTCAGGAAGTGCTGGGCGATGTGGGGCACGTCCTCGAGGCGATCGCGGAGCGGCGGCACCTGCACGGTGATGACGTTCAGGCGATAGTACAGGTCTTCGCGGAACTTGCCCTCGGCCACCATGCGATCGATGTCGCGGTTGGTGGCGGCGATGATGCGCACGTCGATCGCGACCTCGTTCACGTCGCCCACGGGCTTGATCTTGCGCTCCTGCAGCACGCGCAGCAGCTTGACCTGCAGGTGCAGCGGGAGCTCGGCCACCTCGTCGAGGAAGAGCGTGCCTCCGTTCGCGATGGCGAACATGCCCTTCTTGGTGGTGTGGGCGCCGGTGAACGCGCCCTTCACGTGGCCGAACAGCTCGCTCTCGAGCAGGTTCTCGGGGATGGCGCCGCAGTCGACCGGGATGAAGGGCTCGCTGCGCCGCTTCGACAGGCGGTGCACGGCGCGGGCGATCACCTCCTTGCCCGTGCCGCTCTCGCCGAGGATGAGCACGCTCGAGCGCGTGGGCGCGACCGTCTGCACCAACTGGAACACGTTCTCCATGCGCGAGCTCTTGAACACGAAGCCGTCGATGGACAGGCCCGCGCCGGCGGCCACCTCGCGCTTCAGCTCGACGTTCTCGTCGAACAGCAGCTTTTTCTCGACGCACTTTCGGATGGTGAGCTTCAGCTCTTCGTTCTTGAAGGGCTTGGCCACGTAGTGGAACGCGCCCTTCTGCATGGCCTCGATGGCCGTCTCGACCGTCTGGTACGCCGTGAAGACGATCACCTCGGTCGCGGGCCGGAGGGCTTTCACCCGCTCCAGCACCTCGATGCCGGTCATGCCGGGCATCTTCAGATCGGTCAGCACGATGTCGGTCGGCGACTCGGTGAAGAGCTCGACCGCCCGCGCGCCGTTCGGCGCCGTGAGCACGTCGTAGCCCTCGCGCTTCAGGAGGATCTCGAGAAATTCCCGCATGCTGCGCTCGTCGTCGACGACGAGAAGCCGGATCGCACGTTCTTCGCTCATCCCATCACCTGCCGGCGGTCGAAGGTTCCCGTCGAGAGCGGAGAGGCCGACAACGGCAGCCCGATATCGACGATGGTGCCGCGGCCGGGCGTGCTGTCGACCTTCACCAGCCCGCCGTGCGCGTCGATGATGCGCTGCACGATGGGCAGCCCCAGCCCGGTGCCGCCCTCCTTGGTCGTGTAAAAAGGCTCGAACACGTGGTCGAGCGCGTCGCGCGGGATGCCCGAGCCCGTGTCGCCGATGCGGATCTGCAGGTGCCCCGCCTTGCGCTCGAGGCTCACGGTGACGCGGCCTTCGCCGGTGATGGCGTCGCGCGCGTTGTTCAGCACGTTGCGCACCGCGCGGCGGATCTGGTTCGGGTCGATCCAGGCGCGCACGTCGACGTCGAAGCGGGTCTCGATCGTGATCTGCCGCCCGTCGTCGGTCTTCTCGCGGCGGAACAGCGTCACCACGTCCTCGAGCACGTCGCCCACGTCGACGTCCTGGCACTCGGGCTCCTTGGGGCGGGCGTAGGCCAGGAACTCGTCGGTCCACTGCCCGAGGTGGTCGACCTCGCGCAGGATGATGCGCGTGAGGTTGCGCTCGTCGTCGGGCAGGCTCTCGAGCTGCGACAGCACCTGGATCGAGCCGCTGATGCTGGCCAGCGGGTTGCGGATCTCGTGCACGATGCCCGCCGCCAGGCGCCCGATGATGGCCAGCTCCTCGACGCGTTTGGCGCGCTTCTCGAGCTTGTAGAGCGCCGTGGTGTCTTCGAACAGCACGAGGTACCCCAGGCGCGTGCCGAGCTCGTCTTCGAGCAGCGAGATGTTCCAGTGCAGGCGGTACTTCTCGCCGCGCAGCACCTCGTGCGTGACCTCGTTGACGCCGCGCTCGAGCTTCTCGTCGTTGTCGAGGATGGGCTTCAGCGAGGGGAACCAGATCAGCACGTTCTTGCCGTCGAGATCGGGGCCGTTGGCGCCCAGCAAGGAGAGCGCGTACTGGTTGATGAGCGTGATGGAGCGGCTGAGATCGGTGACGATCAGCCCCAGGGGCATGGCGTGGACCAGGTGCTCGTGGATCTGCTTCAGCTTGCGGTAGCTGACGCGGTCGAGCTCGACCGAGCGCACGAAGCGCGCGTAGTAGCTGGAGAGCACCGACACGCCGACGAAGGCCGACACGTTGATGGTGACGTTCGAGACCACGGTCTTGAACGACAGCGGGATGAGGCTCTTCGTGAACAGCCCCGAGAGCGGCAAGAGGCCCACCTCGACCACGACCAGCGCCGCATAGGCCGCCGCGGTGGCCGCGATGGTGGTGAAGAACCAGCGCCGCGACGTGGCCGTGGCGTTGAAGAAGATGAGCACGAAGTAGAAGACCGTGAAGAAGCTGCCGCTGAAGCCGGTCAGGGCCGCGTAGACCGAGATGGTGGCCGTGTCGAGCAGGGTCTGGATGGGCAGCAGCCAGGCCCGTCGGCCCCGGCCGCGCGCCAGCAGCCAGGCCACGATCAACGCCACCGAGTAGAGGTAGACGCCGATGGTGAGCCAGCGGACGTTGGCCGCCGTGCCGAGGTGCTGGAACGACTCGGCCGGGGTCAGGACCAGCTGGATCGACACGAAGTAGACGGTGGCGACCACGGTCCGGATGAGCGTGGCCACCTTCAACCGGCCGAGCACGTGGGCGTCGTCGGACTCGCTGCGGTCGACCGCCTTCAGCACGGCGATGCGCCTCGCGATGGCGGGGGTCGAGGGCGGCGAGCCCAGGGGCGATTCGGGCGAAGGCGCCGAGCTCATGCCGGTCGACCTACTTCTTGACCGTGTCGGCCAATTGGAAGATGGGCAGGTACATGGCGATCAGCATGGTGCCGACGATGCCACCGATGAGCACCATGACCAGGGGTTCGAGCAGCGACGTCAGGGAGTTGACGGCCACGTCGACCTCGTCGTCGTAAAAGTCGGCGATCTTGTTCAACATGATGTCGAGCGCGCCGGTGGACTCGCCGACGGCGATCATCTGGACCACCATGCGCGGGAAGATGCCGCGCTCCATGAGCGGGATGGCGATGCTCTTGCCCTCGGAGATCTTGTCGCGCGTGTAGAGGATGGCCTCCTCGATGATCATGTTTCCCGACGACTTGGCCGTGATCTCGAGGGCGTCGAGGATGGGCACGCCCGAGGCCAGCAACGTGCCGAGCGTGCGCGTGAATTTGGCGATGGAGGACTTCTGGACGATCACGCCGATGACCGGCGTGTGGATCTGGATGAGGTCGAGCATGCGGCGGCCGTAGGCCGTGCGCGAGAACGAGACGAAGGCGAAGACGAAGCCGGCCGCGCCCAGCAGGACCAACGGCAGCGCGCTGACCATGCTCTTGGAGAGGTTCATGAAGAACTGCGTCAGGCCCGGCAGTTCGGCGTTGCCCATGTCCTTGTAGATGGCGGCGAAGGTGGGGATGATCTTGACCAGCATGAAGATCGACAGGGCGATGGAGATCATGATGACCGTGACCGGGTACTTCAGGGCGCCCTTCACCTTGTCGCGCAGCTTGGCGCTCTTCTCGGTGTAGTTGGCGAGGCGGTTCAGGATCGAGTCGAGCACGCCGCCCATCTCGCCGGCGGCCACCAGGTTGCAGAAGAGGTTGTCGAAGACCTTCGGGTGCTTCTTCAGCGCCTCGGCGAAGGTGTTGCCGGCCTCGACCTGGGCCTTCACGTCGAGCAGCACCTTCTGGAAGGCGGCGTCGGGCTCCTGCTGCCCCAGGATGTCGAGGCACTGCACCAGGGGCAGGCCGGCGTCGATCATGGTGGCCAGCTGACGGCTGAACACCACCAGGGTCTTCAGCTTGACGGGCGGGGCCCAGGGCATCTTCAGCGAGAACTCGGCCGATTTTCGCGTGATGCGGACCGGCGTGATGCCGATCTCCTTCAGCTTGCTCTCGCAGTCGGCCAGGTTGGCCGCCTGCAGGCCTCCCATCTTGAACTCGCCCTTGGCCGTCGTGCCTTCCCACTGGAAATTCGCCATGGCTCCTCCCGGGTCCGACGCTGCGTCGGCGCGCCTACTTCGGGGTCGGGCGCGGGGTGCTGTTCGTCTGCTCGAGCATCTTCAGGAGCTCGTCGGGGTCGTAGGTCTTGGCGACCGCGGACTCGACGGTGATCACCTTGCGCTGGATGAGCTCGACCATGTGCTGGTTCAGGGTCTGCATGTTCGACTTGGTCTGCCCCATCTGCATGGACGAGTAGATCTGGTGCGTCTTGTCGCTGCGGATGAGGTTGCGGATGGCGGGCGTGGGGATCAGGATCTCGACCGCCATGACGCGCCCTCCGCCGACCTTGGGCACGAGCTGCTGGGCGAACACGCCGGCCAGCACCTCGGCCAGCTGCGTGCGCACCATGTCCTGCTGGTGCGAGGGGAAGAAGTCGAGCACACGGTGGATGGTCTGGATGGTGTTGTTGGTGTGCAGCGTGGCCAGGGCCAGGTGGCCGGTCTCGGAGATGCGCAGGCCGGCCTCCATGCTCTCCTTGTCGCGGATCTCGCCGATGAGCACCACGTCGGGGTCCTGCCGCAGCACGTAGCGCAGCGCGCCCTGGAACGTTTCGGTGTCGGTGCCCACCTCGCGCTGGTTGACGATGCACTTCTTGTGCTGGTGCACGAACTCGATCGGGTCCTCGATCGTGATGATGTGGCCGTACTTGTTCGTGTTGATGTAGTCGATCATCGACGCGAGGGTGGTCGACTTGCCCGAGCCCGTGGGGCCCGTGACCAGCACCAGACCGCTCGGCTTGCCGAGCAGCTGCTCGACGAAGCGCGGCATGCCGATGTCGGCCAGGGTGGGCGTCTGGTTGGGGATGCGGCGGATGGCCCCCGCGGTGTACCCCTGCTGGCGGAAGATGTTCACGCGAAAGCGGATGCCGCGCTTCCAGCGGAACGAGAGGTCGAGCTCGTTGGTCTCTTCGAAGCGCTTCTTCTGCTTCTCGTTCAGCACGCTGTAGAGCAGCTCGCTGACCTCTTCGTTGGTCATGGGGTCGCTCTTCACGGGGAAGAGGCTGCCGTCGATGCGGAACTGCGGCTGCGAGCCCACGGTCAGGTGCAGGTCGGAGCCGTTCTTCTCGACCAGGAACTCGAGCAGGCGGTGGATGTCGTGGGGCAAGGATTCCTCCCCTCACCTAGTCGCGGCGGGTGACGCGCAGGACCTCTTCGACCGTGGTCATGCCTTCGCGGATCTTGGCGATGCCCGCGGCGCGCAGGGTGGTCATGCCGAGCTTGACGGCCTCGCGCTTCAGCTCGATGGACGAGTAGCCCTGCAGCACGAACTCCTTGATCTCGTCGGTGAGGGGCATGACCTCGTAGATGGCGCGGCGGCCCTTGTAGCCGGTGTCGCCGCAGGTGCGGCAGCCGGCGCCCTTGTACACGTTGAAGGAGCCGATCTCGGTCTCGGGGATGCCGAGCTGCTGCAGCTCGGCCGCGGTCGCGGGCGCCTCGGCCTTGCAGTCGGGGCAGATGCGGCGCACCAGGCGCTGCGCCAGGATGAGGTTGACGGCCGACGTGACCAGGAAGGGCTCGATGCCCATGTTCAACAGGCGGTTGATGGACGAGGGCGCGTCGTTGGTGTGCAGCGTCGAGAGCACCATGTGGCCCGTGAGGGCGGCCTTGATGGCGATCTCGGCCGTCTCGAAGTCACGCACCTCGCCGACCATGATGATGTCGGGGTCCTGGCGCAGGAACGAGCGCAGGCACGCCGCGAAGTTCAGGCCGATGGCGTCTTGCATCTGCACCTGGTTGATGCCCTCGACCGTGATCTCGACCGGGTCTTCGGCGGTCGAGATGTTCTCGGACGTCTTGTTCAGCTCCATGAGCGCCGAGTAAAGCGTGGTCGACTTGCCGGACCCCGTGGGCCCCGTGACCAGCACCATGCCCCAGGGCTCGTGGATGGCGGCGCGGAAGAAGCGCAACTGGTCCTCGAGGAAGCCGAGCTTTGTGAGGTCGAGCTGCAGGGCGGATTTGTCGAGAATACGCATGACGACCTTCTCGCCATGCAGCGTGGGCAGCACCGACACGCGGAAGTCGACCTCTTTCTCCTTGCCCATGACCAGCTTGATGCGGCCGTCTTGCGGCAGGCGGCGCTCGGCGATGTCGAGGTCGGCCATGATCTTGAGGCGCGAGGTGATGGCGTTGCGCAGGCGTTGGGGCGGGCGCATCACCTCGTAGAGCACGCCGTCGATGCGGTAGCGGATGCGGAAGTCCTTCTCGTAGGGCTCGATGTGGATGTCGGACGCGCCGCGCTTGACGGCGTCGACCAGCACCAGGTTGACGAGGCGGACGACGGGAGCCTCTTTCGACGACTTCTCGAGCTCGTCGATGTCGACGCGCTCGTCGTCGTCGACGACGTTGACCTCCTCCTCCTCGAAGGAGTTGAGGATGGCCTGGTAGTCGGGGCCCTGGGCGGCCTCGTCGTAGTAGCGGTCGAACGCGCGGTTGATGGTGGTCTCGGGCGCCACCACCACCTCGACGTTGTAGCCCGTGAGGAATTTGATGTCGTCCATCGCGTAGATGTTCGACGGGTCGGACATGGCGACGATGAGCGACGAGCCCTGCTTGTTGATGGGGATGACCTTGTGCCGCTCGGCCACCTCCTTGGGGATGAGGTTCAGGATGTCGGGCGGGATGTCGATCTCGTCGAGGTTGACGGCGGGCACGCCGTAGTTGGACGAGAGGAAGCTGACGAGCTGATTCTCTTGCATGTAGCCGAGGGTCGCGAGCGCGCTGCCGAGCGTGCCGCCGCGGCGTTGCAGCGTGCGCTGGGCCTCGGTGTACTGCGCGGGCGAGATCACCTTCTCGCGCAGCAGGATTTCGCCGAGGCTGCGGC
This sequence comes from uncultured Myxococcales bacterium, assembly GCA_964494475.1. GTDB lineage: Bacteria > Myxococcota_A > UBA9042 > CAZBRS01 > CAZBRS01 > CAZBRS01. The sequence continues at coordinate 20,877 of CAZBRS010000061.1, read as the reverse complement.
GGTCCTTGCGCGTGGCGGTGCTGGGGACGGCCGGCGTGGCGGCGCGCTGCTCGTCGACGCGGGCCGGCGTGTTGCGAAGCTGCCGGGCCAGGGCCTCGGGGCTGGTGGGTTCGTCGGTGACGCCCGGGCGCTGAGTGGAGGGAGTGTCGGCCATGGAGGGGCATCCTTCCTCGGATTGGGGGCAATCTACCAGACGGGGCGGGGGGTGTCAAGAATTGTCACCCGGTAAACCCATTGGAATGTAACGGGAAATGTGCTTTCAGCCCGCGTGGAACCGCACCAGCACCTCCATGAGCACGTTGGCCAGCCCGTGGAAGACGATGGGCGCGACCAGGCTGCCCGTGCGGGCGCGCAGCCAGCCCATGAGCAGGCCCGGGAAGAAGACCAGCAGCCGGGCGGGGTGGGGCGTGGTGGCCAGGTGGCCGAGCGCGAACAGCAGCGACGTGACGGGCCAGGCCAGGCCCACGTCGGCCCCGAGCAGGCGCCAGCGGCGGGTCCAGCGCGCGTCGAGCTCGGTCTGCAGGAAGCCGCGGAAGAAGAGCTCTTCCGAGAGGGCGATCATGGCGAATTGCCAGAGCACGAAGGTGAGCCACCAGCCGAGGCCCGGGTCGAGGGACACGGGGTCGCCGGGCGGCGCGAGGGGCTCGCCCGACGGGGCACGCAGCACGAGATCGGGGGGCGCGAGCGGCGTGAGCGTACACGCGGCCGGCCGGCGGACCAGCGCCACGCCCCCCGGCGGAAGGTCGACCACGACGCCTCCGGGGCTCTGCTCCGCGACGCGCGCGCCCCCGCGCACGGTCACGCCCCGCAGGGCAGCTTCGCCCTCGATCCGTACGCGGCTCCGGGCCCCGCCCCGGACCTCGAGCTCGAGCCGATCGTCGCGGCGCGCGTGCAGCCCGAGCCCCGGCGCCCCCGCCGGCTCGGGGTCGGCGTAGAGCGCCTCGTCCCAGCGCTGCAGGCGGACCGTGTCGAGGGCGGGCGAGCGCTGGAACACCACGCGCTGCAAGAGCGTGAAGCCGCCGACGAAGGGGGGGAAGATCAGCGCGCACCACAGAAGGCCCACGCCCAGGTCGCGGCGCCAGCTGGCGAGGTGCAGGCCCCAGCGCGCGCCCGGATCGGCCTGGCCCCGGGCCGCGAAGAACGGCAGGTACAGGAAGACCGCGGCGATGAGCACCCCGGACCACGCGGGCATCAGGAGCTCGCTGGCGAGCGCGACGACCAGGGCTGCGACGTAGGCGGCGGCGACCTTTCGGAACGGGATCAAGGGCTCCTCCGCGCGGCAGGATAGCATAGCCGCGGGCCCGGAACCACCTGCGTAGAATCTGGCGGGGGGCCATTCCCCCCCCGCCCTCGGTGCGCCGGCTTCGCCGTCGCCAAGACGCAGCCTGCCGATTCGTTCCTCGGGGTACGGCTCGTTGCACGCTGGTCTTGTCCGCGGCGCCCGGCTGGCCTAAACTCCCTGCGTGGAAGAGCCGAACGATCACCTCCCCGCTCCCGACGCGTCGCCCCCGGCCGCCGACCCCTTGGCCCAGGCGTTCGGGCGCTCGATCGAGCCGCCCGACGACGTCGAGACCAACCCCTGTGCGCGCGAGCTCGTGGCCTTCCTGCTCACCGCCCTGTTCGCGCTGGCCGTCGGTGCGCTCGTCCTCTGGGGTGACGCCGGGTCCGGCGCCGACGAGGCTGCCGTCTTCGAGGAGGTGAGCGCCTGTCCCCCCGAGCCCTTTCCGCTCCGGCTGGCCGCTGCGGCCGAGCAGGTGGCGCGCGATCGCGAGGCGCTCGCCACGGCCCCCGACGACGCCGAGGCGCGCGCGTTGATCTCGCTCTGGAAGGCGTCGAACCGCGCCGAGGCCGCGGCGGGCGCGGGCGGCAGCCTGGCCGCGCAGGCCCCCGAGCTGGCGAGCCGCATGGCGGCGTACGTGGCCGCCGCCGGGTGGGAGCCCTGGCGCCGCCTGGGCCTCGTGCAGGTCGAGCAGTTCGTCGCGGTGCTCGCGCGCCTCGAGGCGCGCGCGGCCGACGAGGGCCTCGATCTGCCCCGCTTCGCGCGGCGCCACCCCGTCGACCCCGACGTGGTCGCGTTCACCGAGCTGGCGGGCGACCTGCTCTCGTTCGCCTCGGGCCCCGAGCTCTTCTCGGTCGAGGACGACGACGCCACCGACCAGGCCCGGCGGCACTTCCTGCTGCGCGTGCTCGTGAAGGTGCGTTGGCTGCTGTGGGCCCGCGACGTGCGCCCCATCGAGACCGGCCTCTCGCGCTTCGAGTACGAGCGCTACCTGCTCTGGCGCGGAGGCCGCCACGTGCTGGCCCGGCCCGCCGAGACCCTGCGGCAGGTCGACGAGCTCCGCCGCCTCTCGCCGCGCGGGCACTGGGCCTGGGGCTACGGCTGCAAGGCCCTGGCCGCCGGCCGACCCGACCTGGCCCGCTCGCTGTTCCTGGCCGAGCTGGCGGTGCACGGCGACCACGCCCCGAGCCGACGGGCGGTCGCGCTCATCGATGGGAAGTAACCACCCGGTTTCGCCCTCCGTTCGCCCCTTGACCCCCTGCGTCAAACGCGATATGCCTCGCCCGCCACAACGCCTCAGGAGGCTGCCGTGATCATCGGATGCCCGAAAGAGATCAAGATCCAGGAGTACCGCGTGGGCCTCACCCCGGCCGGGGTCCGCGAGGTCAAGAAGTTCGGCCACACCGTGCTCATCCAGAAGGGTGCCGGTATCGGCAGCGGCATCCCCGACTCGGCGTACGTCGAGTTCGGGGCCGAGATCGTCGACACCGCCGAGGCGATCTGGGGTCGCGCCGACCTGGTCGTGAAGGTCAAGGAGCCCATCGCCCCCGAGTACGCGCTGATGCGCGCGGGGCAGGTCCTGTACACGTACCTGCACCTGGCCCCCGCGCCCGAGCTCACCAAGGTGCTGCTCGACCGGCAGGTCACGGCCATCGCGTACGAGACCATCCAGCTGAAGAACGGCTCGCTGCCGTTGCTCGTGCCCATGTCCGAGGTGGCCGGCCGCATGGCCGTGCAGGTGGGCGCCGTGTACCTCGAGAAGCACAACGGCGGCAAGGGCGTGCTGCTGGGCGGCGTACCGGGCGTCAAGCCCGCCAAGGTCGTCATCCTGGGCGGCGGCATCGTCGGCACGCACGCGGCCAAGATGGCCATGGGCCTGGGCGCCGACGTGACCATCCTCGACCGCAGCCTCGATCGCCTGCGCTACCTCGACGACATCTTCTTCGGGCGCTGCAAGGTCGTCTTCTCCGACGCCGTCAGCATCCGCGACCAGGTGCGCGCGGCCGACCTGCTCATCGGCGGCGTGCTCATCCCCGGCGCCTCGGCGCCCAAGCTCGTGTCGCGCCAGCTGGTGTCCGAGATGGAGGCCGGCTCGGTCATCGTCGACGTGGCCATCGACCAGGGCGGCTGCATCGAGACCGTGCACGCCACCACCCACGAGAACCCCACCTTCGTGGTCGACGGCGTCGTCCACTACAGCGTGGCCAACATGCCGGGCGCCGTGGCGCGCACGTCGGCCTTCGCGCTGACCAACGCCACCCTCGGCTACCTGGTCAAGATGGCGCGCGACGGCGCGCTCGAGACCCTGAAGGCCGACCCCGAGTTCCGCCTGGGCCTCAACTGCTTCAAGGGCAAGTGCACGCACCCGGCCGTGGCCGAGTCCCTGGGGCGCGAGTACGTCGACCCGCTGACCCTCCTGTAGCGAACCCCCGTCCGCCCCGCGCGCCTTTTGGCGTTCCATCCCCCTCGGAATCTCGTATAGTCCAACCGTCCTCAGCAACCCACCTCCGTGTCGCGGGAGCATGGCCGTGATCTCGAGTGGTTTCACCAAGAACGTGCTGCAGTTCTTCATCGACAACCTCCCCGAGCCCATGTTCGCGGTCGACGCCGACCTGCGCTACGTGGCGTTCAACCAGGCCCACGCCACCGTCATGCGCTCGTTGTACAGGGTCGAGCTCAAGCGGGGCCTCTCGCTGGTCGAGGCCATGCCCGAGCGCGAAGGCCGCGAGACCGACCTGCCGAACCTGCGCCGGGCGCTGGCCGGCGAGCCGGTGGTGGCCCGCGTCTCCTCGGGGGGGCCTGCCAGCGTGCGCCGCAGCTTCGAGGTCGTGTACGTCCCCCTGCGGGGGGAGGGAACCGCCGTGGTCGGCGTGGGGGTGGTCGCGCGCGACCTGACCGATACCCAGCGCGCCCTCGAGGCCGAGCGAGGCCTGCGCCAGAGCGAGGAGGCCAAGGCCGCGCTCGAGGCCCACCTGCGCCAGCAGCAGAAGCTCGAGGCGCTGGGCACGCTGGCCAGCGGGGTGGCCCACGAGATCAACAACCCCATCAACGTCATTTTGAACTACGCCGAGCTCATCGCCGACGAGGTCCCCGAGGGCCCGGTTCGCGAGTACGCCCGCCAGGTGACCGGCGAGGGCGAGCGGGTGGCCCGCATCGTGCGCGATCTGCTGCGCTTCGCACGCCAGGAGAGCGAGGCCCGGTCCCCGAGCAGCCCCGCCGAGATGGTCGCCTCCACGGTGTCTCTGGCGCAGTCGTCGCTGCACAAGGACCACATCGTGTTCGACGTGATGGTCGAGCCCGACCTCCCCAGGTTCCCGTGCCGGCCGCAGCAGGTCCAACAGGTGCTCACCAACCTGCTGACGAACGCCCGTGATGCCCTGAACGAGCGCTTCCCCCAGTCCTCGCCCGACAAGCGCCTGGCCCTGTGGGTCACGCGGGTCGAGCACGACGACCGGGCCTGGGTTCGCTTCGAGGTCGAGGACCACGGCGTCGGAATCTCTGCCGAGGTCGCGCCCCGGGTCTTCGACCCGTTCTTCACGACCAAGGCCCGCGACAAGGGCACCGGGCTCGGGCTCTCGATCAGCTACGGCATCGTGCGCGAGCACGGTGGCGAGATCTCGTTCTCCGAGGTGCCCGGCGGTGGAGCCCGATTCCGGTTCGACCTGCCGGTCACGTACCCCGCGAGGTGATCTGATGGCGCGCGTGTTGATCGTCGACGACGAGCGCGGGCTCCGCGAGACCCTGGCCATCTTCCTGCAGAAGGACGGGCACGAGGCGGCGCTGGCCGAAGACGTGCCGCACGCGCGGGCGGTGTTGGCCGAGCGGCCGATCGACGTGGTGCTGGCCGACCTGATCATGCCGGGCGAAGACGGCCTGGCGTTGCTGGCGCACGTGCGCCGCGAGCTCCCGGCGACCCAGGTGATCCTGGTCACCGGCGAGCCCAGCTTCGAAGCCGCGGCCGAGGCCCTGCGCCAGGGGGCGTTCGACTTCCTGCCCAAGCCGGTGCGGCGCGAGACCCTGCTGCGCGTGGTGGCCAAGGCAGCCCACGTGAAGGAGCTCGGCGACGAGAACGCGCGCCTCGACGCCGAGCTTCGCCGTCACCACGACGAGCTCGAGGGCGTGGTCGCCGAGCGCACCGGCGAGCTGCGGGTCGCGAACGACGAGCTCGAGGGCGCCTACCTCAACCTGAAGCACACGCTCGTCGGCACCGTGCAGGCCATGGCGCGCCTGGTCGAGTCGCGCGATCCCTACACGGCGGGCCACCAGCGGCGCGTGGCCGCCCTCGCCGAGGCCATCGCGCGCGAGCTCGACCTCGAGCCCGACGCGCAGCAGGCCGTGGCGCTGGCGGCCACCATCCACGACGTGGGCAAGATCGCGGTGCCCGCCGAGATCCTGACCAAGCCCACGCGCCTCACGCCCATCGAGCGCCAGCTGATCGAGCAGCACGCCGAGGTGGGCCACGGCATCCTGGCCCCCATCGGCTTCCCCTGGCCCATCGCCGACATCGTCTTTCAGCACCACGAGCGGCAGGACGGCTCGGGCTATCCGCGGCACCTGGCGGGTGAGGCCATCCGCATGGAGGCCCGCGTGCTCGCCGTGGCCGACGTGGTCGAGGCCATCTCGTCGCACCGCCCCTACCGCCCGGCCCTGGGCCTCGACGTGGCCCTCGCCGAGATCGAGAAGAACGCGGGCACCTTCTACGACCCGCGCGTCGCCGCGGCGTGCGTCACGCTCTTTCGAGAGCGCCGATTCCAGCTGGAGTGAGGAAAGGCTGCGTCCGAGCCTGCTCGACCACCTGGAGCTGGTGGCCTCGTCGATTGACGGGCGGCCCGGTCCTCGTCCGGTGAACGATCGAATATTTTTACATCTGATTACGATATGTTATAAAACTTCCCCGCGACCCGCGTGGGGGCTCTCGAGGCGACGATGGCGACGACGTCCCTGACGGTGCTGCTTGCCGAGGACGACGCTGATTACGCGCACCTGGTCCAAGTGCGCGCGGGCGGTGATCCCGACCACCCGGTCTCCGTGACCCGCGTGCCCTCCCTCGACGCGGCGCTCGTCGCCCTCACGGCGGGACCCTTCGACCTCGTGCTGCTCGGTCTGGGCCTGCCCGAGAGCACGGGGCTCGCGACGTTCGAGCGCGTGCACGAGGCATTCCCCGACGTGCCCGTGCTGGTGCTGACCGGCACCGACGACCTCGACCTGGCGCGCGCGTGCGTGCGGGCCGGGGCGTACGACTACCTGGTCAAGGGGCGCGGCGAGCCCATTTTGTCCATGGCCGTGCACGTCACGGTCGAGCGCGCCCGGCTCCAGCGGCGTCTGGACGAGGCGATCAACGAGCAGGCGGCGCTGGCCCTGGAGCGTGGCAACGCGGTGCGGGCGCTGCACGCCAGCGAGGTGCATCACCGCCTGCTGGCCGAGAACGTGCGCGACGTGATCTGGACCAGCGATCTGGACCTGCGCTTCACCTACGTCAGTCCGGCGGTGCTGCAGGTCACGGGCTACACGGTCGACGAAGCGCTGACCCAGACCATCGACACGCTCCTGACCCCGAGCTCGCGCGAGCAGGTGGTGCAGGCGCTGGCTCGCGAGCTGAGCTCGGCCACGTCGACTCCCCGCTACGAGTGGCCCGCGCGCAACCTCGAGATCGAGCAGGTGCGCAAGGACGGGCGCGTGATCTGGGTCGAGGTCTCGGCCGGCTTGCTGCGCGGCCCCGACGGGCGGCCGGTGGGCCTGCTGGGCGTCACGCGCGACATCACCGAGCGGAAGACGCTGCAGGCCCAGCTGATGAAGGCCGATCGCCTGGCCAGCGTGGGGTTGCTCGCCGCCGGCGTGGCGCACGAGATCAACAACCCCATGACCATCGTCATGAACTGCGCCGAGCTCATCGGCGACGACGTGCCCCCCGATTCGCCGATCGCCGCGAACGCCCGCGCCATCCTCGACGCCAGCCAGCGCGTCGTGACCATCGTGCGCAACCTGCTGGCGTTCTCGCGCCAGGAGTCCGACAAGCGCAGCCCGGCGCGCGTGGTCGACATCGTCGGCCGCACGGTCTCCCTCGTCCGCAAGGTGTTGCAGAAGAGCCACGTCCGAATCGAGGTCGCCGTGTCCGCCGACCTGCCGCTGGTGCGGTGCCGCAGCAACCAGATCGCGCAGGTGCTCCTGAACCTGCTCACCAACGCGCGCGATGCCCTGGTCGCGCGCTATCCGGGGGAGCACCCCGACAAGGTCGTCACGATCACGGCGGCCGAGATCGACCTGAACGGGCACCCGGGCGTGCGCGTCACGGTCGAAGACCACGGAGCGGGCGTGCCCGAGGGCATCCGGGACCGCATCTTCGACCCGTTCTTCACGACCAAGCCCCGCGATCAGGGCACCGGCCTCGGGCTGGCGCTCTCGCTGGGTCTGGTGCAGGAGCACGGGGGAAAGCTCTGGCACGAGGGCGTCCCGACGGGGGGAGAGCGGTTCCACGTCGAGCTTCCGATCGAAGAGGGGGGGTCGTGATGGCAACGGTGCTGATCGTCGACGACGAGCCGGTCATCCGCGAGACGTCGCGCCAGTTCCTCGTGAAGCAGGGCCACGACGTGCGGGTGGCCGCCGACGTCCCGGCGGCGCTGATCGAGCTGGCCGATCGTGCCATCGACGTGGTCGTGTCCGACATCGTCATGCCGGGGGCCGACGGCGTCGAGCTGTTGCGGCTGGTGCGCGAGCGCACCCCCCACGCCAAGGTCATCCTGATCACGGGCGAGCCGTCGGTCGAGACGGCCACCGAGGCCGTACGCGCCGGGGCCTTCGACTACCTGGCCAAGCCCGTGACCCGTGGCGACCTGGTCACGGTCGTGCAGCGCGCGGTCGACTTCAAGCTGCTCGAGGACGAGAACCGGGCCTACCGCGCGAGCCTCGAGGGCCTGGTGGCGGCCCGCACCGAGCGCCTCTGCGCGCTGCTCGACCAGATCGTGTCGGCGCTCACGCTGGCCATGGAGAGCCGCGATCCCTACACCGCGGGCCACCAGCGGCGCGTGGCGGCCCTCGCGACCGCGGCCGCGCGGCACCTGGGGTACGACGAGCGCCACGTGGCCGCCGTGCGCATGGCGGCGCTGCTGCACGATCTTGGCAAGCTGCAGGTGCCGGCCGAGATCCTGGCCCGTCCTTCCCGGCTCTCCGAGCTCGAGTTCTCGCTGGTGCGGGAGCATGCGGCGGCCAGTTACGGAATCCTCGCCCCCGTCGACTTCGACGACGCCATCGCCGAGGTCGTGCTGCAGCACCACGAGCGCCTCGACGGCAGCGGCTACCCCAAGGGGTTGCGGGGCGACGCCATCCTGCCCGACGCCAGGCTGCTGGCGGTGGCCGACTCCCTCGAGGCCATGGCGTCCCATCGGCCCTACCGCGCGGCCATACCCCTCGCCGACGCCTGCGACGAGCTGCGCCGCGCCCGGGGCCTCACGTACGACGGGGCGTGCGTCGACGCCTGCCTGGCGGCGGTCGACGCCGGCGAGTGGGCGCCATGACCGAGCGACGCCTCGAACGCGCGGCCTCCTTCGTCGTCGGTGCGCCCTTCTCGAACGACGCCCTCGACGACGTCTTGCGTCGGGTGGCCGGGTTCGCCGGGGTGGTGGCGATCGCCGTCGCCGCGGTCGGGTTCAGCGGCTGGCTCGGCCCGCGCGAATGGCTCGTCTTCCTGTCCGCGGGCGCGGCGCGCGTGCCCATCTCGCCCAACACCGCGCTCTGCCAGGCCGCCCTCGGGGGAGCGCTCGTCGTCCGCGCGCGTTGGCCGGCCGTGCCCCGGGCCCGCGCGCTGGCGCGGCTGCTGAGCGGGCTGGTCGTGGTCGTCGCGACGCTCACGATCGTCGACAACCTCGCCGGGCACGCCCTGGCGATCGATCACTGGCTCGTGAGGCCCACCGGCCTCGCCTGCCCGCGCGGCGACGGCCACATGTCGCCCATCACGGCCGCCGTGCTGTGGTTGCAGGCGGTGGCGTTGCTCTTCTCGATGGCCGGCAGGGTGGTCGTCCCCGCCGCGGTCGGCTGGTTCGCGCTGGTGTCGGGCTGGACCACGGTCACCGGCTACGTCGCCGACGCGCCGCTCTTCTACGGGGGGCCCCCCATCCCCGTGGCGCTGTTGACCGGCGCCGGCTACGGCCTGACCGGCCTGGCGCTCGTGGGCCTGGCGGGGAGTCGGACGTGGCCCCTCCGCCTGCTGGCCGGCGATTCGTCGCGGGCGGTGCTCCTGCGGCTCGGCGTTCCGTGGCTCGTGCTCGTGCTCGTGGCCTTCGAGGTGGCGATCGCCCTCGCGTTTCGCCAGTCCGGGCCGCTCCGGGCGTACACGTTCGCGGGCGTGCTGCTGGGTGCCACCCTGATCGACCTCGTGCTGATGGTGTGGGTGGGCGGCGTCATCGGGGCCACCATCGACCGCCTGCGCGCCGAGCAGCATCGCCTGGCCGAGCGCCTGCGCTACCGCAAGAAGCTCGAGGCCATCGGAACGTTCGCGAGCGGCGCGGCCCACGAGATCAACAACCCGCTGCAGCAGATCATGAGCTGCGCCGAGCTCATCGCCGATGCCGAGCCCGGCGATCCGCACATCCCGCTGCACGCACGCTCCATCCTCGAGGCCAGCCATCGGGCGGGCACGGTCACCCATCGCCTGCTGGCCCACGCCTCGGTCGACTCCACGTCTCCGGCGCCGGTGCGCCTGGTCGATCTGGTCACGCAGACCCTGTCGCTGGCCGCCCAGAGCCTCGAGCGATCCGGCGTGCGGGTGTCGGTGTCGGTGCCGGTCGACCTGCCGCCCGTCCCCTGTCGTCGCGGCCAACTGTCGCAGGCGCTGCTCGCGCTGCTGGTCAACGCGCGCGAGGCGCTGGACGCGCGCTTTCCAGGCGCCCACCCCGACAAGACGCTCGACGTGCGCGCGGTGCCCGTCCGCCTCGACGGGGTCGACGGCGTGCGGGTGACCATCGCCGACCGGGGCTGCGGCATCCCGGCCGAGCACCTCGAGCGCGTCTTCGAGCCCTTCTTCTCCACCAAGGCCCGCGACCAGGGCGCGGGCCTCGGCCTGTGGGTCGCCGACGCGGTGGTGCGCGAGCTGGGCGGCCAGGTGGAGGTGGAGAGCACCGAAGGGGAGGGCTCGCGCGTGACTTTGTGGCTGCCCGTCGGTGTGGTGGAGGGCCGGGGATCCGGCGCGCCGGCGGCCCCCGGGGCCAACGTGACCGAGGCGGCCGGCCTGCCGACCGTTCCGGGCCGCGCCGGCTGACAGGCCCGCCGTTCGCATTCTCGGCGGTCCCCTGAGGTGCCCCCTGCCGGCGTTTCCCTGCCCGTGGTAGCATGCCGCTGACGCGACCAGGGGGAGGCTCCCGATCATGCCCGTCCGGCGAGCCGGCGCGAACGTCGCCCGGGGGCCGCTCTTCATCGGGCTGGCGCTGGCCGCGTTCGTGGCCTGCGCGGGGGCCCCGGACTCCGACCGGTTCGATCCCGCCGCGTGCGCGTCGTTCGTGGTTCCATCGACCTGGAGCCTGGGCTGGCAGAACCTGAACCATCGCATATCCCGCTGGGTGTTGCGGCTCGAACCCTCCCCGGGGCCCACGTGCGACGTCGACGCGCTGGCCGTGGGCTTCGTCGGGGGCGACTTCAGCACGGGCGAGACCGCGACCGACGTTCCCCGGGTCGACTGGCACGGCGCGCGGGTCGACGAGGTCGACCCTGCGGCCCTGGGCGCCGCGCGCCGCAGCGTCGACGTCGAGGTCGGACCGACGGGAGAGGCGACCACGACCCTGCGGTGGGCGCGCGCCGACCTGCGCCTGCGGGGCTACCCCACGGTCGTGGCGCTGCTCGAGGGCCTGGCCCTGCGCACCGACGTGGCCCAGGGGCCCGACTACCCGGCCGACTACGACCCCGCCCTCGGCTACACCAGCCGCGGGCTCGGCGCCTGGGCGCGCGTCGTGGCGCTGGACGAGCAGGGCGTCGAGGTCGAGGTGGGCGTGCGTTTCGCCCACGGACCGTCCGACCGCGCCGACATGAACGCCGCGATCCCGTTCGCGCGCGCCGCCGCCACGGTCGACCTGCTGCTGGTGGGGGTCGCTGACGCGCCCGTGATCGAGGGCGGGGTCGCCACGCGCGTGGTGTGCCCGAAGCCGGCCTTCCTGATCGACGTGCCGTGCCCCGAGCCCGACCCGGCCGATACGCGGCTGGTGCTCGAGGCGCCGCCCGGTCCCTGGCGCGGCCCCGTGGGGTGGACGAGCTTTCGCTTCCAGCTCGACGCCGTCGAGCAGCCGGGCAACGGCGAATACCTGCGCGAGCTGCGCGTGGCGCTCGACGTCCTGGAGCACGACCCCGACACGGGACGCGCCACCTTCCGCCTGCTCGGGCACGCCTCGCACGCCTCGAAGTTCGTGGCCTTCGCCAGCCTCGAGAGCCGCTTCGAGGGCGCGATCGCCTGGATTCCCGCGGTCGTCGAGGCCGCGCGCCTCCAGGTGACGGGGCCCTTCGAGACCGGAGACTCCCTGTTCGCGCTGACCCCGGAGGATCCATGAGCGGCTCGCCCGACCTGGCCGCGCTCCGCGTGATGCTCCGTCGACTGGGGGTCGGGCCCGGACTGGCCGTGGCCCTGGCCGTGACCCTCGGCAAGCTGCGGGGCGAGCCGTTCCAGGAGCTGCCCCGCGCCGCCGACCGAGACGAGCGCCGCTCGCGTGAGCAGATCGGGCCGGCCATCCTGCTGCATCGCGTGCTGCGCGCTCGCGGCCTGGCGCCGGAGCCGGCCCTGGCGCTGGTGCGCGAGGTGGTGCTGGCGGCGGGCGTGGTCTTCCTCGGCCGGGTGCTCGGGCCGCTGCGCCGCGCCGATCTCGAGCGGCTCGACGACGCCGGTCGGCTCGAGTTCGCGCGCCGGAAGGGCGCGCGCTTCTTCAACGCCACGGTCCGGTGGGACGACGTGCGAGCGGACCGGGTGCGCTTCACCGTGACGGCGTGCCGCTTCCCGGGGCTCTGCGCCGCGGTGGGGGCGTCGGCGCTCGCGCCTCTCTTCTGCGAGGTCGACGCGGCCTACTTCGGGCACGTAGAGCCCGGCGTGACCCTCGAGAGGCCCGCGACGCTGGCTGCCGGCGGGGCCGAGTGCCCGTTCACGCTGCGGTGGTCGACGGAGGAGGCGACATGACGCGGTTCGAGCCGACCCCGGGCCTGCCGTCTGCCGCCTGGCTGCCTTGGCTGGTCGCGGCCCTGCTCACGGTCGCGTGCGCGAGCCGAGGGCCCGCGGCGCTCGACCTGCCCGATGCGCCCGACGCCCCCGACGCCGTGCTCGACGTGTCCGACGGCCTCGACGGTTCGCTCGACGTGCCCGACGCCCCCGACGGTTCGCTCGACGTGCCCGCCGTCCCCGACGCCGTGCTCGACGTCGGCCCCGTCTACCCCCTTCCGCCGCCCGGGCCCGGCTTTCACCGTGTCGGCGCCGCCGTCGTCGATTCGATGGGGCGTACGCTCGGGCTGCACGGCTCCAGCGTCAGCAACACCGCGAAGTACGCGCCCGACCTCCTCACGTGGCACGGCCCGGCCGACTTCGCGCGGCTGGCCGAGGTGGGCTTCGATCACGTGCGCCTGCTCACGTTCTGGGCCGCGGTCATGCCCCAGCCGGGCGTGCTCGACGAGGCCTACCTCGACGCCTTCGCGCTGCGCGTGGCCTGGGCCGCCGAGGCCGGGCTGCTCGTGGTCGTCGACCTGCACCAGGACGTGTTCGGGGTGGGCTTCGGCGAGGACGGCGCGCCGCGCTGGGCCTGCGACGAGGCGCACTACGCGGCCTACCAGCCGACCACGCCCTGGTTCCTGAACTACCTCTCCCCCGAGGTGCAGGCGTGCTACGACGGCTTCTGGAGCGACGACGCGCTCTTCCAGCGCTACGTCGACGCCTGGGTGGCGCTGGCCCTGCGGCTGGCCGACCAGCCGGCCGTGCTGGGCTTCGACCTGTTCAACGAGCCCAACTGGGGCAGCCTGGCGGTGAACGCCTGGGTGTCGACCGTGTACCAGCCCCGCATGGAGCAGTTGGCGGCGGCCCTGCGCGCGGTGGCGCCCGATCGGCTGATCTTCCTGCAGGGCACGCAGTTGTCGTCGATCAACCACGTGGATCCGTTCGTGCCGTTCGCCGATCCGCGGACCGTGTTCGCGCCCCACTACTACCATCCGCTCGTGCACGACGGCGGGGCGTACGACCGCGCCACGATGCAGCCCCAGATGGAGGCCACGCTCGACAAGATCGCCAGCATGGCCGGGCTGCTGGGGGGCTTGCCCCTCTGGCTGGGCGAGATGGGGGGCCCGTGGGAGACGCCCGGCTTCGATCTGTACCTCGCCGACCTGCTGACCACGCTGGCCCGGCGCGGCTGGGGCTTCGCCCAGTACGACGACGCCCCCAGCGGCAGCTTCGCGCTGCGCACCGCGCCCGGCGTCTTTCGCGACGGGTTCGCCCGCCTCGTCGGGCACCCGTACGCGCGCCGCGTGCCCGGGCCGGTGCTCGAATCGACGCTCGACCTGCCGCTTCGCACGTTCGTGACGCGCTTCCGCTGGGTGCATGACGCGCCGCTCGAGGTGTGGACGGGCTACGAGCCGGCGCCGGCCGGCGCGCCGACGGTCACCCTGACGCGCGACGAGGCCCCGGATGACGCGGCGCTCGCCTGCGCGCCGGTGGAGGGCGCCCCACGGGGGGTGTGGGCGTGCCCGGCCGAGGGCGTCGTGTTCGGGTCGACCTACCGCCTGGCGCTCACGGCTCCGGCGGCCTCGGAACCGACACCCCTTCGGCGGTGAGGGCGGCCAGGATCGAGGGCGTCGACGGGGCGTCGGCCCGCAGGTACACGGGGGGCTCTCCCGGCAGCGAGGTCGCCGTCGCCTCGAGGCCCTCCGCGGGGGCGTCGACCTCCACGCCCGTCCACAGCGCCCGCCAGCGGCCGGGGGGCAGCCACAACGCGCGCTCGACGCCTCCGTCGGCGCGGGTCGAGGGCTCGAGCACCGGCGCCACCAGCACGTCGGGGCCGAGCAGGAACTGGTCGTGCGCGCGCCAGGCGCGCTCCACGTCGGGGTAGTGCAGGGCCACGTGCCGGGCCAGGGGCCAGCCGCGAGCGGCCGCCTCGGCGTACAATCCGCGCCGGTAGGGGGCCAGGGCCTTGAAGACCCGCGTGAAGCGCGCGAAGTGCTCCAGCAGGGCGTCGGACGAGTACACCTGGGCGTTCTGTCCCGGCTGGTTGCCCTCGTGGGTGCGGAGCAGGGCCGTGAACGCGGCGAACTCGACCCAGCGCATGAGCAGCTCGGGGCTGCGCCGGGCCGGCGGGTCCGAGAGCGGCACCACCGTGTAGCCGCCCGCGTCGGCGTGGTTCAGGGCGAAGCCCGAAAGGCCGCCGTTCAGGAGGCCGTGCACGGCGCTCTGAAGCCCGTCGAAGCGGTCCCAGGTCACGGCCTGGTCCCCCTCCCACAGCAGGCCGGCGAAGGCGGGCGTGGTCGTGAAGCCCGAGCGGTGGAAGACGAGCACGTCGTCGAGGCGCCCGGCCTCCTCGAGGGCCTCGCGGTTCAGGCGCGCCCACTCGACGGGGTAGCGGTTGTGCCAGGCGGGCGCCGGCTCGCCCGAGGCCAGCACCGCGTCGAAGGGCAGGGCCTCGGCGAAGTCGGCCATCCAGCCCGAGCAGCGCGCGCGCGTCAGCAACTCGTCCTTCAGCACGCCCTTCATCCAGAGCCGGGCCTCGGGGTTCGACAGGTCGAGCAGCACCACCTGGAACACGCCCTGCTGCAGTTCGTAAGGCTCCCCTCCGGGACGGCGCACCACGAAGCCGCCGTCCAGCGCCTCGCGGTACAGGTTGCGTGAGGCGGGGTCGGCGTCGGCCGGCAGGTCGCGGAACATGGGGTTCACGTAGCAGAGCGTTCGCGCGCCGGCGGCCGCCTGCGCGTCGACCCAGGCGCCCCAGGCCTCGCGGCGCGCGGGCGCGAGCGCCCAGTTCCAGAGCACCTGCTCGCCCAGCACCGTCTTGGCCGTGCCGCACCAGGTCTGGTTCCACACGCCGGCCAGGCGCGCGCCGTGGGCCCGCAGCTCGGCGGCGCGCGCCGCGCCCTCGTCGAGATCGCGCGCCAGGGCCACGATGGCCCCGTCGTCGACCCAGGCGGGGGGCGGGCGCATGCGACCGGCGTACTCGGTGTAGCGCTCGATCAGCGCGAGGGGCGACGCACCGTGCAGCACGCGCCCGCGCACCGCGCCACCCTGCACGCGCACCTCGAGGCGGCCCGGGGTGGCCAGGTCGACGACCGCGAGCTCGGTGTTCTCGAGGAAGAACGAGCGGTTCGCCCGCGTGAGCACGTGAGGCGCGGCCGCGTACGTGGTGGCCTCGTCGCCCGACGAGCCGGGCGAGACCTGCTCCATGACCTTGCTGAGGGCGGGCTCGCCGCGGCCGATGCCCTGCTCGCGCACCAGCACCGGGATCACGCGCCCGCGCAGGTCGAGCGTGTCGCGGGGGAACTGCTCGCCCAGGCCGAACACCGCCTCGTCGGCCGCGAGCGCGTCGCGGAAGCGGACCGCTCCGGGCGAGCCGCCCAGGACGCGTACGTCGAACGCCAGGTGGTGCGGCGCCGCCTCGCAGAAGCGCGCCTCGTAGGTGAGCCCGGCGCAGGCGCTGTCCTGTTGCCCCAGGGACCCCGTCAGCACCAGGTTTCGCCCGTCGTGGCGCACCGACGAGGGGAAGGCGGCCTCGCACGCCGTGCCCTCTCCTTCGTCCAGGGTGAACGCGCCCTGGCGTTCGACCACGGTCCAGGACCCGCGCAGGGCGGCCAGGTCGGAGGCGGCCGGCAGGCGGAACAGCTCACGCTCGGGCTCGTCGGCGTGCGTCACCGTCCACGAGCCTTCGGCGCCGAGCACCAGGCGGAAGGCGTCGAGGGCGTAGCTGCCGGGCGCGGCAGCCAGCGCGGGCGCCGTGAGCGCGGCGAAGTCACAGGCGGCCGCGGGCTGGACGAGATCGGGCGAGCCCTCGGCCACGTCGGCGCCGACCAGATCGGGGCCCGCGCCGCCGCCCTGGCAGGCCACGAGGGCCCACCACCACCACCAGCGCCAGGAGGTTGTGCGCATGGGGCGCTCCCAGGGTATGACCGGTCGTCATGGTAGCGCCGTCGCGCGTCGCTGTCGACCTACGAGCCGGCCTCGATGGCCGGTTACCACCCGCAGCCGCGGGTGTAGAGATCGTCTCCGGCTGCCTTCAGCTCGTCGGCCCACGTGGCCCAGGGGTCGCGAGCGCGGGCGGCGAAGTCGGCCACGTCGGCGTCCACGGCCTCCGCGGCGTGCATCCACGGGCCGTCGACGTCGAACCGGCCGTCGCCGGCGCCCAGCCCGGGCACGCGGGTCGACAGGCGGGGGAAGCCCGCGGATTCTCCCCAGCGGTCGGTCGCGGGGTCGCCCGGGAGCAGCCCCGGCAGGTCGGACCAGGCCTCGATGAAGGTCATCTCCCCCTGGTCGTTGAAGGTGAACTCTTCGTAGATCGGGCAGCGGCTCCCGTCGTAGTCGAACGCCACCACGCAGCGGCAGAAGGGCTGCACGTCGAAGGCTCGGCAGTCGCGAACCGGCACGGTGGAGGGATCGACCTGCTTCAGCAGCTTCGCGGTGCCGATCAGGTGGTCCCGGCCGAAGCCCGTAAGCTTGAGCCAGGGCGGCCACTCCCAGCGCGCGACGAGCTCCGCGTAGTGAGGCGCGCTGGCGGGGTCGGCGGCGACGTCGAGGGTGTCGAAGTACTTCAGCCCCTGGTCGACGTAGTACTCCGGGCCCTGGCGGGGCAGCGCGCAGGGCGAGGTCGCCCCCGGCGTGCCCGCGTCGCGGCAGCCCGGGCCTTCGGTGACCGGAGCGTGCTCGGCAGCCACCTCGACGTACCCGGTCTCGTCGCCCTGCCCGGCGTCGCCCTCGGCCGAGCCACCGCAGGCAGCCACCGTCAGCAGGCAGGCGAGCGTCGTCCGCCAGCGCGGGCCGGCGCCCCTCCGGGCGTCGCTTCCTACGGGATCGTGGCCCTTTGGCACGTGCTCTCTCCATCCTTGGAGCGGCCTCTCCTCCCAAGCTAGCCGACGGAACCGGGGGGGTCAAGGCGGGCGCGGCGCCACGTCTCCTTTCCTGAAATGGCAGTGACTGCCATTTCGATTGTCGGGGCAGGCTCCGCGCGAGTAGACTTCGTCCTCGAACGACCTGCGAGGTCCTCATGCGCTGTGGCGGCTCGGCGGTTGTGGCCCTGGTGACCTGGCTCGCGGCGTGCGCCGGCGGCGCCGGCGGGGTCGGCGACATCGCCCCCGACGCGCCGATCGAGGTGGGCGCTGACGCCGCCGAGGCCCGGGGCGATGCGATGGGCGAGGTCCCCCGCCCCGACGCCGCGGGGCCCGACCTGCCGCCGCTCGACCCCGGCCCCGACACGGACCACGACGGGGTGCCCGACGCGGCCGATCTCTTCCCGGCCGACCCTGCGCTGCCCGGCACCGTGCGTGACAACGTGGTCTATGCCCACACCGAAGACGAGCTGTGGACCTTCTCGGTGAAGACCTACCAGCTCGACTTCGCCTGCTTCTTCGACTGGCCCGCCGACGCGAACCCCCACAAGATGACCGACCTGGCCATCGACCGCTGGGGCGTGCTGTACGGCGTCTCGTTCAAGGGCCTGTACACCTGCCATCCGACCACCTGCGCGTGCACGTCGGTCGGCGAACTGCCCGACGGCTTCAACGCGCTCACGCTGGTGCCGCGCGGCGTGCTCGATCCGGAGCGCGACGTGCTGGTGGGCATCAGCGGCGGCGGGGGCTGGTACCGGCTCGACCTGCAGGGCACCGTCTTCGCCGGCACGCTGCTGGGCAGCTACGGCGAGGGCTACACCTCGAGCGGCGACGCCTACGCCATCAAGGGCGTCGGGGCCTTCGCCACCGTGAACAAGGGCTCCGAGCTCGACGACTACCTGGTCGAGGTCGAGCCCACCACCGGCGCCGTGCTCCGCGAGATCGCCCGGCTCGAGGGCCTCCGAAACGTCTACGGCCTGGCGGGCTGGACGGATCGCGCCATGGCCTTCGACGAGGGCGGCAAGATCGTGGTGATCGAGACGGCCACGGGCCACGTGCTGAAGGTGCTGCAGGACACGCCCAAGAAGTGGTGGGGCGCCGGCGTCCGAACGGAGCTGCCATGACCGCGCTCCCCGCAGACCCCGGCCGCTTCGAGCCCCGCCGCGTGCTGGTGGTGAGCCCGCACGGCGACGACGCGACCCTCTTCGCCGGGGGCACCATCGCGGCGTGGTCCGCGCGCGGCGTGCCGGTCACCGTGGTCCGGGTCACCCAGGACGAGAAGGACAGCCTCGACGCCGGTCCGAGCGCGACGATCGAGGTGAACGCGCGGGAGTTCCTGGCGGCCATGGAGGCCCTCGGCGCGGCCGAGGCCGTCTCGCTCGGCTTTCGGGACTGCGAGCTGGTCGACGTGCCCTACGGCCGGCTTCGGGAGCGCCTGATCCGCGAGATCCGGCGCGTGCGCCCCGACCTGATCGTGGGCTTCGACCCCAGGGGCCTGGTCGACGACGAGAACCCGGACCACGGCGTGGTCGCCCGAGCCTCCGCCGACGCGGCCTGGGCGGCGGGCTACCCCAACTTCCACCCGGAGCACGCCCGTGAGGGCCTGGCGCCCCACGCGCCCGCCGGCTGCTGGTTCTTCACGCGCGACCTGGTGAACGGAGACACGGTCGTGGATATCGGGCCGACGCTCGAGCGCAAGCTGCGGGCGTTGGAGCGCCACGAGACCATGCTGCGTTCGGCCCTGGTGGCCGACCAGCGGCGAATCGCGGCCGCCGGTCTGCGCGTGCCGTCCATCGAGGCCCTGGGGCCGGACGACTACGCCGCCTACTGGCGCGCGCTGCTCACCGCTGCCGCCCGGATGGCCGCGGCGGGCACGGGGTTCGAGTTCGCCGAGCGCTTCCGCAGCACGGTGTTGACGACCGACGACCCCCTCGTTAGCTTCCTGCTGGGGGGGGCGTTGGGTTGACGGGCTCGAAGACAACAGCGGCGTCGAGCGCGCGCGCGACGCACGGAGGCCTGTCTTGAACGCCGGTCGGTGCCTGCTGCTCCACTGGATTGGCGCCACGCTCAGCCTCCACGCGTGCGCGGGAGGAACGAAGACGGTCGACCTGGAGGGTGCCGACACCGCGCCGGACAGGCTCGAGACCTCGGCTCCCTGCAACGAGGGAGCGCGCGCCTGCGACGGGACGTGGACCACGACGTGCCTGGCGGGGGGTTTCGTGCCGGTGGCCGACTGCGCGGCCGAGGGCTGGTCCTGCCTCGATGGTCGCTGTGCCGCCGCCGCCGACGAGACCGCCACCGAGGCCGCCTGGCGGGTGCGCCTGGACGACCTGCAGGTCGAGAACGCCCGCGCCGCGACGATCGAGTTGGACCGCTTCGGGGGCTGGAAGAATGCCCCGGCGGAGCTGGGCGAGCCCGCGCCGGGCGACTTCTTTCGGGTCGCGAAGCGCGGCGGCGCGTGGTGGTTCCTCACGCCCGACGGTCACGTCTTCCTTTCGAAGGGCGTGACCGATGTGGGCCCCGCCGCCGAAGAGCGCCTGCGGGCGTGGCGCTTCAACTCCGTCGGGCCGTGGAGCAGCGCGTCCATGGGCGAGCGCCTGGCGCACGCCAGCGTGATCCTCGACTCGGCCGGCCACGCGCCGCGCTATGCCGCGGACTCCGTGATCACCGACTACTGGTCGCCGGGCTTCGTCGAGCACGCGGCCAGGGTCGCCGTCGAGCGCGCCGGGCCCTTCGTCGAGGATCCGTGGTTGATCGGGTACTTCCTGGACAACGAGCTGGTGTGGGTGCCCAACTGGGCCACGGATCTCACGGTGCTTCAGCTCTACGTCGACTTCCCCTTCGAGGCTCCCGGGCGCGCCGAAGCGTTGACGTTCCTGCGGGAGCACGCCGGCACGCTCGACGCCTTCGAGGCGGTCTGGGGCACGTCGCTCGCCGATTGGGACGCGCTCCAGGGGCTGACGTCGGCCGACCTGACGCCGACCACCGATGCCGCGAAGGCCGTCACCGATGCGTTCCAACTGCACGCCTTTCGGCGGTACGCCGCGGTGGCCATCGCCGCGCTCCGCCAGGTCGATCCGCACCACCTGGTGCTCGGGTGCCGCTTCTTCGACTTCCACGGCGACGCGCTGTTCCTGGAAGCCGCCAAGGTCTTCGACGTGGTCTCGCTGGCCTTCTACTGGGAGCACCCGCCGGTGGCCGAGTTGGACGCCCTGGGCGAGGCCCTGGACCGGCCCGTGCTGATCGAGGAGTTCTCGTTCAAGGGCAAGGACTCGGGCCTGCCGAACGTGAAGAACTGGGCGCCCGTGGTGCCCACCCAGGAGGATCGCGCGCTCGCGTACGACGCGTTCGTGCAGACCTGGATGAGCCGCCCGTACGCCGTGGCCTTCCACTGGTACAAGTGGTTCGACAACCCGAGGAAGGAGGGCGATCCGTTCTCGGGCGACAACTTCGGCCTGATCGACGCCGAGGACCAGCCCTACCTGCCCCTGGTCCGCCTGGCGCGCGAGGTCAACGGCCGCGTCGAGGCCTGGCACGCGGGCGGGGGGGCTCCATGACGCGCGGGTGGGGGC
>CAZBRS010000060.1:17794-34625 GCA_964494475.1 uncultured Myxococcales bacterium | reverse complement strand
CGTCGGGGCGGGCACGGGGTGCTAGCCGTCGGGGCGGGCACGGGGTGCTAGCCGTCGACTGAAGTCGCGGCTCAGGGTACGAAGCCCGCCTGCGCGGGCTGGAAGGAGAGCGGAGGGTGCGCGCGAGCAAGATCGAGGTATTCGTTCACCTCGTCTGGGGGACGTGGGACCGCTTGCCCCTCATCTGCGAGCCGCGACGTGCCGAGCTTTGGTCGGCCATCGCGGCGTCGCTTCGAGATTCCGGGTGCCTGGTCGTCGCGGTGGGCGGTACGGAGGACCATATACACGCGCTCGTCGGCGTTCCCGCGACCGCGTCGATCGCGGACCTCGTACGCCTCGCGAAGGGAGCGTCGAGCCACTTGGCCAATCGCGTCCTGTTTCCAGACACCGGCTTCCGCTGGCAGGGAAGTTACGCGGCGTTCAGCGTCTCTCGATCCGACGTGGACCGCGTCGAACGCTACGTCCGTGCCCAGATTGCGCACCACGCTGATGGGTCCTTGGACGTTGACCACGAACTCTGAACCCCCTTCACCCAGCCCGCGAAGGCGGGCTTCGTAGTCCCAGCCGCGACTTCAGTCGACGGCTGCCTTTTAGCGCGGTCTCCCGCTTGCGGCGCTCGTCGAATCGTCCTACAAGTGAATTCACGCACATCGGGAAAGCGGAGGATCTCATGACCACGACCACCTTCGTTCGGGCCGCGCTGGCCCTGTCCGTCCTGGCCCTCGCGGCCTGCGGCGGCGACGGCAAGAAGACGCGCCAGGCCTGCGATGGCGACGAGCAATGCAGCGGTGGCGTGTGCTTCGAGAGCGAGTGCTACGCCGCGTGCACCGACCAGAGCGCGTGCGCCGAAGACGAGTTCTGCGTCGCGAAGGCGCGGGGCGATGAAGAGGTCGGCTTGTGCGTCGTGGCGGCCGAGTTTGCGCCCTGCGCCTCGGTCGATGATTGCAGCGCCCTGAGGCCCAGGCAGTGCCAGGTAGCAGCGTGTGGGGCCGACGGGACGTGCGGCTTCGACCCATTGGAAGACGGTACGGACTGCGACGGCCCCGATCGACCCGGCTTCTGCCAGATGGGCACCTGCGTCACCGGCGACTCCTGCCCCAATGGCGCCTGCACGGCGGGCGAGACGTGCGAGAACTGTCCAGAGGATTGCTGCCCTGCGGTCGAACCGTGCGGCGACGGCGCGTGCGGCGGGGGCGAGGACTGTGTCTCGTGCCCCGCGGACTGCGCCGGCTGCGTGGCGGGCTATCTGTGGACCTTCGACGACGGCGTCAGCACGGGCTTCTCGACCGAGGTCACCGCCGACCCGTGGCAGGCACCCGTCGTCGTCCAGGTGGTCGAGGGCGGCCCCTCGTTCTTGGGCGCCTTCGGCAAGCAGACGGTGCGCCTGACGGTGGGCGTCGTGGGCGGCTCCACGGCGCTCCCCATGGCGGCGTTGCCCGCCGGGCCGCTGCCTTCTCACGACACGGTGCGTTTGAGCTTCGACCTCTTCGTGCTCGGCTCGTGGGACGGCCACGCGGCCACCGACGGCTCGACCTACGCCAGCATGCCCGACCTGTGGACCTGGGCCGTGCCCGCCGTCGAAGCAGGGAACTCGCACTCGTTCTCCAATTGCGTCGAAGACGTGCAGACCTGGCCCGAGCTCTTCGCGGCGGGTGCCCCGAACGCCACCAACGCGGCCAAGAACGGCGCTGTCTCCACCGACATCATCGTCACGGAGGGCGGCTGCGGCGACGCTACCTACCGCGTCGTGGCCACCTTCGCTCACGCCGACGGAGTGCTCGAGGTGGTCTTCGTCGGCAATCCCAACGAGTACCCGAACGCCAGGAACCTGGCCAACGAGAGCTGGGGCCTCGACAACGTGAAGGTCGAGCTGCTCTGCGAGGCCTGCGGGTCGTAGGGCTACAGCAGGTCGCCGCCCACCACGAACGCGCCCTTCTTGTTGTACGAGCTGAAGTTGCCGAGGTTCAGCATGGTGCCGGCCGGCACCCCGGGGATGATCGACAGGTCGATGCCGGGGATGGGGAAGGCGAACTGCTGGCCCGCCACCATGTCGAGCAGCTGCGGGATGAAGCCCTCGACCAGGTTGAGCAGCGGCCCGAGCTGACCGGTGATGTCGATGATCTCGGCCTCGAAGGCCTGGATGGCGTCGATCTTGAGGCCGATCTCGTTGCCCTGCCCGAAGATGCCGGCCACCGCGCGCGCCTGCAGCCAGATGCCCACGTGGTGCGTCTTGGCCGCGATCTTGATGGTCAGGTCGAGGTAGGCGTCGGCCACGTGCAGCTCGGTCAGGCCCTTGTTGCCGCAGTCGTTCAGGATGGGCGGCAGCAGGAAGTTGGTCTTGAGCGTGGCGCCGGTCAGGTCGATGGGGATGTCGCCGCCGCCCAGGCCGCCGGCCAGGTCGCCGAGGGGCACGTCGAGGTTCAGCATGCCGCCCCACCAGATGGCGAAGAGCGCCTGGTTCACGAGGTCGTACTTGGCGCCCAACTGCACCTCGGGCATGGCCTCGAACGCGAACACCACGGGCTCGGGGTCGGCGCCCGCGCAGCCGTCGCGCAGGATCGAGCCCAGCGGATCGCGATCGACCACCTTCTCGGCCTGCACACCCAGGTTCAAGGCGATCTGGCCGCCCAGCTCGGTGAAGAGCACCGTGTCGAGCTCGGTGTGCAGCTGCAGGCTGACCGGCTCGGTCTGCCCGGGCAGGATGGGCGGGATGTCGATGGGCAGGTCGAGCACCAGCAGGTTCACGATCTGCTCGAGCGCCGGCCCGAGCACGCCCTCGACCAGCGGCTCGATCAGGTTGATGAGCGGCTGCATGACCAGGTCGATGAGCGGGTTCACCAGGTTGTTGCCGATGAAGTCGTTGATGTTGCCGATGAACTGGCTGACGTCGTAGGTGCCGAGATCGACCACGCCGACGACCGGGATGTCGAGCGAGCCGAGATCGATGACCAGGCCCTGGATCAGGTCGATGTCGACGCCCTGCAGCTCGAGGTGGAAGTTCTTGGCGTCGACGGTCATCTGCTCGTCGGGCAGCTTCTCGATGTCGAAGTCGGTCGACAGCGCGATCAGCGAGGCGCCGAAGCCGCTGGAGGTGGTGACCCCCGGGCTCCAGGGCGTCGACTGCCACGTGCCGAGCACCGGGGCGGAGGCCTCGGCCCACAGGTCGAGCCGAATCGTGAGCGAGAAGTCGAAGCGCACGGGCGCGAAGCCGCCGCTCATGGCGATGCCGCCCTCGCGCGTGTCGATGGCGATGGTCGGCTTGCCGATGGTCACCTGGGTGATGTCGATGTCGATGGTGAGGTCGCCGAAGATGCCGAGGGTGGTGTTGGCGACCGGTGACAGGTTCAGGTTGATGATGTTCGGAACGGGGAACGACAGGTCGCCGATCATGCCGATGAGCTGCTGCAGGTCGAGACCGCCGAGCAGTACCTCGAAGATGGTGGCGATGTCGTCGAGGTGGGAGGGGTCGTGGTCGCCGTCGTCGAGGGCGGTCTGGCCGAGGAAGACCAGCGCACCCTCGGTGATGGCGGCCTCTTCCATGGGCGCGTCGGCGGGCTGCCAGCCGGTGGAGTAGTACCACCCGCGGGTGGTCATGGTCTCGTGGTTGAACGTGTCCTTGGCCGTCAGCACCAGGTGGTTGCCGCCGTGCTTCGAGGGCAGGCCGATCTCGAAGTAGCCGTCGGCGTCGACGGGCACGTCGGTGCCGTTGATGACCAGCGACGAGATGTCCGAGACGCCGTCGACCACGTGGCCGTGCACCAGCATGATGGGATCGCCGGTGATGGTCTCGCCGCGGGGCGGGTACAGATCGACGATGACGGGGCCGGTCTCGTCGCAGGTGAGGGTGAGGTCGTCGGTGAGGGCCTGGTAGGGCTCCTGCAGCGCCGCCGTGAACGTGAAGACCCCTTCGCCCTTGAACACGAACTTGTCGTCGCCCTTGATGTCGATGGCCGGGTCGCTGGGCAGCACGTAGGTGGCGCCGTAGCCCTCGAGCTCGTTGCCGAACTCGTCGCGCACGATCACGCTGAGGGTGACCGTGGTGTTCACGGCGTAAACGGTGCGCGCGGGCTTGGCCACCAGCTCGATGGACGCGGGGTCGGCGCCGATGATCGTCAGGGGACCGGGCACCTTCTGGACCTCGCCCTCCCACCCCTCGAGGCTGCACGTGACGTCGTACTGGCCGGCCGTCTGGCCGAGCACGGTGTGGCCCTGGACCACGAGGCCTTCCAGCGGATCGACCAGCGTGTCGTACTGGCTGATGAGGTTGCCGTAGGCGTCGGCAACGGCGCAGGCGATGACCACGGGGTCGCCCGCCGCGGCCTCGCTGACCGACGGCGTGGCGGTGACGGTGGCGGGATCGGCCGGGATGACGGTGACCTGCGCGGGGGTGGCGTCGGCCAGGCTGGTCTCGCTCGAGACGCAGGCCACGGCGTAGACGCCCACCAGGGTGAACGTGACGTTGGCGCCGTCGACGGTGACGCCGTCGTCCGGATCGGTCGAGACGGCCGTGGCCCCCTCGACGGGCTTGCCCTCGTCGTCGAGCAGCGTGCAGGTCACGCCGAGGGTGTCGCCTGCGCGAACGGTGGTGTCCTTCAGGATGGTCTCGACGTCGCGGACGCCGCCCTTCGAGACCGTGAGCACGGCGGGGGTGTCGTCGGTGAGCTGGCCGTTGGCGCTGGCGCAGGTGACGTCGGTCTTGCCGAGCGCCTTGGCCGTCAGCGTGTGGTCGGCGACCGTGGCGACGGACGGGTCGGACACGGTGACCAGCGTGGCCACCTTGCCGGCGTCGACCGCGGTGCCGTCTTCGTCGAAGATCAGGCACTGCACGTCGACGGTGGCGTCGACGTCGATGATGGGCGCGCCCAGCACGGTGTCGATGCGGTAGCCCTCGAGGGAGGGCTCGCTCACCGAGCTGCCGCAGGCAGCCGCCAGGCTGGCGAGGGCCAGGAGGATCGTCGCGCGGAGGAAGCGGGTCGCCGACATGCTGGCTCCAGAAGCAGAATTCGGACCACCTTAGCGGGATCTCGCGGGCGCCGCAAGCCGAACGCGTCCCGGGGCCTCCGCGCGGCCCTCGAACGAGGCCCTTGTCACGCGGGTCGCGCAGGTCTACCGTGGAATCGAACGTACAATTCATCCTGGGGAGGGCGTCATGACTGCGACCCTGTGGATGCTCATCGCGGCCGTGGCCGTGACCCTGCTCGTGGTCGACCTGGGGTTCACTGCCTGGTCGTGGCAGCGGCGCCGCCAACGCCAGGCCGAGCGCGAGGCCGTGGAGGCGGGGCAGGTCGATCTGACGTCGCGCGTGCTCTCGCAGGTGTCGGTCACGGCCAGGCCCCTGGTCGAGCTGCTCCTCACCGAGAAGCACTGGGCCGTGGCGCGCGATGTGTCCGAGCGCCTGATCGCGAGCGGTGACCGCTCGATCGTGGCGCCGCTGGTCGAGGTGTTGCTGGCCTCTCGGGGCGTGGCGGCGCGGGGGGGAACTCCGGGCCACCCGACGCCCCTGCAGACCTTCGTGTTTCGCATCCTCACGAAGCTCGGCGACGGCAACGGGGTGGCCCCCTTCCGACTGGCCGCGGGGCTGCGCAGCGTCGACCCGGTCACGCGCCAGCTGGCCGCCGAGTTGCTGGCACGCTTCGGCGACGACTCCGTGACGGGCGCCCTCATCGAGGCCATGTTCGCCCCCGACTCGAGCCCCGAGGTCGTGCGCTGCTGCGGACTGGCCCTGGGGCGTATCGGGGGGCCGCGCGCTCTCGAGGCGCTGCTGCGCTACCTGTCCGTCGGCGAGCGCCCGGTCTCGGCCTTCCGGGGGCTGCAGGAGCTCGCGACGGCTCACCCTCTCTCGCCCGATCGCGCGCGCGCGCTGGTCGACGCCGTACTGGCGGCGGTGGAGAGGCACCCCGGCACCCGCGAGCGACAGTGCGCCGCTACCGTGCTCGGCGCGCTCGGTCCGGGGACGATCCCCTCGCTCCGCGCCGCGATCGAGCGTCACGCCGAGCCCCACGACCCCTTGGGCGAGGTGGCCGTGCTCGCGCTGGGCCTGGTCGGGGGGTCCGAGGCCGTGGCCTTCCTGCAAGAGCTCTCGCGGGGCGAGCAACAGCCCCTGCGGCTGCTGGCCGTGCAGGCCCTCGCGGGCATGAAGACGCCCGAGGCCCGCCAGGCGCTCGAAGACGTGCCGCACCGCGAGCACGACACGGCCGTGGGGCTGGTGGTCGCCGAGGCGTTGAGGGCGGCGGGGCAGGGGCCGTCGATGCCGTCGTAGAATTCAGCAGGCGTCGAAGGCCAACCAACGAGATGACCGGCAGCCGTCGACTGAAGTCGCGGCTGGGACTACCAAGTCCGCCTTCGCGGACTTCACCTGCGGAGCGGCCACCAAGGTGGCCTCGCGTGGATTCCGGCCCCAGCCCGCGCAGGCGGGCTTCGTACCCGGAGCCGCGACTTCAGTCGACGGCTTGCTCTGCTCTCACTCGGACCCGTCCTTCTCCCAGATCAGGTACATGTTCTGGATCATGCCCTGGAAGAAGGTGCCCCAGTCGGGCTGACGCTTGCCCATCAGTTGTGGGTGGTAGAAGCCGTCGGGGGTCGTCTGGTACAGCCCCATGGGCAGCGCCACGCGCCAGCCGACGCCCACCCCGTGCGTGACCACCTCGACCCCGGCGTTCGGGGCCACGCCCGCGCTCCACAGGGCGTCGTTGCGGAGCGACCAGTGGGGCGGCAGCATCGCCTGCGAGGCGAACGCCGCCACCCCCACGACGGGTCGCACCACGCCGCGGAGCAGACCGTGATACCGCCACGTGAGCGACGCCGAGGCCGACGACGCGGGCACGCCCCGCAGCCAGGGCGTGTTGCCCGTGGTCGCCGCCGACGAACCGCGCACGTCGAGCTCCCACAGGCCGAAGCGTTTCTGGAAGCGCGCCTCGGGCCAGGCCAGCAGGGGCAGGTGGGCGGCGTCGTCGAAGAGCACCGAGGGCACGAGGGGCACGGGCGGCGGGGGGGCCGAGAGGTCGGTTGCGTCGGCGGGCACGAGCTGTCGGCGCACCCGGGGAGCGTCGTCGAGGGCGGCGTCGCCCTCGGCCGACGGGGTCGCCTGCGCGAGCACGTTGGGAGCGGCCAGCGCCAGCGCGACGAGCGCGGCCAGGAGACAGGCGTGACGATGTCGGGCGCTCATGGTCCCATTCTACATTGATTCGCGCGGGCAGACCCCTACCTTTCGTCGGCCAACGTCGGAGAGCCCGGATGGAACGCACCCGCCAGATCATGCGCTACGTGGCGCTCGGCCTGCTGGCCCTGCTGGCCGTCTACTCGTTCGTGCGCTTCGGGCGCTACCGCGGCCTGGGCGCGCACGTGCTGCAACCGGGCACCCTCGTCGAGCCGTTTCGGCTCTCGGGGTTGGGCGGCGAGGCGTTCGAGCTCGGGAAGGCCGGTCGCCCGGCGCTGCTGGTCTTCTGGGCCAGCCACTGCCCTTCGTGCAAGGTCGAGTTGCCGGTGCTCCAGCGCGTGGCGGCGGCCTACAAGGGGAGGATCGACGTGGTGACCATCGCCGACGACGAGCCCGAGGCGCTGGCGCTGGCGGCGTCGAAGCTGAAGCTCTCGCTGCCCGTGCTGCTCGACACGCAGGGGCAGGTGTCGAGGCAGTTCGACGTGTTCACCATTCCGTACAACGTGCTGGTGGGCGCCGATCGGAAGATCGTGACCGACTTCGTCGGGCCGGCCGACGAGACCCGAATCAGGGCTTGGTTCGAGGCCCTACTCGGCGAGGATGGCGCCCGTGGGGCACACGTCGACGCAGGCGCCGCAGTCGGTGCACTCGTCGGGGTTGATGGTGTAGATGGGGTCGCCCTCGGCGATCGCCTCAACGGGGCATTCGGGCGCGCAGCTTCCGCAGGCCGTGCAGTCGTCGGTGATCCGGTGAGCCATGGTGTCCTCCCTGTCACGGACGGGTCGGTCCGTGTTCGATGGGCAGTCTTGTAGAAAGTTCCGAGCGGCTCGTCAACGAAAATGCATGGGGGCTGTCGCCCTACACGAGCAGGTCGGCCGGCTTGCGGCGCGGGAGCAGCACGTGGCTCGACGGGTGGCCCTGCAGCACCTCGAGGACCGAGTTGACCGCGGCCTCGCTGGTGGCGAAGTTCAGATCGGTCGTGTCGACCACGACCAGGGGCGTGTCGGCGTAGCTGGCGAAGAACCGGTCGTAGACGTCGCACAGGTTGGCCATGTACCCGCGATCCATGTCGGCCTCGTAGGGGCGGCCGCGGCTGGCGATGCGGTTCATGAGCACGTCGAGGGGCGCGTGCAGGTAGACCACCACGTCGGGGGTGGGAACCGTGCGGCACAGGATCTGGAACACGTGGTCGAAGAGCCCGAACTCCTCGGGCGCCAGCGTCTCGCGCGCGAAGAGGCGGGACTTCTCCCACAGGTAGTCGCTGATGGTCCAGGGCGAGAACAGGTCGGCCTGCGCGAAGGCCTCCTGCTGGCGAAAGCGCGACAGCAGGAAGAACATCTCGGTCTGGAAGGCGTAGCGCGCCCGGTCGCCGTAGAACTTGGCGAGGAAGGGGTTCTCCTCGAAGACCTCGTACACGGTGCGGCTCGGCAGGCGCTGGGAGAGGCGCTTCACGAGCGTGGTCTTGCCCACGCCGATGGGTCCTTCGACGACGATGTAGTACGAGCCCTTCATGACGCGGTACTATATTCGCTTGTGGCGTGGCCGTCGAGTGGCCAGAATGGGCTCAATCCGGGGGGAGACAGCGGCATGGCGGGCGACGAGCACGAAGGCAGGTGTCCGGGGTGCGGAGGCGTCGGCCTCATCGGCGCGCCCTGCGCCGAGAAGGCCTGCGCGGTCCGAGGCATCCACCACGTCCCCATCGAGTTCGCGACCGGAACGGCGGAGCGACCGCCCGATCCGGCCGTGGGTCGACGCATCGAAAAGTACCTGCTGGTGAGGGTGCTCGGGTCGGGTGGCTTCGGCACGGTGTACCTGGCGCTGCAGTTGCCCATTCGCATGCAGGTGGCGGTCAAGCTGCTGCACCGCCTCGACGATCCCGAGGCGCTGGAGCAGCAACTCGGCAAGTTCGAGGGCGAGGCCCGCGCGCTGGCCACGCTGAACCACCCGAACGTCGTGCGGCTCATCGAGTACGGTCGGCACGGCGACTCGGCGTTTCTGGTCATGGAGTTCGTCGAGGGCGGGCGCACGCTGAAGCACGCCATGGCCGGCCCCCTGAAGGCCGGTACGCCGCTGCCCCCCGACGAGGCGCGGCACCTGCTGCGTCAGGCCTGCGACGGCCTCGAGGCCGCCCACGCCCGCGGGCTGGTGCACCGCGACGTGAAGCCCGACAACCTCATGCTGCAGGCGGTGGCCGGCAACCCGAACCTGGTGCGCATCCTCGACTTCGGCCTCGTGAAGTTCGCCGAGACCGGCTCGTCGACGTCGCACGCCATGGGCACGCCGGCCTACCTGGCCCCGGAGCAGCTGGGCAAGAGGCACATCGGGCCCTGGACCGACGTGTACGCGCTGGGCGTCATCGCGTTCGAGATGCTGGTCGGCCAGCGACCCTTCCCCGGCGAGACCACGCAAGAGATGCTCGGCAAGAAGATCGACCCCGAGTACGACCCGGTCGACCAGGTGCCGGCCGGTCGCCTCGCGCGGCCGCTGGAGGCCTTCCTGAGGGCCGCGCTCGCGCGGGACCCGACGGCGCGCATCCCCACGGTGGCTGCCTTCCGCGAGCAGCTCGACGCCGCGCTCAGCGCGGCCAGCCTGGCCGCGGGCACCACGCAGGATCTGGGCGATCGGCCCCGGGAGCCCGCCGTCGCCGAGCCCGACGTGGGGGCCGTCACGATGCCCGGCGTGCTGCCGCCGCGACCGGTCCTGGAGGTCGAGCCCGCGACCCTCGGCGATGTCCTTCCGCCGGTGCCCGAACTGGCCCAGGCGCCCGCGCCGGTAGCGGTCGTCAGCCTGCCCCTGAAGCCTCCAGCCGAGGCCACCGAGGCCCTGCCGGAGCCCGGCACGCTCACGAGCCCACCGCTCGACACCACGGGCTTCTGGTCGCGCATCGGCGCGGGCAAGGCGACGACCGCGCCGGCTGGTCGACGCCGCGGCGGGCGTCGGCGGACGGCGCGGACGGCGGCCGTGGTGGCACTGGCGCTGGGGGTCCTGGGGGTCGTGGCCGCGCTCTATGCGATCGTCCAGGTTCCAGGCGCGAGGCAGGCGGGCGAGGAGATGGTCGGGCAGATGGCAGGAGCCACGGAGCAGGCGGTCGACAAGCTGCGCAACGCGGTGCTCGACGAGTCCGGTAACGTCCCCGAGGGGTGGGCGCGCATCCCGGCCGGCACGTACCGCGGCTCCCGCGAGTCCGACCAGCTGCAGGTGGGCGCTCCGTTCCTGATGGCGATCCACGAGGTGACCCGGGGCGAGTGGCGGGCCGTCTTCGGCAACGACCCCGCCAAGGACGACGGCTGTCCCTCGATGGGCTCGGGGTCTGACGCCGGCGACGCGTGCCCCGTCGCGGGCGTGACGTGGTTCGAGGCCCTGGCCTACGCGAACGCTCTGTCGACGCGCGAGGCGCGTACGCCGTGCTACGTGCTCGAGGGCGCATCGGGCACGCCCGGGGTCGACTATTCGGCCCGGCGGGCCCAGGTGGCCGAAGGCTGCAACGGCTACCGGTTGCCCACGCTCGTCGAGTGGGAGGTGGGTGCGCGCGCAGGAAAGGGCGGCTCGGCGTGGATCAGCGTGGCCGACAGCGCCTGGTACCGCCCCAACAGCGGCGGTAAGCCCCACGCGGTCGCCACGCGCGGAGCCAACGCCTGGGGCCTCCACGACATGCTGGGCAACGTGCGCGAGTGGGTGTGGGACGCCAGCCCGACCGGGGGCCGCCTGGCCGCCGGCGGCAGTTGGGCCGACCCCGCGGGCGAGGTCGGGGTCGAGGAGCGCGACCGCGCGCCGGCGACGCGGCGAAGCGAGACCATCGGGTTCCGGCTCGCGCGGGGGCTGTGAGCCACGCTTTTCGATTCAGGCCAACTCCACGAACGGGTGATTCGGCCACCGGAGCGGCCCCGGGCCCCGGTCGGCTTGTCGGGCCAGGGCCGGCTCGCCCTGACCGCGGCGTGAAGGGCACGCCGTGCGGGGCTTCGCCGGCGGGCGGGCCCGAAAAATCGCCGACCGGGGCCCCGGGGCCGCTCATCGCTTCGCGCGGAAGGTAGATGGGGGCGATTCGGGAATCGCTCCGGTCGATTTCTTCTGGGGAGTTGGGGGGTCGGCCTACTTCAGCAAGCCCTCTGAGCGCAGCGTCGCCGAGATCGCGGCCGCCGCGGTCGAGAGGGGGCTCTTGCCGGTCGGCAGGGCGTCGCCGTTGGTGAGGCCCTCGCGGGTCTCGCGGCGTCGGGGGGGCACGCGATCGAGGCCCGCGAGGCCGGCGACGCGATCGAAGTGGCCGGCCGGGTCGTCGGCGTCGACCACCGGGGTCCCGGCGCGCAGGCGCAGCGCCGCGTCGGTGAGCACGTCGAGGGTGGTCCGGTCGACCCGCGACGGGGTCGCGGCCTCGGTGCGTAGCACCTGCCCGTCGGGCGCGACGAAGGTGCCCCCGGTCTCGAGGTGCGAGCTGCGGGGCAGCACCACGTCGGCCAGCTTCGCGGTCTCGGTGAGGAAGAGGTCCTGCACCACCAGGAAGGCGGGGCGGCGCTCGCCGGGGCCGACCACGACCTCGGCGTCTTCGCCCACCAGCCACGCGGCGCGCGTGGCCTCGGCGCGGTACATGCGGTCGAAGCCGGGGGGTGTGGCCAGGCCGGCCAGGGCGAGGCCGCGCGAGTTCACGTCGGCCGTGACCAGCAGGCCCACCTTGCGTCCGGAGGCCGCGAGCTCGGCCACGCGCGTGTCGAGGAGCTGCAGGCCCTGCCCCGAGAGGTCGGGATTGTCGCGGGAGGCGCAGCCCACCACGAGAGCCCCGGCGCCCGCCAGGAGTTGGCGCGCCTGCTCGGCGCGCGGGTCGGTCAGCGTGTCGGCGCCGAGGAGCGCCAGCGCCGTGGCCACGCCGTCGGCGGCTGGCACCCGCAACGCCAGATCGGCGTGCGAGCCGAGCCCATCGCCCGTCGAGGCGACCACGACCACGCGGGCACCCTTGCGGCGCGCGGCGCGCAGGCGGGCCGCGACGATGGGGGCCTCGGCGCCCGGCAGGCCGCCCACCCACAGGATGGAGCGGGCTTCCGTCAGCTCCTCGAAGGTGGCGGTCGAGACCACCTTCTCGGCCCAGGGGCCCGAGGTGCGGGAGGCCGCCTCGATCAGGCTGCCGCTCCGCACCGCGCCCAGCGAGTCGGCCAGGAAGCGCGCGGCCAGCTGGTCTTCGCAGGCCAGGGAGGGCGCCGCGGTGACCAGCACCGTGCCCGTGCCGCCGTCGATGACCGCCTGCCGCAGGCCGTTGACCGCCCGGTCGAGGGCCTCGTCCCAGGTGGCCTCGCGGAGCGCCCCGCCGTCGCGGACCAGCGGCGTGACCAGGCGCTCGCCGCCCGCCACCA
Organism: uncultured Myxococcales bacterium; assembly: GCA_964494475.1. Classification (GTDB taxonomy): domain Bacteria; phylum Myxococcota_A; class UBA9042; order CAZBRS01; family CAZBRS01; genus CAZBRS01. Next base: position 22,130 of record CAZBRS010000060.1, on the reverse strand, counting down.
GGCGGCCGCCGAAGCGCCCCAGCGCGCACAGGGGCGTCAGCGCGCCCTCGTCGTCGCGCCAGCCGCGCACCGAGGGCCCGAACTGGGTCTGGGCAACGGCCATCACGCACGCGTTGCCGCACAGCGTGCAGATCGTGGGGCAGAGGTCGGAGGGCGTGACCATGTCGCACGATTCGACGAAGGTCAGCGAGCCGGCCGGGCACGCGTCGACGCAGTTGCCGCACGAGATGCAGGGGCTCTCGATCAGGGGCTTGCCCATGGAGGGCGCCAGCACCGTGTCGAAGCCGCGGTTCACGAAGCCGAGCGCCGTCACCCCCATCACGTCGGTGCACATGCGGATGCACCGCCCGCACAAGATGCACTTCGAGGGCTCGAGCTGGAGGCGCGGGTTCGACTGGTCGGGCTTGCGCTGGTTGGCGTCGCCGCCGAAGGCGTAGGTCACGCCGTAGCGGTGGGCCAGGTCGCGCAGGGTGCAGACCTCCTGGGCGCCGCAGCCGCAGCGCAGGCAGCGCGACACCTCGCCCAGGACCTGCTCGATGCTGAGCGACCCCTCGACCTCGTCCCATCGACGCGCGCGCTGGGTGCCCTCGAGCTCGGGCTGGTGCGAGCGGTGGGGGGCGTCGATCACGGGCAGGACGTCGGGCCGGATCTGGCCGTAGTTCTCCTTGGCCGAGTCGAAGCGCGGGCGTTCGGCGGCTGGAGCGTCACCGCGCAGGAAGCGGTGCATGGCCTCGGCCGTGCGGTGGGCCGCGGCGATGGCCTCGATGACCACCGAGGGCCCCGTGACGTCGTCGCCGGCGGCGAAGAGGCCGGGCACGTTGGTGTGGCCCGTCTCGGGGTTCGCGTCGAGCGTGCCCCACTTGCTGACGGCGGGGCGGAGGGCGCCCTCCACGCCGGCCAGGACCACCTTCTGGCCGATGGCCATGATCACGTAGTCGAAGGGGAAGAGCTGCTCGCTGCCCGGGATGGGCACGGGGGCGCGTCGGCCGCTCTTGTCGGGCTCGCCGAGCTGCATGCGCTGGCAAATCACGCCCTTCAACCGGTCGCCGTCGGCCTCGACCTTGACGGGCGCCACCAGCAGCTCGACCTTCACGCCCTCGCGCTCGGCGCCCACGATCTCTTCTTCGTGCGCGGGCATCTCGTTGCGCGTGCGGCGGTACAGGATGCTGACCTCGGAGGCCCCGATGCGCAGGCTGGTGCGGGCCGCGTCGATGGCCGTGTTGCCGCCGCCCACGACGGCCACGCGCTGGCCCGTGAAGTCGGGCGGGTTCCCTTCCTTGACCTGGCGCAGGAAGTCGATGCCGGCCAGGCTGCGCGGGTGATCCTCGCCCGCGACGCGGCCCGGCATGGCGCTCCAGGCGCCCAGGGCGAGCAGTACGGCGTCGTAGTCGGCGCGCAGGGCGTCGAGGCTGACGTCGCGGCCCAGCTTGGAGTTCAGGTGCACGACGACGCCCATCCGGGTCACGTGCTCGATCTCGTAGTCGAGCACGCGGTCGGGCAGGCGGTAGTCGGGGATGCCGTAGCGCAGCATGCCGCCGAGGGTGGGCATGGTCTCGTGGATGGTGACGGCGTGCCCCTGCAGGCGCAGGTAGTAGGCCGCCGTCAGGCCGGCCGGACCGCCGCCCACGATGGCCACGCGCTTGCCCGTGTCGGGCCCCGGCGCGTCGTCGACGGGGTGCTCCATCTCCCAGTCCGAGAGATAGCGCTTCACCATGTTGACGCCCACGGCCTCGTCGCCGAGCACCGTGCGGCGGCAGTTCTCCTCGCACTTGCGCACGCACACGCGACCGCAGATGGCCACCAGCGGGTTCTGCACGCGGATGAGGCGGATGGCCTCCTCGTACTGGCCGGCGCGCGCCAGGGCCAGGTACTTCTGCACGTCGACGTGCGCCGGGCAGCCGCGCACGCACGGGCCCACGCAGTCGGCCGGGTGGTTCGAGAGCAGCAGCTCGAGCGCCGTGCGCCGGCTGGCCTCGACGCGGGCGGTGGCGGTGCGGACGACCATGTTGGGCGTCACGGCGGTGCTGCAGGCGGGGGGCAGCTTGCCCTTCACGCCCTCGACCTCGACCACGCACACGAAGCACGAGGTCTGGTGGCCGAGGCCCGGTTCTTCGCACAGCGTGGGGATGCGCTCGCCGAGCCCGGCGCGGCGGGCGGCCTGGGCGATGGTGTCGCCGGGACGCGCCTCGACGCGGACGTCGTCGATGGTGATGGGGATGGTGTTCATGCTAACTCCGTCGGATGGCGTCGAAGGTGCAGACGGTGAAGCACTTGCCGCAGCGGATGCAGGCGGCCTGGTCGACCACGTGCACCTCCTTGCGTTCGCCCGAGATGGCCTTGGTCGGGCAGTTCTTGGCGCACAGCGTGCAGCCCGTGCAGGTGGCGGGGTCGACCTCGAAGGTGATGAGGGCGTTGCACGAGAGCGCCGGGCACTTCTTGTCGCGGATGTGGGCCTCGTACTCGTGCCGGAAGTACTTCATGGTGGTCAGCACGGGGTTCGGCGCGGTCTGGCCGAGGCCGCAGAGGCTGGCCTCCTTGATCTGCTCGCCGAGGGTCAGCAGGCGCGCGAGGTCGTCCTCGACGCCCCGGCCGGCCACGATGCGCTCGAGGATCTCGAGCATGCGCTTGGTGCCCACGCGGCAGAACGTGCACTTGCCGCAGGACTCCTGCTGGGTGAACGACAGGAAGTAGCGGGCCACCTCGACCATGCAGGTGGTGTTGTCCATCACCACCATGCCGCCCGAGCCCATGATGGCGCCGGTGGCCGTGACGCGCTCGTAGTCGATGGGGGTGTCGCCCATGTGGGCCGGGATGCACCCGCCCGACGGCCCGCCCATCTGCACGGCCTTGAACGTGCGTCCTTCGCCCACGCCGCCGCCGACCTGCATCACGAGCTCGTTGATGGTCATGCCCATGGGCACTTCGACCAGGCCGCCGCGCTTCACCTTGCCGGCCAGCGCGAACACCTTGGAGCCCTTGCTCGTGGCGGTGCCCATGGCCGCGTAGGCCTCGGGGCCCTTGCGCAGGATCCAGCCCACGTTGGCGTAGGTCTCGACGTTGTTGATGTTGGTGGGCTTGCCGTGCAGGCCGGAGTTCGCGGGGAAGGGCGGGCGGAAGCGGGGCATGCCGCGCTTGCCCTCGATCGACGCGATGAGCGCGGTCTCTTCTCCGCACACGAAGGCGCCGGCGCCCTCCTTGATCTTGATGGTGAAGTCGAGGCCCGACCCGAGGATGTTCTTTCCCAGGTAGCCGCGCACCGAAGCCGCCGCGATGGCCTTGCGCAGCATGACCAGCGCCTTCGGGTACTCGGCGCGGCAGTACACGTAGGCCTCGCTGGCTCCGATGGCCCAGGCCGCGATGATCATGCCCTCGAGCACCGCGTGCGGGTCGCCCTCGAGCACCGAACGATCCATGAAGGCGCCCGGGTCGCCTTCGTCGGCGTTGCAGATCAGGTACTTGGGGCTGCCGGTGGCCTTGCGGGTGAACTCCCACTTCGCGCCCGTGGGGAAGCCGCCGCCGCCGCGCCCGCGCAGCCCCGAGGCCTTGAGCTGCGAGATGACCTGATCGGGGCTCATGGCGAGCGCCTTCCGCAGGGCCACGTAGCCCTCGGTGGCCTCGTACTGCTCGATCGACGACGGGTCGATGAGGCCGCAGCGCTCGAGCACGATGCGCACCTGGTTCGCGAGGTAGCCGTCGGCGTCGGGGCCCGTGCCCTCGCGCACCACGTGGCCGTTCAGGGCCGTGGGGTGCTTGCCCCGGGCGAGCTCTTCGGCGAGCTCGGGCGTGAGGTCGCCCACCAGCCACGTGCCGTCGGGGCGGCGCACCTCGACCAGGGGTTCACGGTAGCACGCGCCGATGCAGCCGGCCTCGCCCACGCTGAGCCCGAGGGCCGGGTCGGCCGCCAGCACCTTCAGGCGCTGCAGGATCTTGTCGGCGCCCGCGGACACGCCGCAGGTCGCGGTTCCGACGATCATCTGGATCATGGGCACCTCCGTCAGGCCGAGGCCGCGCCCGGGCGTTCGCCGGCGGCCTGCTTCTTCAGCTTGTTCAAGAGCGTGCGCAGCTTGCGGGGCTCGAGCCGCCCGTGGGTCTCGTCGTTCACCACGATGCACGGCGCCAGGCTGCAGCAGCCGAGGCAGGCGACGGTCTCGAGGGTGAAGTCGAGGTGGTCGTCGGTCTGGCCGGGCTTCAGGCCCAGCACGTCGTCGATGGCCTCGATGAGCCCCATCGAGTCGTTCACGTGGCACGCCGTGCCATCGCACACCCGGATGAGGTTGCGCCCACGCGGGGTGAGGCGGAACTGCTTGTAGAAGGTGACCACCCCGTAGACCTCGGC
>CAZBRS010000060.1:0-17694 GCA_964494475.1 uncultured Myxococcales bacterium | reverse complement strand
CGGCCGCGCCGCTGCGCGAGATGATCGGCGTCGCCTCGCACATGGAGCAGGGGCCCGACCCCGACGCCGACCGCGACTTCGAGTTCGCGAAGTACGCCGAGATCGGCGGCGGGCGGCTGCGGCAGAACATGCGCTGGAACCGCGTGGAGCCGAACGACGACGACTGGCGCTTCGAGCGCTACACGACCCAGGTGACCACGGCCGCGGCGCTCGGCATCCCGGTGCTGCCCCAGGTGGGCTACGACGTGGGCTGGGCCAAGGCGGGCGAGGGCGACTCGTCGCTCGTGCCCGAGGAGTACGCCGAGTACACGGCGCGCGTGGCGGCCGAGTTCTGCTGGTGGATCAAGGACTACGAGTGCTGGAACGAGCAGAACATCACGCGCTTCTGGGAGCCGCGGCCCGATCCCTTCCACTACGGGCTGCTGCTCAAGGCCGCCTACCCGGCCATCAAGGCGGCCTGCCCCGGCGCGCGCGTGTCGATCGGCGGGCTCGCCTCGTACGACGACGTCGACCTGGCCACGCGCTGGGGCTTCCTGCGCAAGCTGCACGAGGCGCACCCCGACATCGCCGACTACTTCGACGTGCTGTCGCTGCACCCCTACACGTGGTTCCAGTTCACGCCGCCCGAGCAGGACCAGATCATCGGAAACGGCTTCCCCGCCGAGAGCCAGAGCCGCATGACCGCCATTGCGCGCGAGATCCTGGCCGAGATGGGCAAGCCCGACGCGCCCATCTTCTACACCGAGGTGGGCTGGCCGACCTACGACCTCAGCGAGGACGACGTGGCCCGCTTCGCGGTGCGCAGCGTGCTGCTGGCCGCCCGCGACGGGGTCGAGGCCTGGTACTGGTACACGTTCTTCGACGACGACCCGTCCGCCGAGGCCTTCCGGCCCCACGAGAACCACTTCGGGCTGTTCGGCTGGCCCGGCGACGCGCTGGAGCCCCGGCGCGAGAAGCCGGCCTGGCGGGCGCTCGAGGCCCTGGCCGCGACCGTCGGCGGGGCGCGCTACGCCCGCGACCTGTCGGTCGACCTCGGCGCCCCGAACGACGTCTACGTGCTCGGCTTCGTCGACGACGCGGGTCAGCGGATCCTGGCGGCCTGGGACGGGCGCGAGAAGGCCGACAACGCCGAGGGCGAGGCCGTGGTCGAGGACCCGGCCACCACCTGGGAGTTGGTGCTGCCGTTGCCCGCGGGGGCCACGGGCGTGCGGATGATCGACCAGTTCGGGGCCGAGCTGCCCGCCGCGACCGTCTCGGCCGGGCGCGCCGTCACGGTGACGCTCGATCGCTCGGTGCGCTACCTGGAGATCGAGTAGTTGCGAGCCTGCGCGTCGTTCGGCTTGCCTCCGGAGAAACTGCGGCTACAATCCGCGCGCGCTTTCGCCCTGATCGACCAGGGCGCCATCTCCGGAGCCCCGTCCCATGGACCCGACGACCTGGCAAGCTGAGACCTCGCGGCGGCGCACGTTCGCCATCATCTCGCACCCCGACGCCGGCAAGACCACGTTGACCGAGAAGCTCCTGATGTACGCCGGCGCCATCCACCTGGCCGGGGCGGTCAAGCAGCGCCACGGCGGCCGCCAGACCACCAGCGACTGGATGGAGATGGAGCGCCAGCGCGGCATCTCGATCTCGACCAGCGTGCTGCAGTTCGACTACCGCGGGCGCTGCGTGAACCTGCTCGACACGCCGGGCCACAACGACTTCAGCGAGGACACGTACCGCACGCTCTCGGCCGTCGACGCGGCCGTGCTGCTCATCGACTGCGTCAAGGGCGTCGAGGACCAGACCATCCGGCTGTTCCACGTGTGCCGGCAGCGCGGCATCCCCATCGTGACCTTCGTCAACAAGATGGACCGCCCGGGCCGCGAGCCCCTCGACGTGCTCGACGAGATCGAGCGCGTGCTCGACCTTCCGTGCGCGGCGGCGGTGTGGCCCGTGGGCCTCGGCTCCGACTTCGCGGGCGTGTACGACCGCAAGGCCGGCGAGGCGCTGCTCTTCGAGCGCGTGCCCGGCGACGCGCGACCCGTTCCCATGCGCACGATCCGGGGCCTGGGGGACGACCTCGAGGCCGAGGTGGGGGCGCGCAGCATGGGCGCCCTCCGCGCCGATCTGGCGTTGCTCGACGACGCGGGGCACGTGTTCGACCACGCCGAGTTCCTGAAGGGCCGCGTCACGCCGGTCTTCTTCGGCAGCGCCATGAACAACTTCGGCATCGAGCCGCTGCTCGACCACCTGGTCGACCTGGTGCCTGGGCCGCAGCCCCGGCCTGCGGCGGCTGGGGCTGTGCCGGTCGACGATCCCCGCTTCTCGGCGTTCGTGTTCAAGATCCAGGCGAACATGGACCCCCGCCACCGCGACCGCATCGCGTTCGCGCGCGTGTGCACGGGGCACTTCGTGCGCGGCATGGACACCCTGCACGTGCGCACCGGGCGCCCCCTCAGGCTGGCGCGCTCGGTGCAGTTCATGGGCCAGGATCGCACGGTGGTCGAGGAGGCCTTCCCCGGCGACGTGATCGGCCTGTGGGACCCCGGCGTGCTGCGCATCGGCGACACGCTCTGCGACGGCGAGCCCATCGAGTACGAAGGCGTGCCGCGCTTCTCGCCCGAGATGTTCGTGCGGGTGCGCATGCTCGACCCGTCGCGGCGCAAGCAGCTGCAGTCGGGGCTGGAGCAGCTCTCGGAGGAGGGCGCCGTGCAGCTCTTCTTCGATCGCCGCCGCCTGTCGCGCGACCCCATCCTGGGCGCCGTGGGCTCGCTGCAGTTCGACGTGACGCGCCACCGCCTGCAGTCCGAGTACGGCGTGGCCGTGGAGTTCGACCGCCTGGCCTACAAGCACGTGCGCTGGGTCGAGGGCGCCGACCTCGACCTCGACGTGTTCGAGCGTCCCCCTTCGACGGCGTGCATGCTCGACGTGGAGGGCCGGCCCCTGGTGCTGTTCGCGGCCGACTGGAACCTGCGCATGGCGGAGAAGGACCACCCGGACCTGCGCTTCGTCGCGGCCGTGCAGCCCGGCCGACGCGCGCGCGCCGCCAACTGAAGACCCGCGCTCAGAACTGAACGTACACGAAGGGGCTCACCGAGCCCGACGAGAGGCGCGCCAGCACCCAGGTGGCCACCACGAGCAGGGCGGCCTGGGCCGGCGAGGGCAGGTCGGCGAAGAGGTCGACGCCGCGCGTGAGCCAGCGCGTCGGGAAGGCGATGGCGGCGGCGCTGGCCCCGAGCAGCAGGAACGCCGTGGCCGACAGGTTCTCGACCCCGGGCACCCCCGCGAGGATCTGCTGGAAGACCGCGAGCGCGCCCGCGAAGCTCTCGGCGCGGAAGAGCACCCAGGCGGCCGTGATCACGTGGAAGGTGACCAGCCACGACACGACCTTGCGGAAGGGCAGGCTGCGCTCGCGGAAGTAGGGGCGGCTGTAGCGCGCGTCGTGCCACACGTGCGTCATGACAAGGCCCACGCCGTGTACGAGGCCCCAGGCCACGAACGTCCAGGCGGCGCCGTGCCACAGCCCGCCCAGCGCCATGGTGATGATGAGGCTCGCGACCAGGCCCCCCTCGCGCGAGCCGCCCAGCGGCACGTAGAGGTAGTCGCGCAGCCACTTGGACAGCGTGATGTGCCAGCGACGCCAGAAGTCGCGCAGGTTGGTGGCGCGGTACGGCTCGTCGAAGTTCTCGCTGAGCGTGACCCCGAGCAGCGCCGCCGAGCCGATGGCGATGTCGGTGTAGCCCGAGAAGTCGAAGTAGATCTGGAAGGTGTAGCCGTAGGCGGCGGCCAGGGCCTCGAACGACGAGAAGCGCTCGGGCAGATCGAAGACGCGATCGACCAGGTGGGCGCCCAGGAGGTCGGCGAGCAGCAGCTTCTTCACCAGGCCCCGCACGATGCGCGCCAGCGCCCGCCCTTCGGCCAGGGCGTCGCCCGGAGGCACGCGGTGCAGCTGGGGCAGCAGGGCGTCGGCGCGCGGGATGGGGCCGGCCACCACCGCCGGGAAGAAGCCGACCAGCAGCGCGGTGTTCACGAACGTGGGCTCGGCGGGGATCTTCTGGCGCCAGACGTCGACTACGTAGGCGATGCCCGCGAACGTGTAGAACGAGATGCCGATGGGCAGCGCGATCTCGAGCGTGGGCCGCGACACGCCCACGCCCACCCACGCCGCGAGCGTCAGGGCCGTGTCGAGCAGGAAGCCGGTGTACTTGAAGACCCCGAGGCCGGCCAAGGACACGCCCACGGCCAGCAGGAGGATGCGCCGGGCCTGGAACGGGCTCGAGTTGGCGATGGTCAGGCCCGCCAGGTGGAAGAGGGCCGACAGGAAGACCAGCAGCAGCAGGAGCACGGGGTTCCAGCAGGCGTAGAAGATCCAGCTGGCGACGAGCAGCAGCACGTTGCGCACGTTCGGCGTGCGGCCCGCCACGCGGGTGGAGAGGATGACGAGCAGGAGGAAGCCGAGGTAGAGGGCGCTCGTGAAGGCCATGCTCAGCCCTCTCCGCGGGTGAGCCACGCCTCGTAGCCGACCAGGAGACTGCCGAGCAGGGTGTCGGCCAGCCAGCGGTAGCCGGCGCGCGTGAGGTGCACGCGGTCGGGCTGCGCCAGCGGGGGTTCGGCGGCCAGGAAGCGCTCCACGGCGCCCGGCCCGCCCATGGCCTCGCGCGTGTCGAAGAACGCGCAGCCGCACTCGTCGGCGATGGCGCGCTGCGCGGCCACGATCGCGTCGAGGCGGGCGTCGACGGTCAGGAAAACGTTGCCGCCGTTGCGCTTCTGGCGGTCGGGGGGGCCGAGCAGCAGGCACGCGGGGGAGGGGTCCGAGACGCGGCGCGTCTCGGTGACCAGCTCGAAGAGGCGCTCGCGGTAGGCGTCGGGATCGAAGGGGTCGTCGTCGACCTCGTTGGAGCCGAAGGCCAGGACCACGAGGTCGGGCCGGCGCGCCGCCAGTTCGAACGAGGCCAGGCGCCGCCAGTCCCACAGCGCGGCGTCGGAGGCGCGGGCGCCGTTGACGCCGATGGTGTCGACCACCACGCCGGGCACCTCGCGCTCGAGCGCGAGCCCGTGCAGCTCGACGCCGCGATCGTCGAGCGCCCTCACCCCCACGGCGCGGGCGTTGGCGGGGAGCACCAGGCGCTCGCGGCCGACCTCGAGGGTGGCCGCGTCGGCGTCGAGGCGCCACAGCTCGCGCCCGTCGACCTCGACGGCGAAGGCGCCTCCGCGCGGCTGGCGCGCGAAGAAGAGATCGAGCGTCTGCGCCGACGGCCGCGCGTCACCGGGGGGGTTGGGTTCCACCCGGAACGAGGCCCCCGCGCGGTTGGCCACCGCCGAGACGCCCCCCAGCCCGAAGGCCGGCAGCGCGTCGGGGGACCGCCGGGCGAGCACCAGCGCCAGGTGGAAGCTCCAGCCCCGCGACGACTCGACCCGAGCCCGCCGCGGGCTGTAGGTTCGCCACACCTTGCCGGGGTGCACCCAGCCGGGGCCCCGATCGCCGAAGCGCGCCTGCAGGGCGGTGCGCAGGTCGTTGGCGTACAGATCGGCGGCCGTGTGGGAGTCGCCGAGCAGCACCACCGCGGCGCGGGCCGACGCATCGCCGTGCTCGCAGGCCTGCAACGCCGCGTACAGGCGTTCGAGGCGCCCGAGGCCCTCGACGCTGGGGCGCGACGAGGGCTCGGCCAGCGGGGTCGGGGCGGCGGGCAGGGCCCGCAGATCGCGGGGTGAGGTGCCGGGCCGCGACGGCACCGACGAGGACGCGCCCGCAGGTTGCTCGGGGGCCTCGGGCTCGAGCTCGGGGCTGCTGCACCGCACGCAGGCGAGCACCACGCCAGCTACCAGGACCCCGAACAACCGGATCAAGCGGCGGGCTGCCATGTCACCTGGGGGCCGGGCGGCGCTGCTCGTAGGCCGAGAGCAGGGCCTTGGCCACGGCCTCGCCGAGCGCCTCGGCGCCGGCGCGCGTGAGGTGGGTGTAGTCGCCCGAGAGCAGGCGCGGCTTGTGGCCGAGCAGGTCGGGGGCCTTGGAGCCGAGCGCGCCGAGCGTGTCGAAGAACGCGCAGCCGCACTCGCGCGCCACCTCGCGCTCGGCCTTGGACAGCGCCGGCACGATGGGCCTCGTCTCGGCCACGCCGCCCTGCAGGCGTGCCACCACGGACGGGCCGATGATCATGCACGACGCGCGAGGCGCCGACAGGCGCACCATGTCGAGCACGGCCTTGAACGACACGCGGAAGCGCTTGCCGGGCAGGCCCTCGCCCTGGGCCTCGTTCAGCCCGAAGTGCAGGATGACGAGGCCCGGATCGCGGCGGGCGATCTGCTCGCGCAGGTGCGTGGCGTCGTAGTTGCCGAGGTGGATGGCGCGAGCGCCCACGATGCCCAGGCTGTCCCACACCACGCCATGGTCGCCGTGCTCGACCACCACGCCGAACAGGCGCAGCGGCTTGCCCGACGTGGTCTCGACGACCACGCGCTCGATGGGGCCCGTCGAGTCGAAGCTGGCGAAGCCGCTCATGGGGACGGGGGCCACGGTGTCGATCTCGCGCGGGGCCTCCTCTCCCACCGTGACGCGCAGCGTGCCGCCGAGGGGCTGGCCCAGGTAGAAGAGCTCGACGTGGGCGGGCCCGGCCGAGAGCGGCGACGTGAGCTCGACCCGCGACGAGACGCCCTTCTGCACGGTCTGGAAGGCGACCCCGCCCAGGCCGTAGGCGCCGTCGGTGATGCGATCGTAGATGAGGCTCGAGGGCTTCCAGCCTTCGCGGGAGGCCATGCGCACCCCGGCGCGCCCGTACCAGCTCCAGGGCTTGTCGATGAACACGAAGCCGGGGCCGGCGTCGCCGAAGCGGGTCTGGAAGCGCTCGCGTAGCGTGCTGGTCACGTCGTCGCCGGCGATGGCCGAGTCGCCGAAGTGCAGCACGCGCGTGATGGCTCCGGCCTCGCCGGCCTCGGAGCGCGCCAGGCGCTTGAAGAAGCCGTCGAGGGCGCGGCGCGGGCACGTTGGTGAGCCGTAGGGGATGCAGGGGTCGTCGAGCACGGCGGGGGGCTCGTAGCCGGCGGTCGTGAGCAGTACGTCGGGCTCGGCCTTGCCGGGCACGTTGTCGGTCTCCGGCGCCACGGGCGGCGCGGTCGGCGGCGCGGTCGGGGCGGGAGCCGGCGGCGCGCTCGCGGCCTCTGCGCCGTCGTCGTGGCCTTCGGCCGGCGCGGGTTCGGTCGAGGCCGTGGCGGCCACGGGCGTCGGCGCGACGGCCTCGGAGGGCTCGGCCCGCAGGGCCCGCCCGTAGGGCTGCGGTGTCGGGGGCGAGGGCTCGGTCGCCGCCGGCGCCGCGACGACGGCCTCCTCGGTGGAGGGGGCGGGCGCGGCGGGCGCGTCGTCGAGCACGCGGGCGCGTTGTTGCTCGAGGCGCAGGGCGGCGGTCGCCAACTCGGCGTCGCCGGAGTCGTCGGCCTCGTCGGAGGGGGCCCCTCCGGCCAGCGTGGCGGGGTCGGCCCCGGTCGGCGGCTCGGCGGGGGCGAGCCCCAGGGCGCGCGTGACCGGATCGACGGGCCCCCACGGGCTGAGCCCGGGGACGAGCCCGGCCACCAGCGCCAGCGCGGCGAAGAGGAACAACGTCTTCAGCGTCTTGATCGACACGCGTCGCATCCGATCCGATCGGGGCGCGAGTATAGTCAATCGTCGCAGGTTGAAAAGAGCTATCTACGGCCGCGCCAGCAGCGCCCGCACGCTCTCGCGAACCACGAGCTCGGCGCGCCGGCTGACGCAGAAGTACTCCTCGTAGTAGCTCGGGTGGTCCGACGGCACGAAGTCGCTCTCGGGCACCAGGTAGCCGATCTCGTTGTTGGCGAGGCCCGCCTCCATGAGCAGGTGGCCCGCGGGCAGGGCCGTGCGGTAGCCCTCGATGGCCGGGTAGTCCTTCAGGCCCCAGGCGCCGTTCTCGTCGGTGCCCCAATTGTGGGCCGTGGCCGCGCGGCCCACCGACGTCTCTGGGAATACCTCGCCCGGCAACGTGACCAACTCGAGGGCGCCCAGGCGCACGCGCACGAAGTCGTAGGGCGTGCAGCCGTACGAGCCGCAGTTCTCGGGATCGTCGACGAGCGGCTGCTCGGGGATGACGTCGCTGGCCACCCCCAGGATCATCATGGGGTTCTCGAAGGGCAACTTGGCCGTGAGGGTGTCGACCGTCAGCGCCCCGGCCAGGGTGGTGCCGTCCTCGAGCGCCGCCAGCGCGAGCTCGGCCAGGAGGTGGCCCGCGCTCCAGGCCTTCTCGGCGTTGTTCTCGCTGACCAGCTTGGGCACGCCGCCTTCGAGCACGGGCTCGCCGTCCTCGGTGCGCGCCGGCAACGGCAGGTCGAGGATGGTCTGAAGGCCCCCCACGGTGCCCGAGAGGTAGACGGCCGTTCCGCCGAGCTCCTTCTCGAGCCGCAGGCGTGCCCAGCGCGGCATGTCCGCCGAGTACTCGGACGAGCCGATCATGGCCTCGGGGTGGGCGTGCCAGTTCACGAGGCTGGCTACCGTGGTGCCGTCGTCGGCGTCGAGGCGCAGCACGACCAGGCGGTTGTTGCGGACCTCGGGCAGGCGAAAGTCGTTCACCAGGCTGGGCACGACCAGCTCGGGCAGGTCGATGGGCGCCTCGGCCGCCACGCCGGTGACCGGCACCAGGTCGGGAGCCAGGCGCTCGACCAGGTCGACGACGGTCGAGGCCACGAAGGAGGCGTACTCGGGGCAGCGGCCGCTGACGCCGATCTCGGGCCCCCACACGCCGAGCGTGTCGGGCGCGGCGTGGGTGTGCGTGCTGGAGACGATCACGTGCTGCGGATCGACGCCACGGAGCGCCAGCGCGTCTTGCACCTTGCGCACGTCGGAGCCGAGCCAGCCGACCAGGTCGACCGACACGAGCACCACGTGGGCGTCGTCCTCGGCCAGCAGCAGCGCGCGCGCCTCGAGGTCGTCGTGCACGCCCGTGGCCCGGCGGTTCGAACCCGTCCCGCCGAGCAGTTGCAGGCAGGGGTGGTTTTCGGCCGTGGGCGTGATGAGGGCGGCGCCGGCGGCGGCGTAGAGCCGGCCGTCGCGGGCGTGCGCGAGCAGCGGCCCCACGACCTCGGCCTCGGGGTCGGCATCGGCGGGCGTGGCGTCGTCGGGGCGAACGTCGGCGCCGGTCGCGTCGAGGCCCCCATCGAGGATCTCCGAAACGTCGACCCCGTCGTCGGCCCCTCCGCCTCCGCAGTGCGTCATGGACGGGAGAAGGAGCCCGGCCAGGAGAGCGGCCGTGAGGGCCCGAACGATCCGGGAGCGCGTCATGCTAGAACCCCGCTTCGAAGGCCATGTCGGCGATGCGTCGATAGAGCGCCTTGTGGTCGAACCCACCGGTCGTGAACTGCCCGACCTCGTCCCAGTGATCGGCGAAGAGCGTGCCCTTCCACTCGCCCCAGATGGCGCTGTTGGCGGGCACGATGCCGTCGTTGGGGCCGCAGCCGATCTGGTCGTGGGGGCACGCCATCATGACCGCGTAGGTGATGGCCAGGGCCGGGAAGATCCACTCGTCGTCGTGGGCGGCGCGGCAGTCGAGGTCGAGATCCCGGCAGGACTCGGCGTTCCAGGACCAGTACGCGACGCCCGGCGCGTCGGGGTGGGTGGGGTTGAACACGTCGCGCATGTAGGGCACCGTGACCACCTCGAAGGCCTTCAGCACGTCGTTCTCGCTGCCGCCGATCCAGCCGGCGATCACGTTGACGATGCCCCCGAGCAGATCGGCCGCGAGCCCGTCGCCCAGCAGGCCCAGCATGCCGTCGGCCAGCGCCGAGCCCTGGTGCGGGGTCGACACGGTGGCCAGCAGCGCCACGTCGGCCTCGTGCCCCATGGCGCTGATGAAGTGGCGCGCGTCGAGGCCGCCCTGGCTGTGGGCCACCAGGTCGAGCCGGCGCGCGCCGGTGTCGACCAGGATCTGCTCGAGCTGCCCCTCCAACTCGGTGGCGCGCCACAGCGTGTCGTTCAGCATGGCCACCTTGGTGGTGTGCACGTCGTAGCCGAGTCCCCGCAGGTCGTCCTCGACGCCCAGGAAGTACGTGTAGACGTTCAACAGCGTGTCCCAGCCTGCCATGCCGTGCAAGAGCACCAGCGGGAAGCGCGAGTACGAGCGCTCGCAGTTCTCGAGGCAGGTGGCCGACAGCTCGTAGGCGCCGGGCTTCGTGAAGGCCGACGAGGTCACGAGCACCAGGAACTCGCCGCTGTAAGGTAACTCCAGCTCCAGCGCGGGCACGCAGGGGACCTCGGGGCAGGCGGCGTCGCCGTACAGCGTGCCCGGCTTGCGCAGGCTGGCCGTGGCCACGTCGGCCAGCAGCAAACGGGGCCGCAGGATGGGCGTGCCCTCGACCGAGACGCGGACCTTCATGCCGGCCGCGCCCGCCAACAGGAAGCCGTGGGTCTCGCAGGCCACCGAGAGCGAGCTGTTCCAGTGCCAGGTCGTCACGCCGAAGTGCCCCTCGGCCTGCACGTCGTACGCCGAGGGGTCGACGGGCAGCTTCTCGTCCCAGCAGTTGATCGGGGGCACCTCGTCGGGCACGCACCCTGCTTCGCCAAGGCTACGCAGGGCAGGGCCGCCCAACTGGCACGTGGAGCCGGCTGGGCAGTCGCCGCACGAGCCGCCACAGCCGTCGTCGCCGCACTCCCGTCCCGCGCAGTCGGGAACGCACTCGGCCTCGCACGCGCCGTTGGTGCAGCGGGTGGCGGCGGGGCAGGGCAGGGGGTCGCTCCAGCCGAGGCAGCCGGGAGCGAGCTCCAGGCACGCGCGCCAGGCGTTGCTCTCGCCCACGCACGCGCGCTGCCCGAGCTCGTAGCACGGCTCGTCGCTCTTGCAGGCCGGGTTCGAGTCGACCTCGGACGCGTCGTCCGAGGCGTCGACGGTGTCGATCGAGCCATCGGTCGGCGTGTCGCCGGCGGAATCGGTGGGCGCCGCGTCGACCGGGTCGCCGGCGTCGCTCGCGCCGGAGCAGGCCAGGGTGGCGAGCAGGAGCACCAACGCGGGCAGCTTTCCAAATCGACTCACCATCGCCTCCGCCGTGTCGTGGCCCGGCGTGTAGGGTACAGACGCACACGCGGGTTGACAAGCCGCCCGAATGCGTGGAAAAAAGCGCGGCGGATCTGCGTTGTTGAGGGGAGCCATGAAGCGATCGTACGTGCTGGCGTTGGGGGTCGCGCTCGTCCTGTCGGCGGGTTGCCGCAAGGAGGCCCCCGCTGAAGCCCCGGCCGAAGCCCCGCAGGCCAGCGAGCCCGCCCCGGCCGCGCCGGCGGCCCAGGCCGCCCCCGCCACGCCGTGCCCCGTGACCGCCGAGTTCGTGCGCCTCGAGGGCGAGGGCGAGGCGGCCCACCCCGTGCTGCGCTTCTCCAGCACGGCGGAGCAACCGGTCTCGCGGCTCATGCTGGTGCTCGCCTACGTGGCGGCCGACGGCCGCGCCCTGGGCCGCCACCCCTGGACCCAGTCGGGCCCCGTCGTGGTGCCCGCCGCGGGCCAGGTCGAGCTCACGCTGGGCGCCGGCCTGCCCCCCGAGACCGCGCGCGTCGAAGCGCAAATCCAGGGCCTCACCTTCGCCGACGGCCAGGTCTGGCGCAGCGGCGAGGTGCGCGCCGTCAAGCCGAACAAGGGCCGCCGCCCCGCCAGCTTCCAACTGCACAACGTCGATCGCCTGCGCCCGACCACCCGCGCCGAGGCGGCCGTGCGCGTCGCCCCGCACGCCTTGCCCGTGCGCGCCGGAGAAGCGGGCGCCGCGCCGACGCCGACCCCCGCGCCGACCACGCCGCCCATCACCCGTTAGCGCGACCCTCTCCCCGAGAACGCCGCGTCAGCAGGTTTGCATTCGAAATGCAAGATTGCAGACGAACAAGGGTCACGCCGGCGCGATCGCTGCTTGGCCCCTACCGACAAGCACCGCAGTCGCCGTAGCACCTGGCCTCGGCCAGGCCCTTCGTGACCGCGTCGCCGTTGCACTTCAAGAGGGCGCACCAGTTCGGGTACGTGACGCCGTCCTGCCCGCAGACCGGCTCGGGATCCTCGCCGGCGCAGATCGTGGTGCAGAGGGGGCACGCGCCGGGCGTGGTGGCGGTGACGCCGTACAGCGACCGGGCCACGCAGGCGTTCGGGTACGTGAACGTCTTGCCCGGCTCGAGCAGGCTCTGGCCGCAGACGGGCTCGTAGACCGCCGGGCACGGGCAGACGCCGTCGCTCTCCTTGGCCACGTCGGCGCAGGTGAGGGCGCAGTCGTTGGCGTACGTGATGCCGTCGGCGCCGCACACCGGCGCGGCCAGGGTAAGGTCGCAGCACCCGTCGACCGAGCCCGGCGCGCCGCAGCAGACGCACGCGCCCGGGTAGCTGGCGGTGTAGGTGCCCAGGCTGTCGACCACGCACTGGTTTCGCATGGCCGTCCAGCCGAACAGCGCGTTGTAGGCGCACACCGGGGCCTCGCCGCTCGGGTCGCAGCAGGTGCAGATCCCCTCGAACCAGACCGTGGCGCCCAGGCAGGTGGCGGTGCACCCGTTCGGGAGGGTCTGCCATTCTTCCTCGCCCGGCAGCGAGCCGCACACGGGCTGCGACACCGTCGAGCACCCGCACGCGTCGTCGGGTACGCAGAACCCGGCGTAGGCCGCGCCCACCCCGGCGTGGCACAGCTCGAGGGTGCAGAGCGAGGGGTAGGTGTTGCCGTCGTTGCCGCACACCGGATCGAGGCAGGGCTCGCTGGCGCACGCCGCGCACGTGCCGCAACAGCCGCAGCCGGGCAGGCAGGCGCCCGGGTGCAGCGTGTCGACCCCGGCGCAGCGTGCGGCGCAGGGGTTCACGTAGTCGAGGCAGTCGGTCCCGCAGACCGGTCCGTCGCCGAGCTCGGCCTCGGTGCAGGTCGCCTCGCAGGGCAGGGCCTGGCACTGTCCCAGGTCGTCGCAGTACTCGGCGACCGCGCAGCCCGGGGCGCACACGTTGGGCACGCAGGCGCCCGCCTCGCAGTGCGTGTCGGCCGCGCACTCGGGCGGCGAGCAAGGGTCGTCGACGCAGGCCATCTGGCCGAGGGTCCACGCGCAGTGCGCTCCGGCGTCGCAGGCCAGGTCGCAGCAGATCCCCTCGGCGCAGGGGAGGTCCTCGAGGGTGATCGTGACGTGCTTCGTACCGGTCAGATTCACCGAGCCGTCGGTGTCGTTGCACCCGAACGCGATGGGTGTGTAGTCGACCAGCTCGCCGCGCGCGACGATGGTGTAGAACTGCTCCTTCTCGTCCTCGAGCCCGGGCAGCATGGTGAACTTGGCCGTCTGCGACAGCTGGTGCGGGCCCTTCTGCAGGTCGGCGGTCAGCAGGCCGATCGGGTCGAGGTTGGCACACGCGAGGTCGGCAACAGGGGGCTGCCCGCTCTTGAACAGGTAGACGGAGACCCCGTCGAAGGCCTTCGTGCCGTGGTAGACGAAGCTGACGGTGAGATAGCCGCTCAGGCAGTCGTTCATGGAGTGGATGACGAAGAACAGGGGCGCGACCGTGGGGTGATCCGCGACGCTCACCTTCACCTTGAACGTGCCGGTGATACACGTGAGGCTGACCTGCAGCACGGCGGCGGCGAGGCCGTCCGCACCGGTGTAGACGGTCGTCGTGAGCAGGTGCCCGAGCTCCCAGGGGTCGTCGATGACCTCGAACACGATCGCCTCGTCGCCCGCGGGGACACCATCGACCTCGTAGCGCACGCGCAGCACGCGCTCGTTGGCGCCGGAGACGGAGAACGTGCACGTGTCGACCGCGTCGCAGCTCTTCTGGTCGTCGCCGAAGGCGTCGACGAACTCGAGGCGCCGCACGGGCTCCACCTCCGGCTCCGCGTCGACCGGGGCGGCGTCCACCTCGGGCGCCGTGTCCACCTCCGGCTCCGCGTCCACCGTCAGGGGCACGTCGGGCCCCAGGTCGGCCGAGCCGTCGGGGCTGGAACCGCACGCGAGCGCCAGCGACAGGGCGAGCAGGGAGGCCGTGAGCAGGCGAAGCATGGCCCCCTCGAAGCGTGGACTGTTCCAGGACAATAGCGCAATCGCGCCGGGTGTTCCACGAAGATGGGGTGGTGAAAGGGACGTTGCGCACGGGGCGCTCGATGGACGCCATCTACGCCTACATCGCCGCCGACTCGCCCGAGTACGCGCTCCGCATGGTCGATCGCTTGACCGGCTGATCCCAGCACATTGGGCTGCTTCCCCGGGCAGGACACCGGCCGTCGGGTCGGGGCAGCCGACCGTGGGGCAGGGATCCTCGCAGCCCGAGGGCAGGCGCTGGCAATAGGCGCCATCGTCCTCGACGCACGTGAAGTCCTTCGAGCACGTGCAGCTGAACGGGCAGGCCAGGTCGTCCGTGCACTCCACGCACACGACTTGACCGTCGACGGTGACGCAGGCGCCGTACGGGGGGTAGCAGGCGCAGCGTTCCTGGTCCTGGGGAGGACGGTACCAGCAGCGGTACGACGAGCACACGCCGCAGACGCACGAAGCGTCGTCGTTGGTGCACTCGACGCAGGCACCGTCCAGCGGAATCGGGGCCCAGGGCGGGCAGCCGCTGACGCACGCCCCGTCCTCGCAGACCGGACGCGACAGCGGGCAGTGCACGTCGTTCAAGCACTCGACGCACGAAGCGTCGGGGCTGACGTACGGGTGACCGGGTTCGTCGCACGGTCCCATCGCGCATTCCGCGCCGAAGCAGCAGGAGGGCGTGTCCGGTACGCAGACCTCGACCCCGATCGTGCCGCGGGTGCCGTCGGAGCGCGCGCACGTCGATGCCTCCGGGCATTGACCGTCGGGTCCGCACTCGGGGACGCAGCTCTTCGACGGGGCGTAGACCGGCACGCGGTAGCAACGCGCGCCCGGGTCGCACTCGGCGTCGGTCTTGCACGAAGTGCAGACCTGCGGCGCCGGAAGCGCGTCCTCGAGTGGATCGGTCTGGACGTCCGGCGGAGGCTGCGTGCTCACGTCGGCGGCCTCGACGGCGTCGCTCCGCGCGTCAACAACGAGGTCGGCGTCCGCGCGAGCCGAGTGCGGGCCACAGCCGATGACGAAGAGAAGGCACAGGAGCCAGGCTCGCGGTGCGGTTGGAACGTGGTGCATGCCGATCCGGCCCCTTCCCCAGGTGTACGAGACACCCGCGACGCGGCCGGTTCTTTCCGCCATTACGTCCGCGGCGCCAGACGCGACGGATCGAAGGTCCTTCGACCGCCTTGACGCCTCGAATCATTCGGAGCATCCTTTCTCCGCACCTCCGAGAAAACACACTATGCCGAGCACGCCTCTCCGTTCGTTCCGGGCCGTGACGACCGGTCTCTTTGCGCTGGTCGCGGTCGCCTGCTCCACGTCCGGCGACGGCGAACGCGCGTGCGTGCCCGGCGCGTCGGTGGCGTGCGTTTGCACCGGGGGCGCCGTGGGGGCGCAGGTGTGCTCCGGCGACGGCAGCCGGCTCGAGGCGTGCCGTTGCTCGCCCGGGCTGGACGTCGACGTGACCGAGCCCGGGGTCGAGGCGGTCGAGGTCGTGGGCGACGCGGTCGGGCCCCACGCCGAGGTGGACGCTCCGGCCGAGGTCGCGGTCGACGTCCCGGTCGGGAGCGACGCCGTTTCCGTCGACGCGTCGATGGACGCGACGACCGGCGACCCGGGCGCCGCGGAGCCCTGGGCTCCGGAGGTGACGCCGACCGAGGTCGACGGGAGCCCGCTCGAGGTGGAGGAGCCCGACGGCGGCGGTGCCAACGACGTTGACGCGTGGCCCGAGGTCGCGTGGCCCGAGGTCACGTGCGCCGACGTGGGCGACGGGAGCGGTCCGGAGCCCGTGGACGTTTCGGCCGTCGTGATCGACTTCCAGACGCGCGCGCCCCTGTCCGGGGCCAAGGTTCAGCAGTTCAATGCCGGCACCGGGCAGCTCTTCGGCCCCGTGCTCACCTCGGACACCTACGGCGTCGTCCAGGCCACGGTCGAGGCGTGTCCGTCGACCGTCAGCTTCCGGGTGCGGCGCGACGGGCAGCGCGACACGTACACGCTTCACGTGCCGGTGCCGGGCGCGGGCCAGGCGGCGACGCTGTGGAGCGTGGCGAACGGCACCTACGTGGCGGCGCCGGCGCTGGCCGGCATCTCCATCGACGAGTCGAAGGGCCTGCTGATCGGCGGCCTGTACTTCGTGAACGGCCAGGGCGAGAACGAGGCCGTGGGCTGCGCCACCATCGGCGTGCCCGGCGCCCCGCCCTCGGCCTCGGCCTTCGCGACCGCCAACATCCGCTACATGAACGACGCCGGGTTGCCCACCACGCTGGCTCAGCGGCACTCGATCAACCCCCAGGTGCCGTTCTTCATCGTGGGCAACCTGCCCGTGCAGGAAGACACCTCCGGCCTCGACCTCCCGTGGCTCGTCACGGCGCAGGTCGGAGAGCAGCTCATCGGGCACACGACGGTGCCCGCCATCGCCGGCGCGGTCATGATCGCCGACGTCTTCACCTACACGGCCGCCACGGTCCCCGAAGGTTTCGCGCCCATCCTCGAGAACCCCATGCCGCCCGGTTGCGGGTGGTGAGAAGGGAGAAGGCTCATGAACACGTCGTCGATCGTGCTCCGTGGCGTCGTCCTCGTCCTGCTGGTCCTGGTGGCCGGCGCCTGCGACTCGTCGGGTGGCGCCGAAGGCCAGGCCTGCGTCCCGGGTGCGTCCGAGGCCTGCGCCTGTAGCGACGGCTCGACCAGCGCCCAGGTGTGCCGGATCGACGGCAGCGGCTTCGAGCCCTGCGGCTGCGGCGATGTCGGCGCCGACGTGGCGGGCGACGACGTCCTCGAGGTATCGGCCGACGCCACCACCAAGCCCGACGTCGGCTGCAGCCCCGCGTGCGAGGGCAAGACGTGCGGCCCCGACGGCTGCGGCGGCTCGTGCGGCGCCTGTGCTACGGGCGTGTGCCTCGACGGGAATTGCTGCGTGCCGGCCTGCGCTGGCAAGACGTGCGGGCCCGACGGCTGCGGCGCCTCGTGCGGCTCCTGCTCGGCCGGCGTTTGCCTCGACGGGAACTGCTGCGTACCGGCGTGCGACGGTCGCGAGTGTGGCCCCGACGGGTGCGGCGGCTCGTGCGGTGCGTGCCCGGCGGCCGCCCCCATCTGCGAGAGCTACACCTGCCACGTCGCCTGCGCGCCCGACTGCGTCGGCAAGTCGTGCGGCGGCGACGGCTGCGGTGGGTCGTGCGGCGCGTGTCCGGGGGGGCAGTTCTGCGTGGACTTCGCCTGCAGCGGGGCCCCCAACGATTGGACCTGCAGCGACTACTACTACTACGACGGCTCCGACTGCGACTGCGAGTGCGGCGCCTACGATCCCGACTGCGACGACCCCTACGCGCCGGTCTACGGGTGCTCTTACGGTGGCGTCTGCGACCCGTGGGGCCACTGCGAAGGGTGCCTGTCCGATTGCACGGGCAAGGAGTGCGGCGACGACGGCTGCGGCGGCGAGTGCGGGTGGTGCGAGAGCGGCTCCTGCACCTACTACGGAGAGTGCTGCGTGCCCGACTGCGACGGCAAGGAGTGCGGCGGCGACGGCTGCGACGGCGAGTGCGGCTATTGCACCTACGGCACGTGCGTCGAGGGCACCTGCGAGTGCACGCCCTCGTGCGACGGCAAGGAGTGCGGCGGCGACGGCTGCGGCGGCTCGTGCGGCGAGTGCCTGGCGGGCACCTGCCTGGCCTGGAAGTGCTGCGAGCCCTCGTGCGACGGCAAGG